>CAYFFV010000006.1:0-108668 GCA_964342695.1 uncultured Vicinamibacteraceae bacterium
CCCATCGGCTGGTCCCGAAGACACCACGCCTTATGTTCGCTGCATCACCCGCGGTTTGCCGTCAATGATGATGCCAATCGGGTATAACAATGGTCTGCAGATCGTGCAGGGCCCGGGGTACGTCGCGATTACGAAAGAGATGATCCATGAAACACGGGTGATTCCCACGGAGCCGCAGGCTGAGGCTGGCGACGATTTACGTTTATGGTTGGGGGTTCCGCAAGGTCGATGGAATGGGGACACGCTTGAGGTTACCACGACTAATTTTAATGGCCGGGCATCTTACCGCGGTTCGAGTGCTGATATGACGCTTACCGAACGGTACACTCTTCTGGGGCCAGAACTACTTGAATATCAATTCACAATTGACGATCCGAAAGTGTGGACGGCACCATGGACGGGGATGTTCAGATTTTCCAGAGACGCGGAAGATGGGCAATACGAATTAGTGGAGTACGCGTGCCACGAAGGAAACTACGGTATGGAAGGTATACTCACTGGTTCACGCGCGCGAGAATGATGGTATTAGGTATAAACAGAAGCACTAGATTTGACATTTATCAAGGTGCAGCACGGAGCACAGTTAGGAGACAAGATCGATGCGAACAATGACAATAGCGTTGATGGGTACGGCGTTACTGATAGGGGCCATTCCGGTGGTAGCGCATCATGCATTCTCAGCGGAATTTGATGCGACAAAACCAGTCAGATTGAGCGGAAAAATCACTAAGATGGAGTGGATTAATCCACATTCTTGGATGCACGTTGACGTCACCAACGACGACGGTTCTGTCGATAGTTGGATGATAGAGGCAGGCCCTCCTGGAGCATTGGTGCGCCGTGGGTGGAAAAAAGATTCCGTGTCACCTGGAACAGAGGTTCTAGTTGAGGGATATCAGGCCCTCGATGGCGGTTTAAGAGCAAATGGTCGAGATGTGACATTGCCAGATGGAACAAAATTGTTTGCAGGTTCGTCTGGTACGGGTGCCCCACTTGACGGGTCTGATCCAACTGAACAGAGGTAAACTCTCATCGGGCTTTGTAAAATAATGCACGGGTGAGGCAAGCCTGTGCCAATATTAAGGTAGGAGTTTGAACTCATGGCAGTTGTCTCTTCTCCTCAACGGCTGTTTTCCTTGAGCGCACAGTTTTTCTTGGCTGCCTTCCTGATGGTTGGTTTGGGAGCGTGTGTTGTTATTGGGGATGATGATGTTGTCGAGTCATATAAACTCGTCACATTGTCTGGACGCCCTGAAATGGTCACGGGTGGCGATGCGCTTATAGAAGTCATTGCACCCAAAAACCAGTCATTATCTGAGCTACGTTTGACGCTCAATGGAGTTGATGTGACAAGTCAATTCCGCAGTGACGGTGCAGGTTTGGTTGGCCTTCTAGAGACCCTTGAGCCTACCAATGAAGTGAGACTGTTAACCAGTGATGGTACGAACCGAGCAACTCTGTTTATTACCAACCACCCGATAGAAGGTCCAGTGTTTTCAGGGCCTCACGAAACTCCTTTCATGTGCGAGACAGACGCGTTTACTCTTCTCTCTGGAGAGACGCTGGGAGCCCCCATTAGTGAGGATTGTTCGATAAAACGTCGAGTTGATTACGGGTATCGGTCGACGCAGGATGGTGAGCTAAAACCCTTATTAAATATCAGAACGCGCCCGGAAGATTTGGCCACGACGACAACTCTTTCGAATGCGGAGGTTCCATATATAGTCCGTATTGAAACCGGAACTATTAATCGAGCTATTTACCAAATTGCTGTTTTACATGATCCGGTAACCGATTCTGTTCCTGATCCATGGACACCCCCTTCTGGTTGGAATGGGCGATTGATTTACACATTCGGTGGTGGATGTGTTAACGGTTGGTTTCGACAGGGTGCCCGGACTGGTGGTGTTACAGACGATGTGATGCTTCGACAAGGTTACGCGGTTGCGTCGTCAAGTCTGAATGTGTTTGCCAACAATTGTAATGATTTATTGGCTGCCGAAACGATGATGATGGTTAAAGAAAGATTTATTGAAGCTTTTGGAAACCCTCGCCACACTATCGGGTGGGGATGTTCTGGAGGTTCCTATCAAAACCATCAAATTGCTGACAATTATCCAGGTCTTCTTGATGGAATTATTCCGGGTTGCAGTTTTCCAGATGTCGGTTTTTCGACAATTCCGATGATTACTGATGCTCGTTTGTTAAACCATTATTTTACGAATAAAGGTTTTGGTACTTTTAGTGAAGCGGAGCAGCAGGCAGTGGCCGGCTTTCTTGCGTTAGAGACGATGTCACAAGTATCTGTCAATGCTGGTCGAGTTACGGTGGGTGAATTTTGTCCAGATGCATTGCCAGAGATTTTTCAATATCACGCTACAGATAATCCATCGGGTGCACGTTGTGATGTTTACGAGCACTATGTCAATGTGTACGGAAGAGATCCGGACACTGGTTTTGCACGCCGAGCACTTGATAACATCGGTGTCCAGTATGGGTTAGAGGCGCTTAATGCTGGTGTAATTACGATGGCGCAATTTCTTGATTTAAACGAAGGAATTGGCGGATACGATGGTGATGGACGGTTTCATGCGTCTCGGACGGAAGCTGATCTTGAAGCAATACGCACAGCGTACGAAACGGGTCGATTAACAAACGGGGGTGGCGGGTTAGCTGTCACCCCGATTATAGATTACCGTGCCTACAGTGATGACCGTGAGGGTGGTGATGTGCATACTCGCTATCATTCGTTTTCAATGCGTGAGCGTTTAAAGAAGGCTAATGGTCGTACCGATAATCATGTGATGCTTGTCGAAGACATGCGATATGGACTATACAATAGCGAGAGTCCGGTTCTAAGTGGTGCACTTCTTCAGATGGATCGCTGGTTGGAAAATATTTCTGCTGACGCGTCATCAGATCCGCTCCCAGATAAGATTTCTAGGGCCAAACCTGATGATCTAACTGATACCTGTTGGTCTCGTGATACAGAGCCAGTGAAAATTGTAGAGACCCAGATTCGGGGAAAGGGACGTTGTGAAGACCTCTATCCATCTTCTCCTTCTCCTCGGGAGGTGGCAGGGGCACCTTTGGCCAGTGACATTATTAAATGCCAGGTGAAACCGGTGGAACTCTCTGATTATCCCGTAGGCATCACAGCTAGTGACCAAGATCGTCTCAGAATGATATTTCCAGAAGGAGTCTGTGATTGGTCAAAACTTGGTGTTGGGCAGACTGGACTTAAAGGAACTTGGCTCTCATTTGGTGAGGGCACATAATTATCTTTGACCCGCAGAAAAATATTAGTTTGTAGCTACAGGTCCGGGGAATACCAAATTACAAATTCAATTCAGCTGTTTGACGCTGCAACGGCTTTCACGTGGTGGGATTGGTGGGAAGTCATTGTTGTTCATAACTTTCCTTTAAGTTTTTTCGACAGTAGAATTTTTAATTTGTACACCTCGATGAATTATGAACATCGGTATTGTTTGTTACGCATCTGTTGGTGGTAGCGGAATTGTAGCCACGGAACTAGCTAAGGTATTAGCAGAGCGTGGGCATCAGGTGCGTCTGATAAGCACCGAACCTCCTTTTCGATTAGGGGAATTTCAAGCTGGGCTTGCATTTCATGAAGTGCAAACGCCTGGGTACCCTCTTTTTAGGGAGCCTCAATATTTGTTGTCATTAGCCAACAAGCTAGTTGAGGTGTCGAAAGCGTTTGAGTTGGACATCATTCATGCCCACTATGCAATACCTCATGCAGCGGCTGCTTATCTAGCAAGACAAATTTTAGCGGCTTCTGGAGGTTCTAAAGCACCTCGAGTCATTACAACATTACATGGGACAGACGTCACTCTGATCGGCAGCGACCCATCCTATTCTGAAACGGCTGCATTTTGTATAGATCAGTCAGATGGTGTTACGGCTGTCTCTGCTAGTTTACGTGACGATACTTACCGTGAATTACCAGTGCGCTCAGAAATTGAAGTCATACCTAATTTTCTCGACTGCAATGTTCATCGCCGCTTGTCAGATGACAAATTAGATAGAAGGTATCGAGGAAATAATCCAGAAACAAAAATTGTTGCCCACATCTCTAATTTTCGTCCTGTAAAGCGGACACAGTCTGTGATAGAAATATTTCACAAAATACGGCAACGAGTTAGTGCACGGTTGTTACTTGTGGGTGATGGGCCTGATTTGGCGCCCACTGTGCGACGCGCGCGTGAGCTTGGTATTTCTGAAGATGTTGAACCACTAGGAGAGCAGGAATTAGTGGTGCCGCTTTTATCGATTTCTGATCTTTTTCTCTTGCCGTCGTCGCAAGAGAGTTTTGGCTTGGCAGCTCTTGAAGCTATGGCATGTCATGTGCCCGTTGTGGCTTCTGATGTTGGTGGGTTGCCAGAGATTATCGAAGATGGAGTTAGTGGTTTTTTACATTCACCTAGTGATTTAGAGTCTATGGCTGAGAGCGCGTTACTTCTCTTGGATGATCCTCAGAGACATCTGAAAATAACTATGGCAGGTTGGCAAACGCTGCATGATAGATTTTGTGCCGATAAAGTCGTTCCCCGGTATGAGATGTTTTATGAAAAAATATTAAGGTCGCATGCTTCTGAAAATAATCTCTAATCAGTATGGGAATGGAAGAACAGGATTGCGGTGTATACTCAAAAAATAATGAAACGAAAGCGAGAGTGGCGTTGCATTAGCTGTTTTCTAAGCCTGATCCTCTGCGGGGTCTTACAGGTCTCTTTGTTGGCCCAGCCCGCACAGATTACGGAAAACAGGCGAGATTTAGGGCTCGCGCTAAGACAGCTTGATACGGTGGGTACCTTCATGATGATCACCGCCCATCCTGACGATGAAAATAATGCCGTATTGACTTTTTTATCAAAAGGTAAGGGCATCCGAACAGTACTGTTAACAGCAACTCGTGGTGACGGTGGGCAGAATGAGATCGGGCCTGAATTGTTTGATGCTTTAGCGGCACTTCGAACAGAAGAATTATTGGCGGCCCACCGACTGGATGGGGCCGAGCAATATTTTACACGTGCAGTCGATTTTGGGTACTCATTCAGTCAAGAGGAAACCTTTGCAAAGTGGGGGCACAGGGAGATTCTTGGTGATATGGTGCGTATGATTCGCACTATTCGCCCAGATGTTATTAGTGCGATGAGCCCCGATGGTCAATTCGGTGGTCAGCATCATCAAGTGTCTGGAATGTTGGCACATGAAGCATACGTGGCAGCAGCCAATCCTCTGGAATTTCCTGAGCAAATAAGAGAGGGCCTGCGTCCCTGGCAAGTCAGCAAGTTTTACTATAGCGATAGATTTAGAGCATTTTTTAGGGGAGATCAGCCTACTCCAGATAATGTCGTAACGATTGACGTGGGTGGGTACGATCCCCTTTTAGGACGTACATACGCGGAGATTGGTAGTCATGCACGGAGTATGCACAAATGCCAAGGGATGTCGCCGTTGTTGGTTCTTCCGGGTTCGGCTAGCGCTGGGTATTATCTTCACGACACCGTACTGCCGAGGGCGGCGGTTGTAGACGAGACAGATTTATTTGATGGTATTCCTACATCTTTAGAAAGTTTGACAAAATTTGGTGGTTCCTCCCCACCGAACGAACTAACAATAAAGCTGTCGTCTATTGCTAGTCAGGTCAAGACGGCGATTTTGGCATTTGAACGCCAAGATCTAAGTTCTGTCGCAGCGGTTACCCTTAATGGTTTACAACTTGTTCGAGAGTTGCGAAGGAACCTTCTCCAGATGAATATTAGTGCCCATGATAGAGCGGAGATTGATTTTCGATTACTGAGAAAGCAAGAGCAGTTTGAAGCGGCTGTTTTACTGGCACACGATCTCCGTATTGACATCCT
Source organism: uncultured Vicinamibacteraceae bacterium (assembly GCA_964342695.1). Lineage (GTDB taxonomy): Bacteria > Acidobacteriota > Vicinamibacteria > Vicinamibacterales > UBA8438 > CAYFFV01. The sequence goes on from CAYFFV010000006.1 coordinate 5,889, forward strand.
GGCAGACGACGGAGTCGTCACCCCCGGGCAGACTGTTGAAATTTTGACCTCTATAGCTAACCGCGGTCTATTTGATGTGCGAATCACGAATCTTTCGTTGCAGGGATTCAAATTAACAGAGCCTCAGTGTGGATCTGAATGGCTGGCTGCGGGCGAAGTATTCCGTTGTACTTCCAATGTTGAAATTTCTCATAATACGGCGTTCACGGATATACATTGGCAACACGAGTCGAATGCGGCCCGGTATAGCATAGATTCTACAGTGCCATTCGGGTTGCCATTTCGTCCGAGCCCTTTTCAAGCTGAGCTGGATCTAGAGTTTGACTCTCAGCCCATTCGCATTACTCGATCAGTTGAATATCGACATGGCACTGATTTATTTACTGGTGAAAAGCGTGCTGCCCTAAACGTAGTGCCACGATTTGCTGTAGAACTTACGCCAGAAATAGCTGTGTTCCCACGAGAGACGAAGAGTTTTGAAGTTAGGGTAACCGTCACGAACACTGGTCGAAAAAGTGCAGATGGTAATGTTGCGCTAGAGTTGCCAGACGGTTGGACTAGCACGCCTTCTGAAGCGGTCATTCATTTTACCCGTGAGGACGAGTCACGAGTCGTTCGATTTTTGGTTGAGCCAGGAGACTTAGTTCGTTCTGGTGAATATTCCATTAGTGCTTTTACTGAACATCAAGAGCGTCGTTTTGATTTGGGATATCAAGTTGTTGAATATCCACACACGGGACGACGCCATCTTGTTCAGTCGGCTGAAGGCCGAGTCACTTTACTTGATATTACGATTAAACCCGATCTTTTAGTAGGTTATATCGAAGGAGTGGGAGACGCGGTTCCACCCGCTATTGAACAGCTAGGTGCAAGAGTTGAGTTTATCGATGATGATTATCTGGCTTGGGGTGATTTCAATCGTTTTAACGTTATTGTCACAGGCGTTCGTGCTTACGAACGACGTGCCGACTTAAGAGCCCATAATGATCGTCTACTGAATTATGTTGCTTCCGGCGGCACTGTAATTGTCCAGTACAATAAATTTGAGTTCAACGAAGCCCAGTTTGGTCCATATCCGGCAAAAGTGAGCCGCAATAGGGTAACGGATGAAAATGCTGCTATTCATTTATTAATTCCAGATCACCAGGTTTTTGCTTGGCCAAATATTGTTGATGCTGCTACGTGGGATGACTGGGTTCAGGAGCGCGGTCTGTATTTTCTTGGCGATAAAGATGACAATTATGTCGATCTCATCGAAATTAAAGACACATTTGAATGGAATCCTGGTGTCAAACGAGGTGCACTCGTCGAAGCGAAGCACGGACAGGGTCAATGGGTCTATGTGGGACTTGGTTTATGGAGACAATTACCGGCTGGAACCGCTGGTTCATATGAGTTGCTTGCGAACTTACTAAGTCTGGGTTTTTCAGGATCCGAGTAAAAGCATACGAATAAGATGTCTAACTCCGAAGGTTCTCGTTTTGTGATTTACTGGTCCGTCCGTCCTAAAAGCAATACATTGCCGCTTGGTGTTTTAACACCACCAGAGGGTTCGAGGGTCAGAGCGATTGCTGTTGGGAGTGTTGTGTTTTCGGCAACATCCACTCTTGAAAGAATGTATCCCTCGTGAAGTTCCATCGCAAAGATACCAGCGCTTATGGGGTTCGGTGGTACGACAAACCAAAGCTGGTATACATTTTGTTGAGAGGCTGGTGGCAACCGTGACGCGCTCAGTAGTATCCCTTCGCTATTACTCCAGTAAACGCGACCTGTAGCATCATTCGCATTGGGTTGAGCGTTAAGAATTATGGTACGGAGATCTGGAGCAGCAAGGATCGCGGCCTGTAAATGAGAGAGTTCCCTGAATTGTCGCGACACTTGTGTATTCTGTTGTTCAAGTAACACTACCTGAGCTGCTGTTTCAGAAAGGTCGGAACGCAACGATTTAACCATATTGACGTACTGTGATGCATACCATCCCACCGATGCGGCAGTTATTAGGAAGATGACTGCAGTCACTGTGAAAAGAATCGAACCCGAAGATTTTCTCGAAGTGTCTATAGACACGGGATAAGTATCTTATCAGGCGATGCTTATATCTAGTGGATTAGCGTGCAGAGCAATTATTTTGATGTATCTAGTCTTTTGTTGGTGCAGTAATGGGAAGTTTTCCAGTGTAAATAGCCATTCCGACTACCGCGTCGATACCAGCTGCATCTAATCGACTAATTTCTTCTTGGGTTGTAATACCACCAGCAGCAGTTAAACGATTCGTTGTGGCTTCTCGTACAGCCATGATGGATTCCATATCTGTTCCCTGCATCAGTCCTTCTCGATCAACATGTGTATACAGAAATTCAGTGCAATACGGTTCAAGGACGGCTACGGCATCAACTGCTGTCAATGCAACAGTTTCTTTCCACCCTTGGATTGCTATCTGGCCTCCCTTGCTGTCGACAGCAACGATAATGTGTTTTCGACCGATTTCTTCAGCTAAGTCTTTTGCAAAGTTTTCATTGATGCCATTCTCGTTGAAAAGTGCTGACCCAACAATTACGGCCGATGCTCCGTAATTTATGACTTCACGGGCTCGATTAATAGTACGTATGCCGCCACCGACGCGACAGGTTATACGTGGGGTTATGTACTGAACGAGTGCGTCATTTGTCCCCGAGTTCATCGCTGCATCGAGATCGATGAGTTGCACTTTAGGGAATCCTTGAAACTTTTTAACCCAAACATCAATATTTTTACTTGCTAACGCAGTGCGTTCCCCTTGGATTAATTGGACAACTTGTCCACCCTTAAGATCGATTGAAGGTATTAACATGGGGCTACTCTAACGACGGACCGGAATACCGCAATGTTTTAAGTGTTGTTTAAGGTCACTTACAGCGTGTTCGGAATAGTGGAAAATAGATGCGGCGAGAGCTGCGTCAGCTTTCCCTGTCGTAAAGACATCGACAAAGTGATCAAAGACACCTGCACCCCCTGACGCAATGACTGGAATAGAGACGGCTTCTGACACGGCGGCAGTCAGTTCACAATCGAAACCAGCTTTTGTGCCATCCCTATCGATTGATGTAAGTAAAATTTCTCCAGCACCTCTATCACAAGCTTCCCGAGCCCATTCGACAGCATTTCGTTCCGTTTCTTCTTGTCCGCTTCTAACGTAAATCTTAAATCGATCCCCTGCACGTTTGGCATCGATTGCAACAATTACAGCCTGACTTCCGTAGCGTCTGGCTAGGGTCGTTATAAGTTCAGGTTGTGCTATTGCTGCAGTATTCAAGCTCACTTTATCAGCACCTGCCTCAATGGCAGCCTCCGCATGAAATTCGTCACGAATACCGCCACCGACGCACAAAGGAAGAAATATTTGATGCGCAACTTCATTGATTGTTTTCCCCAGAGCTTTCCGATTTTCTAATGTCGCAGTGACATCTAAGATAACGACTTCGTCAATCCCCTCCTCATTGTACCGTCGAGCTAGCTCTGCAGGACTGCCAGCTGTGCGCAATTTCTGGAATTTAATTCCTTTAACCACGTTTCCGTCACGCACATCTAGGCAGGCAATAATACGTTTTGACAGCATCGTTATTTCGTCAAGCTTAAAAAATTATTAAGAATGCTAAGTCCAACTCGGCCTGATTTTTCAGGATGAAACTGGACCCCTGCGACGTGCTGGTGTTCGATGGCACTAGCAAATGTAAATCCATAATCTGTCGATGCAACGCACGCGTCTGTAACGGGCGCTGCATATGAATGGGTGAAATAGACTTGGTCGCCTTCACAAATATTCCGAAGTAACCATGATTCACGGGTGATATGTAAACTGTTCCAGCCTACATGAGGCACCTTTAATATCTGTCCTTGCTGATCGCCTTCAGCGTGAATTAGAGAACAGTTTCCGGTTAGCAGGCCTAATCCCGCTACGTCTTGTGATTCTTCGCTGCCCTCAAAAAGCCACTGCAGACCTAAACATATTCCGAGTAAAGGGACATTGCGATCGATGGTTTCCTTCAAGGCTTGTTTCCATTCCTTGGTCAATGCGTTAGTCGCCTCAAAATTTCCGACTCCTGGAACAATAATCCCTGACACGGCAGCTAGCTCGTCTGGTGAAGATGGAGTGTTAAATGGAGCATTTAAATGAGAAAGCGCTTTTTTCACAGAAGTAAGGTTTCCTGCTCCGTAATCGATAAGTGCAATCATGAGTAATTTACAAAAGCCCCTTTGTACTAGGTAGGCTTTTCCCCAACTGACGATCTTTTGAGCATGCTACTCGTAACGCTCGTGCAAAGGCTTTGAAAATTGCTTCAACTTGGTGATGACTAGACCTTCCATAGAGTATTTTTAGATGAATATTTCCTCGTACGCCCTGGGCAAAGCCCTCAAAAAAATCTTGGACTAATTCAGATTGAAGATCTCCGACGTATCGAGCTCGGAGCTTAAGGTCTATTACTGTACGGACCCGCCCACTAAGATCGATCGCCGATACCGCGAGAGTTTCATCCATTGGCATAATAAAATATCCGGCTCTGTTTATTCCTCTCCGAGAACCTAGAGCTGCACTGACCGCCTCGCCAAGAGTTATACCGATATCTTCGACGGTATGATGTTGATCGACATCGAGGTCGCCATTAGCGTTAATTGTAAGATTCATAACTCCGTGTCGTGCCACTAACTCAAGCATATGATCCAAAAAACGGATACCAGTCTGCACTTTATATTGTCCTCGTCCGTCAAGGTTCAGATTAATCTGAACCTGTGTTTCTCGCGTTTTTCGTTTAAGGCTCGCACGTCTCATATCCGTCTCCTTACCTAAGTCTTGTCGCAACTGACGCGGCGTGTCCAATTAGGCCTTCAGCATTTGCCAGTGAAATAGCGGTTGGCGCTAAACGTTGAAGTCCAGAGCGTGTCGCTCTTTGAACACTGTTGATACGGACGAAATCCAAGGCGCTTAATCCTCCACGAAAACGGGCCGCTCCAGAGGTGGGTAGCACGTGATTTGAGCCGGTGGCGTAATCTCCCAATGCCTGTGCCGAATAGGCGCCTACGAAGATGGTGCCAGCTTTGGTGATTTGTTTGGCGATTGTTTCTCGATCGCAGACTACGTGTTCCGGAGCAAGGTCATTAGCTAGGCTGACGGCTTCCTTGATGTTTGCAGTAACCATAATGACACCCCGCTGTTTAATGGATGGTTTTGCACTCGGGTGTTCTGGTAGTAGTTGATCAACGCTTTCTGCGACGGCTTTAGCTAAGTTAACGTTTGGTGTGAGCAAGATTGAGCGTGCATCAGGATCGTGTTCTGCTTGGGCAATAAGATCCGCCGCGAGCCATGATGCTTTACCAGAACTAGCGACAATAACGATTTCCGTAGGTCCTGCATAAAAATCGATCGGACAATCATTTGCTACTAGAGCCTTCGCTGTTGCGACATAGGCACTTCCTGGACCCACAATTTTATCAACCTGTGGAATTTTTTTTGTTCCATACGCCAACGCGGCAATGGCATGTGCTCCCCCAATACGAAAAAGCTGAGATACTTGTGCTTCAATGGCTGCTGTACAAATTGACGGATCAATTTTTGGACAGACGGCAATTATTTCCGACACGCCAGCGACTTGCGCAGGAATTGCTGTCATCAGGAGTGATGATGGCAAGGGGTACCGTCCGCCTGGGACATAACACCCAATACGCGCGAGAGGTGTTACCCGTTGTTCGACGGTTACACCAGGTACTACCGAAAGTGTCCATCCGTTCGGTACTTGGCGTTTTGCTATGCGCCGGATATGGTTGCCTGCTTTCTTGATTGCTTTTTGCACGGCTTTTGGAGCATCTTTGGCAATTTCGTAAACTTCGGTCATCGGAACTTCAGTTTGTTCTGACAAGCCATCAAAGCGTCGAGCATAGTCATTAACGGCTCGGTCACCACGATGCCGAACGTCACTGATAATTGATGCGACGCGGTTTTCTAGTTTCTTGTCGCCTTTGGCCATGCGATTCAACAAGCTTTTTTTAGCACGGTTATTTGATGAAGTAACAATTTTGAGTGTAGTCACAGCATTTACCTGCTCTAGTCAATTTTTGCTATAGGACGAGTTTGTTAAGGGGGTATTCCACGATACCATGTCCCCCGGCAGCTTTTAATTTTGGTATTAATTCTCGTACAGATCGTTCTTCTAATATCGTTGTAATGGCAACCCACTGTTCGTCACTGAGCGGTGCAATCGTAGGGAGTTTGAGCGCCGGTAATAAATCTAATACGTTTTGAAGATCAGAACGCCGAACGTTCAACATTAGGCCTACTCGATCCTGGGCAGCGATTCCTGCCTTCAGTAATAGAGCGATGTTTTCTAGCTTGGTTCTTTTCCATTCATCTTGTAAAACGCGTTCGCTTGTAATCAGCTGAGGGTTTGATTCTAGAACGGTATCAATAATTCTTAAATTGTTTGCTCTAAGTGTCGACCCGGTCTCTGTCGCTTCCACGATAGCGTCAGCGAGTTTTGGTGGTTTAACCTCAGTTGCACCCCAAGAAAATTCAACATTAACTTGAACCTTCCGTTCAGAAAAGTAAGCCTCTGTCGCACGGACCAACTCTGTTGCAATCGTTGCTCCCTGAAGGTCTTCCGCTGTTTTATAGGATGAGCCTTCGGGCACTGCTAAAACCCAACGGACTTTTCGGAAGCTCTGTTTAGAATAAATGAGATCAGCGATAGAAACGACTTTCGCGCCTGTAGCTGCTTGGTGTTCTGCGATCCAGTCTTGTCCTGTGAGGCCGGCGTCGACGGCGTCGTCTGCCACGTAGCGCGCCATTTCTTGGGCACGTATAAGTGTGCACTCTATTTCAGGGTCATCAATTGTTGGAAAGTAAGATCGCGAGGCTACATAAATATTAAACCCCGCTCTTTCAAACAACTGAATGGTTGAGTCTTGTAACGAACCTTTTGGGATGCCTAGTTTTAGTTTCATAATTTGCTCATTCGGAAGGTTTGAGGTCGCGAGAAAAACAAGATCGCGTGCCGGTATGACAGACGTTTCCTTCTCCGAAACGTTTCACTCGAACAAGCACGGTGTCGTCGTCGCAGTCTATTAGTATTCGTTCGACCTTTAAACGGTTTCCGGAGGTTTCTCCTTTCATCCAAAGCGTATTTCTAGTTCGGCTAAAAAAAGTTGCAAAGCCCGATGTGGTGGTAAGTTCGAGGGCTTCTTCGTTCATAAACCCGACCATTAGCACTTCGTTACTGGTGTCGTCCTGTATAACTGCAGGAATTAATCCGTCAAGTTTTGAAAAGTCCATAATTATGCTCCTACACACAATAAAAAAGCCTCGCCAATTGTTTCGGCGAGGCCATGTTTTGCGCTTAATAATAGTCTTTGTTTCAGATAAGTCACGCGCTCCGCTTAGGCCCGCCATAGTTGGTTTTTGGCGAGTGATGATGATGGACTTCATGCGTGAACCTGTACATAACGTATGTACAGTAGCGCAGCTTTTAAGAGGCTGTCAACTGACTCCATCTCTTTTGGTCTCTTGACAAGTATCGAGTAGGTAGAGATCCAGTTTATCTAGAAAAGATAAGTCTTAAATGAAACGACTGGTATGCTTACAAGATATGATGGCTTGTTGGCGCGGGGTTCAAAGATATTTATACGGAGTAATTTAAGGTGCTTCAGCTAATTACAGGGAAGCAATAAGGCTAATAGTTTGGCGAAAAGGCGGGTAGGTATGAATAAATTCGCACTATGTTTGTTACTGGTTAGTTGTCTTGTACAGACTATTCCGACGGCTGCTCAGCAGGAGGAAATAGTTCAGGCACAAGAAGCACTTGAAGAGTATTTCCGTGCTTGGAACGATGCTGATAACGAAGCTATTGTTGAGATCAGCAATTTTCCTAGGCTTAGTCTTGGAAGAAACGGCCAAGTTGTGGTGCGCCAAGGCCCTGAAGATATTACGACTGACTTTAATTTATTACGACAGGCGGAAGGTTGGGACCACAGCACACTTGATTTAGTGGAGGTGCTTCAAGTGTCTCAGGACACGGTGCATTTTAAGGTGTTGTTTAGTCGTAGGCACCAAGATGGGGTTGCCTATCGGACTGTCCCTGGCTTGTTTATCATGACTAAACAGGATGGTCATTGGGGTTTACAACTGCAATCGATGCTTCCCGCTACTTTTGAGGCTCGATGATCAAATTATTTTTTTCGGTGGTTGTCCGTTTTTAACTCTCGTCCGATCATAACTTCAGTAGCTTTAATGAGGGCTGTAGCTTCATCACCACGTTTTAACTGTAGTTCGTCAACGGCGTCGCGAGTAATGACAGCGGTTAGCACTTGTTCACCAACGCGCATTCGCACCTGAGCCAAGAGTCCTTCGGTTCGGACCTCTTCGATAAAACCAGTAAGCCTATTACGGCCGCTCAGTGAGACTAGGACCCCACCGTTTGCACGATCTTTCTTGCGGCTGTTTGATAATTTGTTGTGGCGAGAAAGCACGCGTTGGATTTCGCTGTCACTGATGCGGTGGTGTCCACCCTCCGTCTTGATAGTGCGAATGCTCCCTTTGTAAATCCAACTCTTAATGGTGGAGTAACCCACTCCCAGTCTTTGTGCGGCTTCGCGGACTGTTAAAAGTGACATTTAGACTATAATATTAGACTTAAACGTTTTTAAAATCAGCTAAAAATGATTAAAAACGAATATTATAATGTGTGTTCGATTGGACACAAATTCAAGCAAATACTATTGGTAATGTTGCCTGGACTTCTTTTGGTTTCCTGCCAAGAAGACAGTCTAAAGCGTCTGGACGGAACCGTCGTCGTTTCGGTGGCGATGAGTCTATCTGAAGCAATGGAGCGAATTGTTTTTGAGTACGAACAAGAAACACAAGGGCGGATTATTTTAAATACAGGTGGTTCGGATACTTTGGCAACACAAATAATTAATGGTGCGCCTGTTGATCTCTTTATAAGCGCCGATCAACACCAGATGGATCGGTTACAAGAACAGTCGATGATTCGATTGGATTCAAGACGGGATTTACTAAGTAACGAACTCGTCTTTATTGCAAAAGAAGATACCCATTTTTCAGGGAATCACTTTAGTGAACTTATAAAACCTGAAATTCGGCGTATTGCCATTGGTGATCCTGACGCAGTTCCTGTTGGCGTGTACGCCAAGGAATATTTAGTTGATCTTGGTTTGTGGAACCAGGTTAGAGACAGGGTTGTGCCGACTCGGAATGTGCAAGCAGTTGTTTCAACCGTGGCTGCGGGACATGCGGAGGTTGGTGTTGTGTACCGAACCGATGCGATGCGGTCGCCAAATATAAGAATAGTAGGATCAGTTCCGCGGTCAGAGGGTCCTGTTATCAGATATTCTGTGGCAATTATCTCCGGAAGTACAGATCAGTTTTTCACTGAAAAATTTTTGGACTATCTCCTGCAAGAACAAGCTTTGGATATATTTCAGAGCGCCGGTTTTATTATTTGGAATTCAACGAGTTGATTATGTGCACTGAAATCATACATGTGACAGTTTTTAGCGTCAGTATGGCGGTGATAGCCACCTTGATAGCGATGCCGGCAGGAGTGTTTTTGGCGTGGTGTATGGCTAGGTATTCATTTCCTGGGCGTAGTGCACTAGAGACGTTTATAACCTTACCGCTAGTTTTACCTCCCGTTGCGACAGGTTTAATCTTGCTTACCCTTTTTAGTCCTAGTGGGCCGTTGGGTCGGTTTCTAGGACTCCTAAATATTGAAATTGTGTTTACGTGGAAGGCTGTTGTTATCGCAATGACGGTTATGGGTTTTCCACTTTTAGTTAGAACTGCACGGACGGGGTTTGAGCAGGTTGAACCTAGGTATGAGCAAATAGCTGCAACACTAGGTGCAGGTACCTTTCGGGTGTTTTTTACCGTTAGTTTACCCCTTGCGTGGCGAGCGGTTTTGGCTGGAGCTATGCTAGCTTTCTCTCGGGCACTCGGAGAGTTCGGAGCCACAATGATGATTGCTGGGGCTTTACCGAGTACACGAACAATGTCTGTCGCGCTGTATTCGTACACACAGATTGGCGATCAACGGGCAACAATCGGCCTGTTGGTTACCGCTATAGCTATTGCGTTTGTCGCGATGTTGATTTCGAATCGGCTGACAGTGCCATCTTAGAGTTTTCTAATGGCTATGGTTCTTGATTTTCAGCTTCGGCAGGGCGCTTTTACTCTGGAGATTCACGCAAAATGTGAAACGCGTGCCTTGGGTTTAATGGGGCCATCGGGTTCTGGTAAGACGACGATGCTTGAGGCGATTGCTGGTTTGAAGCGGCCCGAGACAGGATCGATCGTGATAGGGCAACACACGTTGTTCAGTAGCGATCAAAAAATTGATATTCCTGTGCGATCACGTCGAATTGGATACATTCCACAGGATGTAGCGTTATTTCCTCATCTCAACGTGCTGCAAAACATGACCTATGGTTTTAAGGACGATGCAATGTCAATCGACCAAGTCGTTGAAATATTGGGAATTAAAAATTTGATTAATGCGAACATTAAAGAGTTGTCAGGGGGTGAACGGCAGCGTGTAGCGATAGGGAGAGCGTTACTGTCAGCGCCCAAGCTTTTGCTTTTTGACGAACCATTAACAGGCCTTGATATTGAGTTGCGAGCACGTCTGATTCCTTACATTGAACGTGTTAGAGATGATCTGAAGCTTCCGCTGATTTATGTGTCTCATGTGGCATCTGAGATGGATCGGATAGCGGACCAGGTCATCGTCCTCAAAGAAGGCCGGGTTGTGTCGATTAATCCACGCCAACCCCAATAACAGTAAATAACAAATAACAGACGAATCCTCCTACCAGTGTCATTGAGAAACCCCATGCCATGAGCTTGTTAAATAATGCCCGGCTGTCTTCTTTTGCGGGCGCGGCAGCCATGCAAAGGGCTCCAAGAGTGGATAACGGGGAAACATCAACAAGATGTCCTCCGATATTCATTGATGATGCGATAGCTAGGGGTGCTACGCCACCGAGTTGCTCTGCGAGACCGGGAACCGTAGGCAAAAACGCTGGGAGTACCACTCCAGATGTGCTGCTGTAAATTGAAACAAACCCAGTTGAAAAAGCCATGATCCCTGTGACGGTTTCAGGTGTTGAGAGGCCTGCCAATACTTGTGTGAATAATTCAAGACCTCCAGTTTTATCAAGGATAGAAATTAATACAGTCATCCCGCATACCATCATGATGACTCGCCAGGGCATAATTGCGATGGCTTTCATTTCGTCTCCGACTCTAAGTAACGCAAGTAAAACAGCGCTTGCAAAAGCACCAAGTCCAACGTGAACATCAAAGAACAAAACACTTGTGACCAAAGTTCCGATAGTGCCAATAGTCAGCCAATGAGTGGTATTAAAAGCGAGAGAGGACTCAGTAGAACTAAGATTCGATCCTTCGCTGCTGGGGATTGTTAGAGAGCCTGCGTGATAACGACCCAGCAAACGCCATCCTCCGAAGAGGAAATAGGCGCTAAAGGCAATTATGACGTGAGCTGTCATATTGTTGAGATATGTCAGTCTTTCGAAACCTGCGAGGCCAATATCAGCCATTACGTCATTGACAATTACTCCCGTCGGTGCGATCGGGGAAAGCGAGCCAGCGTTCGCCCCATTTCCGACCATAATGGCCATAAGGAATGCAGGAACACCAACTTGTCCGGCGACAGCCATTGCCATAGGCGCCACCAACGCAGTAGTCGCGATATTGCCAGGTCCCGCTGACGCCAGTAGAAATGAAAGTAGAAAAAACATCATTGGAATAACACCGACGTTGCCGCGGCAGTACTCGACTGCTTTGTGCGCAACCCGATCAAGGGTTCCGTTAGCTTGAGCCTGTGAAAATAAAAGGGTTACTCCGGTCAGGGTAAGAAAAAGACGTGTAGGAAAACCGGCCATTACTTCGTTGGGGCTCATACCAGCAACGTACACACCGACCACCCAGGCTAATGCGATAGCAAGAAAACCGACATGAAGACGAATGGTACAGCTGACGATAATAGTTACAAGTAAGGCAACTAGTGAAATTATGGCGGGATCCATGGCCGGCGAGTATATATCAGTAGTAGTCTTGACCGTAGGGGAAATAAAGATTACCTTAATATAGATAAATATACCGCAGTTTTTTTTGGATTCAACTTTTTCATAGCTGTGGTCAACGTTGAGGAGATAACATGCGACTATTCTTGATGGTTTTTGTAGCTTTAACGCTCGTCGGATTTAGTCCAACTGCGACGTATGCAGATCATCATGAGGTGACTGTAACCGGTGAATTAGTCGATCATGCTTGCTATACGAAACGCGACGGTGCTGGTTCAGGTCACGCAGCTTGTGCGAAAGATTGCGCAATGAAAGGGATGCCCGTCGCTTTGGTAACGGAATCTGGTGATGTGTATATGCTCGGTGGCGCTGTCACAGATGATAACAATGCATCAATTGCTCCCCACATGGCTCATATCGTTGAGGTAACTGGGGAAGTGGCTGAGGCCGGTGGAGTGAAGACTATATCCACAGCGTCGATTAAACACGTCTCTGTAGCAGACTAAAGTTGCTTTTTCTGATTATTAAAAGCCCTGCTCTTCTAAAGAGCAGGGTTTTTTTGTTTCAGGTATTTGTTTTTAGTGCTTTACGAAGTAATTCCCACGCCTTTGATACATGTTCTTCCGTAGTTCTAATGTGCCCGATAGCTAAGCGCAACGCGTAGTTTCCATTTATTTTTGTGTGGGATAGAAAGACTTGGCCGGAAGCATTGACGGTTGCCAGTATTTCGGCGTTAATTTGATCCAGAGCTCGGTCATCGTCGGAAAAGCCTGTTGGATTAGCCCTAAAACAGACAACACTTAGTGGTACCGGAGCAAGTCTTTCAAAATCATCACAAGCGTCTATCCAAGTCGAAAAAAGTTGTGCTAAACGAATATGTTCTTCCAGTCGCACTCGAAGACCGTCCGCACCAAAATAACGTAGAACCGCCCAGAGTTTTAATGCACGAAAACGTCGACCCAGTTGTACTCCTGTATCCATTAAGTTATTAACATGTTCTGATTCAGGTGTATCAAGATAATCAGGAGTCAATGTGAATGTAGTTCGTATGGTGTCCATACGCCTTGAAAAGAACGCGCTTAAGTCAAATGGTGTAAACAACCATTTGTGTGGATTAACGACAATTGAATCTGCCCGATCGCAGCCGTCCATTACGTACTTAGCACTTGGAACTAAAGCGGCCGCTCCGGCATAGGCAGCGTCTACGTGCAGCCACAAGTCTTCAGATTCACAAACGTCCGCGATGTCGGAAACAGGGTCGATGCTGGTCACCGAAGTTGTTCCTACAGTTGCCACAGTGGCGATTGGATGCCATCCATTTTGCCGGTCGACATCGACGGCTTTTCGCAAGACCTCCGGGCGCATACGAAAGGCATCATCGACAGGGATGCGACAAAGTGAGTTTTGGCCGAGACCTAGCGTGATAACAGCTTTGTCTATCGAAGAATGTGCGTACTCTGATACGTAAACGCGGCAAGGACGGATATCAGACCGCCCGATTAAGCCTTGTGTTCGAACGTTTGGGATGCTCGTTTCTCGCGCGGCTGCAAGTGCGTGAAGACTTGCAATGGAAGCTGTGTCATAAATGACTCCCTCAAAATCTTGCGGCAGGTGTAGAAGTTGGCGCAGCCAATCTAAGGATACTTCTTCAAGTTCCGTGGCTGACGGCGATGTTCGCCACAACATGGCCTGCACATTAAGTGCGGCTGTCAAAAATTCTGCAAGAATACCTGGAGCGCTCCCAGAAATAGCGAAATACGCAAAGAATCCAGGATGGTTCCAGTGGGTAATTCCCGGTAGTATTACTCTTTCGAACTCGCTAAATATTTCATCAAAAGCCGCGCCAGATTTAGGGGGAGTGCCAGGTAATTGGTTGCGGATTTCTCCCGGTTTAACTTGAGCGAGGACCGGGTAATGATCGGTGTGACTGAGATAAGACGCAATCCAGTCCACGAGGGTTGTGCCATGACGCTTAAATTCTTCTGGCGTCATGTCTCCGAGAGAATTTGAATGATTAACCGCCACCCTTGACGTACTCAAGTGCGAAATCTTTAAGGCCCTGACTGCTAAGCCCAATCATCTCTGCTTCGGCTGTGGCGTCTTGCACAGACCAATTATCTAATTGAACACGTTTAATTAACCACATTGCTCCAACTCGATTAGCTGAACCGCAGTGGATATAGACCGGTTGGTTATTAGGGTCAGCTACAGTTCGAAGAAATTCTTGTGTAATTTCTGCGGTCGGTCGTCGGAACGGGAGATGGTAGTATTTCAACCCGGCAGCTTCTGCTGCCTTTCGACCTGGATCGACTGTAGCTCCACGTTCTACGGTGGTTCTAAAATTAATCACCGATGTGAAACCTCGTGATTTTAAATCTTGCATTGCTTCTGGTGGTGTCGCTCCAGCGCAGGCAACTGTCGCATCAATTCGAGTGAAATTTACAACTCCTGCCGGAGCTTCTTCAGATTGCTGAGATTTCGTATAAAGTTCTGTTGTGACACAGAGTACAAAAAATACCAATAACAGAAATTTCTTTGGCTTTGGCATGGACGATAATTGTAGCACCCGAGGGACAAAACAAGGAGATTAATCTATGGGATCAATTGTTCACACAAGCCGTCTTCGCATTGAGCGCGTAAAGGGTTCAATTCGGGAAGCTTTTCTTGAGAATTTTGAATCTCCAATTCGATTTGGGGTGCACGGGGGTATAAAACATTTCTACGGTATTGAACCTGACGAAGAACTTCCTGCGACTCTCGATCATATGGTTGCAGCGGTTGGTGCTTGACTATTGGGAACATTGACACGCGCACTGGAGGTGCGTGATATTCCCGTTCCACGCGGGAAGATTAGAGCTGAAGTTGAGGGTGATATTGAGGCAGTGTCGAAGGTAATGCAAATTACTCGCATACGGGTCCATTATGTTTTTGTCATTCCACCAGGGACACGCAAAGACGCGGAACGGGTCCTTGAAGCTCATCCCGCTGGTTGTCCTGCATGGAATACTGTCAGGAAATGCATTGATATTAATATCGACGCAGATATAACTGAGCAGTCATAGAAGTTCCATTTCTTGAGAGATCGCTTCAGTAAAGGTGTGTGTGCTTGCGTCGCCACCTAAATCTCGGGTTCTATGTTTCCCTTTAGTTAGCACGCGGTTCAGGGCAATAAAGATTTGTTCGGCGACTTTTGTTTCACCCAAATGTTCAAGCATTAGCACTGCAGATAAGAGTAAGGCCGTCGGATTTGCACAGTTCTGCCCTGCGATATCTGGTGCAGTCCCGTGGACAGCTTCAAATATTGCTAGTTCGTCTCCAAGGTTAGCGGACGGAACAAGGCCTAAACCCCCAACCAGTCCCGCACATAAATCAGACACGATGTCCCCATAAAGGTTTGGTAGAAGCAGGACATCAAATTTGGTCGGTTCTAGGACGAGATGCATGCAAGCCGCATCCACGATGCGTTCTTCGTATTCAATATTTTTAAAAGAATGAGCGACCGATCGGACAGAATCAAGAAACAATCCGTCTCCCATCTTCATAATGTTGGCCTTGTGAACAGCAGAAATTTTCTGCCGCTTTTTTTTTGTTGCGTACGTAAATGCAAACTTTGCGATTCTTGTCGACGCGGCTGCTGTAATGACTTTTAGTGACTCGACAACACCTGGCACAACTTGATGTTCTAATCCAGAATATAAATCCTCTGTGTTTTCTCTAACTACAACCAAGTCTATATCGCTAAATTTTGTGGTGACACCGGGGAGGTTGTAAACCGGTCGTAGATTTGCAAATAGACCAAGGGAACGTCTCAGTTCGACGTTGGCACTTGCGAAGCCTTTTCCTATCGGCGTGGCAATCGGGCCTTTTAGTGCCGTGCGGTTTCGTACGATGGAGTCAAGGGTTTGTTGTCTAACAGGATTACCAGAATGTTTTGCAACTGCTGCTCCGGCTATTTCTTCTTGCCATTCAATAGATACGTCGGTTCGATCTAGAAGTTGGGTAACCGCAGTCGTGATTTCTGGTCCAATACCATCACCGGGAATCAACGTTATCTTGTGCGACATGAAGTAATCGGAAATTTAATTGATAGGTCATTATAATCCCGAATTGTGGATTCTGTTGTTACCGGATCGTCATCAGAGGCAGTGCGTTGGTTGCCATGGGGTAATGAGGCTTTTAAAAGGGCTAGGATCGAACGTCTTCCCGTGCTTCTTGCTATCGGGGCTGCATGGTGCCAAGGATGTGCCAGGATGCTCGGCACAACTTACAGGGACAAGTTTGTTTGTGAGCTCATTCATGAAAACTTTATACCTATTTGGGTTGATACAGATTTACGTCCAGATATTAATGAACGGTACAATCTTGGAGGATGGCCAACGACCGCATTTCTAAGTCCAGCAGGGCAGCTCTTGGGAGGAGAAACGTTCGTAGACGTTTCTCGGATGGTTACTTTACTCCAAGAAGTCTCTTTGACATTCCAGCGAAAATACAGAGAAATTGAAACGGTGTCGTTAATTTCAAAACCTAGTTGTGAGGCTGTTCATGAGTTCTCAGCAGCCAAAGAAATTCAGGCACTGATCGGATGGTATGAAAGTTGTTTGATTGAGCACTACGACCAGGTCCATGGAGGGTTTGACGCGAGCCCAAAGAGAGTGCACCCAGCTGCTGTGCAGTTCATGTTGACCAGAGTGAGTTCAGGAGATTCTTCGTTACGACAGATGGCTCTTAAGACGTTAGATGCTATTGGATGGGGAGAACTCTTTGACGATGTCTCGGGAGGAGTATTCCGCTATTGTGCGGGTGAAGCATGGACTGATCCACAATATGAAAAGTTGCTAAGTGTAAATGCTAGCGTCTTGGATCTTTTTCTGGAGGGCTGGCTCGTCCTTGGTGAGGATCGCTACCGAGATCGAGCACAAGATGTGATTCGTTATGTGTCGGCGACACTTTCGGATCATGTCGAAGGAGGTTTTTTTTCTAGTCAATATGCTAATGAGGACTATTATCGTCTTGAAGCAGATTTTCGTGAAAAATCTGATGTCCCGTTTGTTGATCAGGCGGTGTACGCTGATGGAACTGCAGAGATGTCAGCAGCCTACGTGCGCGCGGCTGAAATTTTTAATGATCCATCCTTGCTGCAGTTTGCCGTGGCCTCTATGGAGCGTGTGGTTGGGACATCGTATGAGCGAGGACGAGGTATTGCGCATGATGTCAATCAGGGACAAGTGATTAGAGGTCTTTTGAGAGATCAGGTGCTGGTGAGTGGAACCTTGATTCACTTATACGAAGCCACAGATCGTGAAGTGTATTTGGACCTCGCTCAAGAATTAATTAGATACGTACTACGTGTATTTTTGGATCAAGATAGTGGCGGATTGTTCGATCGAGTGAGTCATCAGAATGATATTGGATTAATGAGAGAAGTTATGAAGCCACTTGAGATAAACTGTGCGGCGGTTCGTGTGTTGGTGAGTTTGGGTGAAATAACGTCAAATGCAGAGTTTCACGAACGAGCAACTGCACTGCTTTTTTCTCAGGTACAGATAGCAAAAAAACAGGGCATTGGTGCCGGTTCATTCGCGGTCACGGCACTTACTCTTGATATCTAAATAGTTCCTCGTGGTAGACTCCGCACCGGAGGTGGCTGTGTCCGCTAATAGAACAACATTAATTCCGAAGCTACAAACTATTGCCACCAGACTTCGTATCGAATCTGTTCGCGCTACATCTGAGGCTGGGAGTGGTCATCCATCTAGTTGTTGTTCGGCGGCTGATGCGGTGGCTGCAGTCTTTTTTGGTCAGATGCGTTTTGATCCTCAAAATCCACAGCATCAAGATAACGATCGCTTTGTCTTATCTAAAGGACATGCGGCTCCCCTGCTTTATGCGGCGTGGGCCGAAGCTGGGTTTTTGTCCAAAAGTGATTTGCTTTCCCTGCGAAATCTTGATTGCGATCTTGAAGGACATCCAACGCCACGATTACCCTTCGTCGATGTGGCAACCGGCTCTTTGGGGCAAGGTATTTGTGCGGCGATAGGTATTGCCCTAAATGCCCGTCGTCTTGGTTCTGATTATCGGACTTATGTCTTAATGGGGGATGGCGAATCTGCCGAGGGTTCTGTCTGGGAAGCAGCGCAGGCGGGCCAGTATTTTAAACTCGACAATCTGTGTGGAATTACTGATGTCAACGGACTAGGTCAGAGCAGAAAGACCCAGTTGGGTCATGATATGGAAGCTTATGCTCGTCGCTGGAAGGCTTTTGGTTGGCATGCCATTATTGTTGATGGGCATGATCACGGAGCCCTCCTAGATGCCTTAGATGAAGCCCAGAACATGACAGGTTGTCCCACCATGATTTTGGCGCACACTTTAAAGGGTAAGGGTGTGCCGTTAATGGAAGGGAAGGATGGTTGGCACGGAAAGGCTATTAAAAAGGGTGTCGAACTTGAAACTGCACTTGCATCACTTGAGCAACAAATAGTTTCTGGGACTGATATGCCTGGTATACCTCCGCCGCCTAGTCGCGTCGCGTCTGATGTTCTTCAGGGTACGGAAATTCCTGATCCAGCTTATGAGCTTGGCGATCAAGTTGCTACGCGCACCGCGTATGGGGCAGCTCTTGCGGCGCTTGGTTCCGTGAATTCAAGGGTCGTGGCTTTGGATGCCGATGTTGGCAATTCAACATTTAGTGAGGTGTTTGAAAGCACACATCCAGATCGATTTTATGAAACATACATTGCGGAACAGGTAATGGTTGGAGCCGCTGTCGGGTTGGCTAGTCGTGGGGCTATTCCATTCCCATCCACATTTGCCTGTTTTCTGACACGGGCCTCTGATTTTATTCGCATGGCTGGGATCGGTGGAATAAAGGCGAATATCAAGTTCGCGGGTTCTCATGCTGGCGTTTCAATCGGAGAGGACGGTCCGTCCCAGATGGCACTTGAAGATCTTGCCATGATGCGTAGTGTTCCGACTTGTGTGGTTCTGTATCCTTGTGATGGGGTTAGCGCAGAGCGATTAGTCGTGGCCGCGGCAGCATATGAGGGCATGGTGTACATTCGCACTAGTCGACCGAAAACAGAAGTCATTTACGACAATGCAGCACACTTTGTAATCGGTGGCTCTAAGGTCTTACGTGAAAGCGATGAGGATGTCGCCACCGTCGTTGCGGCCGGTGTGACCGTCTATGAATCGTTAAGGGCCTACGAAGAGTTACAAAAAGAAGGTGTGTCTATTCGTGTAATTGATGCGTACTCTGTGCAACCGATCGATGACAAGACCATTGTGAATGCTGGACTTCAGACTAAGAACAAAGTCATCACGGTGGAAGATCATTATCCAGCAGGGGGATTAGGTGATGCTGTTAGTGAGGCAGTAGCGCCTCACGGTGTCACGGTAACCCGGCTTGCAGTCAGAGAAGTGCCACGTAGTGGAAAACCAGAGGAGTTACTTGCTCGCTTTGGGATCTCAACAGAGCATATTATTTCTGCGGTTAGGAATCAGATTCAGTCTGAGTCATAAGCTTCTGATCGATCTGAAAAGCCGTTACAATTTCAGCTAGTTTTCAGAAATGTTCTCTAAGACCATCAGAATTTCCTGTTCTTCAGGAAATCGATTTTCTGTGTGTTTGGAAAAAATAAGCACGTCATTTGCGACAACATCAAAAACGCCATTACTACCCTCAATGAGTTCAAGGGTGCATTCGACTTTTGTTTTAATCACAGCCGCCAAACTGGAAGCTTTGGGTAAATATTTTCATCGGCCACAGTAAGTGATGGAGACTTTCATTGTAATTTCCTTGATTTAAATGGGCGGGTTTATCTTATATGAGTAGAGTTATCTTAATAGTAGACTAACGTTCTTCATTCGTCACCTTGTCCACGAGAACCAACGCGTTAACAATGATTTTTGAGTTTCTGAGAAACGGGCTCGCCGCAACTGGTTGGCCAGTTTTCTGAGCACTTCGGCTTGAGTGGGATAGGGATGGATTGTTTTTCCAATCAGGCTAAGTCCTTGCTGGGCATTCATTGCGACGCTGATTTCACTAATAATATTTCCAGCATTGTTACCTACAATGGTTGCTCCCAAAATCTTATCCGTCCCTTTTTTGATGTGTACACGGGCGAACCCAGCTTCTTCACCCTCCAGGATAGCCCGGTCGACTTCATTGAATGGCTGGGTGAAGGTTTCAACATTAAATCCCTGTGTTTCTGCTTCATTCCTGTAAAGTCCGACATGGGCAATTTCAGGGTCTGTGTAAGTGCACCAAGGAATGAGTAACGACTTCACGTTTGCCTTACCAAATCCGAATGGATGCGGAAACAAGGCATTTTGAATCACGATTTGAGCCATCGCGTCTGCTGTATGAGTAAACTTGAATGGGGAACAGATATCCCCTGCTGCGTAGATCCTGGGATTACTGGTTTGAAGATTTTGATTTACCACAATTCCTGATTTTTCGGCTATGACATTTGCTGCGTCAAGGCCGAGATTCTCTACGTTCGGTGTCCGACCAGTCGCGATCAATATTTCGTCAACGAGTAATTCTTGTTGGCCGAGAGAATTGTTATAACGAATCACCTTGTTCTGCAATTGTTGTGCGATTTGAGTGATGGTGGCACTGTGTTGTATATCCACTTTGTCTAAGTTAAGGTGATGATGAACGACAGCGGCCGCATCACAATCTTCGCGGGGAAGAATTTGTTCTGCTTCTTCAATTAGGGTTACGTGGCTTCCCAGGCGTGAAAACGTTTGGGCCATTTCGCATCCGATGGGTCCGGCTCCAACGATAGCCAGTCGTGCGGGTTTTTCTGAGAGTGAGAAAATAGTGTTGTTGGTGAGAAAGTTAATACTTTGAAGGTCGGGAATTCCTGGCACACTCGGTCGTGTTCCTGTGCAGATGGCTGCTCGACTGAACGATAATTTTTTTTCTCCGACTTCAACAGTGTCTTCAGAGGTAAATTGTGCCGATCCAATAAAGACATCGACACCAAGGTCTGTAAATCTTTGTGCGGAATCAATCCGACTGAGACGGGCACGTATACGACGCATTCGTTCCATGACAGCGCTAAAATTTTTATTAGTATCAGTAGAGTGGTGAATTCCAAATTCAGAGCCACGAGATGTAGCGGCCCAAGCCCGTGCCGATCGTATGAGGCTTTTTGATGGAACGCAGCCCGCGTTCAGACAATCGCCACCCATGAGATGGCGTTCTATAAGAGCGACTTTAGCGCCGAGGCCTGCCGCGACAGCAGCCGTGACGAGTCCTGCTGTGCCTGCTCCGACGACAACCAAGTTGTAACGTGTTACAGGATTAGGATTTATCCATGTGGATGGATGAACATTTTCAAGAAGAGCTAAGTCTGATGGATCGTCGGGTGAGACTGATGTGACAGTGGAATCAGTAAGCATCGCGAGGCACCAATTATTGTGCTAGGTGAGAGTTGGCCGCCTAGTGAGTTTAGGGGTCAAATCTTTACCGAGCTACGTCGCCTATCCCGAGAGGTCGCTGGAGTTCTCTCGGTTCATCCGGATAAAGGTCTGCGACATACTCCTCATATCCATTAAACATCGGGGTTGCAAATGTTTCCTCCGTATCCAGCCAATAGGAAACATTTTGTGGCCACCGTGGATGGGGAATATTTGGATTAATATTTGACAGAAATCCGTATTCGTGGGGTTGAACCTGCCAGAAGGTTGATGGTTCATCACGAACAAACTCAATTTTCACGATCGATTTAGGATTTTTGTAACCGTATTTCCAAGGAACAATAACTCGAATTGGTGAGCCATGCTGTCTTAGTAGAGGATCTCCATAAACACCTGTAACAACCATCGCAAGTTCATTCATGGCTTCGTCGAGACGTAACCCTTCGTGATAAGGCCATGGATACCAAGGAGAACCGGTAACTCCGGGCATCTGAGCTTCATTGACTCCGGTTTCAAATCGGATGTACTTTGCGGCGCTGGTCGGTTGTGCCTGTTCAATAAGTTTACTTAGTGGAAAGCCAGACCAAGGTACATTCATAGCCCATCGTTCGACACATCGAAAATGATAAACGCGTTCTTCGTGATCAAATGCAAAAAGATCATCCAGATCAAGTGTCATCGGGTTGTTGCATTCACCTGTGATTTCTACTTTCCATGGTTCAACTTCAAAGTCTCCACAGAATTGCCAAACTGGCCCACCACGGCCGGCTAGAAACTCATAAAAATTATTGTGGGATGCAGCTACCTCACGGGGTGTAAAATCTTGCCGGTCGATTGTCATCGGAGGTGATTGAAAAGCGGAATTTCGCTGTGCTGGAAAGACGGATGGCCGCTGGAGTGGCACCTCTAGTAATGACGATTGTGCGCGAGCTTGGGAAGCGCCTGCCGGGAAAGAGCACGAAGCAAATGGTGTAGCAAGAATTCCGACGCCAAATGCTGATAAGAATTTCCGGCGATTAAAAAATAATTCGGGCGATGTGATCCGATGCGATGGAATGTTCGCGGTGAATTTATGGCCCATGCTCTTCTCCCAGTTTAACCCACTTGATTACATCTACAGCGTATCATTAAATGAACAGTGGTACCTGTGCTGGTTCATGAAAAGAGAATAGATTTCTAGTGCGATAATTTGAGGTCAATCATGTGGAATATTTTCGGTAATAGTGACATATTGGGAACACTAAAACGTGGGGACACGCTACCTGGTCGGTCTGAGGTTATGCCGCTTCCCGATTTTCATTACGTGAAGGAAGTTCCGCTTGTTTCACCGTTTCCCGAAGGTTCAGAACACATTTTGTTTGGAATGGGTTGTTTTTGGGGTGCTGAACGTAAATTTTGGGAAATGACAGGGGTATACACTACAGCTGTTGGGTATGTAGGTGGATACACTCCAAACCCAACATATCAAGAAGTTTGTAGTGGCCAAACAGGTCATACAGAGGCGATTTTGGTGGTATTTTTTCCTGCTGAAGTGAATTTGGAGCAAGTGTTAAGGACATTTTGGGAAAATCATGATCCCACCCAAGGCATGCGACAGGGTAACGATATTGGCACCCAATATCGATCAGGTATTTATTTTAATACGGATCTTCAGCGCCAAGCCGCGGAAGAGTCTCGGGTGCAGTACCAAAACGTTCTTGCAAAAGCAGGATTTGATCACATCACTACTGAAATTGTTTCTGCCGATCATTTTTATTACGCCGAGGAATACCATCAACAATATCTTGCCAAGAACCCCGGTGGTTATTGTGGACTTGGAGGCACGGGTGTTGCGTGTCCGAGTAGTCTGACTGAATAGTGTTTTGAATGGCTAACTCATTCATGTGCCAATTCGCGCTGGGCTCGTAATTTCACATTGAAACCATGGGCTATCGAAGTGTTTGTAAGAGGTTTTCAACGCGGAGGACGTCGTTTGATTGCGCCACAAGTTGTTGTAGTTCAATGAATTCAATCTGTGTTTGTACGAAGCCGACCAGTGTCACAATGCCATTGTGCACAATGATGTGAAACGGAGGGTTCGGCATTCTTGCAATCCGCTCAAAATGTAAATTGTTCGCGAGTCTATTAGCGATCGAATTTCTAATTCGTGCATCACTTGAAGATGGAGGAAGTGTGATAATTGTGTTTTCGACATCCTTCACTCCCTTAATTTTTGCGATGCGTTCAAAAAGATCGTCCTTCTTGTTACGATCAGGTGTTACCAGACCAGCAAGTGACACCTTTCCTTCGTTCACTTGGCCGTTTATAAAGTCCCACATTGTGTAGTGTGCGTATCTTTGAACAACTTTCGCGACGTCTTCGGCAATATTCTCGTCGCTTTCACCCTCCGGCAGTTCAAGTTCACTCGCGACCGTTTCAATCCCATCTACTCGGAGCACTTTTTTGATTGCCTGATCTTTTGCCCAGAACGTAGGGACGCTTCCGGACAAGGTGGCTTCTGTCGCGCTAACCGTTGCGGTCACGCGCCGGAAATCTCGTCCTTTTAAGGCATCCTTCACGTTTTGTTCGATCTGTTGGGGCGTTGCTTGTCCGGATTCCACGTAATTGGACGGGAGTATAGAAGTTGCGACTATCAAAAATGCAAATGAAAGGATCCTTAGGGTCATGTTTGTCTCCAGTTACATCTCTGTTCTATCACAGAGTGCTATCGAAGGTCTAAAAATTGTATTAATGAGTGCCTTATTTTTAGCGTGGCACATTTTTTTGGGACTAGTTTTTTGAATTGGCTATTGCTTCTGCTGTCGGTGATTCTGGCCATACGGGAATTGGATTATTAACGTAACTTGCGTGAGCTAGCTGGCTTTGGAAATATGAAATTTGGGAACTGTAAAAAATCAATTTGGCAAAAAGCCGTGCCATCACGTATGTCTGTCCAATAAGCAATGCTAACAAGACGGGAGTATCGACACTTGGTGCAAAAAATGCGTAGATAACTAGCACTAACAGGTAGAGTGACACATTCAGAAGATATAGCCCTATCGTTGGCCAAGGATTTCGTTTCACAAATCTTACCGCAGCGAAGATTGCGCCAATCGCACTGTGGCGGTCTTCTACTACAACACGAATCTTCGCATAGTCGAAGACGAGATTAACTGCACCTAACAATGTGGCAAAGAGTGCATATAGCGCTAGGCGAACGGAAAAGACATTTCGCTCGACCGTAAAATCATGTATCCATTTCTCGTACTGAGTTTCGAACAACCAAGGGTGTACAATGCTTAGTAGCAGCCAGTAGGTCGCTCCGACGATGATAGCCAACCGGCAAAATCTAAAAAAATGAGTTCCACAGGCAGAAAAAAATGCTGTACTGCCAATATGTTTTCCTCGTGCCAACCGATCAAAAATTCCTCCAATTAAAAAACTCCAAACGGTAAGGTAACAGATGATCAAAGGAACCAAGGTTTGCGGAGGTGAGGTTCTGTCCAAAAAGCTGCTAAGGTTTCTTAATATTGCGGCAAAACCAATTATCGAGTAGGTAAATGTTCTTTCAAGGCCATCTGCAGTGGCCCGGAATTCTTCCCACCATGAAAGCGAAACTCCTTCAGCCATTTGATGCCCGGCCATACTTGAGCCTATATGCGTCGCAATGGTGTCTTGTAAAGAAAGAGTCGCAGGAATCGCGAGTGCCAAGGTTATTACGTACACTCCGACTAACGTCATAGGCGCGTGGAAGCTTCGGTTGCAGCCATCAAGAAAGGATTTAATCACACAAAAAACCCATAAGTTAAAAGGAGATCTTGCAACCAGACCAACCACTTAAGACTCCATTTTCGAGCGGCCTCCTCGGCCTTTGGAGTCAGGGTTCTGCTGTTGTTTGTGTAATTAATATCTAACAACAGTACACGCTCGGGATCGACGGATGCGTCTGAAGCTTTTACGTTTCTTTTGTACGTGAAACTTGTCCACCGATCATGCCCATCCCACAATTCTCGCTCTTCGTGGCCATCAGTAAATGTGGTTACTATTTCTACAGGAAAGATGCCTTCACCATGGCGTCTAACCACGACAGTTGTGGTAAATAAATCTTCCGAGTCCCCTTCGATAAAAGAATTTTTTCCAGAGTCTTGAAAGAAACCGCGGTTAACTATTTTCCTACTTGTTAACTGCTGTAGTTCATAATCAAAAACAACGGAAGTGTTATGAATTTGATCAAAAAACCATTGTAGATTTTCGTCGCTAGCTTCATTGATAGCTGAAAAAAAGTCATCCGGTTTTGGATGATCGTACTGCCACTGTTTGTAAAAATCGGACATGCCTTTCTGGAGTACGTCCCATCCTAGATAACGTTCAAGTGTGTATAACCAGAGCGCAGGTTTGTCGTAAATGTTACTACGTCCACTGGTTGGCCAATAAAGATAAGACGGTGTTGCGGGCGGATCCGTACGGGCATTTCTCCTGTAAGAAGGTAACCGGTAGATTTCACGTGACCACGAAAGATCTTTGAAAGTCCATGGTATCAATCCACCAAAAAACCGTGTCCTTAAATAGTGCGGAGAAAACGTGAGGTCTACTACTCGTCCTGTAGCAAAAGTATTGAGACCTTCATCTAACCACGCGTGTTCAAACTCATTGTTTCCGATAACACCGTACCAAAATTGATGTCCGGCTTCGTGAATAGTGACAGCCTCCGGTCCGTCATCGGCTGATGTCTTCGGAGCTAACCAACGCGTGCCAGCGGTAAAAAAGGTCGGATACTCCATGCCACCGGAACCGCTCTGCCAAGCCGGGTCAACAACCGTAACGTGGCTGTACGGATATGCGCCGAACCATTCACCGTAATATCGCAAAGTGTCTTGAGTCGCTTTGAAATGTCGCTCGGCTTGGTCGGCGTGCTCTGGTTGAAGAAGCAACCGAATGTCGACATCGGGTAAGTCCGGATGCTCAAAACGAGCTTGACGTTCGAGAAAATCAGGGCTGGTCGTCCACGCAAAGTCATGTACGTCTTCCTGATAATAATGATGAGTCGTTGTTCCGTTTCCGTTATTGCTTTTTGCACGTTCAATTCCCGTCGCACCGACAATCCAGTCAGTAGGCGCAGTAATACGTACGTCGTAGACACCGTAGTCAGAAAAGAATTCAGTGATTGCATGAAACTGGTGACAATTCCATCCGGTGTCCTCCAAGACCCCTATTTTTGGAAACCATTGGGCGATAAAAAAATAATCGCCTACTGTTCCGGTGCGGGCAAAGGTCCGAGGGATCCGAGAGGTCCATTTTATTTCGACGTTTACTGTAGCGCCTGAATCGACTGCAAATGGCAAGGGTACCCGGAGGACGGTTTCGTCGTTTGGGTTGCCATCGTCAGGGGATATGTGTGTAATTTCATCAGTCAAATCAGTAGCAGGTGCGTCACCTTCTCCAAGGAGGCGGACCGCAGTAACATCAATCCAACCCCAGTCTGATGAAGGCCGACTTGCAAGTCCACGACGACCTCTGCGAGGAGCGATGTTGTTTTCCTGCAGCCAAGTAGACCGGCTATTTTTCCATGCATTGTAGTACAGATGAAACTGTAATTCCGTCGTGGAGATTGAGGAAATGTTCCTCCACGTAAGAATTTCACGTCCAGTCAGTGTTCGATTTTCAGGATCCAACTCGACATCGATAAAGTAATTTGCGTTTCGTTGAGAAGGGTGATCTTGAATGGAATCTTCAGTTTGAAGAGACGCGCCTTGCACATTAGCATGTGTGACTGTCCAGCGAGATATTACGAGTAGTAACAAAAAAATTATAACTACGGAGGTACACAGTACACCCAAAGATGAATTTTTTAGTTTAAGGCGATTATTTAAAGACGATCTGGAAACATTTAACATTAGTACGGTGTTTTAGATGTTAATAAAGTTTAGAGCATTTTTTAGTCATGCAGACCGAAGGAATACAAGACATTGCCAGCTGCTACAGCAATATATTGTTGTCCATCAACGGCATAGCTAATCGGTGCAGCTTGGATTAGCGCCCCGAGATTGATATGCCAAAGTTCTTCTCCGGTTTTTGCGTCGAGCGCAAAGAAGTACCCATCCACGCCACCACCAAACACCAAATTCCCCGATGTTGTTAGAAGTCCCGCTTTCGACTGAGGTGTAATCTCAAACTCCCACTTGACATCAGCTGTTTTTGGATCGATAGCCCGAATAGTGTTTACATAATTATCGATAGCAGAGACTGCCTGTTGTCCTCCTCCGGCAAATCGAAAACCGGCCAGATATTCTGTTTCGCGAATAAAATATTCGGCTTCCCCGTCGAACGCATTCACATAAAAGAGGCCGGTCTGGGGGTTGTAGGCAGGGGACCACCAGTTAGTGGCTCCTAGCACTGAGGGGGACACAACGATACCATCAGGGGTTGGTTCCATGTTAGGCACTCGAATTGGGCGACCGCTGTCATCAAGTCCTTCAGCCCATGTTTGACGGGCAAACGGTTTTCCTACAAGGAATTCACCGGTTTCCCGGTCGAGGGTGTAAAAAAAGGCATTCCGATTAGCCCACATCATTACTTTTCGTGTCTGTCCTTGGTAGTCGATATCCGCCAAGATTGGTATCTGGATTGCATCCCAGTCATGAACATCGTGTGGGGTAAACTGAAAGTACCAATCTAATTCTCCGCTTTCACCGCTCAGAGCTAGTACTGAATCAGAATAAAGGTTGTCACCAAGTCGCATCTGACCGTTGTAGTCAGGACCAGGGTTTCCAGTCCCCCAATACACGAGATCAAGATCTGGATCATAGGAACCCGTGATCCATGTAGGTGATCCGCCGGTTCGCCAAGATTCTCCAGCCCATGTCTGGTTGCCGGGATCGTCTGGACCGGGAATAGTATAGGTTCGCCATTCCAGATTTCCAGAGTTAGCGTTGTAGGAATCAAGAAATCCCCGGATACCGAACTCTCCACCAGCAATTCCAGTGACTACTTGGTCTTTAACAATTAATGGGGCGGCCGTTTTACTGTAGCCTGATTTATAATCTGCGACTTCGGTATCCCAAACCACGCTTCCGGTAGTCGCGTCAATTGCTACAAGATGAGCGTCGAGGGTACTCATGTAGAGGTTGTTATCAAGGATTGCAACGCCGCGGTTATTGCGCCCACAACAGAGTCGTAGGTCTTCGGGAAGTTCATGGTCGTATTCCCAGTAGAGGCCGCCAGTGGCTGCGTCGACGGCCACAAGGTTACTTGGGGCTTCAGTAATAAACATGACACCGTCGACGACTAAAGGAGTAGTCTCAGCGCGATCTAACTCACGGAGTTGATAAGCCCATTTTAGTTCAAGGTTTGCAACGCTGTTTATGTCGACTTGCGCAAGTCGACTGAATCGTTGGCTATTAAATGTGCCTGAGTACATAAGCCAATTATGAGGTTCTTCGTCAGCGTTTACGAGACGTTCCCATGTTACTGGTGAGAAAGACGGAGCTGAGGTGCTTTCCTGTCCTTGAGCTGACAGTACTTGTCCTGAGGCGACTATAAAGATGCTAATTACTATAAGCCGTTTCATCGGCTAACTCTCCTTCCGCAGCGAGAAAAGATAGGCGACAAGATCGTCTATCTCTTGATCGGTGAGGTTTCCCTCTACACTTGGCATCGTTGAGGTTTTATTAGTTTCGTACGAATCAACATTTTTCTTTGCCAAAGACCACAAGCGTTCGTTTTCATCAATAAGACGCAGTGAAAACGTATCTTCACTGACTCTTAATCCTTCGAGGGTCGTATTATCGTGATGTGTTACAGCTATTCTCCACCACCGTGGTTCAACACTTTCATTTGGACTGAGAAGGTCCATTTTTAGTGTATCAGGGTCACGTCTTTCACCAATTCTTGATAAATCTGGTCCGAGGCGACCACCCTCACCATTAATCATGTGACAGCTTGAACAGTTTCCTTTTCCCGTAAATAATGTTTGTCCAGATGTGAGACTGCCTGGTAGATCGATATTAGCCGGATTCGGTGTCAGGGAATCTAAATAGGTCATGATTTGCCAGACAAGACGGTCAGGTGTGTCGGGATTAATCCCAAGCATGGCAGTGCCTTGTACGCCATTACGAATGACATCAAAAAGTCCGCTGACCGAGCTGGTGTGTCTAAATCGTCCTGTTGTGAGGTCTGGTCCGTTTGTTTCGCCGCCACCCTTGGCGTCATATCCATGGCAGATAGTGCAGTGTATCCGAAAACCTTCAAGTCCTTCTCGACGATCCACGCGGGTTGAGTAGGGGTTCTCAGTATTTTGGGCTGCAGTTGCAGTAGTAAGCGTGGTAACGGCAGCAATTGTTAAAAGAATCCTATGCACATTGCACCTCATAGCTTGCGAAGTGTAGTCAAAAACCTAGTGTGACCGAAAGGACCACGCCACGGAGGAAACGTAGACCAAACAGTAACACGAGTGGTGAAAAATCCAGACCACCCATATCTGGGAGTATTGATCTGATTGGTCCCAACAACGGTTCCGTCATTGAGTTAAGGAATGCAACGACAGAATTTGAAGGTGGAAGTTGGATCCATGAAATCAGGACGGAAGCAAAAACCACAAACGAGTACAGATCAATCAATTGGACAAGTAGCACTGTTTCATTCTAGTGCTATGTTGAAAGAATTTGCGACATAATTCCGATGTCAATTTTTATGCGCCACATGTTCACGGTGCAGTACTGTGAATACAGGGTTGCTGATCTAATATTGG
Organism: uncultured Vicinamibacteraceae bacterium; assembly: GCA_964342695.1. Classification (GTDB taxonomy): domain Bacteria; phylum Acidobacteriota; class Vicinamibacteria; order Vicinamibacterales; family UBA8438; genus CAYFFV01. Next base: position 36,130 of record CAYFFV010000006.1, read on the forward strand.
AACCATCCATGAAGACCTTGTTATTAATGCGACACGCTAAGTCTAGTTGGAAAAATTTAACGGTGGAGGACCATGATCGACCACTAAACAAGCGGGGCAATCGCGAGGCTCTTCAGGCTGGTGAGTTTCTGCGCGCGAGCGATTTGGTGCCAGATTCAATTGTCAGTTCCAGTTCTCTTAGGGCGCAGAGTACGGCGTCTCTCGTGGTCGAAAATTGTGGGCGTCAAGTCTTTGTATCAATAGATCCTAGAATTTATTTGGCCGATCAAGGCACTCTGATCACAGTAATTCAGGCTTGCTCTAGTGTGGCACAGAGGTTATTGATAATTGGGCACAACCCTGGACTTGAGCAGCTCGTTGAAAAACTCACTGGTGAATATAGAGAACTACCAACGACTGCATTGGCACATATTAGTTTACCCATCAGTGATTGGGATGAATTGAAACATTTTACTGAAGGAACTCTGGTTGGCTTGTGGCATCCGAAAAAATAATTCCTGATGACAGAAACAACAGGCTAATCAAGTTTCGGTGAAAGTTCAGAATCAAGGATTACGACAGTCTCTGCAAATCCTGAACTTGCACCACGCGCGTAGCGGACATCTCGGATACTAACGCGGTATCCATCGGAAAGAATTTCTATCGTAAATGCTGGAAATCGCATCCACGTTCGCAAACCACGGACATGGGGTGCTGTTAAAGCTGCTCGGACGATTGCTCCGTCACCACCGTGATCTACCGACGGTCCAGCGATTCGGATCATATTTTCAGATAGCCAATTTAGTTCAAGAAAGTGGTAGTGGTGCCTGTCAGCCACGATAATGTCTCGCACGAAAGGATTCGCTGGAAGTGGACCGGCCATAATGGCTGAAAATGTAATGCCACGGTTCGTAAGCCAATCTTCTACTTGACGTTCCGCTATTCTACTCCCGCCAATCATTAATACAGCGTAAACACATGCGATGCTCAAGCCGATCTTTGTGTTTCTTTCCACCTTCCAATTAGATGCACACCGTATTCGCAGGACCGCAATGCCTGTGATGCTCATTACCCAAACAATTTTTGCGAGTGGTGGAACAATAGGAGTGACAGTGACTAGGGCGGTCGTAATAATACAAACGCCCACCCATGCGGTGATATTTGCAAGCGATTGAGAAAGTGTCATAAAAAGTCCGGCTCCGAGTAGGAGCCAAACCCACGGGTCGATAATAAAAAGAGCGTCTCCATAAAACCAGCGGTCACTAAATGGCATTAAAAAGCGAACGCCATATGTATTTAGCCAGTCAAGTACAGGATGTGTAAGCACAGAAATATATGACAAAACTAAAAGAGGGGGGAGTTTTGTAACATGAGCCCTTTGGCGAATACTCGATAGAAATTTGTCGATAAAGTGTATTGATAACGCTAGAAGGATCGGAAGAATGATGAGTGCGAGTACACCGTGAGTCCACCCTCGTCGAAAGCCCAAAGACAAACCCCGATCGATTAGCATTGTTATTGCGTCAATATCGGGGGCATTCGCTCCAAGAATGAGTGTTGTTGTTGCATAGGGTGATAATTTTTTGAGTCCAGTTTTGGCGAGGCTAGCCCCGACCAATGTGTGTGTGAGAGGGTCCACGCTTGTGAATATATGCCACGGATGGCTAGAAGAGAACACTAGAATAAACAGGGCAGTTAATTTTTGGGGTTGAGGAGGGACAGTGTGGAGCAAAGACGCCTACTACAAGATGTTCGTTTTGCCTTTATAGGTACTGGTGCTATGGGTCAGGCCATCATTGGCGGAATTTTATCGAAACATCAACTTGATCCGATTCACGTAACCGCGAGTGATACTCAGGAGGACCGTCTCAAGGAAGTGCGGGATGCTTATGGTATTCAGACAACACAGAATAATCTTGAGGCGATTAGTAAAGCGGACGTGGTGGTACTTGCGGTCAAGCCGCAGGTGTTACCCGCTGTGTTGTCAGAACTTCGAGACACCATAAAGAGTGAGACGTTGATTTTATCGATAGTTGCTGGGGTAACGATTGAAACCATAGCAGCTGGACTGAATCACCGCGCGGTTGTTCGCACTATGCCAAACACACCTGCACAGGTTGGAGAAGGGATGACCGTCTGGACTGCCTCGACTGAGGTGGGTTCGGTGCAAATTCAACAGGTCACGGCTATAGTAGATGCTCTCGGTAAGCATCTTCATGTGTCGAATGAAAAATTTCTTGATATGGCGACAGCTATTACGGGCTCTGGGCCGGCGTACGTGTTTCTTTTGATAGAAGCACTTGTAGATTCGGCAGTACAGTTAGGATTTTCAACGGCTGATGCACATGAACTCGTCGTGCAGATGGTTTTTGGCGCAGCTACTTTTGCGAGGGTTTCCGAGGAAGAGCCGGCAGAAATGCGTAACATGGTTACTTCTCCAGGAGGCACAACCGCTGCCGCGGTTTTGCAACTGGAAAAAGGTGCTTTTCGGGCATTGATTTCAACCGCTGTTCAGGCAGCCTACCTGCGCAGTCTAGAGCTTGGAAATGCCTCTCCAGAAGTAGTTAAGTGAAGAAAAACAGACTAAATAGAACCTATTTCAGTTTATCTTATGACTGTTGAAACAGTATTTGAGTTGGTCGCGGTTTTTGTGGCACTTGCTGCGGCTTTCGGGTATATCAATCACCGTTGGTTCAAACTTCCTCATACGATAGGAATCTTAGTTATTGCTCTTGCCACCTCAGTGGCAATCTTAATAGCCGAAGCGCTATTTCCAATTTTAGGATTTGGAAATCTTGTTCGTAGTGCGTTGCTTAACATTGAGTTCGAAGAGACTTTGATGAAAGGTTTGCTGAGTTTTCTTTTGTTTGCTGGCGCATTGCACGTCGATTTGGAAAGTTTACTGGAACGTCGGTGGTTGATTGCTACCCTTGCAACGGTGGGAATATGTATTTCTACAGTCCTAGTGGCCTTTTTCATGTTTTATGGACTCTCTGCCATGAACTTAAATGTTCCATGGTCATATTGCCTGGTGCTCGGGGCATTAATTTCACCGACGGATCCTGTTGCAGTTATGGGGGTTCTGAAGCATGTCAGAGTTCCCCAGTCTCTTGAAACAAAAATAGCTGGAGAGAGTCTTTTCAACGATGGAGTAGGAGTAGTCTTGTACACGGTCTTATTGGCTGTTGCGGTGGGTGACCCGGGGCATGGTTCTTTGAGTCTAATTGAAGCTGTCAGGTTGCTGATCACAGAGGCGGTTGGTGGTATTGGGTTAGGTTTGCTGGCCGGATACGGAGCCTTTCGCTGTATGAAAACTATCGATGAACATAAATTAGAAATTCTGATAACCCTAGGGCTTGTCATGGGAACTTATGCGGTGGCCTCTGACTTGCACGTCTCGGGACCTTTAGCAGTCGTAGTGGCTGGGCTTTTTATTGGGAATTACGGCAAACGGTTTGCAATGAGTGTCGCGACTCGTGAACATCTGGATACGTTTTGGTCTTTGGTTGATGAGATACTTAATTCGCTTTTATTTCTAGCGATAGGTTTCGAAATTATTGCCATTACGATTTCAAGACCAATGTTTGGTGCTGCTGTATTTGCTGTGCCGGTTGTCTTGCTGGCCCGTTGGATTAGCGTGGCAGGTCCAATTAAGTTGATCGGATTGCATCAGGAATTTACTAAAGGCTCAATCCAAGTCCTTACATGGGGTGGGTTGCGCGGCGGGATTTCTGTCGCACTGGCCCTCGCCTTACCATCAAGTCCTTGGAAACCTACGTTGCTGGCAATTACATATGGTGTTGTTCTCTTTTCAATTATTGTTCAAGGCTTAACCATCGAAAGAGTTGTAGAAAAGGTGTGCAGGCGACATACCGAAGAATGACAACGGTTCTTTTCTTAAATTTTCTACAACTTTATTTGGGAATGGTGTTGGAGAGGTGGGTTGGTTATTGAATTAGAGAGTACAGAGCGATCGCCGCTTTTTTCAGTGACGGTGATCGCCCGTGGGAATTTGTTTAGTAACCTGTGAATTAATTAACGTACTGTACCAGTTCGATTCTTACGCCTTCAGCGCTAATTAAGAAAGCGATTATTAAATCTTCGCCAGCAGAATTTGTAACTTCACGTGGACCGTCGTCTAATTCGATACCCTTGCTTTGCAACATCGTAATGTAAGCATCCATGTCGTCCACGATCCAACCCAGATGATCAAATGCGCGTCCGACAGTAGGTTCTAGGGTGCCGTCACGTTGTTGCCCGACCAGAAGCCACACACCGCGAGTTCCTACAGTGTTGTAACGTAGTCCAGTTAAGCGCCCCTTCATTTTGTCTGGAATGCCTCCAAATAACTCTTCGTACCAGCTTAGAGTAGTTCCGGGATCTTCAGAGCGAAGATGAATATGATGAAAGCCCAGCCATTGAAGATCTTCAACGACTTCGATTTTCGTTCCCCAAGGATCCTCGACAAATGCTAATTTGAAAAGTCCTTGTACCTCACGAATATCCTCAAGAATTTTTACTCCGGCAGCTTTCCATCCGGCCATCTTGGCTTCCAGATCCGTAAAGGAAAAACCAAGATGATCGATTCCACTGCCGACACTGGGTCCTGTTGGTTCTGCGCCATCGCTATAGAACAGAATTTGGATGTCGTCTACTTTGCATGCTCCCTCTCGTTCATATGCTTGGCAGTCCATGTGATCAATGTACCATTGTGCCGCGGCCAGGTGATCCGTTGTTCTGAGATGAACGTGGCCATAGTCTTCAGCGCTCGCCGAAGACGGCAGTGCCATCAAACTAGTAGCGAAGAGGGCGACTAATAGTGCTTTCCCTTGCATGGTGGTCCTTCCTCTCGGTTATTAATATCTCTTGATTAATGAGCAACAAAAATTATATAGCGGTTGAAACTTTTTAAAAGAATTGTCTGCTTTCTTTATGAAAAACCCTTATATTTCTAGGAATTCTTGTCCAGAATTCGACTCCACGGTGGCATAAGTGAGAGGTTGCCAACGATGCGCCCCAGAAGAATGGCAATAGCGGCTGCGCTGATACCAATCAGGTCAAAATGGTAGATGGTTACTAATAATGCTATTCCCACGGAACTTGCTTCCAAAAAAGTCGCCAGTGTGATGGGTGGAGTGTAGTGTGATTGTACCAGTGCCCCCCTTTGTAATGACAAAAGCACAGATAGGGCTGGGAATACAGCGAGTATCTGTAGTGGTGGCAAAGCGAAAGTTGTTAATTGAGCAGTGAGTCCAAAAACGTTCTGGAGCAAAATTTCAGCGAGTGGTGTAAACGCAATTATCGATAAAGTACAGACAGTTGCTAAAGATAAGCCAACGGCAAAGTTTCGAATGTGCTTGAAATGTTCGTTGTTGTTACCTGAAAGCGCAATGACTACTTCTAGATATGACAGCCCGATGGCCCTGAAAATAAAAACAATGCCGTGCACAATCGGAAAAACGGCTAACGACTCAAGCGCGTTACGACTTTGACCCATAAAAAATGTTAGTAGAGGTTGAATTGCTAGAGCGAGTACGGAGGTAAGTCCAAGCGGAACATAAAATTTAATGAGATTTATCAGATGAAGTGCCGGATTAGATTCTTGTAGCACGTCGGAATCCTTGTGCAGTATCTCAGTAACGACTGAGCGCGTCATGAATCGACTGGCCACGGCTTCAACCACGACTCCTGTTGATAGACCGATCGTTCCGACATGGACTCCATCTAAAGGTAAGAACCAGTACACGGCGATAGCGCTAAGAGACATTGTTAACAAACGAAAACCAGTACCGTACGCTACCCGATGAGTCAGATGTTTTCTGATTAATAAGCCCTGGCAAAATCGTCGGTATCCCACCGCGGCTGGCCAAGGGAGTAACAGTGTAAGTCCTTGGTGGGTCAGGAGGGAGACATCACTGGGCAGGTTCATCACGACAGCTGTCAGAAAAGTAAATACAGGTGGGGTAAGGACTAGCACCTGAACGATTGTCAGGCTGATACACAAGCCATATGCAAATCTCCGCAATGCAAAAAATGAGTCTCGATCCTCCACTAAAGCAGTGGAGGCACTCATTAGCATGATAACTGGAGCTTCAATAATGATGGCAAAAGCGAGCGCGATGCCAAATGCGGCCAAATTGATTGTGGGTTCAGGAAGCCTGGCAATAATGGCTGCGAGATACGGTCCTTCGACGGCCATCATCAGCCATGTGCTTGCTAAAGGTAACCAGAAAAAGAAGATCTTCCGATAAGTTAGAGGAGTTGACGTCACTTTACTCTTTAAGAATATGAAGAAAAATGTTTACAAAAACTTGACCGACCAAAAAGGTCGGAGTTATAGTCACACACTCAATTGAGATCGAATCTCAACTAAGAATTCAGCTTTAAACTTTAGAGTAACAGAGATCGTTGTTCCAAATATTTGGGTGGGTGCATTGAGAAAATATTTTCTCGCCGGTTTTGTAGTGTGGTGCCTTTTGTCGATAAGTGGCACCGCTTTGCAGCAAGGATTATTAACGCGTGATGAGGCTCTGCGTGCTGTATATCCTGGAGCTGTAGTTGAAGCCGAGCGTATATTTTTGACAGTTAATCAACAACAGCTTGCGGCTCGACTGGCTCGCGAAGAAATTTCTACTGCATTGGTGGCCCGTTACGTGGCGAGACGTGATGGTCAGTTAGTTGGACGTGCGTATATTGACACCCATATTGTTAGGACAAAGCGGGAAAGTCTCTTGATTTCACTAGATGCCAACAATGAGGTGAAACGTATTGATATTACTGCGTTTCTTGAACCGAGGGAATATCAAGCTTCTAGGCCGTGGCTTAGACAATATGAGCAACAAGGATTAAGTGATGATTTGGCCTTGCAAAGATTAATTCGCCCCATCGCCGGCGCTACTTTAACAACCTTAGCCGCTAATCAGGCCGTGAGACGGGTGTTAGCGATTAATCAAGTCTTGGAAGAGGACAAATAGATAAAGCTATGAAACCGTGGGAACGGCGTTCGTTTAATACGTTGAATGTAATCATTGCCCTTACAGGGATCGTGTACTTCTACATGAAGTACCTGATAGTAATTGATGATCCATTTGCTGTTATAAACCATGCGTGGCAACCGTCGATGCTTTCGCTGCATGTGATAACAGCACCGATTTTATTGATCTTTTTTGGAATGGTCTTTCGTTCCCATACTTACAAGAAGATTTTGTCCAACCAAAAGCCGGACAGACGAACCGGATGGACTTCTTTGATTAGCTTTTCGTCAATGGCACTTACTGGATATCTTTTGCAGGTATTGAGTTCTCCCGTATGGCTACAGTGGATGGTTGTCTTGCATATCGCTACAAGTGTGATCTTTCTTATTGGCTATAGCGCGCATCTTATTCTAGGGTGGCGTTTTATAAAGGCCTCGCGGACATTGTCTGCTCAGGCTTCTTCCACGTCGGTAACGGTTCAACAACCTTCATGATCCCGAAGCGTACTTTCTGCTTATGCCAAGGTTCTCCTTAGTATTTCTTGCTCTGTTTACGTTGTTGCGAACTGTTGGGTTACCGGAAGCAGTCTTGGGTAATGAATCTTTGAAAAGTGTTACAAGACAGGCTTATCTGATGGGTACGAAGGTGCACCTATCCGTTCGAACCTCAGACCGCGCTGCTGGACTAATTCAGCTTGAACAGATGCTGAAAGTTCTTGAGAAGACAGAAGCTGAACTTAGTACGTGGCGTGCCGAAAGTCTAGTAAGCCGTCTGAATCGGCATCCGATTAACCAGGTGTGGCATGCTGATCTTGAATTTTGTAATTTGTTTAAACAATTAGCGCGGTGGCACCAAGAAACGAATGGTGCTTTTGATCCGGTAGTGGGTGACTTGTTACGCAATCAAGAAAACGAATCCAACATTTCAGAGCCTTCAACGAAAGCTCTCTTTGGATTTAAGTATTTAAATTTTGACGGAAAAGATTGCACTGTAGTTCGACTCAGGGATGTCAGTGTGGATGTGGGTGCCTTTGGTAAGGGGTACGCACTCGATCGGGTTGAGCACACCCTTGAAGAATTTTCTAAGCCGTGGATGATTGATGTTGGAGGTCAACTCATGGTGTCTGGTCTAGCGGAGACTGAAAGCTGGCCATTTGCGATCGCTAACCCTGTCCATCGGATGCGAACCGTTCTGAACTTGAACTTAAAAGAGGGTTCGATTTCTGTAAGCGGTGGCTCAGAGCGGGATCGTCTCGTTAACGGTGTTCGGTTAGGCCATATTCTTGATCCCCGTTCTGGTCGTCCCGTTAATGATGCTGGGTCAGTTATCGTGTGGCATCGGAAGGCTCTGTTGGCAGATATTCTTTCGACGGCCCTTTTTGTTATGGGAGTTGAAGAAGGTATCAGATGGGCTGATGAGCGAGGTATAGCTGCTTGTTTTATTGTTCCTGGCGATTCTGTTGTTGAAAAGGCTGAGGAGTTGCGTTTCGTTTCGACGCGCGCGTTCCGCGCGCAGTTTTCCCTTCCTTAATTTAAGCGAGATTTATTTTTTGTGCTCACTTTCTGTTGAGTTGCGGATAGTTTAGTAATTCCGATGTTGTTGTACCCGAAGGTCGTCGCAACAACAGGGCAGACTAAGTTAAAGAATGCAAATGGAGCATAGGTTAGTGTCGAGACTCCAAGAGTTTGTGCCATAAAGACACCGCATGTGTTCCAAGGTATCAGCACTGAAGTTAAAGTTCCTGCATCTTCAAGCGTGCGTGACAGATTTTTGGGTTCAAGCAGTTGTCGGCGATACACATCACGGAAGATGCGTCCAGGAAGCACAATTGCAATATATTGATCTGATGTAATTACGTTAATGCCTATCGCGCAAGCCGCCGTAGAGGCAATGAGATCGCCGGTGCTACGGATATTCTTAATGATGCGCCTAAAAATCACCTCCAACATTCCAGTCGTTTCCATGACGGCTCCAAATGTCATCGCGGAGATGATTAACCAAACCGGCATTATCATGCTACTCATGCCTCCGCGTGAGAGCAGTTCGTCTAACATCTGATTGCCAGAATCAAGGGTGACGCCTGCATAAAGAGCTGTCCAGATTTCCTTGACGAGAGCGAAAGCAAACAAAAAACTATTTGTTTCAAAAGATTTCATCAAGAGTGCTTGTTGAAATAGTCCAGCAAAGACACCCCCAATCAGTGCACCGTACAGCAATGCTAGAAACGCAGGTGTTTTTTTTATGACCAGCCCCGTGACGATAAATATTGGAATTAAGAGATGGGGGCCAATAGTGAAGTGCTCAGTTAGTGCGAACAGTAGGTCGTCTAGCTCATTGATTTCTGATGGAACTGGCAAAAACTGACCAATAGAAAAAAATAATAATACCGCTATCAAAAAGCTGGGAGCAGTAGTCCAGATCATGTGCTGAATGTGGGTGAAAATTTCTACATCTCCAGTTGCGGAGGCGAGATTGGTTGTGTCGGATAATGGCGACATCTTGTCTCCGAAATATGATCCGGAAATGATTGCACCAGCGGCTAGACCGAGGTGAAGATCTTGAGCGGCTGCGATGCCAATTAGTGCGGTTCCAATAGTCCCAGCGGTAATCCATGAACTTCCTGTAGCGAGCGCGATAATGGCGCAGATTATGCAGGCAGTCCCATAAAAAAGATGGGGATTAATAATTGATAAACCGTAGTAAATCATTGAAGGGACGATTCCAGCCAGAATCCAAGATCCAATTAGTGCACCTACAATCAATAGTATTAAGATCGCATTTATCGAAGAGGCAATTCCTGCACCAATGCTTTTTTCAAGTTCTTTCCAGGTCAATCCTTGACGTAACCCGATGAGAATTGTGATACCTGCTGCCAGCATGAGTGAGAGTTGGTTCGGGCCCGAAGAAGATTGATCTTTAAACAAGGTTACAGAGACTGTAAGAAGGCTAATGAGAATGACGACTGGGATGAGTGCCAACAGGAGGCTTGGTTGAGATTTATTTTTAGCCACGTTCATATTTCCGGTACGAATACAGAAAGATCAATTGAAATAAGAATAAGATGTTTTCTCAGATTTAACCTTGGTAATACTTTATGAAATAGAATCGTGACATGCATTTGATGGGTCTGTGCCATGAATTTTTTAATTAACAACTTTAAGTGGTGTCTTGTAATTATAGGAGGGTTTGTCCTAGTTATAGCCTTCTTCTCAGGTGGTCGATATTTGGGTAAGGCATCTGTGGAGGTGGTACGCATACCAGATGGAGCTAGGATGCCGCGAGCCGTGATCGATGAGTCTGGCACAATGCACGTGATCTATTTTGAAGGTGTGATGAGCGGAGGTGACTTGTTCTATGTGTCAAGAGGGCGCGGACATGATACCTGGAGCGCTCCGATGCTTGTTAATAGTGAGCCACGGTCGGTTGTTGGTATGGGACCGATTGATGGTGGCCAGTTAGCAATAGATTCACGAAACGTGATCCATGTAGTTTGGTTTCAAACGAACCCAACTCGTATCTTCTACACACGGTCGCAACAAAACACAGATTTGTTTGAGACTCAGCGGATGTTATGGACCGAAAATGATGGAAGTTTTGAAGCCTCTCCGACGGTGGCGACAGACTTGGAGGGAAACGTCTTTGTACTCTGGCACGCTGGTGGCTCTGAAGATTATGAGCGGGGGGTTCATCTGGTGGTTTCTCGGGACGAAGGAAGAACATTTGGTCAGGTTCAAAAGGTTAGCAAGACGGATGAAGGTGCCTGTGGATGTTGTAATATGGCCGCACTAACTGGGCTTTCTGGTGAGGTGTATGTCTCATATCGAAGTGCGGCACAGAATATTCGACGGGGACAACGGTTGCTGACCCTTCGCGATGCTGGGCGAAGGTTTGATGACCAATTAATCCATGAATGGGAAATTGGTGCCTGTCCAGTCACTACAACGACATTAAGTAATGGTCCTGAGGCGACTAAGATCGCTTGGGAAACTGACGGTCAGGTTTATTTTGCTTCTGTAGATCGCTTGGATGTATTCGCGTCACCACAAGGCAATCCACGCTTTAGACGAAAGAATCCAGTTGTTGCCGTCAATCAACGCAGCCAAACGTTACTAGTTTGGGGTGATGGTCCAGGGCTCCGCGCAGGAGGCACATTACATTGGAGTATTTTTGACTCCTCTGGGCGTCAGACCAACCAGAATGGTGATGGTCCAACGGTGCCTAGTGGAAGTGCCCCTGCTGTAATAGTGCAACCTGACGACTCTTTTACAATTCTTTATTAGGGTGTATTTTTAGAGCTCTTAATTTTTCGAGGTGGCGCTGCAAACCGTTAACCTAGTAGAGTGTTCTCGTATCGACCAACGGAAAAATTATTCGTTTGTAGGTGGCAGCTGATTGCATGTGATTATGAGGTCCAGACTGAGGAGAGGAAGAATGAAAGCGAAACGGAACAGGCTTGGTTTGCGAACACCGATGCTGACCCATTGCTTAGTAGTGGCAATGGTGCTTGTCGTGCAATTTTCGAGTGAGGCTCAGCAGCGTGGTGAGACCGTTCATGAGGCACCCCTTCCCCAGATCACTACTGGTGGGCAGTCAGATTGGCCCTTGCATAACCTTGATGAACGCGGCAGTCGATATGCAGAAATTGACCAAATTAACACGTCAAATGTAAGTGACTTGGATTTATCTTGGTCCTTTGAAGCGGGTGCGGCTAATAGCATCACGCAGGTTACTCCGATCGTGGTCGATGGGGTGATGTATCTGAATGCCGGGTCAAAACTTTTTGCGTTGAACGCGATTACGGGCGAGACCGTGTGGACGATGACTTTAAATGACAACTTAGAATCTCGTGGACGTGGTCCAACATATGGGGACGGTCGCCTCTATGCTTTTGGGGGCGCTTCCATGTATGCGACAGACGGTAAAACTGGTGAACTTGTCGATTCATTTGGAGATGGTGGACGGCTGGAAATTGTGAGTGAAGCACTAGAGTTTAAGTATCCTGATGATTATCCCCCTGGAGTTGACGCGTATAGCCTTGGATACCGATTAACGACTCCACCGGTATATCACGAAGGCACTCTGTATGCCGGAGTGGCTTTGTCAGAGAATCAAATACCTGGAGGACTGGTCATTGCGTCTGATGCGACAACGGGAGAGATTAAATGGGTATTTAATACAGTTCCCCAAGGTCCCAGAGATGATGGTTGGGAACTGGCAAAAGATACCTGGGGTGAAGCTGAGAAGATGGGTGGAGGTATTTGGACGCCCCCAGCCATCGATGCTGAGTTAGGCCTTATTTATATTAATGCTGGTAATCCTAGTCCGGATTATGACGGGTCTTCACGCCCGGGGCAGAATCTTTTTACTAATGCGACGATTGCTTTAGACCTTGAGACGGGGAGACTGGTTTGGTTTTACCAGGCTGTTCACCATGATCTTTGGGATTTTGATCATGTTTCTGGACCGATGCTGTTTGATGTTGAACAGGACGGGCAGATGGTCAAAGGGGTTGCAGCTGCGGGTAAGAATTGCCTGATGTATTTCTGGGATCGTGAAACTGGTGAACCACTCAATCCCATGGTTGAAACTGCGATGCCCACGGCCAGTGATGTACCCGGTGAACAGGTGTGGCCAACACAGCCGATTCCGTATAATGCTCGTGGGGTTCCAATGACACCGTTGTGCGCGACGTTTCCGGTTGTTGCTGATCCTGAGGCGCGCCAGCGCGCTCGGCAGATTTATACGCCGTACTCCACCCAAGACTTTTATATCGTGGCACATGGCGGAAGTAGTTGGGGCCCCCCATCGTTTAGCGAGAGCACGGGGTTGGTTTATATAACTGGCAAGGATGGTGCTGTTGCGTTCACGGTCAACCCTGTTGGTGACACGATGCAGGAATTTGGACAGGGGGATGGTCATGCTGATTTGATCGCTGACGGTCCTATTCGAGATGACATGGTCACGCTTTATGTGGTGTCGGCCTATGAACCTGTCTCCGGAGAAATGGTTTGGCAGCAGACAATGCCGACCATGTCAGCTATTGGTGCTAGTGGAAATTTAGCCACCTCAGGTGATCTTGTATTGCAGGCAACGGATCTTGGAGAAATTTATGCCCTTGACGCAAGAACAGGAGAGCAACTCTTTCTTTACAAGCATAATCGTCCCATTAGAGCTAGTCCCTTGACTTATGAAGTCAATGGGAAACAGTACATTTCTGTCGTATCCACGAACAATGTCTTAACGTTTGCATTGCCAGAATAAGATGCCCGATAGGTAAGGTTCAGATTGCAGGTCTTTATAAGGTTAGCGATGTATTAACGTTCACTTCCACGAGCCTGTTTTTCAAGATTACGTGCAGCGCTAAGGATGTTGGTCATTCCGTAATTTCCTTCGTGACATGCGTATTCAAAGACCTGCCAATAGTCAGGATCGCGTTTACCTGTAATCGCGGTCGTCCAAGTTTGTGTCCAAGTGGTCGGGTCGTCAATCGTGATTGAAACCCGGACTGTATCCTGATCCACTCTGGTATATCTTTCTATCAAGCGACGGGTTGAGCCGGATCCCCGAAAATTGGTTTGATCGCTAAAATTTGTTACTTCTACTACTAGTGTGTCACCCTCCCAACGGCCTCGCGAATCACCAAACCACTGACCGATGCTGGAGTTGATAGGATTACGTCCATCGACTGGAATAATGCGATGTTCATGGAGTCGTTCGTAAAGAACAGCTACATATCCTGGACTCTGAACAATTTGAAATCCATTATTGTAGGCGCTCGGATACCAAGTTTGTGGAAGACCCCTAGTGATACAGCGATCTGCGAGATGCAAATCTTCTGGTCCATTATAGGGGCCTCCCCCCATACTTCCTCCGACGAAACCAAGTCGTGAACTCGGGTTTATGTATCGTGTTTTTGCCCCGATCGTCATTGTCGGAATCTTTCCATCTGGAGGATCGATGATTAGCGAAGTACGTTCCGACGTGTACTTACCAAACTCGTACCAATGCTCAGGTCCAGCTTCAGGATCCCCGTCGCGTCGATTGCGTGTTGTTTTGTCGTCTGCAAGGCTCGTTGCTTCTCGGTCAGCACGTTCAGCTAGTTCTTCTGAGGTTAAACTATCGCGTTCACCGAAGCTGTCTGGACGTTCAAATGGGACACTGCGTTCTCCGTCAGTTGTCCAGACACCTTGAAGATCTGGGGCGCCCCACTCTGTTCGAGGAGTACTCCAATTGCTACTCGCATCTTGGTGTTCTTGTCCGAACCCGTCTAGTGGACTTACAAGCAAGACTAGACTCATGGCTAGTAGAACTTTGATTCGAGAACTATTTAGACCGGTCATAACAACTCCTTCACTTTATACGCTGGTTTTCGGGAGATAGCTTTAAGTTAATGGCGAATGCTCGTTGCTTCTAAATGGCAATACAGGTGTCATTGTTCTGATTGTTCTTTGGCAACTTCATCAGCTCTAGCGCCACGAAGCATATTTGCCATGGCGTAATTTCCTTCGTGACATGCATATTCGTACATTCTTCCATCCAAGCTCGTCATTGGAATGGATGCAGTAAACGGACGTGAAAAAGTAGTTGGATCGGTTAAAGTAAACTCGTAGTCGATCGTTGTTTCATTGATTCGAGTGAAACGTTCAACAAGATGCATGTTTTCTCCTGTACCCCAGACCATTAGCGACCACCGTCTTTCAAATAATTTATCTGAAAAATTTGTGGTTTCTACGACGAGCGTGTTGTCTTCCCAATATCCTCGAGAATCGCCCATCCATTGATCGATAGACGAATCGATGTGAGCGCGTCCATCAATTGGAATAATACGGGTGTCATGAATCATTTCTGCCAAGATCACGACAAAATCAGGAGTTTGAAGAATGTTGTAGTTGTGGTTGTAATTTCCGGGAAGCATCACACCAGGTAAACCGCGAGTGATACACCTTTCCATTAAACTTGGTTCTTCATATGTCGTCGGATATGAACTTGAGCGACGAGATTCCAGTAATGTTTCTTGCCGTTGTTGCGCCCTCTTCAATACGGGGGGGAGTTTTCCATCTTGAGGATCGACTACCAGCGAAGTCTGTTTAGAAACGTATCCTTGTTCCATCCAAAAATTGTTGTATGCGCCTACACCGGGTGCCGCATCGATACCGGGAGCATTTTCTTCGTCAAGGGCGGCTCGTTCTTCATCAGTAAGATATTGCTTTCCTTCAAGTGAAGCCGGTCGTTCTAAAGGTGTTGTAGTGGTATTTGTCCAGAGTCCCTGAAAATCAGGATCACCCCATGGAGTGCGAGGTGTGGTCCATTCTAAGTCTTCAGTTTGAGCGTAAAGGTTATCTGGAACAGAGAAAAACATACATGTGGTCAAACCTACGACAAGACAAACAGAGATGATTTCCCGACAGATCATAGATGGCGACTCCTTACAATTATTGATCGAGAAAAGCGTTGAAACGTTAGTGCTGAAATAATCGACTAAGGATTTTCATTTTCTGCGGCTTGTTTTTCCAAATTTCTCGCGATCGATAAAATATTGACAATATCGCGGTTGCCTTCGTGGCAGGCGTATTCGTACATCGGTCCCTCTGTTTTCATCATCGGGACTTCGCCGCTCCATGAGTTAGTCCATGTTGTGGGATCGCTGATTGTAAACTCGTAGTGGATCCGATCGGCACCAGTACGGGTAAAGCGTTCAATAACATGACGATGTACAGTCGAGCCTCTGAAAATACGTCTGTCAGAAAAATTTTTCGTTTCTACAACCAAAGTATCCTCATCCCAATAGGCGCGAGCATTTCCACTAAATTGGCCTACTACATTAGAGTTGAACGGGCGGCCATCGAGAGGGATGATGCGTGGAAGTCCAGTAGAAATTTCAGTAAATATCACCACGTAATCTGAGGTCTGAAAGATCTGGTGGACATCGTTGTAGGCGGGTGGTAGCATCGGTGGTCCTTCGTGTGACCATATAATACATCTCTCCATTAGAGGTCGAGTTTCGTAGCCAGTGAAATTGTTTCGTCTGGCATTCTCTGAAGCCACGCGCGAGGCTCCAAGTTGTGTTAATGCAGGAATTCTTCCATCGGCTGGCTCAGTGATTAGTGACGTGCGCCGGCTTGAAAGTCCTTTCGGTGTTGTAGTCCGAAGCCAAATTTCGTTGTCATAGTGAACGTACGAAGGATCGCGATTGACTTGATAGAGTTGTTCTTCCCTAAGCTCTGGGTCTAAAGTGGCAATGGCGTCACGTCGTAATGGGTCTACACCCTCTGCCGTGAATTGTTCTTGCAACAGTGCCATTTCCTCCTCGCTGAAGAACTCCTTGTCAGCCAAACTCTGAGGACGTTCAAGCGGCGTAAAGGTCTGGGTTGTCCAGTACCCTTGGAGGTCGGGTTGGCCGTCGGCTGTCCTAGTGACTACCCATTCCCCTTCAGGTTCCTGGGCAAAGGTGATGTCTTGAACCGAAAAACCTGAGATGCCGAAAAAAAATATTACGAATGTTTGTACATATCGTGCAGTCATTTTGATACTCCTTCATCCTTCGCATCCTGTGCACGGGAAGCACTAAGTATATGGCCAAGAGCATGATTTCCTTCATGGCATGCGTATTCAAACATTGCATCTGGTGCGTCGTTCGTAGTCATGGGGATGGCAGCTGACCACGGCTGCATGAAAGTACTAGGATCATCAACGGTGAACCGATAGTCGATGGTCTCTTTGTTGATTCGAGTAAAGCGTTCGATTACCTTAAGGTTTTGGCTATGATTAACTTTAGAGGCCTCGCCACGAACGGGATGCAGAGGCGTTTGATTGGTGAAATTTAACACTTCAACAACTAACGTATTTCCTTCCCAGTGTCCTCTGGAGTCTCCCATCCATTGACGGAGATTTTCGGGAAGACGTGGTTGATTATTTAACGCAATGAACCGGATATCGTGAATCATTTCGTAAAAAATGACGACGAAATCAGGGGTTTGGAGAATTTGGTAGTTATTGTTGTAAAAGCTTGGAAGCATTGAACCAGGCACACTGCGAGTAATACATCTATCCCAGGCGCTTAGATCCTCCCATGATTCAAAGTATTCACGGTGCATAGTGCCCTTGACCGGACGCTGTTGGGCTTCAGCAGTCAAGGCAGGCACCTTGCCGTTCGGAGGATCAATGACATGGGATGTTCGGTTTGAAGTTTTCCCTAAGTGTTCGTACCAGTGTTCTGGGCCGCTAGCTACTTTTGTTTGTTCTCCTTCGATAGCGTCGCGTTCTTGTTGTTTGGCTTCTTGCTGCTTTTGAGCAAATTCTTCGTCTGTCAAGAATTCACGTTCTCCAAATTCACTAGGTCGCTCAAAAGGTGTTGAGGTTGTATTAGTCCATATTCCTCTTAAATCGGGATCGCCCCAAGGAGTTAATAGGTTGCTTGCAGGCATCTTCGTTTCTTGTTGAGCCTCCATAGAACCTGCCAAGCAACCGAAGAATATAGCTACGGTGAACCATTTGTTCATAGTGACACCATCTGAGTGTTCCCGAAATGTGTCCTGCCTTTTAATGCCAGCGTTACAAGAATTCTAAAATGGTTAATAAGCTGATTATATGGTGCTTATCGCACCTGAGAAAGACTTAATAGATTAATAAGGTTTCCGGAAATTGAGCGTACCATCCAAACCAAAAAGCGCGCTGGGCTGGATATCTCTTTAGGCGAACCTTGGAATCCGTGGTCAAAAGTAGTTCATCTTCAGTAATTTCCCATGTATTTCCAAGTGTGTCGGCGATATGTTGCTGGTTTAAGAAATTATTGAACTGGTATGTTTCTGATGTATAAACGCGATTTGCGCCTTCTTCGCTGGTAAGTACAACGATATTCTTATCAGCTATTTGATAATTAAAGACCCTTTTGTCTGCCAAAAACTGATTTGCAATGGCTAGTTGTGTCGAATCCGTAGAATTTGCTTTATTAAAGTGCATTACCAGTACTTCGTCTTTATTTCTTAACCGGTCGTCTGTCCGTGACACTTGAAACATTAAATCATCCGTGCCGAAGTAGGATTGGTAAGCTGCTCCTTCTCCGTAGTCTCTGCTATGGCCGGTATTTAAAGACAAAACTGTAGTTTCTGGATGTTGGGATTTCCATTCTTTCCATGTAGTTGTGACCACACTGTGTGCGGTTAGGCGTATATTGTTTCCGGCTAAAGGTCCAACCACAGGTGTTCCTTGAAAGGTGTTCCACAGGCTCATGGTTTCGTGATCGAACATCAGTTTGTTTGATCGATAAAGTAATCCACTGGTACCAAAGGAATGATGTCCTTGGGTTGATTCACTTTCGAATGGGATTACAGTACCGCACAGTGTGCAATAGACGACTGTCAGTTCGAGATCGCCAAGTCGGTCTAAGGCCATCTCATGCCAAGCCAGAATCCGCTTTGGATATGCTCTGGTGGTGCCATTAATAGAGATTCCAAAGACGATGTTGTCGTCTTCAAGGTAAGTTGCGGCATCCGCTTGAAGCACTTTAGGGTACCTAAGCGGCGGAATTCCATTTACGGACACACCGCCCCATTCAATCTCGTCAAGTCTGATAAGCGATTGAGCTTCTCTGGTAAAGAAATTTCCGAATCGAGGATCGATCTGGCTATACCAAACTCCCTTTAAATAAATGTATTCGGGGTGTGGCTCATAGGGTTGAGTCCAGATCCAGTCATTCCATTTTGTGAGATCTTGGCCAAAAGATTGTCCCGTCTGTTTTTCAAGAAACTGGACGAGCGTGATGAAACTAAACATTCTGGGACTGGGAGGTCTCAGTAGTCGAGCGAGATCCCACATCATACCGGCATATCCTGAACGCCATTTTCTTTCAATTTCTGAGAGTGCTGGTTGTGCTTGTATACGATTTTGAGTGGCGGCTAAAAATAATTCGATGTTCGGATGTTCATCTGTGGCAAGTTGTCGGGGGCTTTTTACAAAAGCCAGTCCGAAGGTTGTTGGTATTACAAGAACACATATGATTAACAGACAACCGGCGAGAGCCTTTAATCGTGCTAACACTGGGCCTTCCTTAATGCAAAATTTGTGTATAAATTATGCTAACCAACGGTCGCTAACCCATTCCATGTAACTGTAATAAGTCGATTATAGGCAGATTAGCTAAGTTATTGCCGTATGATGGGTTTTTCATTTCACAACGACGATCCTTAAAGCGGTTAAAACGGAGGATTTTTCATGTCTGGTAGTTTAGGACTACGCGCGGTCATTCATTTTAGTATTTGTTTGTCATTTTTGGCCTGTGCTCCGAATGACACAGAGTCACCCATGTCTGTAACAAGTGACGTGCTAGGGATAACTGATCGGGTTGTACAGACTTCTGTCGGTTTACTAGAAGGAGAGTATTCTGACAGTTCCGACGAAGTCCGTGTGTTTCGAGGAGTGCCTTATGCGATTTCCCCGATTGGTGAAAATCGATGGCGGCCTTCGAAATCGGTGGTTCCCTGGGACGGAGTTCGTCAAGCGACTGAATTTAGCGCACCTTGTTGGCAGCGTCCCAGAGAGTATTCGTCGCTCTATACAAGAGGTGATCTTGCACCGAGTGAAGATTGTCTATATCTCAATATATGGACTTCTGCGAACGAGCCAACAGCGGCACTACCAGTAATGCTTTGGTTTCATGGAGGAGGACACAACAGTGGCGCCGGAAATCCGAAAATATTCGATGGTACATCCCTGTCGAAAAACGGTGTGATTGTTGTAACCATTAATTACAGACTTGGCCCATTTGGATTTCTAGCGCATCCAGCGTTTACAGCTGAAAGTGCTCACGATTCATCTGGTAATTACGGGTTACTTGATCAAATAACGGCTCTAGAATGGGTACACAACAATATTGCAGCGTTCGGAGGTGACCCTAGTAATGTAACGATCTTTGGGCAATCCGCGGGGTCATGGAGTGTGTGTTACTTAATGGCTTCTCCTCTCGCGCGTGGGTTGTTCCATAAAGCTATCGGACAATCCGGAGGATGCTTTAAAGGGGAACGACCTTACCTTGATAAAACGGCAGATACGATCGGGGCGTCACAATCAGCACATGAAATAGGCCTGTCCGTAGCTCACGAATTAGGTGTTACGGGTACAGGGATCGAGGCGGCTCGGTCATTGCGTGCCGTGAAAGCCGAAGACATATTAGCGGTTGCTCTTGGTCCTGGTGCCATTATCGATGGATGGGTGCTTCCGAAAACCCCACGTGAAATTTTTATAGATGGCGATCATAATGATGTTCCTGTGATTGTCGGTGCCATGGCAAACGAACGTGCCTCTCTCTATGAGGGTCCTGAGCCAACGCGTGAGGAGTTTCAGGCATCTGTGAAGCGTGAGTATGAAAAGCAGTCTGCGGCGATGCTAGAAGCTTATGCTGCGGAGTTAAGAACTTCTCCTTTAGTCGCCGAAATGCAACTGCAAGGCGACCGCACCTTTGTTTGGGAAATGAGGACATGGGCAACTACTGTTGAGAACGCTGGCAATGACGTTTATTTGTACTTTTTCAGCCACGTTCCACCAACATTTCGTCTTTATGTTCACGACGATCCTGATGTTACTCTTCCGCGGGGACGACGAGGTTACGGCGCTTATCATTCCGGAGATTTAGCTTATGTGTTTGGTAACGTCGGACTTGTTGGACTGGACTGGTCAGACTGGGATTACGAGTTATCGAACGTTATCTCACGGTATTGGGCCAATTTCGCGCGAACGGGGAATCCCAACGAAGATGGGTTACCTAGTTGGCCACGCTATGAACGCGATATTGACCAGTGGCTTGAATTTGGTGACCAAATTCAAGCCACTGAAGATGTTCGACAAGAAAAGCTTGATCTTTTTGATAATTATTTTTCTTTCCCAAAATTCTGATATTAAGCTACTGAGACCAACCACGGACGGAGCCACGAGTTTTAATCCGCCATCCTTGTGAAGTTTTGGTGAAGGTGTCTTCATAATAGCCGGTCATGAGAGGTTGTGGAGGTTGTTGTTCCACGTTAAACAGCATCCAGTAGCCGCGTCCTTTAGCGCCATCCGCAGTTGGTGTAATGACGATACTAGTGTTGTTATGAGTGAGAACGGTGGGGCCTGCATTTAGTAGAGGTTCCGCCCATTTTTTGATGGCTTCTTTTCCGGAATGAGCCTCGCCTGATCCCGTCGTATAGATGGCATCGTCAGCGAAAATTGAGAGAAGTAAATCTTGATCTCGAAAATCGAGTCCTTGATTGTAACGGGCGTAAAGTTGTTGGATTTCAGCAATATCAGACCCAGTGAGTGAACCTGCGGCCTGAATTGCATTAGTGCGTGTAAAAATCCCTAAAAGTGTCGCAATTGTTACAAAGATGGAAATAGCTATGAATAAGTGTGATCTTCGCATTTCTGGTTCTCCCTCAAGATTAAAAAACAGAAAGACCGATGAGACTACTTATGCGCTCACCGGTCTTTGCATCTCTATATGAAATTCACTCAGCGTATAACTTTCACGCCGCGTTTAATTTTCAGATTTCATTGCCTCTCTTTCAGCTTCCCGATGTCCTGCAAGTATGCCTTCCATACCGTAGTTGCCTTCGTGGCAGGCGTACTCGTAAATCGGACTTGACGACATTTTCATGGGGACCAACGCTGTCCAGGGACGCGTAAACGCACGAGGATCATTAACAGTAAACTCGTAATTCAACGTTTCGTTGTTGATCCGCGTAAAGCGTTCAATAAGATGCATGCTTTCTGTCGATCCTCGATAACTCGTTTTGTTGGTGAGGTTGATCGTTTCGATGACGAGAGTGTTTCCATCCCAGTAACCTCGTGAATCTCCATGCCACTGTCTTACATGAGGTGGGAGGTGAGGGCGATTATCTAAGGGTACAACTCTTGAATCGTGTACCATCTCATTGAGTAACACCACGTGATCTTCTGTTTGAAAAATCTGTACAACATTGTTGTATGCACTGGGTGTCATAGGCGGACCAGTGTTAAAGCCGAGGATACATCTCTCGGCGATGCCACGGTCTTCCCATGAATCAGCTGGATGATCAACAAGATATTTTCGTCGTGCGGCGACACGTTCGGTTGCAGTCGCAGTCATTGCAGGAACTTTGCCATCTGGAGGATCGGTAATTAATGAGGTCCGTCGGTCTTCTGTGACGCCAGATCCTGCATCAAACCAAAATTCGTCGTATGTTCCAGTAGAGTCGTCTCCACCTTCTGAAATGCGTTGCCACAAGGCATCTGAATTTGCGACCACTGATGCAGCATCTTCCTCTGTTAGGATGGCCTTATCTGCGAATTGGGCCGGCCTTTCCATTGGAGTCATAGTCGCAAAATCCCAAACGCCTTGGATATCAGGTTTACCCCACGATGTTTGTGGAATAGTCTCTCCAGATTGGGCAAAATTAGTTTGTGGCAGAAGTAATGTAAATGCGGTAATCAAGAATAGGGCCGCGAGATTGCGATTAGTCATTGTGCTACCTCCATGGGGACGATATATATGCCTCAATGTATCACGTAATTATCAAAGAACAGGTATCTTAAATTTGATTCAAGTTAAATAATTAGGTGGCTCGTTGTATTTCTCTAGAAAAATTACCGAACATGCGTATTTTTTGTTTTTTTTGGTCTATTTCTTGTTTGTGAA
The DNA here is from genome assembly GCA_964342695.1 of uncultured Vicinamibacteraceae bacterium. Taxonomy (GTDB): domain Bacteria; phylum Acidobacteriota; class Vicinamibacteria; order Vicinamibacterales; family UBA8438; genus CAYFFV01. Next base: position 58,729 of record CAYFFV010000006.1, read on the forward strand.
GGCTTTTTGTTTGACGCTGACAGAAGCGGTAAGCATAATTTGATGACCATGCTCTTAAAAACATCAAACCGCCTGCCAATTTCTGTCTTGATTCTTTCGAGTCTGTTCTTTTGCGCTTCGACGGTTTCTGCTGAGACTGATTTGAGACTTGTGAATGCGGCAGAGATTCAAGATTGGGACAGCGTGAGTGATTTATTGCAACGAGGTGTTCGTGCTGATACTTCCAGGGCGGATGGTGTAACGGCGCTACTATGGGCGGCACATTGGGATGCTCCTGAAGCTGTGGATCTCTTGCTGGACGCCGGTGCGGATGTCAACGCTGCGGAGGATCACGGCGTGACGCCTTTGTCGCGTGCTTGTCTCAATGCGAGTGTTCGCATGGTTCAAAAACTTTTGTCTGTTGGTGCGGATCCAAACTTAGCTCAAGCAAATGGTCTTACGCCACTCATGATTGCTGCTCAAACTGGAAATTTGAAAGTAGTTGAGGCACTGTTGTCCCACAACGCCGATCCTAATGCTGCAACGGAAACGACAGGTGCGACTGCGCTTATGTGGGCAGTAGAGGAATCGCATCCTAGGGTGGTCAGGAAGTTAATCGATGGCGGTGCGACTATCGCTGTGTCGACTACAAAAGGTTTTACGCCATTAATGACGACGGCTCGGCAGGGAGATCTTGAGATAGCAAGGATCCTTATTGAAGGTGGCGTGGACTTAAATGAGACTGGATCAGATGGCACGCATGCGTTGCCGTTGTCAATTATGTTTGGCCAGTACGAATTTGCGCATTTTCTTCTAGAAAATGGAGTTGATCCAGATGCGTCAATGGGTGGCATCCACGCTTTGCATGCTGCTGTTGGTCAAATCGGTACATGGATGACTCACTGGAATCGTCAGCATGGTGGCAGCGGGTTGGGTGGAACGTTTGGCCGACCTGGGCTCAGTGCGAGCGGTCGTCTTGGTGTCGTGAAAGCACTCTTAGCACGTGGCGCTGATCCCAATGTACGCATCAAGACTTCGGCATTGGTAATGAGTTACATTGGCCACACCAAGAAAGGCGCCTTCGAGCCATATGCATGTGGAACTGGAGATTTAAAGGGAGCTACGCCACTTTGGGTGGCCGCCTTTGGTGCCAACGGAAGTATGGGACAAATATTCGCTGAATTTGCCCACTATAATCGTTCCAACAGCAGCGTGGACATCATTAATACATTGCTGGATGCTGGGGCAGACCTTAATTTAACAACGGATGATGGCACTACGCCTCTTATGGTCGCGGCGGGCCTTGGAATTTCGACTCACCATCCAGGTGAACCGCGCGGGCTGCGATCCGCGGTTGGTGAAGAAGCAGTAAAGGCTTTACTTGCCGCTGGTTCTGATATCAATGCAGTTAATGAAGCCGATTTCACCGCTTTACACGGTGCGGCTTTTCGTGGCCTAAATGAAATCGTTGAACTTCTGGTTGCGCGTGGTGCCGAAATAGATGCAAGAGATTTTCGAGGACGTACACCATATCGTCTTGCTGAAGGTTCCAAGCAATCATTCCAATTTCAATCGTGGCCTGAAACTGCTGATCTCTTGCGCAGTCTTGGTGCCGACACTCAAATAGGTATTCCAGGTTCTGTGCAAGAACGAGCCGATCGAGATATTACCGCCGGCGAGTAATTTTTTCGCTGTGATATAAAGTGCCGCGGTGAGCGATTGTGATTCCTATCAGAATCAGTACTCCACCGCTTATTTGTGGACCACTGAGTACTTGTGCAAATAGAATCCAACTCAAAACAGCGGTAACCAGTGGCTGAATAAGAAGGCCAAGGCCAGCGAAACTAGCAGGGAGCTCTGCCATTGCGTACACGATCAGACCTTGCCCCCCTGCATGTACGATAAAAGCTAAGACCAGCACTGATAGCCAGGCTTCGACAGTCGACGGGACAATTTGTTCACCGCTAACGGATGCAATGAATAGCAGTCCAATGGCGGAGATTGTACTGGTATAGGCCATGATATGAGACACGCTCATTGTTTTACGGAGCATCTTCAATAAGAGTAAATAACAGGTATAGAAGCAGGCCGTAAGTAATCCAAGGGCGTCTCCAAACAGAGGATCTCGGCCTAATTGAAAATCGACACCAAGTAGTACTCCTGTCCCAAGAAGAGCGATGATCGCTCCTAGGGCGAAGGTCCACCCGAGACGTTCTTTGAGCCACAAATAACTAATAACGGCAACAAAAATCGATGCCAGATTTACTAATAAGGTTGCATTGGCTAGAGTCGTGTACTCGAATGATTTATGCCAGACGGCAAGGTCGGCAGCAAAAACTATTCCTGGCAAAAATAAGACTTTCTTGCTGGTGACGATTGCTGTTTTGTTTCGAGATCTTGATCTCAGATGAAGCCACCAGAACAAAGGAGAAGCTAAAGCTGTACGCCAAAAAGCCGTAGCGATAATTCCGATCCCTCCACCTGGTAAATATTGCTCACTTTCAACGGCAAGTTTTGGAAAAATTGGGGCAAGTCCTATTCCAAAAGCACCGATAAACAAAGCAATGAGAGCTTTACGTTTGATAGACACACGAGGCAATTTTTAACAGAGTTACATTATTTTTCTTGGCTTCTCGCCCCACTCAAAATACCTTCAAGACCGATATTCCCTTCGTGACAAGCGTATTCGTACAGGGGGCCTTTAAATCGGCGCATTGGTATAGCGGCGGTCCATGGATGTGCATAAGTTGTGGGATCTGTTACGGTGTACTGGTGATCAATAGTATTTTTGTCAATGAGTGTAAAGTGTTCGGTGAGGTGGAGCCCAGAACCTGAGCCCGGGCAACAATTGTAGGAATTAAAGACGATATCATCTTTAAAGTTATTCGTTTCTACGACCAAAGTGTTATTTTCCCATCGTCCTCGAGAAATTCCAGTCCACTGACGAATATTTTCAGGAATGTGAGGTCTTTCGTCCAGAAAAATGAAACGCACCTCGTGAATCATTTCTTGCAGAATAATTACTAGATTTGGCGTCTGCATAATATGAAAGTTGTTGTTGTAGCCACCAGGACGTTTTGGTGCACCTCGAGTGATACAACGTTCCGCAAGGGTTCGATTCTTCCATGAGTCGCTGCCCCTTTGCCAAGATGCTCGAAGTTCACCAGCCGCTGTTCTCGGCGGTAATTTTCCGTCCGCGGGGTTAATAATCAGTGAAGTTCTACTGAGTAAGTTGCCTCGATCAAACCAAAAAGCATTGTAACTACCGGTGTCCCCTGGTCGAGGTGGTTGATCTGCCAGCTCTCGTGCCACCTGATCCAATTCTGTCAGCTCAGCCTCAGACAGGAATTGCTTGTTCTCAAACGCTGGAGGTTTTTCTAGAGGGGTAGTTGTGGAATTATTCCAAAGACCTTGTAAGTCCGGATCTCCCCAAGAAGTGCGCGGGATAACCCACGATTTAGACTGGGTATTCTCGGGTTGCGCGAATGTTGTGGGTCGCAGCGGAAAAAAAATCAAAAAAATCATAAAAAGAATACTGGGTTTTTTAAGATACCGGCTCATTTGCTATCTCCGTTAGAAAAACCAAGAGATTGTTTTGCAGCATGATTTTCAATATGTTGCATTCCTGTTGTGTCGAGTCGCCATTTATCCATATATTGGAACTGCTCGATTAACTCAACCTCAGCAGCTACAAGGGTTTCTTCCAACGGCGGATCGGAGAATGAGGTGGACAGGCCACGCCGAAAAGGTGCGTCGAGTCCGTCCCAGTGTATAGGGAGATAGCGTTTTGGTTTTAAGATGGGAAGGACTGCTTGTGCGACAGCCGCACTGCTATTTCCGATCCAAAGGTCGACAGAACTGATTTGGGCAGAGGTCATTGCCACGGTTAAATTTTCTAAGGGAGATCCGTGATCAATGTCAGAGACGATGATCGGTAAATGTAAATCGATTGCGCTTGCAGTTCCTTGATAGAACCAGCTATAAGGCCCATCTGGTCCGTGCACGACAAACAGGTACCCGCGACTCCCTCCACCATTCGGGAAATCTTCAGCAACACCTGCTCGAAATCCACCCGTTTCTTGATCTGGAATTGGAGGTGCAGTAAGTTCAACGGGGTTGTGTTGTTCTGGATTTCTCTGAGCGTCACCACTATGGTTCCACCGAACCACGTGCATTTCGACGCCTTTTGTAATCTGAATTAATTCTCCTCCCAAGACAGGGATGCATCGATTCTCAGGTGTGTTAGCGGCTATCGCTTGGAAACAGGTCGTTTGTGAACCATAAATAGTTGCCCGAGTTAATTGAGACCATGTTCCAATATCAAAAGAGTGATCAAAATGACTATGGCCAGTTAAGAGTAAGTTAATTCGTGGTGATCCTCCCAGAGCTGCAAGCACATCCCTAACAGCATTAACATCAGAGATGTGACTCTTTCGTGTCCGTTTAAGTCCTCCACCTCCACCATAGAAATCTTCCAGAGGCAGCCTACTGAAGTAACCGTCAGTAACGATACCGATATCACCAATTTGGTAGTGCACATTAGCCATCGACATCCAAGTGATATCGACAAAGGATGGTCCTGTGTTTTCTGACACGCTTTGTGCACAGCTGATGGCAACACACGAGACGCTTACGATTAAGAAACAGCGGAACATGTTTTTCATTGACTTTATTCTGGTAGTGCGAAGGTTACTATCATATTGCTGCCAAAGGGGGCTTCCAGTTCTTTTGCATATGTGGCGAGCCTATTGCCTACACCACCCACAGGAACTGACAAATACTGTCGGCCGCCGGCCATGTAAGTGACCGGATAGCCGGTAATTTGGCTGCCAAGGATAGTTTCCCAGAGGACGGTTCCGGTTCTGGCATCAAAGGCTCTCAGGCGGCGGTTTAGATCGCCAAAAAAGACTATGTTCCCAGCAGTGGCAAGTGTAGTGCCAGCATTTGGAGCTCGTTGAGAAAAACGCCAGGATTCTTTTCCTGTTGTTACGTTGATGGCTCTTACTTCTGTGAGGTTGCCGTTTTCGAGCCCGGGTTCAGGAATTGAAAATCGTGGACTTGCTCCACTAATCGCACGGTCGTTGGCAGTTTGGTTGAGACAAGATCGATTGAATGGGATGTACAAGAGATTTGTTATAGGGCTATAGGACCAGCCCCAGTAGCCCTTTACGTTATGACCACAAATAATATGTTGCTCGCCGATTTCTTTAGCAACGAGGTCCATGTTTATAAATACTTGTCCTGTTTCAACGTCGATGTCTTCGATAACGAACCGGTCGGTATTTGTGTACGGCAAAGGAGCCGCCCACAAGAATTCTCCGGTTTCTCGGTCGTTTACAAAAAGCCCGCCCGGTTCTCCCATCGTAATTACAATTTTTCGTTTTTTGGCTGTTCCGGTGAGATTGGGATTAATCCACATTACAGCGTCTGGATCAGGATTGACAACCACATCAATTAACGTTCGTTCCTGTACGAAGTCTTGATCCCAGTCGTCACATGGGAGGTGTTGATAGTACCAATTTATTTCGCCGGTATCCGGCTGAACCGCAAGTGTGGAGTTTGAGTACAGTTCGCAAGGTGTGCTATTTCCGACATCCCAAGTTCCGTGCCTCACGATCCGTGTATAGGGAAGAGGAACCGCGATACCCCAGTAGAGAATGTCTAATTCTGGATCGTAGCTGCCAGGAAGTCCCCACGGTGAAACATGTACTCTTTTCGTTGTGGGAAGATTTCCCCAAGTAGCACCAGCGATATCGTCCGCCCCGGCGGCTGTGTATAAACGCCAACGTTCTTCTCCTGTTCCAGAGTCGTGAGCGGCTATAAAGCATCGCGCAACAAGGCTACTCGGATCACAGGTTCTGCCACTTACGACTTGTCCTTTAATGATCATCGAACCTGAAGAGTGTGAAATCCCATTACGATAGTTGGCCGTTGGTTCCAACCAATCTAATTCCCCGGTGCGTGCATTTAAAGCGAGTAATTGAGCATCCGAGGTTAAATGAAAAATGTTATTCCCGTAGATGGAAAGATTTCTCGTTCTATTTCCGAAGCGAACATATTTTCTTAAATCTTCAGGTGGCTGCCGCTGATAATCCCATATGAGATCGCCTGTTGTGGCATCCCAGGCTTGAATGTGATCTCCTTCATGAGGATGTGCAATGTACATCACACCATCATAGACAAGTGGTCTCAGTTGAAGAGGTCCTTCATCGATTGCTCTCATCCATGCCAGTTTGAGATTGCCAACGTTGGCAGAGTTAATCTCATTAAGGGGGCTAAATGCCTGAAAATCGTAAGTACGATGCGCCATGAGCCAATCCCCAGGATCTGGATCTACTAACATTTCATCAGTGACAGGTTCGAAGGGGCGAAGTTCCCGCGTTAAAGTTTTTCCAAGAGGGTTGTCTTGGTTGGTATCAACGTCGATTTCCTGTTGAGCATTTAAGGAAAAGGATAGGCAGCTAGACCAGATGAATAATGTTGTCAAAAACTTCGCGATTTTTAAAGTAATGTGAAGTTCGTGCATCTTTAACTTGCTCCGATCGGTTGCTGTTATTCCTCTACTCGAGCTCCGGCAAGGATGTCGAACATGGCGTAGTTTCCTTCATGACATGCGTACTCGAATAAAGGTGCGAGTCCACGTTTCATAGGAACTGCGACGGTAAAAGATTGCGTAAAGGTGGATGGGTCTGACACGGTGTACTCATAAAGCAAGGTGTCCTGATTTAGTCTTTTAAAGCGTTCTGTAAGGTGTAACGTTTGACCGGTTCCAAATGCAGTTGTGATATTAGGGGCAAAGCTTGCTGTTTTCCCTGTGAAGTTAGTGGTCTCGACTACAAGGGTATCGTGTTCCCACCGTCCACGCGAATTACCCATCCACTGCTTTATTTTCGAAGGTAAATGGGGGCGATTATCAAGTGGAACAATTCTGGCATGGTGCACCATTTCATTTAAAATCACAACATAGTCGTCTGTCTGAAACAATTGCATGTTGTTGTTGTACCCACCAGGCGCCATTGGTGGACCGGCATTAAACCCTAAGATACAGCGTTCCGCAAGTCCTCTATCTTCTGGTCCATCTGCTCCCATCCCTCCAGCTCGATATCTAACCGGTCGCTCGCTGGGCATATCAGAATCAAGGGAGCCTTTCTGACGTATCGAATTTTCCGTCAACTCTGGTATTTTTCCATCCGATGGGTCAACGATCAGTGAAGTTCTCCGATCATCAACGACATTAGTGCCACGGTCCATCCAAAATTGGTTGTACCCACCTACGCCACCTGGTGGTGGAGGGCGATCGATTTGGCGTTCCAGAGCCCGTTGAACAAGTTCGGCTTCATCTTCGTCACTAAGTATTTCTTTGTGTTTTAGTTCTTCGGGTCTTTCTAGCGGTGTAATTGTTCGAAAATCCCAAACTCCCTGTAAGTCATTCTGAACGTTTGATTTGCGTAGCTCGTTCGACTGTGAACCCGGATGTTCCGTTATCGCAGCCATCAGGGGATTAACGCTCGTCACGAACAAACTTAGGCTTAGAAGTTGAAAAAATTCTTTTTGGAGAATCATAATGCGCGCCTCCTAAAGATTCTGTTGTGATTTTTGTAGTGAACTCTAGTCTACGCTTAATCGGATTGATTTACTAAGAGTTATCGGGCGCTGTCGTATACTACCGGGCATCATGAATGACATTCCGGTTGAATTGGCGAGTGAGCGAACAATTCGAACACGGAACAAAATTAACTATCGTCTTGCACACTGGCCGATATGGATATGGGTTTTCTTTATTAGTCCCGGACCCTTAACATTCGATCTCTTTGAAAACGGTTTTGATGAAAGGATGGCCGCTTGGCTGGGTATGGTTATGCTGGGTACTGGATTCGCAGGTTTGTTTGGTCAACTACCAGGAGTTGAACCTCGACCGTACATAATTCGTTTTACAGAGAACAAATCGAATCCTGTTTATCGGCGAGTTTGTTACACAGTGGCATGGAGTGCCGTGATTACATTTGCATTACTGAATGTAACAGGTTTAGTGATTGCAATTTCAACCGGCGTATGGAGACTTCGTGAAATCTATGACGCTGCCTATTTTCCGATAGCTGGTTCAATATGGTTTTTTGGCGCCGTGGGTCTGCTCCCGAGGGTCAAACGGTCAACTCGAAATGAAGGACATGAGCGCCGATACTTTTATGGGTCTCTATGGGCTGTTTGTTGTGCTCAGCCGATTCTCTGGTTTCTCTGGGCGTTCTTACCTGATACACGGGTTGCTGATATCACCAAGCTAGTCATATTTCTCGCTATCCTTGTTTTTATGGGTTGGCTTGCGTATCGAGGCAAGTTGCCACGAACACGGCCGATTGTTCCTGGTGAATTAGCTGTGAGCGATTAAACATGATTTCCGATCGTGTTTTTTAGAAAGACATTGCTTGTTTTAGAACATAAAAGGATAGTAGAAAAAATCAATGAATTTGATTGGTCTTGCAGCAGTAAAATAAATTAATGCGACCTAAGACTCGGGTTCTAACGTGGTGCAGTATTGCGCTGCTTTGTTTTGTCAATGCAGAGTGGAACTCATTAACCCGTGTGTTGCACGAAAATAAGCAAATCGCGGATCACTTCGATGTGTATTTTTTGGATAAGACCATGCGAGTCGACTATTTTCATTCTGGAGGCTCAGGAATAGAGATTTTCAGCCTCGATCAAATTGTATCGGATGGTGCTTGGCCTGGAAGCAGGACACGACTAGTTGACAGCCTAAATCTCGGTAAGTACTTGTTTAAGGTTGTTGATCAGGAAACGGGCACGGTTATTTATTCAAGGGGTTTTTCTTCGATTTACGGAGAATGGGAGACAACACCAGAATTCCGTTCAATAACGCGTACATTCCATGAGTCTTTGCGGTTTCCGTGGCCCCATCGCCCAGTGCAGGTAGTTCTTGAGGTACGATCTCAAGACAACACTTTTCATGAAGTCTGGTCGACTGAGATAGACCCTAATTCACGATTTGTTAACCCGACAGACCGTGATCCAATGGGTGAAGTGTGGAGTATTTTAAATAATGGGCCACCAGCTGATAAGGTCGATTTGTTAGTGATTGGCGAGGGGTATACAAGTGCAGAATTACCGAAATTTCGAGAATCTGCTCGAAGATTAGTTGGTGCTCTTTTTGCGGAGGAGCCCTTTAAAAGTCGCCAGTCTGATTTTAATGTTTGGGGCTTGGACCTTCAGTCCGTGGATTCAGGCGTGAGCCGTCCAAGAGCAATGGTGTTTCGAAGAACTCCACTGTCTCTTGAATACAACATTTTTGATTCTGAGCGTTATTTATTGACGTACGATAATCGAGCATTACGGGATGCTGCGTCGGGGGCGCCTTATGAGTTTCTTGAGATCCTTGTGAACGACGAACAGTACGGAGGTGGAGGCATTCTTAATTTTCAAGCGACCACGGCCGCAAATACTGGTTTTGCGGAATATGTTTTTGTTCATGAGTTCGGGCATCACTTCGCTGGTCTGGCTGATGAATATTACACATCAGACGTAGCATACGAAACAGGAGGTGTTGATCATCCAGAACCTTGGGAACCAAATGTTACCGCGTTGCATGATCTCGAAAAATTGAAATGGGCAGACCTTGTGAGTGGCAATACTCCTGTGCCAACACCTTGGGATAAAACTCTATTTGAGGAAAGCAATACAGCGGCGCAACAGGAGAGGCGTCTTTTACGAGATCAAGGTGCTCCAGAAATGGAAATGGATCGTCTTTTTAAAGAACAGTTGCGAAATGATACACAAGTGTTAAGTTCGATGACCTACGCTGGACAGGTTGGAGCTTTTGAGGGGGCGTCGTATGAGGCGACGGGCTTGTATCGCCCTGAGGTTGATTGCATTATGTTTACGCGAAACCCCGTTGGGTTTTGCCGTGTATGTCGAAGAGCAATTACTAAGGTAATTGATTTTTACTCAAGACCATAGAGGGCGACAAAACCGACGCATGAGGAATTATGGACGACAATTTTTTAGAAAGTCTTGAGAATATTGTTGGTTCTGATGGAATTGTCCGTGACTCCGTCGAGCTTTCTACTTATGAATCGGATGGTTTAGCTAAGCTCAGGGAAAAGCCTGGTGTAGCGGTTCTCCCTAAAACCTCTAGCGAAGTTCAAGAAATTGTTTGTCTATGTTCTACGCATAAGATTCCGTTTGTAGCTCGTGGCCAGGGGACTGGTTTGTCTGGTGGGGCTTTACCGCTTTCCGACGGTGTCCTTATTGTGATGACTCGTTTGAATCGAGTTTTGGACGTCGACATTCCAAACCAAAGAATTACGGTCGAGCCAGGAGTGATGAATCTGGATGTCACAAAAACCGTGGCAGCGGACGGTTGTTATTACGCTCCCGACCCATCTAGTCAGGTAATTTGTTCCATTGGTGGAAATGTCGCAGAAAATTCAGGAGGAGCTCACTGTCTTAAGTACGGATTCACAGTTCATCATGTCCTTGGTGTCGAGGCAGTAATGCCAAACGGTGAGATGATTCGACTTGGTGGAAAGGCGCTTGATAACCCGGGCCTTGATCTTCTTGGAGTGCTTGTGGGTTCTGAGGGTACATTGGCGATAGTTACAAAGGTCATTCTAAAATTATTGAGGAAACCAGAATCCGTCAGGACTTTATTAGCCGCCTTTGATACGACGGAGGCCGCAGGAAATGCTGTTTCAGGAATTATAGCCGCCGGAATTATTCCAGCTGCAGTCGAAATGATGGATCGATTGACTATCCAGGCTGCCGAAGCCGCCGTGCATCCAAATTTTCCGGATGCGGAAGCCATACTTATTGTTGAGATAGACGGTGCGGATGCTGATGTACAGGTCCTTTTTGAGCAAGTAGAAAAAGTATGTTCGAGCTCAGGTGCTCGAGAAATTCAAATAGCCGAAACAGACGAGCAACGAGCGCGTTTTTGGTTAGGAAGGAAGGCAGCGTTTGCGGCCATGGGTCGCGTGTCTCCAAGTTATTATGTTCAGGATGGAGTTATCCCCCGCACAAAATTACCGGAAGTGCTTGGTCGTATTCGCGCCTTAGAGAATGAATCTGGCCTTAAAATTGGTAACGTATTTCATGCTGGGGATGGCAACCTGCACCCACTGGTGTGTTATGACGAGCGTATTGACGGGCAGGCCGATTTAGCACAACACGTAGCCTCTCAGATTTTGACTTTTTGTCTTGATGTCGGGGGCTCGATTACAGGTGAGCATGGAGTCGGAGCGGATAAAGCCGATCAAATGCCAAAAATGTTTTCTGAATCTGACCTAGATACTATGCAAAGAGTACGATGCGCTTTTGATCCAGAACATCTCTGTAATCCAGGCAAAGTGTTTCCTACTCCGAGACTTTGTGGAGAGGTTCCAGGTCCTTACCGAGCACATCCCCTAGAAGTGGCTGGTTTGGCCGATCGAATGTAAGAGTCATGGAAAAAAGTCTTGAATCTTCTGAATCTTTGCTCGCAGAAATCATAGAACACGCAGGAAAGGATGTTGGGCGTCTCTCAACGGTTGAAGATAGTATCGATGGCCAGCAGCCACGTATTGTACTTGAGCCGGCATCGGTTGAGACGGTGTCAATTATCCTAGCGTGGGCATCGGCGAGAGCATTGACAGTCTGTGTGCGCGGTGGAGGAACTAAACTAGCTTGGGGCGATGTGCTCTCTTCCGTCGATGTTCTTCTTTCAACAAAAAGACTTAATAAAAGCGTGGATCATAGGCATGGAGACCTGACGGCTACGGTTGACACAGGCGTGACCTTGGCTAAGCTTAACGCCGCTCTAGGCCTCAACGATCAATGGTTACCTTTAGACTCTCCTTGGGCCGATCGAGCAACTGTGGGAGGACTCGTTTCCACTAATGATAGTGGGCCGAGCCGGCATTACCACGGGGCTCCACGTGATCTCATTATTGGTTGTTCGATTGTTTTGAGTAATGGTCAAATGGCCAAGTCTGGCGGAATCGTTGTAAAAAACGTTGCAGGTTATGATCTGGGTCGTTTGTTAACTGGTTCTTTTGGTAGCCTTGCGGTTATGACGAGCGCCACGTTTAAACTGGCTCCTCGTGCGACGCATTCATGTACAGTCTCGGTCGCGCTACCGTCTTGGGATGTTATACCTTCGGTGGTTTCACGATTTACACTTTCTCCCCTAACACCGACTGCTTTTGAATTGGAGTGGCCAGCCGGTGTGCTCTATGTAACTTTTAAGTCGGTAAAAAGTTCGGTACAGCAACAGGCTGATATAGCGGAACAATTAATTAGTGATCTAGCTCCAGTAAATAAAGTTGAAGGCATTGAGGAAACCCAATTATGGGAAAAATACACGCGGCAGTGGGATAAACCTGGCACTCTGGTCAAACTCAGCACGGTTCCCTCTGCCCTTTTTGATTCTTTAAGTTGGTTGCGAAGTGCTTGCAAGGCGCACGACATTGAAATTTTTATTGGTGGACGTGTTGCCCTCGGGGTAGTTGATATTAGGTTATGTGGGTCTGTAGAGAGTCAAGCTTTGGTAATTAATCAATTCCGTAAACGATTTCAAAATGGAGATGGTTCCGCCGTACTGCGACGGGCGGATACAGCACTGCGAAATAAGGTAGATCCTTGGGGCCACATCGAAGCGCTTTCAGTAATGAAGCTCGTTAAAGATCAATTTGATCCAGATAAACGTCTGAATCCTGGTCGAGGTCCTGGCGGAATCTAGCTTGTGTCTTAAATTAAGGTTAATTAATCTAAGGTTCTATTACTACAGACTACTTTTTTTCCAGCGGTACTCCACGTATCGATGCATCAATTAATTCCACCAGGTGGAATTGTGGGCGGTGTTGATCAATAGCGTCAAGGTTACCTTGAATTTGTAAGAGACATCCTGGGTTGCTTGAGACGATGGCGTCAGCGCCGGTAGATGCGATGTTGTTTGCCTTTCGCTGTCCTAGTGCGCGTGCAGCTTCAGGTTCAACAAGGTTGTATATACCAGCCGAACCACAGCACAGTGATCCTTCAGGGATTTCGCAAATATCCAGTTCAGGAATGCTGGACAACACCGCTCTTGGTTGAGCTTTCACACCCTGCGCATGTTGTAGGTGACATGCGTCATGGTAAGCGACTCGAAGAGGTAAAGGGTGACGTGGCGCAGTAGACGGGCTATCAGCCAATATTTCTGAAATATCCTTGCATTTTTTTGAGAATTCGGCCGCGCGGCTGGCATAGACTGGGTCGTCTCGCAGTAAGTGTCCGTAATCTTTCAGTGTCGAACCGCAACCTGCCGCGTTAGCAACAACAAAATCGAGGTCATTATTTTCAAACGCATCAATCAAGGCCTTAGCCATTTCAGCCGCTTCTTGCTCATAACCAGCGTGAAGCATTAAGGCGCCACAACACTCCTGTTTTTTCGGCACGACGACCTCAAATCCCTCTGCAGTGAGCACCCTTTGGGTAGCGGCATTAACTTCCCCAAAAAAAACACGTTGCACGCAGCCTAGCAGTAGCCCCACTCGTTGATTGTTGGTTCGAGGTGTGTTCAATGGTTTTACTGAACCCTCAACAATGGAACGCAATGATATTGATGGAGCAATATTTTCCATTGCTTGCAAACGTTGTGGTAAAAGCCTAAGAACACCACTAATTTGTAATAGTTTTTGAATTCCAGATTTTTGATAGAACCATAACGCTAATGCGACCCAACGCAGTCGCTTGACGTAAGGGAAGAAGAAAAAAATCAATCGGCGAAACCAGCGGTCTCCGAGTGAACGCGGTGAGTTGCGTTCAACTTGTTGGCGGGTGGCTTCAATTAGGTGATCATATTGCACCCCAGATGGACATGCAGTAACACAAGCCATGCAACCTAGACACGTGTCAATGTGATGTACGAAACCATCTGTAAGGGCGTCCTTTTCTTCATAGCCGACCTTCATTAAGTGAATACGCCCGCGAGGCGAATCCATTTCTTTTTGCCAGAGCACATATGTGGGACAGGCAGGCAAGCAAAACCCGCAGTGGACGCAATCTGCAAGTAGGTTCTGTGCAGGTGGGTGTTCTTCGTCATATATTCCAGGCATTGTAGTTAGCTCGAAGAACATTAGTGTGACGCAACAGACAGGACTTGTCACGTTTTCTCGTTAAGTAACCTGATCGACACCGGCGAGCCTAAGGGCTAAGATGGATCCACGGTTAATTTAATAAAGTTTTTGCGATGGAGTGATTCAATGACGCAGGCAATCCGTATTCATGAATTAGGTGGGCCCGATGTTTTGACTTGGGAGAGCGTTGATGTTAACGAGCCTGGTCCCGGGGAAGCCTTAATAAGGCAGACGGCCGTAGGACTTAACTACATCGATGTATATCACCGAACAGGGACCTATCCCTTGCCGTCAATGCCAGCCATTCTTGGTAATGAAGCCGCCGGTGTTGTCGAGTCTATTGGCGACGGCGTCACTGAGCTAGAGATTGGCGATCGTGTCGCGTACTGCATGAATTTAGGTGGTTACGCAGAGCGAAGGCTGATTCCATCGAAAGAATTAATACGTCTTCCAAGTGGGGTAACAGACAAGGAAGCGGCAGCCCTGATGTTAAAGGGATGCACGGTGCAGTATTTATTACGCACCACTCATTGTGTTAATCCTAGTGATACGATTCTTTTTCATGCAGTTGCCGGGGGTTGTGGACTTATTGCGTGTCAATGGGCTCGGCACCTTGGTGCAACAATGATTGGAACTGTAAGCAATCAAGAGAAGGCTGAACTAGCCAAGATGCACGGGTGTGAGCACGTAATCATCTACTCAGAAGAAAACGTGGCCGAACGGGTAAGAGACATTACGGATGGTGTTGGTGTTCAGGTAGTTTACGATTCAGTCGGTCGCGATACGTTTCAGGATTCATTGGATTGTCTTAGCAGTAGGGGCTTAATGGTGAGTTTTGGTAATTCTTCAGGACCTGTGCCTCCATTCAGTCCTAGTATCTTGGCGGCTAAAGGTTCACTGTACCTTACTCGGCCGACCCTTGCTACTCACATTAATTCACGAGAGAAGCTTGAACACGTTACGGGCGAATTATTTGATCTAGTGGAGAAGGGCATTATAAATGCAGGCGTCCGACAGGAATATCCGCTAAAGGACGTTAAACAGGCTCATATTTGTTTGGAACGGCGCGAGACAACAGGGGCAACGGTCTTAATCACGTGAATAATTAGGTCTGCATGGCAACTGTTAGCGCCTAACATCCTAAAGATTTATGTGGGTTGTAGATGTTCTTTCAGGTTATCGAAAAGCAATATTTTAGTATTTCGGTGGTAGGATTAACTGACGTAAATTACTTACATTTATGTAATGTGATTTGACCGGTTGGAGGTTTCAGGTGAAAAAAAAATATCCAAAAAAATCAAGTCAACGGTCGAAAGAGTCTCGTCGCTCTTTCATGAAAAAAGCTGTCATGGGAGCCGGTGCAACGGCGGCTCTGGGTGCTTCAAAAGCGGGGTTCGCGGAACAAGTTGAATCAACGACAAAAAAAATTTTAATTCCGAAAGAATTTGAGGACGCGTCCGCCGCTCCATTGACTAAGGTTGATTTTCCAATGATTGGTGCGCAAGTCTTTGCTCGTGCTTGCAAAGAAGAGGGTGTGTCGGCGTTGTTCTGTTGTCCTGGTAATTATTTAATCGTGCATGCAATGGCAGAGGCTGGGGTGCCAACCTACTCAGGGCGTCATGAAGGGTCACTTTGTCACGCAGCAGATGCTTTTTGTCGAGCTACCGGTGAGATTGCTGCAACGTCTGGCACCGAAGGTCCAGGGTTTACTGACATGATTGGCGGTATTGCCGCAGCTAATGCAGCCCGATCTCCTATTTTGGTTCTGGCCAGTAACAGTACTATCTTAGGTGATGATACCGAGAGAGGGATTCAAGATTGTTATCAGCAACCCACAACCGAAGGTTTGAGAAAATACGGTAAGCGTCTTATTACGCCAGAACGAACGTGGGAATATGCGGGTTACGCCTTTAGACAACTTAAGACCGGGGTTCCGAAGCCAGTTCATCTTGATTTTCCAGCTGAGGTTGCTGGGGCTCAATTCGCCGATGCCAGTGAACTTGAGTATTACTACGATAAAACAAAATATCGAACTGAAGCTAAAGCTCATCCTGACCCCAAAGCGATTGAAACAGCTGTTCGGTTACTGCGCGGTGCGGATCGACCGATCATTGTATCGAGTAATGGAGTGTTTTACGGAAAAGCTTGGGTTCCCCTCAGACAACTTGCCGAAAAGGCGCAGATTCCTGTTGTTGAATCTGGAGCGATGAAAGGTCAGTTTCCTGGTGATCACAAACTGTCGGCTGATGCGGCGCCAAACGCACTGGCTAGCGCCGATGTAGTTCTTCTTGTGGGTCAGTACTGTATGCCTACGATTGGGGAGTTTGCATTTGGTCCAGACGCCAAGTACATTCGGATTGATCCTGCGGCTGAAGATATAGGTCGGAACCTCCCGATTGATGTAGGTATTGTGAGCGACGAACATGCGGCGCTCACCGCTTTGGTCGACGCTATGCCAAATCAGCAGCATGATTCTTGGGTAAGTGAAATCGAATTAGCGCGACAGGAATTTGAAGCTGAAAATGAAAAGTTCTATCAAACAGGACTCGGGTATACGGATGCTGTTCATCCAGCTGTAGTTTCTAAGGAGTTGGCGGAGTTTCTTTATAACGGAGACCTTCCTAAAGAACAAACTACCGTAGTGCAGGGTGGATATGGTGTTGCTCGCTACACACGACGATATCTGCGCGCATATCGGCCCGGACAAATTATTAACGGTGCGTATCAGTATGGTGCAATAGGTCCAGATGTTGGTTATGCACTTGGCGTGGCTGTTGCCGTCCAGCAAGGGGTGGGAGCCCAGGCTGATTACAAAGGTCATCCGGTCATTGCGATAACAGGAGATGGAGGAATTGGATATTCAGGCATGGAACTTGAGACGATCGCTAAATATCGATTACCCGTCATCACTATTGTGTACAACAATAATGCGTGGGGTACGTGGACGGGTCAGCGGAATAATACTATTTCACTTCCTATTCACTTGTTTCAGGAAAATATTCGTTATGACAAGATGGGTGAAGCACTCGGAGCTCACGGGGAGTACGTTACCCGCCCTCAGGATTTCACTCCTGCTCTGGAGCGGGCGTATCAGGTTGCACTTACGGAAAGTCGCCCGTCCATCATTAATGTACAAGCAAAAAAGGAATTCTGGTTGCGTGATCAATACCCACCGGGCTTTTTAGGGAAGATAGAACCTGGGCTGATGGCCTACAACCATTAAACTCTGATGGCAGCGACGCATTCAAACGGATCATGGCACGTAAGAAGGTTTTAAAGCCACGGCGACGATCAGCGCAAGATGAGTTGGAGTTGGTAAGACGCAGATTACAGGCTTATGCTGACCGTGGTGTTTTTCGAGGGTACTCGGAAAAGCAATATCGAGCAGGCCGTCATTATTTCCGGTTTCTTTGGCTGGCTCGAGAGCCGTTCACGTTAACCTATGAACCTACATCTGGTACGTTGACATTTACGAATTTTTTGCCACATGTTCATGCAAGATCGACGCTATGTAAGGAGCTTAAACTTTTTATTAAAGGACGGTCAGCGACTCGCTTGCCTGGCCATCGCCGCATAGATACAAAACGTGCTCGCCCTGACTGCTCAAGTCGACGAGGGACGTTGCTTGTTCATGTCATAGCAAAGCCGGGACATCATGAATATGGCGTGACAAAAGTGATTAATTTGGTGCATGAGGTTTACTTGTATCTTCATACATATTTTCCAGAATATCTGTGGCAACATTATGATGTTCCTCAAGAGTGACAGTGGAAGAAAAAATAGAGTATCGACAAATGTTCGTTGGTGAATCAGAGCAGGTTTCCGCGTTAGCTCTGTCATCATTTAATGAATTTATTGCACCTGAGTACTCTGAGGAAGGTATCCGTGAATTTCATAAGTATGTTGATGCTGAAGCCATTAAAAAGAGGGTTCAAAACAATCATCTTTTAATAGTTGCTAAAGTGGCGGTTGGTATCGTAGGCATGATAGAAATTCGCGATCAAAACCATGTCGCACTACTATTTGTTGAGAAAAAACATCAGAAGCATGGTTTAGCCAGGTCGCTCCTTCAGAATGCCTTTAATGAAGTGAAATCGCTTGCTCCCCACGTTGAAAGAATAACAGTGAATTCCTCACGACACGGGCTTCAGATTTACGAGAAACTTGGTTTTACTCAGACAGGTCCTGAGCGAAATATCAATGGGATTATTTTTTTTCCGATGGCGAAACAATTGGATTTATAGTGTTGTGCAACCTATAAGAAATTCTTGAGTCCCAGGAACTTAGTTAATAGATTGAATCTGAATCTGATCAACAAGAAGGCGACCTTCTCCTTGGATTTGCATTCCGAAAGGACCAGGTTCTAAATCATCCGCGTGACCGTGCGTAATCAGGTCACCATTGACATAGCCACGAAAGTGCCCTTCACCTCCAAAGATTTGTAGGTCTAGCCATCCTGATTGTAATAATTCCTTCTCTTCAAAAATCGTTTCGACGCCCTCGTTAACGCGTCCAAGTTGAATGACATTCTTGGTGGCAGAAAAGAAATCAAATGTTTCCGAATTTTGCACATGGAGCAGTAGCCGAATTTCCCCGTCAAATTGTTCCAGATTGATAGAAACTGCTGCTTGTGAAGAAGCGACATTTGAGCCGGCCACAAAAATTGCTGAGACTTCCTGGGCAGAGAGTCCTAAAACGGGACCTTTTTCTTCATCGTGAACCATACCAGGAGTCAGCTCGGAGACGGCGCCTTCCAACCATGTAAATTCATTAGCCATTACAGTTTCCGCTCCAACCACTGGGTGCCATACCCATGAACCATTTTCCAAATCGACGATACCCTCATCGCGGGCAGAGGACATGGCCGCCGAGACGCGATTATTCGCTTCTTCTTGAAAAGTGTCTGTTGTGATGGTTTGGACGCCTAGCCCGTGTCGGTATACCAAGAGAGCTCCATGTTCAGCAGTTTCATACAGCATGAAAATTCCACCTAACGCGAGTACGAACGACGCTATCTCGATCCATTTTTTCTGGGGCAATATGAAGGAAACGGCTAGGCGTAACGAAGCGAAGAATACAAAGAACCAAGTGGCTCTAGACGCCCAGTCGTGATGTTCTCCGACCAGAGGAGCAACGTCTGCTGGCAACAGCATTGCGTCGGCTGCGCTTTCACCAGTGAAATACGCGAGCATACCAGAGGCAGCACCAATACAATATAGAAGCGATACGGTATTTCTTATAGATAGATTGCGACGAAAAAATAAGCCAACTAGGTCGACGGCGACAGCTACAACAAGTAAAGCAATAGGAAAATGAACAACAATAGGATGAATGTTAGGTGCCCAGTCAGGTGTAAGTGACATTTTCCTCTTTTAATTTATCGATTCTATAATAATGATTTTAGGCAACAGCTGTGTAGTAATTCAACTGAGGATTAGAAATAGTGATGGAAGGTTGGCATGGATGGGATGAGTACGCACCATTCTATGACTGGGAAAACAAACGGACAGTTGGACGCCAAGATGTAACATTTTGGATGGATCTTGCTGCTCGTATCGGTGTTCCGGTACTTGAACTCGGTTGTGGAACGGGTCGTATTTCATTGCCCGTTGCACGGAAAGTAGGTCAGTTTGTTGGCGTAGACCGTTCCGGAGAAATGTTGCGGCGTCTTAGTCAACGTTTTCGAAGAGCGAAACTTGGCCAAGGGGTTAGTCTTGTTCGAGGTGACATACGGGCACTTCCTTTTCGGAAAAGACATCGCTTTAAACTGGTTATGGCACCCTATGGGATTGTTCAATCCTTATTGCGAGATAAAGATGTAACAGATACGTTTGAATGTGTTGCGAAAAGTGTTTCACGTGGGGGTGTGTTTGCGATCGACTTGGTTCCTGATTTGCCTCGATGGAAAGAATATGAACGACGCATTAGTCTTCGTGGTATTGGACCCAATGGTGGGCGCTTGAAATTAATTGAAACGGTGAGGCAGGACCCTGTTAAACGGTTGACCATTTTTGATCAGGAGTTTGTAGAACAAAAAGCAAAAGTTAAAAAGGTTTACAATTTTTCAATCGCATTTCGAACTTTAACGGTTCCACAAGTGACCCGACGACTCGAACAGTCAGGTTTTAGGGTTGATGCTGTGTTAGGTGATTATCGCGGAACCGCTTGGTCGGTTGATGCGGACGTCTGGGTCATTATTGCTCGTCGGATCTAGCATTTAATGACGAGTAGATGGACGTTCATATTCCATGAGGTGAAAGTTCTGCGATAATAAAAAGAGAAATTAATTAAGATTGCTATAGGTAGATTATTTTTTATCTGAATCGGAGAAAATAGAATGTCAGGCCACTCAAAATGGGCCTCAATCAAGCATAAAAAGGGTGCGGCTGATGCAAAACGCGGCAAGTTGTTTACCCGCATTATCAAGGAGTTAACCGTAGCTGCTCGTGCGGCTGGTGGTGATCCAGATAGCAACCCACGTCTTCGGACGGTTGTTGCCGATGCCAAGGCGGCAAATATGCCAGCCGATAACATTAAGCGAGCCATACGCCGGGGCACTGGTGAAGAACCTGGTGTTTCCTATGAAGAAATGACTTATGAGGCGTACGGCCCAGGCGGAGCCGCCCTGTTAATTGAATGTTTAACTGATAATACGAATCGTACAGTCGGTGAAATACGGCATCTTTTGTCAAAGCACGGCGGAAATCTTGGTACCTCTAACAGTGTCGCTTGGATGTTTTCGAAACACGGATATCTCGTTGTTGATAAGAGCGGGGTCGATGAAGAAGTTCTTATGGCAGCTGCGGTTGATGCCGGTGCGGATGATTTTCGTGAAGATGGAGACTGTTGGGAGATTATAAGTTCCCCAGAATCTTATGACACTGTTTTATCTTCAGTTCGTGCAACTGGGGTCGAGCCCGTCAGCGCCAATTTAGCAATGCTGCCTCAAAATTATGTCAAGGTTGAAGGAAAGGATGCCCGACAGATTTTAAAATTAATGGAAGTCTTAGACGACCAAGATGATGTGCAGCATGTATGGTCGAATTTTGACGTTGATGCAGAGGAGATCGAGGCGTCTCTAGCGTGAGAATTTTCGGGGTTGACCCCGGCTCTCAAAGAACAGGATTCGGTTGCATCGAAACCAATGGCAGCCGGTACAAGATTGTTATATCTGGAGTGCTTGAACCGCCACCGGATATTCCATTTTCTCAAAAGTTATTATTTATTCATGAAGGTCTTTCGGATTTATTAACAAAATATCGGCCGGACGTGATGGCTATTGAGAACCTCTTTTTTGCTCGAAATGCGCGTTCCGCACTAATTCTTGGACATGTTCGTGGTGTTCTAATACTCGCTGCCGCCGAGAAAAAAATTTCGGTTTCTGAATATTCGCCTACAGAGGTAAAGCGGGCTGTGGTTGGTTATGGCCGTGCCGAAAAAAGTCAGGTGCAGCAAATGGTCATGCTTTTACTTGGATTAGAGGTTGCACCTTCTCCACTGGATGTTTCGGATGCTTTAGGAGTGGCTATTTGTCACGGTAACTCAATAGGAACTCTTGGGAAACCTGAACAGCAGTCACAAGGAAGTCGTAGCTGGCGAGATTACAAAGTCAAGGAACAAAGCAAGTAGTCGAGGATTTATGATTGGGCATCTCACCGGACAATTAATTGATAAACAACCGAATAGAATTCTTATTGATGTGAATGGGGTTGGCTACGAACTGCATGTCCCATTGTCGACCTTTTATGGGCTCGGAGACACAGGCGAGACCGTGTCCGTGAAGGTGTATACGCATGTTCGTGAAGATGCTCTTGTATTGTTTGGATTTCTTACAAAACTTGAATTACAAGTATTTGAACTCCTAATATCGATTAGTGGCGTAGGTCCTAGGTTGGCTCTTTCAGTACTGTCAGGGATTGAGCCTCCAGAACTGGTCGCTGCGGTCAAGAATGGAGATGTTGACCGACTTACCCGTATTCCGGGAGTAGGTAGAAAAACTGCAGAACGAATAGGGTTAGAGTTAAAAGATCGTCTTGCTACCTATCTTGACGAAGATTCCACGGATGCCGAAGTGATTTCAAGTGACCACAGAGATGAACGCGCGGATGTACTATCAGCTTTGCTTAATCTTGGTTACCATCGAAAGTTAGCAGAACGTGCCGTAGACGTAGCTGTTGAATCTGATGCTCAGGGTTTCGAGCTGACATTGCGACAAGCATTACGTGAGTTGGCCAAGTAAAACAGGAATCAAGAATGACCACTGACAGAGTTGTAAGTTCGGCACAAGAAGTAGAAGAAGCGCATTATGAAGTTGGACTGCGCCCAAAGACTCTTTTGGATTATGTAGGACAAGAACGTGTGCGTGAAAATTTATCGGTGTCGATATCTGCAGCCTGTAAACGTGAAGAGGCCCTTGACCATGTTTTGTTGTACGGGCCTCCCGGTTTAGGAAAAACGACCTTGGCGTATGTCGTTGCCCAAGAACTGGGAGTATCCGTTCGAGCAACTTCAGGACCGGTTCTCGAGAAACCAGGTGATCTCGCCGCTTTACTAACAAACCTGCAGAAGCACGAGGTTCTATTCATCGACGAAATTCATCGAATAAGTCCGACTATTGAAGAGATACTTTATCCGGCTATGGAAGATTATGAGTTGGATATTATGATTGGCCAAGGTCCTAGTGCGCGTTCAGTGAAGGTGCCTTTACAAAAATTTACTTTAATGGGAGCGACCACGCGTGCGGGATTGTTGACAGGGCCCTTACGCGCAAGATTCGGTATCGTCCACAGATTAGACTTTTATAGTGTCGAAGAACTACATCAGATTATTGATCGTTCTGCTCGTATTCTTGGTGTGTCAATTGAGAGTTCGGCAACCACGGAACTGGCTCGTCGTGCACGGGGTACTCCAAGGGTGGCAAATCGTTTGTTACGGCGTGTTCGTGATTACGCTGAGGTGCGCGCTGATGGAAAAATTAGTCTTGCAGTCGCTGAGCAAGCGTTAGGAATGCTTGAGGTTGATAATAATGGTTTTGATGAAGCGGATAGACGTTTGCTTAGAGCGATTATTGACAAATTTGGTGGTGGCCCCGTGGGGCTTGGGAGTATTGCAGCGGCTATTAGTGAAGAGAAAGAAGCGATTGAGGATATTTACGAGCCGTTTTTAATACAGAGTGGTTTTCTGGATCGAACCCCAAGGGGGCGTATTGCGACCGCGCGAGCCTACGAATATTTTGGTTTGACTGAACCTAACCGGGATGCGCAGCTTTGGTGAGCAAAGCGACACTGAAAGGGAAAGACATTTTGAAAACAAAGGAATACGGGAATAGATTGAGAGGGGGAACACAGCTTCGGGCAACGCGTATCGCGTCGCTTGCCACCTATGTCCCACCGAGGTTACTGAAAAATGAAGATATCGAAAAAATTGTTAATACCTCAAATGAATGGATTCTGAAACGGACTGGTATTCAACAGAGGCACGTGGTTGATCCTGGGGTGGCGACGTCAGATTTAGCCCGAGAGGCTTCAGTTTTGGCAATTGAGCAGGCAGGGTTAAAACCTGACGACATTGGTTTTATAGTCGTTGCGACTACTACTCCGGATATGTTGTTCCCGAGTACGGCCTGTCTCGTGCAAGACAAAATAGGTGCTTCCAACGCTTGGGGTTTCGATCTTGGTGCCGCGTGCTCCGGTTTTACCTACGCTTTAACGACTGGCGCCCATATGGTCGCAAGTGGTGCGCACGATCATGCGCTTGTAATTGGTGCCGATGTGATGTCTTCAATTATTGACTATCAAGATCGTGCTACCTGCGTTTTGTTTGGAGATGGTGCGGGTGCTGCCGTAATTTCTCCTGCTGTTAAGGACGACGAGGGGTTGATTGATTTTTCACACGAAGTTGATGGAAGTGGAGGTCCGGCACTTTGTATGCCTGCAGGTGGAAGTTTAAAACCGGCAAGTCATGAAACCGTCGATGAGAGGATGCATTATGTGCATCAGGATGGGCCAACAGTATTTAAATTCGCAGTCCGAAAGATGGAAGAAATTTGTCGGCGCATACTAGATGCCAACAAATTAGATGCTGGGGACATCGATCTTTTTGTGTCGCACCAGGCGAATCGACGAATTATTCTTAATACGGCTGAACGCTTGGGTCTTCCATCCCAAAAGGTTGTAATTAATATAGAACAGTATGGTAATACTACGGCTGCTACTATTCCCCTTGCTCTTGGTGATTGCGTTAGATCTGGGCGATTGAAAAAGGGCGATTGCGTTTTACTTGTATCTGTCGGAGCGGGTTTTACAGTCGGTGCTATTTTGTTACGTTGGGCATATTGATTGACAACTTCTCTTTCTGCATTTGATTTCGATCTTCCTGCTGAGCTCATCGCTCAAGCTCCCAGAACACCTCGTGATCAAGCGCGACTTTTTGGGTTGCAGCTAAGCTCAGACACCTACACTCATGGCAGGATCACAGATCTCACGTCGTTGCTAATGCCGGGCGATGTCCTTGTAGTAAATGACACGCGTGTCTATCCGGCACGCCTGCTTGGTCGTCGGTTACCCAGCGGTGGTTCGGTAGAGTGTTTGTTGCTCTCACGGTTGGATTCTGATCGTTGGGAAGTCTTGTTGCATCCTGGTAATAAATTAAAGGAAGGCGATCTAGTCATTTTTGAAAAAGGTTCTTATAAGCTTGAACTTGAGGTTTTGAGTAAGCATTTCTTCGGAAGACGAACGGTACGTTTAAGTGCTGTTAATAAGAGTGAAATATTTGAAGCGATTGATGCAATTGGTCATGTTCCACTTCCTCCGTATATCAAGAGAGCAGACGAGGAGGCAGATCTCTCTCGATATCAGACAGTCTACGCTCGTGTTCGAGGTTCTGTTGCTGCTCCTACTGCCGGATTGCACTTTACGCCAACACTTTTAGAAGAAATCGAAAAAAAAGGCATCTTAATAACAGCTGTTACTCTGCATGTTGGGTATGGGACATTTCAGCCCATTCGAACTCAAAATATTAAAGATCATAGTGTTGGAGCTGAGTTGTTTGACGTGACTCAAGAAGCGGCAGCTTTGATCAACGCCGCTCTTGATGAACGTCGCCGAGTGGTGGCAGTGGGAACCACTACTACCCGTGTATTGGAAACATTAGCTATTCGTGGAGAGGGTCGAGTTTTTTCGGGACGAGGAAAAACAGATCTTTATATTCACCCTGGGTTTTCTTTTATGGTTGTTGACGCCTTGTTGACTAATTTTCATCTTCCGCGTTCGTCCCTTCTGGTTTTGGCGTCTGCCTTTGCTGGTCGAGAACGGTTGCTATCGGCTTACCAAGAGGCGATAGTCCGGGGCTATCGGTTCTACAGTTATGGTGATGCGATGTTTATTTCTTAGCAGTAGATGCGTAATTCAGGCTTGATTTCCTAGAGTTTTCTGTCAGTGAGGAGTCCCTTGGTTATAATGACATGATGTTGAATGGTGAACATGCCGGTGTAGCTCAGCTGGTTAGAGCGAGCGGCTCATATCCGCTAGGTCCGGGGTTCAAGTCCCTGCGCCGGCACCATTTTTAGTAAACGAAGCGTCGTTGAGAATGTTTCTAAGTTTTAAAGCGTACGATCTTTTGCTCCACTCTCAACCAGTAACCGATTTTCCCTCAAGCTTGGCAAGTCGACGTTCAATTTCAATCAGTTTATGAAGAATAATGATATGAGTCTTCTTCGCATCTATGCCGACAGGACTGGCTTCGCTGCTAATGATATTTTCAATGTTCTTGTAGATGTCGTCTGGAATTTTGATCTGCATTTTAATTGATTTCTATTTTTTGTTTTTACGTTCACGTTCACGTTCACCTGCGAGAATATTGGACATCGCGTAATTTCCCTCGTGGCAAGCGTATTCATAAATCACATAATCTGACATTCGTGGCATTGGTCGTTCGACCGTCCATGGTTGTGTGTAAATAGTCTCATCCTCAATTGTAAATTGATAATCGATCTTGTTTTGGTCAATACGTGTGAAACGTTCAACGGAACGAGTTTTAGGTGTCGACGGAAATCGTAATTCTGTTTTGTCGCTGTAGTTGATGGTTTCAACAACTAGGGTGTTGCCTTCCCAGTATCCTCGAGAGTCACCATTCCATTGTCGAATTTTGTCGCTCAGATGTGGACGTCTATCAAGAGGAATGATTCGAACGTCGTGAATGTTTTCAACATGAATGGCCACATATTCTTGAGTTTGAAGGATGTGATAAGTGTTGTTGTAACTTGTGCCGACAGGTGGAACACCATGATAGGTTATACATCTGTCCCATGCGCTTCTATCCAGCCACGAATCTGCGGGATGTTCCTTCCTGTGTTTCCTTAACGATAAAACCTGTTCCTGTCCCTTCTCATTGAGTGGTAGTTGGCCATTTGACGGATCGATAATTTGAGAAGTGCGTCGATCCGGAAGGACTTCTCCTCGATCTACCCAGAACGCGTTGTACGCTCCTGGGTCAACTCCTGGTCTGTCAGGACGGTCAGCTTTAGCACGGGCGTTCCAAGTGGCAACTTCTTCAGGAGTAAAGAATTTACTTTTGATGTTATCTGGTCTTTGAAGAGGTGTGACGGTGGCGTAAGACCATATACCCTGTAAATCAGGATCTCCCCATATTGTTTGGAGATGATTTGAAGTCTGCGCGTCAGAGATTAATGGATTTAAACTAAAAAAAATAAACGAAAAAAATAGAATTACGGCGATCCGAAGTTTCATCCAATACCTCCAAATTGAAATGACCAACATGTCATGATTGCCTAGGATTGTCATATGTGCAAGTCTTCATATAAAGGAAAGCCGTGATAGCCTTTTTCTGTATGAAACGAATTAAAGGAGAATTATTTTGAGACTCAAAAATTTTTTTTCTATCATTTTTTTTGTAATTGTATCTTCAGGAACGATTTGGATCTTCGCTCAGTCAAAAACAATTGAGTTTAACGCTCAAGATTATCTAGATATTCAACAGTTGTACGCTGAGTACAATCATGCGCTTGATGCTTCAGATGCTGAACGGTTTGCTGCTTTATTTTCTGAGGATGGTAGTCTCGCTGGTAATACGGGGCGGGATGCTCTTGTCCAGGTAATCAGAGGTACGGAACAGCTCTGGCAGGGTAAGTGGAGACATTTATATTCAAATCTGGTTATCACTCCGACGACAGATGGTGCTAACGGCACAAGTTTTTTGTTTGCGTATGACGTAACGACTAAACCTGCGACCATTACTAATACCGGCATTTACACAGACAAGCTTGTTAAAACAAGCCAAGGATGGCGTTTTAAACAACGGACATTTTCAAACGATGCGCAGTAATTTTTTTCTTTCAATTTTGAAAGCAATTGCTTCTACGGTTTGTATTTTTTTTCTGATGGCGGAAACTAATTTTGTCGTCGGACAGTCAAATTCTGAGCAAATTGCAGAAGCAGTATCAGCGGCACCGGAAATCCTTCGGTCCGCTGCCACCGTCATTATCCGAGACGATCAAGGTGTGCCGACAATTCTTAGGCAAGGCAATAACGAATTGATTTGTGAGCCTGATGGTCCTGGTCGAGGTTTTGTTGTGGAGTGTTATCACAAGAGTTTTCAAGCAGTAATGGATTGGACATACCGACGTATGTCTGAGGGAGCTCGAAGTTTCGAGGATATGTTTGTTGGCGGAGGTCCTGATGCTGATGTTAGCCCAGGGGCCATTCATTATGCACTTGTTGGTCCAAGTCGTGATGAGGCAGAATTACGTCTGTCGATTAGTCTTCCATTTGCTACTGCTGAATCGACGGCTCTCCCGGTTACGGAACAATCAAACGGACCTTGGCTTATGTGGGCCGGAACTTCGGCTGCTCACGTAATGTTTGGAGAAATTCCACCTGGTATTCCCGCTCAGTACCCTGGGAAGTGATGAAAAATCAAGCTTTTGAAACTAATCTGAAATGGTAGGTTCAATTCAAATCTATGTCGATTCATGAGTCTGTAATTCATCTTATTAATAAGGAAAATCTGATTCCTGAGGGCGGACGTGTGATGGCGGCATTGTCAGGAGGAAGTGATTCTGTAGCATTGACATTATTGTTGCGGGAACTTTCTCAGACAGAGAACTTTTCTTTGGTGGGAGTCGTTCATCTCAACCATCAACTTAGATCTAATGCCGATGCGGATGAGCAATTTTGCCGCGATTTTGCCAAAAAGTATGGACTAACAATAGAAGTAAAGCGTGTTGATGTACGAAGATGCGCACAAGCGAAACATATTTCTCTTGAGGATGCTGGACATCGCGAAAGATATGCATTGTTTTCCAAGGTAGCGAAGTTGCACAGGGTGGATTGTGTGGCGACTGGTCATACTTTGGATGATCAGAGTGAAACATTATTGATGCGATTGATGCGCGGAGCAGGAACTGAGGCTCTTTCGGGAATTCGTCCGCGATCAGGTTGTGTCGTCCGTCCCTTACTTCATGTGTCCCGTAATGAACTGCGTACTTATGTAGGAGATAATGATGAAACGTTTAGAGACGATGAGAGTAATAAAGATTTACGAATGATGCGGAATCGTGTGAGGCATCAATTAATTCCTTTTCTAGAAAAAAATTTTTCTTCATCCATTAATGCAACGCTTGCGAGAACAAGTGATCTTGCACGTGCTGACGCAGAATGGATTGAAATGACGGTAGATCAAATAGCTGACGATGCTGTTACCTTCAGCAAAAATGCTGCGCGGGTGAACATAGAGGTGTTAAATGGTCAGCCACTCGCGTTGTCTAGGCGTTCTGCTAGACGGGCTTTCAGGTACGTCAGTGATCAGGACATCGGCTTTGAACAGATAGATCGATTTCTATCTTTTGCTGGAACTGCAAAATTTGAGATAAAAACGGCTGATTTCCCGGGTTGTCGGATTGAAAGACAAGGCGAGGAACTGATCATTAGGCCGCCGCTCGTGAGGAAAAAAATAGAAGCGGCTAGAAAGTTTTCTTACAAATTTGGAGTACCCGGTGATATTGAAGTTCCGGAAGTAGGTATAGTTATTTCTGCAAAGCCGGTAATAAACGAGGATTCTGTTAAAAGTCTTGTTAAAAACTATTCAGCAATAGTTTCAGCAGATGAGTTGTTAGGGCCACTGATAGTCAGAAACTGGTTATCAGGTGACTCATTTGAACCCTTGGGGCTTGGTGGACGCAAAAAGTTGCAGGACTTTTTTGTAGATAAGAAAATTCCTCAAGTGATGCGCCACAAAGTACCCATTGTCACCGATGCCGAACATAGGATAGTGTGGATCGTGGGCCATACGATATCTGAGAAATTTCGTGTAACCAATGACACCAAAGGCATGCTAATCTTGAAGGTGGCTAAATTAGGAGAAGAAGTTTGAATCCAACCGTTAGAAGTCTTGTTTTTTGGATGGCTATTCTCGCTGTTGTCGTTCTGATCTGGAATCTTTCAGCTCAATTTCAGGCCGGGGATAACTCAGTGAGTTTTAGTGAATTTGTTCGTTGGGTAGATAGCGGTCAAGTTGAAGAAGTTACATTAACAGGCAACGAGATTACCGGTACACTCACCGCTGGAGATCGTTTTAGGACCTATGCTCCTCCCCAGTACGAAGGACTTGTAAATAGGCTTGTAGAAAGAGACGTTGCTGTTATTGCGAAGCAAGCGGCCAATAGTCCTTGGACAACATTGTTGTACTCATGGGCGCCTATTTTATTGATTATTGGGTTTTGGGTTTTCTTTATGCGCCAAGTGCAAAGCGGTGGTAACAAGGCTCTTTCTTTTGGAAAAAGCCGTGCAAAACTCTCATCTAATTCTCAGAAGAAGGTTACGTTTAAGGACGTTGCGGGAGTGGATGAGCCCAAGGAAGAGCTTCATGAGATTATCGAGTTCTTAAAGGAACCACAAAAATTTCAGAAACTGGGTGGGCGTATACCAAAGGGTGTCTTATTGATGGGACCTCCTGGAACAGGAAAAACTCTGCTAGCACGTGCTGTGGCGGGCGAAGCAAATGTTCCATTTTTTTCAATTAGTGGATCTGACTTTGTAGAAATGTTTGTTGGTGTTGGAGCGTCTCGGGTGAGAGATCTGTTTGAGCAGGGAAAGAAAAATGCGCCTTGTATTGTTTTTATAGATGAAATAGATGCGGTTGGCCGCCATCGTGGAGCTGGATTAGGTGGCGGGCATGATGAACGAGAGCAGACACTAAACCAGCTTCTAGTTGAAATGGATGGTTTCGAATCGAATGAAGGAGTAATTCTTGTTGCTGCCACCAATCGTCCAGATGTTCTTGATCCGGCTCTGTTACGTCCAGGTCGCTTCGACCGAAGAATCGTTGTTAATCGTCCAGATGTGAAGGGTCGAGAAGGAATTCTTGGAGTTCATACAAGAAAAATACCTCTTTCGGACGACGTGGATGCTCATGTCCTTGCTCGAGGTACAGCAGGTTTTTCAGGCGCTGATTTGGCGAACTTGGTTAACGAGGCGGCTTTGAATGCTGCTCGGTATAACCAAAAAGTTGTACGCATGTACGATTTTGAGTTTGCTAAAGATAAAGTTTTAATGGGATCAGAACGTCGCTCAATGATTATTAGCGACGAAGAAAAACAAGTTACAGCAATACATGAGGCTGGTCACGCCTTGTTAACGGTTTTGCTTCCACATGCCGATCCTATTCATAAAGTTACGATAATTCCTCGAGGTATGGCACTTGGTGTTACCCAACAATTACCTGTTGACGATAAGCATAATTATTCCAGAGATTACCTCAACGATCAGATTGCTATTCTTCTTGGTGGCCGTTTGGCAGAAGAATTAACGAATGGAAATGTTACAACTGGTGCTGGAAATGATTTGGAACGATCGACAGAAATGGCTCGAAAAATGGTTTGTGAGTGGGGAATGAGTGATGCCATGGGGCCTCTTACGTTTGGAAAGAAGGAAGAGCAAATTTTCTTAGGCCGTGATCTTTCACAAAATCAAGATTACAGTGAAGATAGTGCGCTCAAAATTGATCATGAAGTCAAACGAATCGTAACTTCAAACTATGATCGGGCGCGACAAGCATTAATTGAACATAAGAGCCAGTTGACACAAATTGCTGAAGAACTTCTACTTCGTGAAGTTTTGGATGCTGACCAGGTAAAACGAATCGTTAAAGGTTTGCCACTTGAGGCACATGTGCCAGCCGCTGATTCGTTCAAGAATCCTCCCGATGGTGAGGTTGATCAATCGGAGAGTTCATCCGATCAGATTGTTCCTCCTGTGCCTTCTCTTGATAAGGCTGTTCCGCAAGAGTAGTTTTTCCGTTGGTGCTGTGCTTCTGAATTAGCACTATAAGGTAAGGGCGTTCCGCTTTGATAACTCCTCGGAAGCATTACTGTCTGTCGCTCCCATCCGGACAAGATCTCCGGTTAGGCGCGAGAACGTTGCTTATGGGTATCATTAATGTAACGCCTGATTCCTTTTCTGATGGTGGGGATAATTTCAATCCAGATAAAGCCTTAGAGACAGCCCTCGAACTAGAGGCCAACGGTGCTGACATTATCGATGTTGGTGGAGAGTCAACGCGACCTGGAGCACAAGGATTGTCTGTTGAGGAGGAATTAGGTAGGGTTCTTCCTGTAATACGGCGGCTTAGTTCTGTAGTAAGGGTGCCAATTTCTATTGATACATATAAAGCGGAGGTCGCCCGACAGGCAATAGACACTGGTGCGACAGTTGTAAATGATGTTTCGGGGCTGAGCCGTGATTCTGATTTGGCTGCCGTCGTTGCTAGGGCGGGTATCCCTATAATCTTGATGCATTCCCGAGGCCCCTCGAATGATATGTATCGAAATGCTGATTATGATGACGTGATGACACAGGTTATTCATGAATTAACAGATACTATTAACAAGGCATTGAGTGCGGGGATATCTAGGGAGCAAATTATTGTCGATCCGGGGCTAGGTTTTGCGAAGAAAAGCCACCAAACATTTCAACTTTTGGCGGGTTTTAACCAATTGACAACACTTGATCGCCCCATTTTAATTGGTTCTTCCCGGAAATCATTTTTAAAAGAAGTGCTGGGAGAATGTGTGCCGTTAGACAGAGAATGGGGAACAGCGGCTACAGTTGCATATTCGGTCTTTAAGGGAGCTCATATAGTGCGCGTGCATGGATTGCGAGAAATGAGTCAGGTGGTTCAGGTTGCGGAACGCTTGCGCCAAGAAGCCGAATCGAATGAAGACTCTTGAACAAGTCTGAAGTTGTAAATTAAGACTCAAAAAAAATAAGGGAATCAAGGGTGATGGGCGACTATTTAGTAGGCAGTTGGGGGCAAGGCCATATCAACTGGTTAGATCTCGTCGACATCGCGATTGTGGCATTTCTAATATACGAATTTCTAAAATTGATTCGTCGTACCAGAGCTGTGCAGATGGTTGTTGGCGCGACGTTGGTGGTCGGCTTGTACTATGTTTCTGAATGGGCACCACTTCCGACAGTGAACTGGATTATTAGCGACATGCTCGGCTACATTGTGTTTGCGGCGATTGTATTGTTTCAAGCGGACATAAGGCGAGCGCTATCAAATCTTGGACAGGCACCTTTTTTCAGGTATTTAGATCGTTCGGCGACAACAGATGCGACGATTGAGGAAATCGTCATGGCTGCAAGGATGCTTGCAGAAAGTCGGGTGGGAGCGATCATTGTAGTGGAAAGAGATTTTGGACTTCGGAATTATATCGAAAGCGGCATTCCTTTGGATTCGACGGTTTCGTATGATCTTCTAGTAAGTCTTTTTCAGACAGATTCCCCGCTACATGATGGAGCTGTCATTGTGCAAAACAATCGAGTCGCTGCTGCAGCTTGTTTTCTTCCGTTGACAGTAAACACCCAAGTTGGTTCACAGCTAGGGGCAAGACATCGTGCTGCGCTTGGATTAACTGAGGAATCTGATGCCGTTGCGATAGTGGTTTCTGAGGAAACAGGAGAAATATCATTCGCACTTGATGGACAGGTAGAGAGTAATCTTACGGGAGAACAATTGAAATCTCGGCTATTAGAGTTAATGCTTAAAAGTGAAAGAGAGGCACGGCGTCGTGTTTCTCGTCAAACCATAACGCCATGACAGCCTACTCTCCATTCCGTGATTTTTTGCTAAAACTTCTTGCGATCGCAATTGCCGTTATTCTATGGATGAGTGTTACGGATGACCCTGTCATCGAACTTGGTATCGAGGTCCCCATTGAGTTTGAAAATGTTCCTATGGCGGTTGAGATTATTGATCAAACGGTAGATACGGTGAGGGTCAGATTGCGTGGTTCACGTGATGCCGTACATGCCGTTGATGAGGCTTCGGCTCATGCATATGTTGATCTTATTGGTCTTGAACCTGTTGGTCTCGAGCCAGGTCGATATAATCTTTCCGTAAATTTTGATTCAACGGACGAACTTAGGGTCATGAATATTGAACCATCGTTTGTTGGGATTACGGTACGGTAGTTGAACCAATAATTTATTTTCAGACGATGGTTAGGAATGTGGATGTTTGGTACTGATGGTGTGCGAGGAACGCCTGGCCAGCCACCCCTTGATGCAAATACGATTGCAAAAATAGGGGCAGCCGCGGCACGGATTTTATCGAAATCAGATCTAAAACTGTTGATCGTGCGAGACACTCGAGAATCCGGAACCTGGATTGAGGAGCAATTAGTTCGAGGTATAACTCACGAAGGAGTTTCCGTTGTGAGTGCCGGAGTTCTTCCGACCCCTGCGGCAGCTTTCTTGTCAGCTTCTAAGAATTTTTGTGGAGCATTGGTTGTTTCGGCATCGCATAATCCCTTTCCTGATAATGGGATTAAGGTTTTTACGGGTAAAGGAAGAAAAGCGTCAAAGCTTCTTGAATCGGAATTAGAAGCTATGGTCAGTGATGAATCATGGGATTTTTCTGTTTCTGAGAACATCTGTGTCGAAACGTGCGATCTGTCGGATAGTTATGAAAGGCACTTGGACATTCTTCTTTCGGATTCCGGAAAAATTCCTGAAATGCAAATTGCCGTCGATTGTGCAAATGGGGCGATGTCGGAAATTGCGCCACGCATTTTACGTAAGCAGGGTTTTAGTGTGGTCGAAATAAATTCTCATCCTGATGGGATAAATATAAATTCAGCTTGTGGTTCTACGGACACCCTTGCACTACAGCAGGTGGTTAAGGAGCAAGAATGTTGCCTTGGCATTGCATTCGATGGCGATGGAGATCGTTCGATACTTGTTGATCACAATGGTGTGGTAGTTGATGGAGATGTGATGTTGTTTATTTGTGCATCTTATCTTAAGGCAATAAATCAACTATCAGGCAGCGGTGTTGTGGCAACTGTCATGAGTAATGCGGGACTTGAACGTGCTTTGAATAGATTAGGTATAACGTTATACCGCTGCCCGGTCGGGGACCGCGAGGTCAGTGAGGCTATGCTTCATCATGGTTTGGTGTTGGGTGGCGAGCAATCAGGACATTTAATTTTTTCCAGACTGCTTGGCTCAGGAGACGGTTTATTGACAGCGTTAATGGTAATTAAAGCCATGATTCAAGGTGATTCCAATCTTGCTGAGCTCAGGCAGGGTCTTGAGATTTATCCACAGGTTTTAGTAAATGTTCCAGTACGCGAGAAACCTGATCTCGCGTCAACGCCTGAGATTTCAGAATTGATAGATGAGGCTGAAAAATTACTTGGAGTGAATGGTCGTCTCTTGGTCCGGTATTCAGGTACGGAGCCGCTTCTTCGTGTGATGATAGAAGGTAGGGATTTAGATTTGATTAAAAAGCTTTCCGCCGCCATCGCTTCCAAAGCACGGCATTTGCTGGGATAAATTTGTTTTAGTGAGGAAAAGAAGGATATGCAGTTAGCCGTCAATATCGATCACGTTGCCACGATTCGGCAGGCTCGTCGAGGTCTAGAGCCTGAGCCGATTACTGCCGCTCTTTTGGCAGAGCTGGCGGGAGCGGCCGGAATTACCGTGCACCTGCGTGGTGACCGAAGACACATTCAAGAGAGAGATGTAGAGCTGCTTAAGACACTTGTCAAAACAAAACTCAACATCGAGATGGCAGCCACCCCAGAAATGGTTGCTATTGCGACTCGCATAAGTCCATATCAGGTAACGTTGGTTCCTGAGCAAGATTACGAGATAACTACAACCGGGGGACTTGATCTCGTGAGTTGCGGTTTGACAATAAAACGGACCATCAATCAGTTAAAAAGCGCTGATATTCAGGTAGGCATTTTTATAGATCCCAAGATTGCGCAGATTCGGAAGGCTAGAGCTATCGGGGCTCAGCTGATCGAATTAAATACTGGTCCTTATTCCGAAGGAAAAATAGAGTCACAGAAACGCCAGCTAGGTCAAATTTCGAGAGCCGCCGGAGAAGGTGTGCTTCAGGGTCTTAAAGTCGCTGCTGGTCATGGCTTAACTTATGACAATGTAGGTCCGATCGTAAAGATTCGGAAGATTGAAGAATTAAATATAGGTCACAGTATTATTTCCAGAGCGGTGCTCGTGGGTATTGAGCGGGCTGTTCGAGAGATGCTTGATTTAATGAAGTGAATGAATTATCTGAATCAAAGTATTAATTACATAAATTTAAATTAATTAAAGGACTTATCGTTGTTTTATGATGTGGCGTAATGTGTTTGTGCTTGGGCTAGCAATATCTGTGGCATTGGCTATAATGTTTTGGATCGTGTGGGCTGAGCGTCCTACGTTTGAAACTGTAGCAGACTCGGATAATACTCCAGCCCAACCTCAAGCCGAAAACGACTCTTCGTTAATCGAAGTTGACGAATCAAGAATAGCTGTTCTTCAAGAAACGGCTCAATCTGAACCGGATGATGTCGTCTCGCGTTTGTCTCTTGCCGATTTATATTTTGGGGCTCAACAATTTGAGGACGCGATTCCTTGGTACGAAGAGGCATTACTTTTAGACGCTGGAAACCTTGATGCAAAGACAAATCTTGGTGTTAGCTATTATTATGCAGATCAGGTAGAACGGGCGATTGAGATGTTCGAAGAGACGATTAAGCTGGAACCGACGAATCAACGTGCTCTTCTTAGTTTAGGAATAGTGAAGGCATTTGGGCTTCAGGATCTTGATGGTGCCATGACTGCTTGGAAGCGCGTTATAGAGATTGAACCCAATAGTGCTGAAGGTCTGGCAGCCCGTGATTCACTTGAACGTTTTTCCGCTGTACATGATTCTGCAGAAGAAAATCTCCCGTGAGTCGAGAGGAAGACCCCGATGCTACTGGGATGGCTGGTAAGGCTGCTGCTTGTCGCAGTTCTAACACGTTTAATCTGGAAATTTGCTCGAAATTTTTTTTCTGGTTTACAGGTTCAAAACCGAGAGCAACCACAGCAGAATACGGCGCTCGTTCGCGATCCGGTGTGCGGTACTTATGTACAGCAATCTCGAGCGTTAAAGATTCATTCTGGTAGCGAAGTTAATTATTTTTGTTCGGAATCTTGTCGCCAAGAATTTAAATCGAACATTTAAAAGAGACGTATTAATGTTAAACGAAGAGAAATTAAGAGCTGAAATTGTAGAGATTGGTCAGCGATTGCATTCCAAATCGTACGTAGCTTCAAATGACGGGAATATTAGTGTCAAGCTTGATCACGAGAGGTTACTAACAACACCGAAAGGAGTGTCCAAAGGTTTTATGACACCGGACATGCTGGTGACGACCGATCTCGGCGGTAATCGACTGACAGGTGATCGCGAACCATCGTCAGAGTTATTAATGCATATTGCTGTTTATCAGAACCGTCCTGAAATAGCGGCGGTTGTCCACGCGCATCCACCTACTGCTACGGGGTTTGCTGTAGCAGGAATTCCTTTAAATCGTGCGATCCTTGCAGAAGTTATTACAACACTGGGAAGTATTCCGATTGCTGATTATGGGACACCTTCAACCCATGAATTAGCGGATGCGGTTCGAAAACACATAAAAACGCATGATGGTTTATTACTTGCTAATCACGGTGCTTTAACCGTATCTGACGAATTATTTTCAGCGTATTACAAAATGGAAACTATTGAACATTTTGCACGTATTAGTCTTGTGGCTAGAACCTTGGGCGGTGAGCGTTTACTATCACGCGAAGAAGTCATGAGGTTGCAAGATTTGCGTGGTATGTATGGGATAGCGGCCCCTGCTCCAATTTGCCCTGATCCTGATACTTCAGATAACGAAGAGGATGACTGCCAGGTAGTCGAGGCTCCCTCTTCACTTGGTCAACAAGTTGTAACAGGTGGTAACGACACTAAATTAAATGCACAACTAGGTAAAGACGATGAAATTCGATTAACATACCGAGAGCTTTTAACGCTGGTTGAAGATGCAGTTAAGCAGTTGCGAGAAGATTAATTAAAAGATATACGCTCAATATTGGAATAGGTGTAGGGCTTGCGGAGGGCATTATGGGTGAAGCGTTAGGAATGGTTGAGACCAAAGGGCTTGTCGCCATGATAGAAGCGGCTGATGCCATGGTTAAGGCTGCCAAGGTAACACTCGTTGGTTGGGAAAAAATTGGAGCCGGTTATGTCACGGCCATTGTCCGAGGAGACGTGGCGGCGGTTAAGGCTGCTACGGATGCGGGTGCAGCTGCCGCACGTCGGGTGGGCGAATTAGTATCAGTGCATGTTATCCCCAGACCACATGCAAACTTGGAGGATGCGCTGCCAATTGGGAAGGCTGGAACTAAAAGATAGTCAGCGATCATTTTCCGGTACTTAATTTTCTTAACAAACGTTCTTGGTAGTACGGTGAAAAGTATCTTTTGGGCTAGGCGAGAAGACCGATTATGATTTTGGCCAAGATTGTTGGCACGGTTGTTGCCACACAGAAGGATCAACGGCTTGTCAGTAGTAAGTTGCTATTGGCGCAACCAATAGATGCAGAAGGCAACGAACTCGGGAATCATTTAGTTGCCGTTGACACGGTGGATGCGGGTTTTGGAGAGGTCGTCTTAATAGTCAGTGGAAGTTCGGCTAGAATGGCGGCTGCTCTAAAGGACACTCCGGTTGATGCAGCCATCGTTGGTATTGTTGACGATATTGAATTCAAGGAACAATAGTGCAACTTGCTCGTGTAAGCGGCACAGTTGTCGCAACACATAAAGACCCTTATCTTAAAGATCTTAAATTATTGCTTCTGCAGCCTATAGACTCTGCTGGTTGTTCTCAAGGTGTTTGTTTTGTCGGAGTGGACTCTGTAGGAGCGGGCGTTGGTGAAGAAGTCTTTTTTGTTAGGGGTAGAGAGGCTGCGTTGCCGTTTTTGCCACGGGTTGTACCTGCAGATGTTGCTGTGGTAGGAATTGTTGACTCATGGTTTTTTGAAAATAATAAACACGCTTAACAACCCCTGTGACTCAAAAGGATCTGATGTGAAACTTGGACGTGTGGTAGGCAACGTTGTATCCACTAGAAAAAATGACAAACTTGTTGGCGCAAAGTTGTTGCTTATAAAACCAATTGCGAAAGATTTCGTAAATGTTCCTCTGACCTTGGCCGTAGATACCACTCAAGCTGGTATTGGTGATACTGTGTTATACGTGCTTGAAGGAAAGGCTGCGGGCGCGGCCCTAAGACGCCGAGCAGCTCCAGTAGATGCTGCCATTGTTGGAATAGTAGATTACGTTACTAGTAGTAATAAAAATTAGAGTGCTAAGGTGAATCGTAAGAAACTTATATCGGCTGTTGACAATGCTCTTATGCGTCACACAGCTAGTATCAGGGCCAAAGAGTCTGATGTTATTGCGTCGGTTGCTTCTCCTGTAACCCATCCAAGCCAAACAAAAGTTCCGGGTGTTATTTCAAATAAAGAAGCTCATTCATGTGTGATCGAGCCTAACGTGCAGTGTGTGCACTGTGGATATTGTGAGTCTCTTGGGCATTAATGAACACTGTTCACTTCCGCTCGTTTTAGTAACACGTCGATTGCCAGCCTCGGCATTAAAAAAACTGCAGTCAGTTTGTGAAGTTGATTTAAATAGAGATCATCAAGGGCTTTCTGTAAATCTTCTGTGTGAACGGATTCAGGGTAAGCTCGGTCTCTTATGTTTGGTAAATGATGTGATCGATCGACAAGTGATCGATGCGGCACCTGAGCTGCGTGTAATTGCAAACGTTGCAGTCGGCTACGACAACATCGATGTTGAGTATGCGAGTAGACGTGGAATAGTTGTTACAAATACCCCAGATGTACTTACGGCTTCGGTCGCTGAATTTACTTGGGGTTTAATCCTTTCAATAGCTCGCCGCATTACAGAGGGAGATCGCCTGATTCGCTCTAATCAATGGACGGGTTGGGCCCTTGATTTCATGCTTGGCATGGAGCTAAACGGTAAACGTTTAGGGATCATAGGGTATGGGCGAATCGGTAGGGCGGTGGCCGCTAGTGCAAAAGCCTTTGGAATGAATGTTGTTGTTGCGGCTTCTTCATCTTCTGGAAGTAAAAGCGAAAACACTCTTGATGAAGAGGATGATAATATTCGGTGGGTATCATTTGATGAACTATTGGTGTCTTCTGACGTGGTTTCACTGCATGTTCCTATGAATGCTAAAACAACAAATTTAATTGATCGTCGGGCATTAACACGTATGAAACGAACAGCCTTTCTTGTCAATGCTTCCAGAGGATCTGTTGTTGACGAAGATGCTGTAATTTGGGCACTTGAAGAAAAATTAATCGCCGGAGCGGCGCTTGATGTTTACGAGTCTGAACCCGCGGTACAAAAAAAACTTTTATCACTAGAAAATGTTGTTTTATCGCCGCACTTGGGCAGTGCTACCCGTGAAACACGCACAGCTATGGCTGAATTAGCTGTTTCAAATGTTATAGCTGTTCTTGGTGGGGAAGAACCGCTGACTCCGGTACTGTCGTAAAGGTATACCTCTATGGGTGGCCGGTCATCTGAAAAATTGAATATTTCACCGGGTGTAGACCTCGTAATGAGGCGTTTAATGGCGGTTGTCGATAAAATGGATGAACCGGCAATTGAAAAGATTGCCGAAGATCAAAAATCTAATCCTTTTCAAGTTTTGATTGCTACGATGCTTTCTGCTCAAACGAAAGACGCTGTTACTTTTGACGCTTCGCAACGTCTTTTTGCTAATGCTTCGACTCCGCAGGAAATGTTGCGTTTGAGTGTGAGGAAGATCGAAGCTTTAATCTTTCCAGTGAGCTTTTATAGAAATAAAGCAAGGCATATAAAGAAGACGTGTAGGCATATTGTAGATGACTTCAGTGGAAATGTACCGACTACTATGTCGGATTTACTAACCTTGCCAGGTGTTGGTCGAAAGACAGCGAACCTCACGTTAATTATTGCTCATCAGAGCAACAGGAATATTTGCGTTGATACACATGTGCATCGGATTTCCAACCGATTGGGTTGGGTAATCACAGGCACACCCGAGCAGACAGAGCAACGGTTGTACGGAGTATCTCCGCGGCGGTGGTGGGCGCGAATAAATTTATATTTGGTCATGTGGGGACAGAATGTTTGCCGGCCGGTTTACCCATTATGTGGGAGGTGTGACATTAGTGATTTGTGTCCTCGTATTGGAGTGAAGAAAGTGGGGCGAAGTTAATATGCATTGTTCTGCCCTACAAAATCTAATGTCGAATTACATTTTGGAATGTTATAAGCCTCCGAGATATCGTTTACTATAATTTCAAATCAACCCGATGCTGAAAGTAAACGAAATATTTCATTCGATCCAAGGAGAATCAAGCTACACAGGGTTACCCTGTGTGTTTGTGCGCCTTACTGGATGTGATTTGCGGTGTTCTTGGTGCGATACCCCCTATGCTTTTAATGAGGGTCAGGCGTTGTCAGTTGAGAATGTTGTCAAAAAGGTCAAAACTTATCAGAGTCTTTTGGTTGAAATTACTGGAGGAGAACCGCTGCTTCAGCCCGATGTTTATAAGTTGATGAGGGCACTTTTGAAATTCGGTAAGACGGTATTGCTGGAAACCGGTGGACATATCGATATTTCTAAGGTGCCAGACGAAGTTATAAAGGTTGTTGACGTAAAGTGTCCTGGGAGCGGTGAATCTGAGAATAATTTATGGGGTAATTTAGATCGTCTAAAGGCGCATGATGAGGTGAAATTTGTAATCCGAGATCGTTCCGATTATGACTTCGCGAAAGAAGTTCTCAAGAGACATCATCTTGAAGAACGTTGCGCGTCAGTACTTTTTTCTCCAGTTCACAGCGTGCTACCTCTAAAACTTCTGACGAATTGGTCTTTGGAGGATCAGCTTCCTGTGCGTTTACAAATCCAGCTACATAAATATGTGTGGGGTGAACATGTTCGTGGCGTTTAATCAATGAGTGCTGTTAGAAGGGCAGTCGTGCTTCTAAGTGGTGGTCTTGATTCATATACGACTGCGGCTATTGCTCGAGCTGAAGGTTACGAACTTTGCACTTTGACGATCAAATACGGACAAACCCATGCAAATGAAATAGAAGCGGCCAGGCGCATTCGGTCTTCACTAAATGTGAGTAAGTACCTTGAACTATCCGTAGATTTAGCTTCTATTGGGGGCTCGTCTTTAACTACGAACGCTCCAGTTCCAAAAGATCAAGATCTCGATTCTGCGCGTATTCCAACGACGTATGTTCCGGCTCGTAATACTGTACTTTTGGCGTTGGCACTTAGTTGGGCAGAGGTGTTGGGGGCACGTGATTTATTTATTGGGGTGAACTCACTAGATTATTCTGGATATCCAGATTGCAGGCCTGAGTTTATTAAAGCATTCCAGACATTGGCTGGACTGGCTACGAAAGTTGGTGTTGAGGGCGGAGTGATTAATGTGCACGCTCCCTTAATCAAGCTAAACAAAGCAGAGATTATCCGCCGTGGACTCGAAATGAATCTAGATTATGGGCTAACACACAGCTGCTATGATCCTAGTGATAGTGGCACGCCATGTGGTCGTTGTGATAGTTGTCGTTTGCGGGCTAGAGGTTTCAAAGACGCTGGGAAAAGTGACCCTATTTTCTGCTGAAGTCTGAAAGCTGAACAACTGCGGAATCGATAATTTCGTTGATGGCGCTATTAGTTGCTGTGAAATTGTTGGCTAGAATTGCGAAAGCCAAACGTTCTCCTTCTTGTGTGTCTACGTAGCCAACGAGAGCGCTGACGTTACTTTTAGTACCGGTTTTAGCGATTGCATTGTTGGTAGCAGATGATTTTCTTAATCTGTTGCGAAGAGTTCCATCTATTCCTGCCACAGGTAGTAAAGGTGTGAAGTAATTTCGATGGGAGACGTCGTTATGCATGTGTTTCAAAATGGCGACCAGCATTTCAGCGCTGGCGAGGTTTAGCGGTGATAAGCCTGATCCGTCGGCTATTAAAAAGTCGTTTTTGTTTACACCCCACGAAATCAAGGTCTCGGTTATGATATCGACGCCCGAGGAAACTTTTTTTGATGAAGATGAATATCCTATTGTTCGCATCAATGACTCAGCGTACAGGTTACTACTGTCTTTCATCATTTTA
The DNA here is from genome assembly GCA_964342695.1 of uncultured Vicinamibacteraceae bacterium. Taxonomy (GTDB): domain Bacteria; phylum Acidobacteriota; class Vicinamibacteria; order Vicinamibacterales; family UBA8438; genus CAYFFV01. The sequence continues at coordinate 101,364 of CAYFFV010000006.1, forward strand.
ACTGCGATATTTGACAACTCTTTTGAGTAATGTCTCAAGAGAATCTCAGTAGAGGGCTGATGTTTCGCTAGTTGGCTCCCGGAGAGATTCTCAATTTCCAATGCTTTTCCTATGACATTAATCCCATTGTTAATCAAACTAGATCTAAGTGAAGTCACAAAAAAACGTGTTGAGTTTTCAATGGCTATTTTCCGAATTACGGCAGGAGAGCCGAGCGGGATAGAACCTCTGACAACAAGGTTTGACGGACCTGGCAAACGACGTAGCGTAAAGGATTCATCACGATCCTTATCAACGGTCTCAAGCTGATTAATAAGAGTTAGACCGCTCAATGGGTCAAGCTGTAGTATCGCTAGCTCGCCAATACTTGTGCTCGGTGTGATGATCAAGGGTGTTACGTTTTCGTTGTACTGGAGTGCACCTGTTGGCGAAGCAAACCCAAAGCCAAAATCGTCCCAGGCCCATCCTGGTCCCCATCCAGACCAGATGTCATCAGAAAACAATCGGTCATCCCCAACAATATTTCCATCGATTTGTTTGATTCCCTTGTTTGAAAGTTCACGAGTCCATTTCGAAAAAGTATCGTCTATAGAATTTTCAGATTTTCCAATTGTAGGATCTCCGGTGCCTTTTACAACTAAATCCCCTACTAAGATTTTCCGTTCAGTGCTCTTTTGTCCGGAGAGTGTCGTTTCATAACGGAAGTCCCAACCTAGTTTCTCTGCAGCCACGGCGAGAGTTGCTATTTTAATCGTTGATGCGGGATCAAAAAGTTTGTTTGAATGAAGTGCGTATAGTTTTTCATTTTTATCCAACGAATAAACGTAGATACCCCACGAGATAGTTTCTTTCTGTTTGAAGAGGGTGTCTAAAGTGCTGTTGAGTTGCTCTATTTGACTGTCAGTTGTGACTTGTGATCGAGTGGTTTCTGCAAAAAAGAAAACACTTACACAAATTAGTAAAAGATTAATTTGCAGGGTTTTCTTTGCTGAGCGCGTCGATTGTCTCATCGAACGCCTTTCCGTCGATACGGGCCGCTCCCGGTTGTCCTTCAGGTATGCCAAATGCTTCATTCTCAGATTTCCAGAACAAGACTACCTCTTTTTTCTCAGGATCACCGTAATGGACACGTACAGTAGCGACCAGATTCATATCGTTGAGATTAGAATCAAGTCTATTTTCAACGAATGATGATGCTTCTAATGCTGACAGGTTGCTAAGCAGCTGAGTCATTTCAGCTTGTTCGATCTCAAGTTCACTTGGCATAATTTGCAACCAAGCGAATTCTTCAGAATCTTCTTCACTTTTTTCAAAAACAAATGTTTCGTCAACTTTTTCAATTTCTAATCGCGACACACTAAACGGGCTAAAGCCGAACAATTTTTTTCTCCGGTATTCGACAGCCTGTTTATTCAGAGTATTAGTGAAAGAGGAAGCTGTTGTAAATATAAAATTTCTTGATAAATCACGGGTGAACTGGCCTGCGGTCTCAGAGTCCTCGCCAAAGTCAAGAGTCGCTGTAGAGCTTCCGGCTGTCAATTTCACTGTCATTTTTGGATTAATGAGGCCATAAGGATCCAGGTTGTCAGCGTTTTCATTTACCACGGCTTGAAATCTTTCGGTGCTTAAACTAGTAATTAGATCGTTGACTGCGGCATCGTCTGCATTAGCATTCCAAGGTTCTTGTAATTGCCATCCGTCGTTACTGTTTTTGGTTAGTTGCACAAATTGATCATCAGAAGTTATTTCTATCTTGTCCAAGTTTTCGCGCTCGAAGTTCAGCACGGTTTTGTCTCTGAGAGCAAAAGTATTTTTATCAAACGTGTTGTTTAGATGAGACGAAATAAGGAAAATTCTATTCTCATCAGAAAGTTTGGCATACAAATCAGATCCTGTTGGTGTTTGATCACCAACAAGTAAGTGCCTAGTCGTGCTTTCGTTTACGGAAAATCCGATGTCAAGAGAGGGTTCCTCAAGACCAAATTGAGCTAGAGGGATTTTTGTGTCGATACCTTCTTCGACGACTCGTTGCACCTCAAGAGCGGTCAGACTTTCTGCTACAGCGGCCACTGTAGGATCTTCAGCAACGGCTTGGACAGGTTCAATAATAGACCACTCGCCGTTTTCGTTTTGTTGTAGCTGAGTGATGCTTTTGTCGCTTGCTGTTATCTGCAAGTTAGAAATTTCTTCTGCCTCAAAACTAAAGAGTCTTTCATTTGGAGGTGTTTCGGACGCCGGAGCGCGGTGACGCTCTACAAAGAAAATGTACGTTCCTAAGCTTACAGTAATGACTAGCAGAATAAGGTTTACACGAAGACCACGCATTTCCTAGCGTCTCCGCCACCAAACGAAAAATCCTGATCCGACTATAAAACCAGGAATTAGTAACAAGGTAATGATAGTAATACGAAATTGTTGTTCCTGAGTCAGCGTGATTCTTCGATCTTCTGGGGCACGTGGTCGAATCGAAATGAGATTTTCTTGTTCTGCAAGCCAATTTACAGTGTTTAAAAGCAGGTCAGCGTTACCTTGGATTCCAAGGTAACCATTGGAAGCAAAATCGGAATCTCCAAAAACTACAAGTCGTGTTTCTGCGGGTGAGTCTTCGGTGTTCTCATCGTTGATCTGGGTTACATCCGAGGAAACATCCTCTGCAATGTTTTGACTGGCTTCTACCGCGACTGACACGGCAATTGATATTGGACCAGGAACATCGCCAAGGTCTTCCTCCATTGAGACTTCACCGCCGGATAGGTCGAGGTTGCTTTCAGCCCAGCTTTGAGGTGAAGTTTCAACAACAATTTGAGTTCTCTCATCGGATGGACTCGTCTTGATGGATCGTGCAAGTGGAAAGGCTGTAAGTAGTTCGAATCGATCAGTAATTGGGTGTTGTGGATACGATGCTGCAACCGGGGTGGCCGCGTCAGTACCTAAAAGTTGGCCGACTCCACTTGCGTCAACGACAATATCGTTTCCAATTTCGACACCCCATTCACCAAGAAACGTAACTAGGTTGTCTTGATTAGTTGTGTCCGGTTCTTCCGGAGGATCTAGAAGAACCAGTAATTTACCACCGCTGGAGAGATACTTCTGTAGCAAACCAATTTCCGTAGGCAATAAATCATTTGAAGGTCCGGCAATTATTAGGATGGAAGCATCGGAGGGAACTTGGCCCGCCTGCGTTAAAATAAGTGTCTCGACAGAAATGTTATCGCGCAATAATGCACCTTCAACGTTGCTGTATCCGATCCTTTGGTCTGTATTCTCGGGATCTCGTTCGCCATGTCCTTGGAGAAAATATGCCTTCCGTTCTTCCCCTTCAACAGCTTTAATGAGGGCATTCGTGAGATCTTGTTCTTGGTTTGAAACTACACGTTCAATGCGTTCGTTATAGTCGAAGACAACGGTGCCATAGGACTGCACGTCGTACTGCCTGGCGAGCCCAGGATTTCTGTCGACGTCGATATATTCAAGCGTTACATAATCTGATGTGTATTCGTACTCGGCCAGACTGTCGCGAAAAGGTTGAAAGGTGGTCTCTTGTGCAAACACCATAATGCGAATGGGAGATTCTAGTGATTCAAGAAGCTGGATAGTTTGGTCCGATAGAGAGTATTGTCGCGCTGCCGTTAAGTCCCATCGTTTGTTTTGTCGAGCGAGGATATAATTGACGCCAATTAAAATTGCTAAAACAAGTAAAATGCTGGATGCGGCCAATGCTCCGTGTTGAGTTTGACTTTTCTTAAAGAAGGCAACGACATTACGCCATTGGCCCAGTCCATAAATGGCGACAATGATAAGACCGATCACCATTGTCCACCACCACAAATCGATAGATGCTGGCATTAACAATCGCAAAGCCATGCCGACTATTACTACAAGAATACCTGTCCAGCCTATTATGTCGAGAATTTTTGCACTCATAACGTTGCTAACCCCTCCACCTTTCGCTATCCACGGATTTAGTGGTAAGGAAGAGCCCAAATATTATAAAACTTAGGTAATATGCGAGGTGTTTAGTGTCGATTACACCTTTTGAAAAATCGTCAAAATGATCCAATATAGAAAGATAGCCAAGTATTTGAGTTGTGATGGAACTACTTGATGGATCGCCTATCCAACTAATTACCCATAGTAATAACAGGATTCCAAATGTGCCCATGCCAGCAACCATTTGATTTTTTGTCATGCTGGAAATTAACAGGCCGACGGAAATGAAAGAGCCTCCCATGAGCCAGAGACCTAAGTAGCCGCTCAATATTGGAGCCAATTCTGGTTCGCCATATATAAAGAGCATGCCAATGGGAATGAGGGTAACAGCCAACATAATCGTAAAAAGTGCTGTAGCGCCTATAAACTTGCCTAGGATAATCTGTAGATCTGTTATCGCAGAGGATAAAAGTAACTCCATAGTACCAGAACGTTTTTCTTCTGAGTACGCACGCATTGTGAGCATCGGAAGTACCAACAACATAATTACTGAAGTGTTCCCAAGTAGTGGTCGCATCAGATACTCGTTGATGTTGATAGTTTGGGGTCCCCCCATTCCCATGCCCGCTTGCATGCTAATTCTTACGACGAAAAGCAAGCTCGCGTAGAAGAAGTAACCAAACAAAAACGAGAAGAAACCGATAAATACGTATGCTATAGGCGAGACAAAATAGGAGCGGAGTTCCTTTTGTGCGATCGCAAGAATATTACCCATTAGGATCCTCTGTTTTAGTGTCTGCTTCGGTGTTTATATTCTTCCCTGTATTCTCGGTTCGGGTGTCTTCTGATGTTGTGAGTTCAAGAAAGACATCTTCTAGGCTCATTTTCAGGGGACTTAGTTCCAGTAATCCCCATTTATTTGATACAACAGCTCGTGCAAGTTCTCGGCGAATATCTGCGCCATGGTCGCTTTGTACATCCACTAATTGTGTGTGATGTTTTGATTCCGTAATTGACACATTAGTGACTCCATCCAAAGCTTGAATTACAGATTCTACATTTTCAGATACGGTATCTATTTCCAGATGAATGGTTTCTGAACCGCGAAGCCGCTTTGTCAAATTCTCTGGGGTATCAACCGCGACAACTTGTCCCTTGTTAATGATGACTACTCGTTCACAGGTTTGCGCGACTTCAGGTAAAATGTGAGTACTGAGAATAACGGTGTGGTCTCCTGCTAGGTTTTTAATAAGGCGCCTAGTTTCAATGATTTGTTTTGGATCCAGTCCTGCGGTTGGTTCGTCAAGAATCAAGACTTCTGGATTGTGTAGAAGTGCTTGTGCTAGCCCGACTCTTTGTTTGTACCCTTTGGAAAGTTTTCCGCAGTTACGGTTCCTCATGTCGCCTAGGTTTGTGCGCGAAAGTGAGGTTTCTATTCTCTCAATGCGATCCTTGGATTTGACACCTTTAATACGAGCCGCGAAGTAGAGATATTCAACGACTGTCATGTCCGGGTATAGAGGGGGCGTTTCGGGTAGATAGCCAGTTCGGATCTTCGCATCTATAGGTTGCTGAAATATGTCGTAGCCCGCAACGACCGCCTTACCTTCTGTCGCCGGGATGCATCCCGTTAAAATACGCATAGTTGTGCTCTTACCAGCACCGTTTGGGCCAAGAAACCCAAGTATTTCACCTGATTCAACACGGAAACTCACATCGTTAACCGCGGTGATTGGCCCATAGCGTTTTGTGACGTTTTGAACCTCAATCATGAGGTTGCTCCTTTACAAATAAAACTAGCGCAGGGTCAGGATCAAATCTAACAAGCTTGACTCCACCCGTAAATAATTTTTAGACGACAAATTGAAAATATAAGTTTTCCATTTTTACGTTTTTCAAGCCTATGATTTTTGCGGCTAAAATACTAATCGCGCTGCTCAATCCGTGTCAAATTATCTCGGCCACTTCATTGGTGCTGGCCAGAGAAGTCGTTAACCGCCAAAGTCGATAAATTCATCGATTGCCGTTTGGTCGCCTGTCTTTATCTCTTCAAATTGTAGTCCTTGCAGAGATTGCCTGTTGCTCCAGGCGATTCTGGCTAATGATTTAATCTCACGATCTTGATTGGGCAGGCGAAAAACAATGGTAATTCTAGTGCCGACTGCGATTGGTTCCATTGTGCGTAATGCGAGTCCACCTTTTCCAAGGTTTAAAACCTGTCCTGAAATAATTGCATTTTCCACTTCTATTGCACAGGGAATACTTAAAGTGACTCGAGCACTGGTTCGTCGGTCGAAACTCTTGGGAAATAGAAGCGGGTTAAAGCATTGTAAAACTTCTTCTTCCGGTATGTGCTCGTTCACGTAATCGGTTATTCCGAGACTGGCCAGTGTTTTAATCTCGTCAGGATTCTTGACAGAACCGCTCAAAATAGCAAGTGTTGAGTTCTGCGCTGTTTCTTGAATTTTTTTTACGATCGCCGAAAATTTGTTGCCAATACGAATATCAAAAATAATCAGGTCAAAAATTTGTGGGTGATTGTTGAGTGCCGCCAGAAATTGTTTTTCGTTATTCACTTCAAAGGATTTATGCCCGCCTTTTCGAAATGCTTCAGAAAAACGTTTTAGCGTTTCTGTTGATTTAGTGGCGATTAAAATAGTTTTTAAGGGCAAGATGCGATTTATTTTATTGGGTAGATGTCATTCTGAACAAAAATTTGTAGTTCTCAAGGCTACTAAAATACAGAGAATTTCACTAAATACTGTCAGTAAAAGTTCTATAAAAATTTTCGTCGAGATGTGTAAATCTTTTATACCAACTTCAAAGATGCTCTGTTGAACTAAAATCATGCATTGATGCTCTGTTGTCTAAGCGTTATAATTCGGGACTCTGATGAGAAGTTTTAATGGCAACTTGTGAAGCCTGTGAAGTAGAAATGGACGTCGATGAATTCGACGTCGATATTGGTGATGAATTAAGTTGTCCGGAGTGTGGAAAGAATCTCAGGGTGGCAAGTCTTTCTCCAATAGAATTTGAAGAATTATCTGAAGATAATGAGGTTTTAGACGATATTGGTGAAGAGTTTGGTTCTGAGGAATCTAATGGTGAGGATCAGTTAGACGACGACTATAATTGACAGGTTTCGTAAAAACTGTGTAACCTCATCATGCCGCCGTTTGACTGTTGTTAGTTTTTGTAAGCGGTTGAAACATTTGATAAAACTCATGAGTCAGGAGAGGGTTATGAGATCCCCATGGCGATTTCTAATGGCTGTAAGTTTGGTTGCCCTTCTAGGGTTCGGGGCTGCAGCTTGTTCTAGCAACCCACCACCTGAGCCGCCACCGCCGCCGCCACCGGCGCCGGAGCCGGCTCCTG
>CAYFFV010000007.1:0-96017 GCA_964342695.1 uncultured Vicinamibacteraceae bacterium
CGATGTTTACAGAAGATGTGTTCGCTTTTTATGGCGGCAAGAGAAGGTTTGGTGCTCGTGCGCAAGTTCAAACAGGGAGACTTTTTGTAGTAATTATTGCGGCGATTGCTTACTTGATTGCTCTTCGTGCTCCACCAGGTATATTTGGATTGGCTGTCCAGTACGCATTTTCAGGTTATTCGTCACTGTTTCCGTTATTGATAGCCGCGTTGTTTTGGCGTCGAAGCACAAAGTGGGGTGCACTAGCGGTAACGCTATGGACGGCCGTTTCTGTTATGGCAGTTGCAATATTTCAGGCCACTGTTTCGGCTCCAGCACCAGGGATGAGCATCACTTTTTTCAGTGTGGGATCTCTTGACATTATTACTCGCACTCCCGGAGGAACGGCGGTGTTAGGTTTTATGCCCGTCGTGCCGATGACTCTTGTTTCGGCAGGACTTATGGTTATAGTTTCCCTTTTGACTCCCCGCCCGAGTCAATCTACTGTCGCCAGATATTTTACCGATGCGTAATTTAGTGCAGCCGCCCAGTGGTGATTCCGAGTAAGACGGGCACCGTCTTGATGGCAGGTCGCGCTAGCCAGAAATGTGCGATTGGTTAAATCCCGAGAGTCCTGCGTACTGAGCGGTGTTACCAAGGTCTGCTTCTATTCGAAGTAGTCTGTTAAATTTACTAATTCGTTCGCCACGGCATCCGGAACCAGTCTTGATGTGTCCGCATCCTGTTGCTACAGCAAGGTCAGCGATAAAAGTATCTTCGGTCTCGCCGGAACGGTGAGACACGTACGCTCCGTACCCATGTTTCTGGGCTAATGCGACAGTTGATAAGGTTTCTGAAACAGTCCCTATTTGATTTAGTTTCACAAGAATTGAGTTTCCGATCTTTCGGTCGATGGCATCCTGCAGAATTTTTGGGTTGGTACAAAAAATATCATCTCCGACCAGTTCAATTCGACTACCGAGTTCTTCCGTGAGATCAGCCCAGCCGTCCCAATCGTTTTCAGCTAAAGGATCCTCAATCAATATAATCGGATATGTATCCACCCAAGATTTCCATAGGTCAATCATTTCAGCTGTAGTCTTCGTGGCATGGTCGGATTTGAAATATACGTAATGAGAGTCGTGCCACATTTCACTAGTCGCTGGATCTAAACAGAGTGCGAAGTCTTTTTCTGGTCGATAGCCGGCTTTTTCAATAGCTTGTAAAATGAAGTCAATTGCGTCTTTATTTTTACCAAGGTCAGGTGCGAATCCCCCCTCATCACCAACGCCAGTTGTTTTTCCTTTTTCCTTGAGTAGTTCCTTGAGAGCATGAAACGTTTCTACTGCCATACGGATTGCTTCAGAAAAGGAAGGAGCATTGTGTGGAGCAATCTGAAACTCCTGAAAATCGATGGTATTGTCCGCATGTTGTCCACCATTTATCACGTTTAGGCACGGGACCGGAAGGATATTGGTGCGGTCTCCTCCTAAATACCGATACAAGGGGACATTATTAACTAAAGCACCTGCTCGTGCTGCTGCCATAGAGACCCCTAAGATTGCGTTTGCACCTAATCGAGATTTATTTGGCGTACCATCTAACTCAATCAAAAGCTTGTCCAAACCCTCTTGATCTGTAACATCAAAATTTACTAGGGCATCATTGATTTCTGTTTTGATATTGTGGACGGCTTGTTGAACTCCTTTTCCACGGTAACGAGTATTGTCACCATCTCGTAATTCTGTAGCTTCTCGTTCTCCTGTTGACGCACCTGATGGCACTAATGCCGTTGTGGTGATTCCATTGTCAAGTTGAATATCTGCGGATACTGTCGGATTACCTCGAGAATCCAGCATTTCCAAAGCGTTAACTGATTGAATCTTCATGAAGTTATGAGCCTTTTCGAAAGAATAAAGTTAGGTTTTGGTTTTTAGATTTAGTTGATCGATGTCTTCTCTTGCTTACGTGATTGATTTGTCTGTTAAAGAGATGCTGCTTGTGATGACAATAAGCATGAATTGATGGGCCAAGTGCGGGTTTGAATACTTGCATTTAAAAACGATTTTATTTCTTATTGAGCACCCAGACGACACCAAAAACACCAACACCGAAAATATCAAAAAGTGGTAGTGGTAAGTCACCGAGCATAACGCTGGGGCCGGGAACCAGAAGTAATCCAGCTGCGACAAAAACAGTCATTCTTAGCCAAAGATAAAGTGGGTTCCTGAGTTGTCCCGCAATTCCTGCTGCAAAGCAGGTAACCCCTAGTGTGGCGATTGTAATTGGCATTAGCAGGTTTAGGAAGCTAGCCGGTTCCCCGGAACTTGAAAGCAGAAGGAGTTCAGGGCGGTAGACGAACATATAAGGCAAGGTAAATCCAACGAGAGCGAATCTGAATGATGCAAACGCTGTTGGCATGATACTTGTGTTTGCAATGGATGAGGCTGCGTAGGCGGCAAGTGCTACGGGTGGAGTCACCATAGACATCATGCCGAAATAGAAAATAAACAGATGCGCAGCAAGAGGAATGACTCCGAGATTTCCAAGCACTGGACCAATCAGTGTCGCCATCAGGAGGTAGCAGACTGCCGACGGAAGGCCCATGCCCAAAATAATTGACGAAATCATAATTAATAGCAGTGCGAGAAACAGGCTTTGTTCTGCGAGGGGAATAATCGTTGCTGGGAGACGCGTGCCGATCCCTGTAAGGGTAACAATTCCGATAATAATACCAACGCAGGCAGCTGCAGACACAAGAGGTATGACATCACGGGATGCTTTGATAAGTCCCCGTATCGTCTTGCCTATTTCCAGTCTAGTCGTTGGATGAAAACTGCTAACTATGACAATAGTAGCTAATGATAAGGTGACAGCGCGAAAGGCCGTATAACCCATTACAAGAAATAACATGAGACTTCCCAGGGCCGCTACAAAAACTATGCCTTCAAAGCGGTTATTTTGGGTTGTGGGGTCGTCGGAGTGTTCCGAAATATCAATTTCCTGTGTCGTGCTGGCAACACGACGTGCGTGGAAGTGCACGATCAGTAAGAGTGACAGATAGTACAAAATTGCTGGAATTAGTGCTGCTCTGATAATTTCAAGATAGGTAACGGCCGGTTCAATGATTTCTAGCATCATGTAGGCTCCAGCCCCCATGACAGGTGGCATTAGAGCACCCCCTGAACTTGCCGCTGCTTGAATTCCAGCTGCCGTCACCGGTTTAAAACCTGCGCTTCTCATCATTGGAATGGTGAAAGTTCCTGTAGTGGCTGTGTTCGCAACCGCACTACCCGAAAGTGATCCCATAAGCCCGCTGCTGAGGACTGCCACCTTTGCGGGACCACCGGGGCTTTTTCCGAACATCCTTTGCGCGAAATTAATAATGAATCGCGTGGCACCGGTTGCTTCAAGAAAGGCGCCAAAAATTACAAATAAAAAAACATACGTGAACATTACGTTCAGCGCCACACCAAAGATTCCTTGGCTATGGAGAAAGGTTTGTCCAATAATTCTAGAAATCGAATAACCACGGTGAGGAAATAACCAGTCTGGAAAAAGTGAGCCAAAATAGGCGTAAAGTAAAAAGATAAGAGATAAACTAGGAAGAGCCCACCCTAACGTTCTTCGAGCTGCTTCAATAACGACTACGAGACCAGCAAATCCAATTAATATATCTATAGATGTTTCAAAACCGGCGCGATTTCCAAGTGACTGTCCGTCAATCCAGAACTGTTCGAACAATGGATCTGTTTGAATAACGATATATCCGCAACAGATGATCGCAAGAAGTGCCAGGACACCGTCGAGCATAGACCAGAGGCGGCGGCCTTTTACTTTTGGATGTATCGGGATGTGCCAAAAGCACAGAGACAGTCCCAATAGTGTGAATATTGCTAGACGACTTTGCGGCGCGAGAAGCGGATAATTTACCTCGATCAGTGTAAAAATACAGAGCGAAATCCCTGCGATGCTCGGGATAGTTTTTCCGAACCAAGCCTGTCTAGTTAAAGTTTCGTCTGTCACTAGGGCCAAATTCCTATTTCACGGTAGAAGCGGATAGCACCAGGATGGAACTCAGTGCCTGTATCACGGATGACGTTGTTTGGATTAATAGCCCGTCCTGCGGCGTGCTTCTCGACGACTCTCTCACGATTTTCGTAGAGGATTCTTGTTACTTGATAGACAAGTTCTTCGTCAGCGTTTTCTGCCGCAATAAAGTGCATTGAACCGACGTCAAGACCTTCAAAGGCTTCGCTTTGGCCACGATAAGTCTCCGCCGGAATTGTGGCGTTCCTAAAAAACACAAACTCATTAGTTAATTGTTCTTTTTCACTTTCACCATACGGAAGAAAGGAAATTTCCATGGAAGCTGCTGCTTGGGTGATAGATGCGGTCGGCACGGCGCCGCCCAAAAATGCGGCGTCTGCAGAACCATCAGTGATCATGTCGACAGCCCCCTGTTGAGTCGCATTCAAAGGGCTGAAGTCGTCGTAGGTGAGGCCATGTGCATTTAATAATGGTCCTACAAAGTATTCAAAACCTGCGCCCGCCGGTCCGACCGTCACTCTCTTGTCTCTTAACTCGGTTAGAGTCTGAACCCCACTGTCCGCAGGGGTTACGAATAGCGCGACGTTTGGTGCAAGGGTCATAATTGTCCTTACTGGAAAGGGGCGGTCCCAGCCTGATTCACCACGGACAGCAAAATAGGTTATTGCGGCATTTGACAGCGCAAAGTCGAGTTCACCGCTAATTAGCCGTCGAATATTTTCCTGCGAACCACTGGTCGCTTCTGCGGTTACGCTAAAGCCATATTCGCCACCAAATTCATTTATAACTTCTGACAAAGCGCTGCCGACTACGAAGAAGGCCCCCCCGGGAGGAGCGGTGCCTGTACTGAGAAAAACACGAGAAGGACGAGATTCACCGGACTCGTCTACATTGCCACCACAGGACACATGAAGAGAAACCACGAGAGCAAGGAGCCCGGTTGTTGTAATAATACGTTTAGAGCGGTTCATGATTTTTATGATTCTCCATTTTGTTTTCACTAATCATATGTGCCATGGCTTGGAAATTCTTGCATATTGATGAGTCAAGTTTTCATGGTGCGTCTATGGTACTACGACAAAACGCCTAGCTTTCATTTCATAACGGGGCAAAGCGCCTGCAGGCACGATCGTAACAGGAACTTTTAACCCAAGAGAATTTTGAAAATCAACTTTTGTCCGTTGCATGACACTTTCTGTATTTTCTGTTGTTTCATCCAATTCAATCTCGACGCTCAACACCCGAAGAGTTCCCCGTGTATTTACAGTCGCTCGATATTCGACGATTTCGTCAACTGCGCGAAGCACCGATTCAACTGCAGCTGGATAAATATTAACCCCATTGACGTAAACCATGTCGTCAATTCTGGAACGTATTCCACCTTTGAGTAATGTCAACGTGCGGCCACAAGGACAGTTGTCCGCACTTGCAATTACAAGGTCTCCTGACCGATATCGAATCAATGGGCTTGCCTTCCGGCCAAGATTGGTAATGACAAGTTCTCCTTGGGTGCCTGTCGAAACAGGTTTAAGAGTCTTTGGGTCTAAAATTTCACAGATAAACTCGCATTCGTTGAGATGAAGATTTCCAGGATTTTCCCAGCATTCAAAACTAATGGGACCCACTTCCGTCATGCCATGATGATCGATAACGCGAGCATTCCAGCCTTCTTCGATTCTGGTACGAGTAGACGTGATGCTTCCGCCAGGTTCACCGGCTACGATAAGTGACTGTACGGATTTGGTTACGTCAAAATGTTTGATATCACGATCTTCGCGGGCTACTTCAAGAAGGCGAAGTGCGTAGGTTGGTGTGCAGCAAATAACAGTCGGCCTAATATTCTTGATCAGTGTAAGCCGGGTCTGACTTGTCATACCCCCAGCAGGTATACAGTGAGCCCCAATCTGTATTCCCGCTTCAAAAGCGGTCCAAAAGCCAAGAAATGGTCCAAAGGAAAAAGGAAAAAATATCCGATCTTCAGACTTAACCCTAGCTGCGCGGTACACAGCTTTCCAGCAATCAAGCATCCACTGCCAGCCTTCAGAAGTATCCAGCCACTTTAGTGGGCGTCCGGTTGTTGAAGATGTTTGACTATATCGAGTGAATTGTTCAAGTGGTTCACTGAGTGCGGTTCCCCAAGGGGGAGTAGATTCTTGATCGAGAATGAGTTCGTCTTTAGTCGTTAAAGGTAAGGTCGCAAGCCTTTGAAATAAATTTAATTCAGTTGAGTCTATTTTCACTTGTGAGAATTTGTTCGAATAAAAGACGTTGTTGTCTTTAACAAATTTGAGTAATTCGTTTAGTCGTTTAGTTTGATGTCTAACAAGAGTTTCGCGAGTGCTTTTCTCTATTGCGGGAATGTTTGTGGCATCTGCCATAATCTTATTGGTCAGTGTTCGGAGTTTCGGCTACTTCAAAATGCTCAGCAATTTCCTTTGGAATATTAACAGCTTTCATTGGTTTTCCGGGCTGTTTCGTAACGCAAGCGACCGTTAATTTTCCACTGGCAATTGGCAGTTCATTTTTTATTATACGAACCTGATAGTTAATAATCTTTTTGGAAATATCTGTAATGGAGAGATTTACCTCAAATTCGTCCTCAAATTTCAGTGGGTTATGAAAGTCAAATGATGCCGCTACTCTTGGGAATCCTATTGCTGCGTCCGCGGGAGCTATGCTCAATCCAGCTGAACGCCAAAGTGCGTGCTCCGCTTCTTCCATATACCGAAAAAACCAACTGAAATGAACAAGCCCAGCCGTGTCGGTCTCATAGAATTGAACTCGTCGCAGCATGCGATATTTACTTACGACAGGATGATGGCGAAGCTGTGACATCAGAAATCGTTTAAAGGCTCTCAAAAAAAGTGCTAGCCTACCGGTTGTTTATGTTTTTCGGCATTTTGTTTAGAAAAATCGCCGAGAGCGTCAAATAATTCTCCGAGATCAGAAAAGACGTTTCCTACAAGGGCATCAACAAGTTTGGAATGTAAATGTGGGTAAGTCTGGACGAAATCACGAAAATTAAAGGTTTGATCGTAAAATGACAAAACAAGTTGGCGAAACTGGTCGAGAGCGGATGTCATTTCTTGGCGATAGCTCGAAAAAGTCGATGCTGTGATAGTGCCATCGTTGAGACCTTTATGTACGGCATCGGCAGCCATTTCGCCGCTCTTGAGTGCTAAAAAGACGCCAGTTGAGAATACAGGATCAAGAAATGAGAATGCGTCGCCCGCTAGGCAGAAACCGTTGCCCCCAACTTCTGCTGCACGATAACTGAACTCACCGGTTACTCGCATTGGACCAAGATACTTTCCACCTTCAAGGTGGTTTTTAATCCAAGCGCAGGCGTTTGCTTCACGGCAAAAAATTTCTTCAGGATCACGTGTTTCTCGATAAAGGTACTGTGGTTCTGCGACAACTCCTATACTAACCCTGTCCTGTGAGAGCGGTATATACCAGAACCAACCTTTTTCTGGAATATAAGCTACTGTAGTAGCACCTTCATCTAATCCCGGGTCTCTTTTTGCTCCTTGAAAGTAGGTAAAAATAGCAATTTTTTTTAGTTCCGGATCGCGCTTCTTCAATCCTAGTTTCGACGCGAACAAGGTGTCGCGTCCTGAGGCATCGATGATGGCATCGGCAAAAAAATCTTGTGTGCCGCCGTCCTTAAGGTCGGCTTTGACTCCTACTACCCGATCACCGTCTGTAATTAAGTCTCTAACGGAGACGCCTTGGGAAACATTGGCACCCTTAGCAGCAGCATTCTCAAGCAACATGTGATCGAATGCGCTTCTGTCTACTTGCCAGGTTGTTGCGCACTTATGTTTGATTGTTTCAAAAAAATAGAAAGGTTGTGAAACTTGACCATTCGTAGAAACAAATTGTACGGAGTGCTTTTTAGGGCAGGCATTTTTGTTAAACCAGTCAAGAACGCCAAGTCGTTCAAATGTAAACCACGTATAAGGCATTAAAGATTCACCGACGTGGTACCGTGGGAAAGTCTCACGTTCCAGCAAAAGAACCTTTCGTCCGTGCTGCGTTAAGACTGTCGCAGCAGTTGAACCTGCAGGTCCGCCACCAATAACTATTGCTTCATATGATTTTCGATTCATCACTACCTAAGCACCATTGGCAGCACTTCAACGATGTCACCGATTTTGGTATTGTTGCGAACAATTTCTGTCCGACGACCATAAAGGGTATTTGTTTTTCGCATCCAAAAGACTCCCATCATTTCTTGATTTGGTGTGATTGCAAGGAAAGCTTTTGGGCGACTTACGTAGTCAAAACGTCCATCTCGTAAAATATGACCCAGAGGAATCTGATTTCCGAGAATTTGTTCCTTCAAGTGTTTGTTAAAGGCATCAAGGCGGATTCTAATTGCTCCCATTTCTACTGGTTGACCGGACTCTTTTTGTACTAACAACACACGTCGAAAATATGACTTGCCTGTCCAAAACGTTGACAATGGTCGAAGTACGATATGTCCTCCATAGTGTTTCTCAAGAGTTAACGTCATGTCGTTGTCGTGAACTAGCAACGAGCGGTACGGAAGCGGAATCTTGTTTGGTGAGACGACTTTAACCTTTGGCATCGACACTCCTGCACGGCTATAGACCAGGTCAAGGGGGTACAACACGCTTGCCGATTTAGTCCCTTTGGAAATTCGGTCGTTTGGAATGTTTTTTTTCTTGGAGTTCGATTTACCAAGAGTCGTCCGGGAGTTGGCCATTTTAGGTATACCGAATATTTCCGTGTTCTGGAAGAAAGAATCGTGGTAGGAGCCCGTCGACTCTGAGCAAGCCCTCCCGTGACAAAGTTACAACATCAGTGTCTTCGCGTGTTAAGTATCCGTCATCTTTTAATGATGACCAAACTGGTTTAAATCGAGTGTTTATGTCCACACCATATTTAGATTGAAAGTATTCGGGCCTAATCGTGCCAAGTTTCAGTTGCAGCACTAATTCTCGGATGAATCGTTCTTCGGAGGTAGGGCGGTAAGCTCGGTTAAGGGGAAGCTGAGACGATTGAACTGCTTCAGAATAAGTTTTCCATGAGTCAAGATTCTGTACGTGTACTCCGTTGATATGACCGAAAGATGCTACACCTAAGCCGATCAAATCAGCGCCCTGCCAGAGTCTATCTCTATATATAAATTTTGTTTTTTCAGGATTCTTAACTGCTGTATAGGCACTGCCTACGGTATAACCTGCACGTTCAAGAGTGTCGAATGCTTCAGCGACCCACTGCCGTTTGGTAGACCAAGGTGCAACAGTGTCAGAAAACTCTCCGGCCCCCTTTAAGATGTCACCACTGATAGTTGTATTAAAAGGAAGTTCCATTTGATAAATCGTGATGCTATCCGGAGATAATTCTATGGTTTTCTCGATGCATGATTTCCAGTTAGAGTGTGATTCACCTAGCATGCCAGCGATTAGGTCGATGTTTATCTGTGGGAACTCTATGGATTGTGCATAATTGTATGCACGAAAAACTTCGTTAGAACGATGTGCTCGTCCATTCGCTTCAAGAATTACGTCGTTAAAGTTTTCGATTCCCAGACTTAATCGGGTCACACCAAGTTCTCGAATAGCAGCCAGTTTTGGCTCTGTGAGAGTTCCTGGTTCGCATTCAAATGTAATTTCCTGTGCGTTATCCCATGGTGTAACAACTTGAAGAGCAGTTGTCAGGCTCTTTAATTGGCGGACAGACAAGAAGGAAGGTGTGCCTCCACCAAAATATATAAAGTCAATGGGCCGTCCCTTAATGTTTGGTTGCTGGGCGTACAGCTCCCACTCACGTGCAAGCAAATCGATATAACCTTGCACTTCGCTAGCATTTTTTTCAGTGTAAACGCGAAAATAACAGAAGTGGCAACGTTTTCGACAGAACGGGATGTGTAAGTACATTCCTAGCGGGACGTCACTAGGTTCACTTTTTAAAGCCGATTCCGCCGCAGATGTTACGGCATCCTGTGACCAAACGGAGAACGGTGGATAGTTCGCGACAAAATAGCTTCCTATCTCGGTGTCTTCTCTATCCATTAAACGTTCATTGTTGCTCATAGATTCAACTATACACGGCTTCAGCACAAACGCCACATCATGTTAGCCAAAGCAGTACAACACTCCATCTTGTGATCCGATAACAATTTTACCGTCAGCAATAGCTGGTGAAGCATTTAATGGAGCTCCAGTGTCAAACTCCCACAATTTTTCGCCAGTTTCCAAGTCTAGAACATAAAGCCTGCCATCTCCTGATCCAATATAAACACGATTGCCTGCAGCCGCTGGTGAGGAATCAACCCGTGCTCTTGTCATGTATGTCCAGAGAGAAGCGCCGGTGGTTTCGTCTATGGCATGTACCATGCGATCACGGCCTCCGATTACAATCTTTCCCCCGGCACTTAAGGCAGATGAATAAAAAGGAAAGTGACGCTTTGGATGTTCGTAGCGCCAAAGCATCTCTTGGGACGAAAGATCAATTCCGATGACTTCATTGTTGAATGTGCCAAAATAGGCCCGGTCGCCACTTGTTGTAGGAGACGCTGCTGTGTATGCGCCTGCAGGAACGCTGAAAACCTCTTTTCCGTCCGATACACGAACACCACGAAACATTTCATCACATCCACCAAAATAGGCAATTCCATCAACAACAGCAGGAGTGGCGTGAACGTAATTGAGAGTTTCGTGTTTCCAAAGAAGCTCGCCTGTTACAGTTGACAACCCGTAAAGGTGTCCATCGTAGGAACCGATTAGAACTGTATTTTCAATAACAACAGCTGACGACTTTATTTCGCCTTGTGTTTCAAACGTCCAAGCGGCTTCTCCAGTCGCTACTTCGACTGCATGAAGTACTCCTGCCAAATCGCCAATATAGACTAAACCATTACTGACAGCAGCCGAAGACTCTCCGATACCCATTTCTGAACTTGCCACGTACGTCCATTTCACTTCGCCTGTTGCAAGATCGACGGCCAGTAATTCGCCACTGTAGGTGCCGACAAATACGGTCCCATCGGCGATCGCGGCAGAAGAATCGATGGATTCACCGGCATCTAGAGTCCAAAGTAGATTTAATTCGTCGGGAATTATACTTTTTGATACACCGCTAAGTTCTGGATTGGCACGAAACTGCGACCAGCCGTCACCAGATGATGTGGATTGCTGGGAAAAACTGTTGTTGGTTAGTCCAATCATCAGGAATAACAGAAACGCCACGGTGTTTAATATGCGCATCGGTAAATCTCCATTGCCTCGGGACCTTCAAATGGAATCGGATTGAATGAAGCCGTCCATTGCCGTCCAGCTTGTTCGGCCAGAGTTGCCAAATCCTGATCTTGAACGCCTGTATCTCTCAGTTTTGTCGGGAAATTGCAAGCCTTACCAATTTGTTCTAAACGACTAGCTAGCACCTCTCCACTTGTATGGTCGTCGTCAACCATAGTTGATTCCATTAATTCACTATACAGAATCTGGTTATTAGAAGCATTCCATCGCACGATATGAGGTAGTAATATAGAAAGGGCTACGCCGTGCGTAAGGTCGTAATGAGCTGTAAGTGGGTTAGCGCAGGCATGTGCCGCACCAAGCATAGACAGTTCAATTGCCAAGCCTGCATAAAAGGCTCCCAAATGCATCGCACCGCGAGCTTCAAGATTATTAGGAGTTTTCAAGACATGTTCAATATTTTCGTTTAATAAGCGGTAGGCTTTGTGTGAAAACATCACGGAAATATCTGATCGACGGGTTGTTACCGCGGTTTCAATTGCATGCGCTATGGCGTCGAATCCAGCGGCGGCCGTTGTTGAGATCGGTTGAGATAACGTAAGCTCTGGATCAAGGATAGCCAATCGGAATGCTGCTTTCGGATCCCCGCACGCCATTTTAAGGCGGGTATTAGCATCGGCAATTACTGCGTAGCTTTGGGCCTCCGATCCCGTTCCCGCGGTAGTCGGTACAGCGATCATAGGAAGCATGGGTTTTGAGGCTTTACCGTAACCTTGATAATCCGAGATTGTTCCTCCGTTAGTTAACAAAAAATTAATTCCCTTCGCGCAATCTAGGGAACTTCCGCCGCCTAATCCAATAATGGAATCGATATCTTTTGTCTCAGAAAATGTACGACCAGATTCGACCATGGTTGTAGTTGGATTGATGTCGAAATTATGAAATGGCACGGGTTTGAGGCCTGAGTCGCTGAGTAAACGCATAATTCTGTCGACATGACCTGCTTCTCTTAATCCAGGGTCGGCCACTAGGAGTGGTTTCTCAATGTGTAGCTCTTTACAGAACTGGCCGAGCCGTTCGATAGTGCCGGAACCGTAAATCAGCCGAGTGCGTGGATAAAAATCGAATGAGTCTGCCATGAGCTAAAAAGGGGATAATGTTATCAGCGAAGTTAGTTAAGTGGGATATTTGAATTGTCAGTTCCTAAACTAAATATCAAGACTTTCTGCTTGCTCCGCCTTCGCCATGATGAAATTAAACCGCGCAGAGGCGTCTTTTCCCATTAATTCATTCATGATTCGGTCGGTCAAGATTTGATCGTTTATTTCGACTTTTATCAATCTCCGTGTTTTTGGATTTAACGTGGTGTCCCATAATACTTTTGGCATCATTTCACCCAAACCTTTAAATCGAGTTACTTCTGCATTTCCATTACGAGTATTTGATTTAGCTTTCTCGAGAATTGTATCGCGGCTGTCGTCATCAATTGCCCAATACGTATCTCTACCGAGATCAATTCGGTAAAGTGGAGGTTGTGCAAGAAAAATACGACCATGTTTTATCAACGTTGAGAGATGACGGAAAAAGAATGTCAAAAGAAGTGTTGCTATGTGATTACCATCCGAGTCAGCGTCCGCAAGGATAATAATTTTGTCGTACCGAAGTTTTGTAATATCAAAGGATTTTCCAAAACCACAGCCTAAAGCGGTGACAACGTCAGAGAGCTCTTTGTTTTCAAGAACCTTAGACGAAGAGGTGCTTTCGGTATTTAGGACTTTGCCTCTCAGGGGAAGGATCGCTTGAACACGGCGATCTCTTGCTTGTTTTGCCGACCCTCCCGCCGAGTCTCCTTCTACTATAAATAATTCGCGATCTGTAGCAGCTGTAGAGGTGCAATCACTTAATTTTCCCGGTAAGTTGAGACGATTATTCGCTATGTTTTTTCTAGTGATCGTCTGTTGTGCGGTGCGGCTTGCCTCCCTGGCTCTAGCTGCCATAATGACACGTCCTATTACGGCGTTGGCTATAGTAATATTGTGATTCAACCAATGTTCCAAGGCAGGTCGTAAGATGGAATCAACTATTTGCGAAACTTCGGCATTGTTAAGACGATCCTTGGTTTGACCCTGAAATTGAGGATCTGGCACGAAAATACTTATTACGGCAGTTAGCCCCTCTCGAATATCATCCGCTGATATATTGATTCCTTTTGGACTTAATTTGTGTGTGTCGATAAAGTTCCTTACTGCTTTAATTAAGCCTGATCTGAAGCCGTTTTCGTGGGTTCCACCAGATCCAGTTGGAACACCATTAACATAACTTCTAAGATGTTCGTCTGTTGCTTCTGTCCACTGAAGTACAAGATTGACTCGGGAATCCGTTTCCTCATGATGTTTGTCGACTGCAAATAAAGTTTCGTGGACAGAGGATGCACCGCGCGTCGAAACTATATGAATTAAGTACTCAGAGATGCCTTTAAAATGTTGAAATGTATGTTTTTTCTTCTGAGTTGTATCTTCAAAGGTAATACTGAGGCCTTTATGGAGATAGCTTATTATTTCTAAGCGTTCTTTTATAAGTTCTGGATCGAACTCTGTTTTGGGAAATATTTTTGGATCGGCTTGAAACGAAACAGTTGTTCCAGTGCCACGCGCCCGACCTATCTTTTTAAGAGTTGTCGTTGGTTTGCCGTGTTTGAACTGTTGTTGCCACTGTACTCCATCTCTCTTTGAGGTGGCGACAAGTTCTTTTGACAATGCGTTTACTACGCTTGCGCCGACGCCGTGCAGACCTCCAGCTGTCCGATATGTCCTATGCTCAAATTTTCCCCCTGCATGCAGTGTTGTAAAAATTACTTCGAGGGCACTTTTTCTAGTTTTAGAATGTTTATCGATGGGGACCCCGCGGCCATCATCAGAAATCGTAATCGCCTTCCCATTTTTTTCAAGCTTCACATGGATATTTTCTGCGAAGCCATTCATGGCTTCGTCTACGGCATTGTCGAGAATTTCCCAAACTAAATGATGGAGTCCTGGTGATCCAACGCCGCCAATGTACATTGCCGGACGTTTTCTAACCGGCTCTAATCCTTCTAAAACGGTGATGTCTTTCGCTGTATATGACCGTGCCATCTTCTCTATTTGATAAAAGTTATCCGTTTTTTGAATGTTGCTGGGGAGGCATCAACATATTCACAGTGATTCAGTGTAGCATGGTGGGCTGTGGATAAAGACATGCAACTTTCGGCTCTTGAGCTTCTGCGAAAATTTCAAAATCGTGTGCAAGAGAAAACCTGTCACGCTGATGTTGCGGGCGATTGTGACGAATTAATACGCGCAGTGGAATCTTTTCATATGGAAGCGATTAGATTTCGGATGCACGGATTGCAACGAAAACTGACGACAGAGAATACTGACGCGCCTCAGTTCGTTCAAGAACTAAAAGAAATTCGAAACGCTCTCGAAGCTGCAGGTTTTAAGGTTTAAGATTTTTTCTTAGAAATCGCTTATTCCGTCAGAGATGTTATTTCGATGGGTCCTTGTACAATTTGCGTGAATTCTCCACGTTGTAGGAGTTCTCGTCCTTTTCCTCCTCTTGCCGTGACGCCATATTTGGCAGTACTGATGTTTTGGGTGGCCCCACGATTCGTTTGAACGGTTAAGAATTCTCTGTCACTTGTCGAGACGGTGAAGCCTAGCACAGCATCAACCTCCTTCTTCAGTTTTATTAACATGACACCTTTTCCTGGACCTGCCAGAAAATTAATATCACGGGCTTTACACAGCAACGCTCGAGCCTTTTTTGTGGCCACGATAACGACGGCGTTGACGTCTTTAAGAACTTTCACGTCGACGAGTTCTGCACCTTTTGAGGGCTTCGCGTAACGGCGGCCCATTTTGGTGCTCGGTTCAACAAATGGTTCGAGGCTGAATCGGAGCCCGAATCCATCACTGCTAATGGTGATGGCATGGGTTGCCGGTTGAAAATGTTTTCTCTTAGAATGAATTCCACTTGTTACACGTGGGTCAAGACTTGTGGCGGTTGTAATATGTTCTCCGTCTTTAAGTCTAAAGAGTTTTTGTATCGGTTCTCCGTGTCCTGTTGAGGCTGGGACGTCAACCAGTCGACAGCTATACGCTGTTCCAAGATTACTGAAGAAAACACAGGTAGACCGAGTACTTCCTACCACTGTCTCGAGAAGCTCATCTCCTTCGCGCAAACGCGTATTCGAAATATCCCGAACCTCCTTTTGCCGCTTGATCCACCCATCTCGTGAAATTAAAACGACACAGTCTTCATCAACAATAAAGTCGTCGTCACTGTATTCAACATCGTCTTTCACGGTTTCGATTATTGTTCGGCGTGGATTAGTTTTTGAGTTTCCATATTCCTTTTGGATGGCTTTGATTTCCTCCCCTACGATCTTCCAACGGGAGTTTTCGTTGTTAAGAAGGCGTTTGATTTGTCGGGCACGCTTCCTTTTTGATTCCAACTCTTCTCGTACAACTAAAATTTCTAATCTTGCCAGCCTGTAAATCTTCAGTTCCAAGATGGCGTCCGTCTGGTTCGGATCAAGCGGAAACTTTCTCATGATCTGTTCGGCTGCATCCGTTTTGCCGTCAGAGCGACGAATCAACTTGATTATGGAATCAAGAGCGTCAAAAACTCGCACAAAACCTTCAAGAACATGGATTCGTTTCTTCAATGTTTCAAGTTCGTGTTCCAATCTTCTTGTAACGACGTCGAGGCGAAACTGCAGAAAGTACCTAAGTGTTTCATGCAGTTTGAGTCGCTCTGGACGAGACACCTCCGATTGCCCTGTTGGAACAAGGCAGGTCAGATTGACGGAAAAATTTGTCTGTAGCGGGGTATGTTTAAACAAATAAGCCATAACCAGCCGGTCGTCTGATTCACTTTTTAGTTCAAGTGCGATTCGAACCTTTTCCGTTGATTGGTCTGTAACATCAAGCAAAGGTGGTAACTTTTTTGCAAGAATGATTTCTGCGATTTGTTCAATCAACTGCCCTTTATTTGTTGCATAGGGCACAGATGTAATAAATATTGTTTTGGTGTTTCGAAACATTGGACCTTTTTCCCACGTGGCTCTCAAGCGTATGGTTCCACTTCCTGTCTCATAAATTTCTTTCAATTCTCCTGAGGTATTTAAAATTTGGCCGCCGGTGGGAAAGTCGGGTCCTTTGATGTACCTGCATAACCTAGAACTAGAGAGTTCTGGATTATCCAAAAGTTTTAAAAGAGCAGTACACACCTCTCCGAGATGATGTGGGGGTATGTTTGTTGCCATGCCGACCGCTATTCCAGTTGCGCCATTAATTAAAAGATTCGGAATACGGGAAGGCAAGACAGCAGGTTCTTGTTTTGAGCCGTCGTAATTTGGACGGAAGGCTACGGTGTCACGATCAAGTTCAGAAAGCAAATCGGTGCTTGGATTGTCGAGTCGACATTCCGTATATCTCATAGCGGCTGCGCTGTCTCCGTCAAGGGAGCCAAAGTTGCCAATACCTTGAATCAAGGGATATCGCAGTGCGAATGGTTGGGCCATACGCACAAGGGTGTCGTAGATCGCGGAGTCTCCGTGTGGGTGATAACTACCCATGACATCACCGACGACTTTTGCACATTTACGGGGTTTGGCATCGGATGTCAGTTTCTGTCTCCACATTGTATAGAGAATCCGACGTTGAACTGGTTTAAGTCCATCTCGTACATCTGGTAACGCACGAGAGGTAATGACAGAGAGCGCGTAATTCAGATATCGACTCTCCGCAGCTTCATGAAGTGCGATCGCTGTTTCGTTACTGGCTGTATCAAGATAGTCATGTTCGCTGTTGTCCACAGCGTCGAGTAACGGTCTCTGTTTGCGAGATTTCGATTTTTTTTTTGTCACAACTCAGTGGTCTCCACAGTATTGTTTGTGTGCGCTACTCAAAATGTAACTTGATTATCGCGTACGCGTGACACGTCATTAACCGGGTTAAAGGACTGATGGTTTCGAGTCATATATTAGCGTTGTGAACATTCTGATCCAAAGGATCTGGTACGAGACCTCCAAGCAGATCAACGAGTTCTGACAAAATCATCGCTGTTGCTCCCCACACCCTTTCTTCCTCTAACTGGAAATAGGGGACATGGATGCAGGTGTTGTTTCTCCAGATAAAACCTTTTCTTGGATTGTATTTGTCAGAGAGAATACTTTGTAGTGTAACTTCGAGGATTCGCGAGACTTCCTTTTTTTGTCGACTAAATATTTGTTGATCATGTGTGATACCTACAACTGGGTGAAGCGCAAAATTACTAACAGGTATGTAAAGAGGAGATAGTAAGCCAAGTAGTCGTATTTCTTTCGAGTTGACCCCTATTTCTTCCATGGTCTCCCGTAGAGCGGCCTCCTCAGTGGATTCTCCCGATTCTACTTTACCGCCTGGGAATGAGACTTGATTTTTGTGTTGCGCTAAGGTTTCTGACCTCAAAGTCAATAACAAATGGGGAATGTCGTTTTTTGGGTAGAGCAGAAGAAGGGCAGCAGCTTTTTTGGATCCAGGTTTTATTTCACTCGGATGCCAGCCTCTACGTGGGCGCGGTGAAAGTTTGAGGTGAGATGCTGATCCTGGGAGTGGTCTGGTAAGGCAATCCCTTAGATGTGTTTCGATCTGATAAAGTGAGCAATACTTTGACGCCACGGTGCAATAAACTAATTGTACAGCACCAAATAGAGCCTTCCATCGTTTGTCGGTTTTTACATGGATGATACAGCGGAGTCTAAACAACAATTTGATCGCGGTATCGTGGAGGGTCCCCTTTACCGAGCCGTCTGGAAACTCGCTTGGCCCACGATGTTAGCCAATGTAATTGGGGGCATACAGGGAATTGTTGATCAGGCGATGGTTGGATATTACGTTGGACATGCAGGTAATGCGGCAATTGGTGTCAGTATGCAGGTTTTCATGTTGGTCATTGCCTTCGTTGCTTCAGTATTTACTGGAATGGGTGTCTTGGTTGCCCGTTTTGCTGGTGCTGGTGATCCAGACAAAGTAAATCGAACCGTTTATCAGGCATTGTTGGCCGCAGTATTTATGTCACTAGGTGTCCTGGCTCCTGTTGGATATTACGTCGCACCTTTCCTGCTCGACATGATTAAGGCGGCGCCTGAGGTGCAAGTAGAAGCACTGTCTTATATCCGTATTGTTTTTGTGTTCAGTATCGGCATGCTGATTTTCTTTTTAATGAATGGTGCGTTGCGGTCGGCCGGTGACGCCAGAACTCCGCTGCGACTTGGTATCCTCATGACCGGACTGAATGTTGTTTTAAATGTTGTTCTCATTCGGGGATTTGGACCCATTCCAGCCTTTGGAACTATGGGTGCTGCGATGGGGTCAGCCATTTCTAGTGGCATCGTTGGATGTATTTTTTTGGTGATGCTTTTTTCGGACCGTCTTGTGGTCAGATTTTCGCGGACGATGTCTTGGTTGCCGGATTGGGTGGTCATCAAAGAGTTGTTTCGATTCGGACTGCCAACAGGATTCCAAGGGATTGCCATGAATGTGGCAGGTGTTTTGTTGCTTCGATTTATCGGCTCATTAGAGCACAGCGCAGAAGCCCAGGCTGCTTATGCAGTTGGTTATACAGAATTGTTTGCTTTGATAACGTGGACATCTGTAGGGCTAATGGGAGCTACTGCTGCGGTTGCTGGACAAAATTTGGGGGCCGGTTATCCTGAACGAGCTGCACGATCTGCACAAGCTGCTGCGACGATAGGATTGGGAGTTGCTTCTGTGGTCGGTTTGATGTTCGTTATTTTTCCCCGTGAACTTTTGGCGATCTTTTCTCTTGATCAGGGGGTAGCTTTTGATTTAGGAAGTGGGTTACTTAGTTATTTGGCTGTTTCTGGTTTTTTTGTAACGATAGCTTTGACGTATACCGGAGGACTTCAAGGTACTGGTGATACGAGAAGTCCGCTATATATTTCCATTGTTTCTCAAGTTGTAATTCCCATCGGATGGTGTACGTTCCATTCCTCGTTTGGTGGCTTACAGGCCGATGATATCTGGATGGCGATTGTTTTGGGGCATATGACGCGTGCCACATTAAGTGTTCTCAGATTTCGGCAGGGTAACTGGAGCAATATTGTCGTAAATATAGATCGCAAGGCTTCTTAAGTTACGCGACGGAAAACCTTCAAAGTGAGAGTGTGCGCATATGCCTAAACATGCTGATCTCAAACCTTCTACGGTAACTGCTCAGGCAATGGGTGCCTGCGATCCGACAACAAAGGCAATTATTCCTCCGCTTATTGCTTCTACTCCTTATGAGCGTTCTCCTGATGGTTCGTACCCAGGGGGGCACTCTTATACTCGCGACCAGAATCCGACCTACAAACCGTGTGAAAATTTATTAGCCCATCTTGAAAAAGGTTACGAGGCATTGTTATTCAGTTCTGGCATGACCGCGGCCGTAACCGTTTTTGAAAACCTTCCTTTTGGTGCTCATGTAGTAATTCCTGAATATATGTACTGGACTCTTCGGCTATGGTTGGAGAAAATGTCGAGTAAAGGACGTTTCGTAATAGATTCTTCACCGAATGGAGATCTTGACGGTCTTCGTCGGGTAATTCGTCCTGGTGTTACGAAACTTGTCTGGGTTGAAACTCCCTCCAATCCCACATGTGCCATAACAGATATTTCTGGTACTGTGGAGGTAGCTCATCAAGCTGGTGCTAGAGTTGTAGTGGATGGGACGATTGCTACTCCCGTGCTCTCTCGGCCGCTTGAACTTGGCGCAGATATGGTCATGCATTCTGCGACTAAACAACTCAACGGACATTCAGATGTGCTTGCTGGGGTTTTGATTACGGCTTGCGATGATGCGGCTTGGGCCAGCATTAAACAAGATCGTAGTGTTCGCGGTGCCGTGGTCGGACCTTTTGAGGCTTGGCTTTTGTTGCGAGGGTTACGCACGCTATTTTTGCGAGTCACAAAGGCATCTGACACTGCTCAACAGATTGCTGAGATGTTAGTTGCGCTGCCGAATGTGACAGAAGTGTTCTATCCTGGGCTAGCCTTGCACCCAGGTCATGATGTGGCTTTACGTCAGATGCATGGCGGATTTGGACCAATAGTTTCCTTTTGTGTGGATGGATATAACGAAGCTTCTCGTGTCGTTCAGTCGCTTCGTGTTTTTAGAAATGCAACCTCACTAGGTGGCGTGGAGAGTTTGGTGGAACATCGAGCTCAAGTCGAAGGTTTACAGACAAATATTCCTAAAGATTTAATAAGACTTTCTGTCGGCATTGAAGATGTTGACGACTTGGCTACAGACTTGAAACAGTCTTTGACCAGCTGAAAAGGTAAAAATTTCATAATTTAATAATCAGGGTCATCTACCTCTTGTTCAATTATGGCGTAAGCACGGTCTCGCAGTTGAAGAGTTGCCTGCCAGTCTTTTCCTGATGGACTTAAAGGTGAGCCGATAGTGATATTAATTTGACCAGGACTAAGTAAGCAGGTGCCTGCTGGAAAGATTCGCCGGGTTCCACTAATAGCGATGGGCACGACTGGCCGCCCGGTTTCGATCGCGGCTCGGAAGGCGCCTAAGCGGAACGGTAGCAAACCAGGCTTAGCGACGAATGTTCCTTCCGGAAAAATAAATAGTGATTCATCGTTTTTAAGAGGTTCAAGAACGGCAGCTGCTCCATCAATTTTTTTGGATACACTGCTCTTATCGAGTGTAATGTGGTTACCTCTTCTGAGGACGGTTCCTAGAATTGGATACTGAGCCAGCCTTGCTTTTGCGGCGAAACGTGGCGTAACAGGTAAAACTGACATCATCAGCGCGGGGTCTAGGTAGCTAGCATGATTAGCTACAAATATTGAAGGTTTAAGTGTATCTATATTTTTTAGACCGTTAACATTGATTCGGCAACCGGCAAACCGAAACATCTGCCATGTCCATTTTCCGATTAGGCGTGTTCCCCAAGAACCTTTTGGGCCGATGGAAAGTAGCGCCCATAAAAAAGGGGTGGTAGATATAAAAAGTAGTAACACGTACAGCGTATATCCGGCTTTAGCAAGCGAGCCAATTACTTTACGTGATAAAGAGATGCCATGACTTATAACTAGTCGTCCCCATTGAGAGGCAGTTGATGATCTGCCTCGTGATATATGACCAGAAAGAAAAGCGTCGCGCGTTGCACCCCGCCTAATTTTTCCGCTTGAAGTTTTCCGAACTGCTCCCGGGGGAGCCAGTACCACTAGATCTGGTGGAACTCCTAATGTAGACACAACGCGATCCGTGATTTCACTTTGGATTCTCTGTTGTTCAGTAGATGCTTTCAATTTTGTTTCAGCAACGATGACGAACTGTTCGGTTCCTTTGTCAATTTGTTGTATGCCGAACGCTGCAACGCAGCCTGTTCTTACACCTGTTACGCTACTAGCAGTTTCTTCTGCTTCGTGTGGATGAATGTTACGGCCTCCAGAAATAATTAAATCTTTATGACGGCCTGTTAAAAAAATTTCACCGTTTACTAAATATCCAAGATCACCGGTTTCGAGCCATCCATCTTCCCCAATGAGTTTTTTTGATGCGTCTGAGTTTCGATAATAGCCAGTGGTGGCTGATGGGCCACAGAATTGGACGCGTCCTTGAATCCGGTCATGAACGGGTTTTCGATCTTTGTTGACGACACGAATTTTGTGATTTGGTAAAGCCCGTCCACAGGAAACAATTTGTAAAGTCTTCGGATTTAGTTGGTCGGACGGATTCGCATGACCAGTTCTTTGGAACTCGACACGGTCGATTGTGTCTATTTGAGCGCCTCTTCCAGGTGGGGTCACAGCTAATCCTAGAGAACATTCTGCCAAGCCATACACAGGAGATACAGCCTCCGCGCGAAGACCGTAACGGCTAAAGCGATCAACAAACCGTTGCAGGCTTTTCGGGTGGACCGATTCAGCCCCATTTAGCAGGTACCGAACTGTGCTTAGATCGAGTCCATCTAAGTCGTTGTCAGAGATCCTTTGGGCACATAGGTTATATGCAAAATTCGGGGCTGCAGAAATCGTTGCTCTATTTTCGTGAAGAGCGTTTAACCACCGGACAGGTTTGGCAAGAAATGCAAGAGGTGACATCAGGATTAATGGAGTACCTAGGTAGAGCGTACCGAGCCAGGCCCCGATTAATCCCATGTCGTGATAAAGTGGCAACCAACTCACTGCGATATCGTCTGATTGAATATCGAGCCCCTTTTGTAAAGCCCGAATATTTGCTAATAAATTTTGGTTTGTAAGTAATACACCCTTAGGATTCCCTGTGCTTCCCGACGTGTACTGAATGAGTGCGGGGCTTTTTGCATCAAATTGATTCGAGAGGCTATTGCTTGGAAAGTGTCGATTGTCCTCAGAAAGCTGTGTCGCCGTGACGACACCCAACAGAGATGGTACTTGACTGACGAGTAGTTCAGTAAGCCGTTTGATTTCTGTAAAAGTAATCATTACGCGGGCTTGAGAATTTTGAAGAATCCCAATTTGTCTCTGTGCGTGTTCTTCAATTCGGTCGGCTCTTACGGGTGGATACATCGGAACGGGCACACCTCCTGCTAAAAGAGTCCCGAAAAAAGAAGAAAAAAATGCTCGCTCTGTTCTGAGCATGATGGCAACTGTCTCGCCCGGAATTAATCCTTTCTTCTTTAGACCCGCTGAGATGTCCACAGATTCGTTCCACAGTGAACCGTAGGTGATTAAATATTTTTTGCCATCGTCTTCTCTGAGTTGGATATGAACGCGATCGGGTGTGTTGTCAGCGTGCCATTTCAACGCGTCTATTAGCGTTGTTGCTGAAAGCGGAGAAGTTGTTTTTTTTACCTTCGTTTCTTGTATCTGTTTTATGGGTTTTACATTTGTTCGACCGGCTGACACAACCATTGCTGCTAAATCTCTTGGTGTGTTTGCCTTTGTCATGGCAGTGTCGTCGAAGTCGACATTAAAAGCCTTCTCGATTCTCATAAGTAACTCGACGCGTTCAAGGCTACTAATGCCAAGGTCAGATTCGAGCAGGTCTTGTTCGCTGGATTTATTGCCTATGCTATTAGCTCGAAGCTCGTTCACCAGTTGATCAATTATGGTGAGAATTCGGTCTTGGACTTCGTTGGGTATATTAGGAAGGGTAGGGGAAGTCATTATTGACAATGGTCCCTTGCCGAACTTATAAACAAGCGCGACGAATTTTTTGTTAAATTTTCTTGCTTAGTTCAGACGCTTTATTGTTTTTATAACTATAGGATTTCGAGGAACGTCTCGCAATCCGTCTACAGAATGTGTTGCAGTGCCACCTATTTTGTCAACTACGCTCATTCCCTCAACAACTTTTCCAAACACTGCATAACCAAATCCTCTGTCACTTCTGTCTTTGTGGTTTAGGCTGCGATTGTCTACGAGGTTTATAAAAAACTGTGCCCTTGCCGAATTTGCCTTTGCGCCACGGGCCATGGAAAGCGTTCCACGACGATTTCGAATTCTATTAGTTGCCTCGTTGAGAATCCCTCCCCGAAGTCCTTCTGTTTTAGGAGTAAGTTCTTGCGTGTAGCCTCCACCTTGAATCATGAAATTCCTGATTACTCGGTGAAACATTGTTCCGTCGTAGAATCCATTTTGCACGTATGTGAGGAAGTTGACTACGGAAACTCTTGAATCGGATCGAAAGAGTTCAACCGTTATATTGCCTTCACTGGTTTCAATTACCACACGAGGTTCTGGTTGTTGATCTTGTTCGGTGTTTCCAACAGTAGCGAACATCGCGATTAGAAATAAACATATGACACCACGGGTTAACGGCATAATTTTTTACCTAGTCAGCTCGTTTTTATATGTCTACTTGACGGATATTGCGTTAATTACCACTGGCTCTCTGGGAACATTCTGATGTGGGCCTTGGACTTGAGTGGCAACCGCTGCGATCTTATCTACGACGTCCATTCCATCAGTAACATTTCCAAAAACGGCATAACCATAACTGCGAGCATCTGTTCCACTATTGTCGAGGCTTCGAGCGTTATCGACGGTGTTTATAAAGAATTGTGATGTGGCGCTGTCGACGACATTCGTTCGTGCCATGGCAATAGTTCCACGGGCATTACTGACTCCGTTGGTTGCTTCATTTTTAATAGGGGACCGAGTCGTTTTTTGTGACAGATCAGCGGTCATGCCTCCACCTTGAATCATGAATTGTTGGATTACACGATGAAAAACTGTGCCTTCATAAAAACCATCATTCGCGTATTCAAGAAAATTTTCTACACTAATTGGCGCACGATCTTGAAACAATTCAATTGTGATATCGCCTAAACTGGTCTCCATTACAACCACTGGGTTAGTTTGTGCAGTGGATTTTGTTGGGCTCAGTAATAGTGTTACGAATAATGTGGACACAGCTAATGTGCGGAAAAGCATTTGTTAACTCCTTGAGAATAATTTGGCTGACCATTGCAGCCAAAGAATCGAAAGTACATTATTTTGAGTTTTGTTGTTGACGTTTCGTCAGTAACTTGATTGTCTAATCAATTATTCTAGTCTTTGATAACCTTGATGTGTGAGATTGATGGTTAACCACTAATTATACGAGCCGAGTATGCATAATAGATGTCTAGCTGTCCAGTGTCCGATCCGAACCTTTACGTTCTGGAGAGGGCATTGTTGACTAAAATAGGTACTGTTTTGGAGACTGAGCTGCGACCGACCACTAACGAAAAGCAGGGTAAAACGCCTAACGCTGAGACAGAGGCAGTGGCAGATGATCCTGTGATCGCTGAAGCTTCTGGTACGGATGGGCTGGAAAATAAATCCGAAGCGAATTTACAAAAGTTCGAGCAATTGTGTCGAACAGTTGAAGATTTGGCTCGATCAGAAAATTTGCGTTTGGTTGGAGGTGAAAAAAATTTACGTGCGGTTAAGCGGGCAATAGATGAGGTAAGCAATAAAGATTCAGAACTTTCTCTACCGAACAAGCGTTCCAGGGAGTCGCTTTTAAAACGCCTGCGCCGGGCTCACACGAGTTTGTTGAGGCGCGTAAGGGAATTACGTGATTTTTCTGATTGGCAACGGTGGGCGAATTTGGGAGTTCAGGAAAATTTGTGCGCTAGGCTTGAATCGCTCTCTCGTCTTTCTGATGACGCGGATGTTTCCAAGCAACTTAAGTCTATTATGTCGCAGTGGCGCCAGGTTTCGGATGTTCCCAGAGATCAAGGGGAGCCTTTACGTAAACGTTTCCAAGTTGCGTATGATTCAGTATTTCCACGTTGCCAAGCTTATGAGATAGCCAGACAGAAAGAACGAGAAATAAATTTAAATCTCCGTGTTGAACTCATTCAAAAAGCCGAAGCTTTAATGATGTCAACAGATTGGCTTAGAACGATAAAAAAAATGACGGAGTTACAGGCACAGTGGAAGGTCATTGGTCCTGTCCCTTATCAGGATCAAAGAGAAACATGGTCTCGGTTTCGCGAAGCGTGCAATACATTTTTCTCTCGGAGAAAAGAGGATTTAGCCAAACGCAAGAAAGATTTACGTGGAAATCTTAAGCGTAAGGAAGAGTTGTGTTTAAAAGTTGAAGAGCTTTCAGATTCACCGGATGTCGTTGGTGCGGTTAAGGTTGTGAAAAAAATACAGGCTGAATGGAGGGTTGTGGGGGCGGTTCAACGGAAACAACATGAAGCGCTGCTTCGTAGGTTTCAGGTAGGATGTGACCTCATTTATAAAAGAGCGCATGACCTCGAAGCCTCATCAGTAGCTAAAGAGGTTGTAGAGCTAGAAAAATTGTGTGAAGCTGCAGAAGGTTTGTTTTCTTCAAATGCTCACGTCGAAACGTCGAAGGATTTAGCAAAAAAAGTACAAGAATTACGCTACCAATGGCGTCAAACTGCCCAAAGTCAGCTCGTCCGTCGTTCAGATGTGACTAAAAGATTTGAACAGGCGAT
Source organism: uncultured Vicinamibacteraceae bacterium (assembly GCA_964342695.1). Classification (GTDB taxonomy): domain Bacteria; phylum Acidobacteriota; class Vicinamibacteria; order Vicinamibacterales; family UBA8438; genus CAYFFV01. Next base: position 26,245 of record CAYFFV010000007.1, read on the forward strand.
AATTAAAGCAGTTGAGCGGTATCCGGAGATGTTTCGTGGCACAAAATTAGATCCTGTTTTGCAGGCAAAGAAACTTAAAGATTTGTGCACCCGTGTCAATCTTTTGCTGGAGAACGATACTCCGGAGTCAACCGAGAGCCATTTTTCGCCAGCGGAACTTCTTGCAGCTAACTGGAGAGAAGCGTTAGCTACCAACACAATGGGTGCTAAAAGTGACTCAGACTCTAAAAAACGAAGTGTAATGAAAGAATTAAAGAAATTACAAGACGAGCGGAAACAAATTGGTTTCTTGGTTGGTTCAGAGTGCAGAAAACTAAGTCTAGTTTTTGAAAAGTCCTGTAACCAAGTTCTACGAGCCAGCAAATTTAAAAACAAACAAGGTCAGTAATGGACTAAGTTCCTGTTATACAGTAACGATAATTGTTGAGACTTCCATATAAATTAAGGAAAAACATTGAGACCTCTAATACTTTTTTTTTCTTGCTTTGGATTAGTTGTGATTATGGCTTGCACGTCTATAGAGTCACCTCTTGATGAAAAGTTTTCCTCTCGGGATGTTGTTAAGGTCTTGGCGTCCGATGAATTCGAAGGACGGTTGACAGGAACTATTGGTAGTGAAAAAGCTGCAAATTATATCGTCGATCGTCTTGTAGAGATTGGAGCGGAACCACTTCCAGGATGGGAGAAGTTTCGTCAGCCATTTCAATTTACAGCTGGAGTTAGTGATGGTGGAACTTCTTTGGTGCTGACTGGTATGGATGGTGCCCAGGCGTGGGCTAACGAAGAGGTTCAAGCATTATCTTTTTCAGAAAATGGTACGGTCTCCGGACAACTAGTATTTGCAGGATATGGGTTGTCAGTTCCTGAAAGTGATGGTTTTAGCTATGACAGTTTTGCGACTCTTGATATAGAAGACAAAATAGTTGTGGTTCTTAGATATTTTCCTGAGGATACAGAAGATCAATTGCGAGCGACCCTTTCTAGATATGCTGGGTTACGCTACAAGGCTTTTGCTGCTCGTGAACGTGGTGCGAAGGGACTGATTGTTGTGACAGGGCCTCGTTCTCCAAATGCCGGTTCTCTGGTGCCTATGGCTTTCGATACTGCGATATCTGGCTCAGATATCGTAGCCGTGAGTGTTACGAGCGAAATTGGTGAATTGCTTTTTCAACAGGCCGGTCAGTCTATTGAGTCCGTACAGGAGTCCCTTGATTCTGGAAATCCGCATGTCACTGGCTTTGAAATTAAAAATTTAGAGGTGCAACTGTCAGCCATTGTCAATCGAGAAGATCGAACTGGCTACAATGTCTTAGGTTTTCTTCCCTCTTCTGATCGAACTGCAGATATTGAAAAACCTTATGTCATGCTTGGTGCACATTATGACCATCTCGGGCACGGCACAGGGGGAAATTCTTTGGCGAGGAATGGAGAGGAAAACCAAGTTCACAATGGGGCCGATGATAATGCCTCTGGTGTTGCGGCGGTTCTTTTAGCTGGAGCTGAACTTTCTCAAATAGCACGAAAAAGAGGCGTAATTCTTTCATTTTGGTCTGGCGAAGAGCTTGGTCTCCTTGGGTCCGCTGACTTTGTTAGGCAGAGCCCTGAAACAATAAATGATCTGTCTGCGTATCTTAATTTCGATATGGTAGGGCGATTACGCGGTAATCGTTTAAGCGTTCAGGCGGTTGGCACGAGTTCTATCTGGGTTGAAATGATAGAGGAAATTAATGAAGCGTTTGATTTTGATATCACTTTTGTGGCTGATCCGTACCTTCCAACCGACGTGATTAGTTTTAATCAAGTTAAAGTTCCAAGTGTCGCCTTTTTTACAGGAAGTCATGAAGATTACCATCGCCCAACTGATGATGCAGAAACAGTGAACTACGATGGTCTTGAACGAATTTCACAGCTTGGTGCTTTGGCTGCCGGCGAATTAGCTGGTCGTATCGTGCCTCCAGATTTCATTGTTGCCCAGCCGCGAGTTGAAACTTCTGGTCGAAGTCCGATGCGTATTTTTACGGGAACTATTCCTGACTATAGTGAGGATACAGAGGGTTTGTTGTTATCTGGTGTTGTAGCCAACGGCCCCGCAGAAAATGCTGGCCTGCAAGCTGGCGATGTTATTCTCGAACTGGCAGGTAGAACGATAGCTAATATTTATGACTATACGTACGCGCTCGATTTACTTAAAGTAGGAGAACCAGCAGACGTAGTTTTTCTTCGAGATGGTGACACGAAAGAGACCGTCCTAGTACCCGAAGCGCGCCAGTAGTGCAATCCAGGTAATTACAGTAAGCCTGAAGAGTACACACCGATTGGGCGTACTTTTCTCCTGAAAAATCCTAGTATTTTTTAGAATCCTATTCAGGAGGTCCTGAGTTTGCCCCTTCTTTAAGAGCCCAGAGCCGATTTCGCGTCAGGATATACATTACCCCGTCCTGAACAACCGGTGTGCTGTACACTGCTGCCCCCATATTGTATTCTCCAATGACTTCTAGCTCTTTACCTGCCCGCAAGACAGCGATATCGCCATCTTCGTCTCCCAAGTACACTTTGCCGTCTGCTGCAAATGCAGAAGCCCAAACCGCCGCAAAAGTGTCATGTGTCCAGAAGTACTCACCGGTTTGGGCGTCAAGAGCGTGTAAGAAACCAGAAAGACTAGAGATATATACAATTCCGTTTTGAATGGCTGCAGTGGACATAGTGCGATAAAAATCTTCGCCGCCGCGATGCCACACCGTATGTGTGTCTGTTACATCACCGGTACCTGTCGCGTCTATTACCCAAAAATGGCCAGGCGCTTCACCGTGTTCAGGGTCTTGGCCAACGCCTATATAGACCTTGTTGTCGTAAACTACCGGCGTCGACAGAATATTGTTCCGTGTTCCTCTTCCGCCGAGAGCCCATTCAGAATCTTTTGGATTGCAATCGAACTGCCAGACGATCTCGCCTGTATCAGCATCAAGACTGTAAACAATTCCATCGCCTCCCGGAAAGATAAGCTGACCGTTGCCGTTAATTTCTGCGTAGGCAGGGTTTGTCCAACTACCATGGAGGACATTTTCACCGACGACCGTATTTTCCCAGACCAACTCACCAGTATTCTTATTTAGTGCAATGAAGTTTGGTGAGAAGGGTGAAGGAACATTAACGTGTCCTTCGTCTACACCGTTACCCGTCACGGTGTATAACATGTCACCAATAATCAGTGGTGAACCGGTAGCGAGATTGTGAGGAAAAACGTCAAGTTCGCCGATCATATCGTAAGACCATATGATGTCGCCCGCTATTTCAGACGTGTCAGTTTCAGCGGTGAAGGGGCCATCATTTTCGCCATCTTTAAATCCATTTACATCTAAACACACAACGTGTGCTTGATTGGAAACATAATAGATCTTGTCTCCTTCCACATAGGCAGTTGAACAAACGCCCTGAAGCGGCCAGTCGTTTACTCGGCCTGCGGGAAGTTTGTCGTGCACCATTTGCCAGAGAAACTCTCCAGTGTCTGTAAAAGCCATCATAACGCCTTTGTCGCCTTCGATGGTTTCATCGCGACGTCCTTCATTGTTTGTGCCAACATAAACTCGGCCATTACCTACGACTGGTCCGCCATAAGCTTGAGAACCAACAGGTTGGGACCAAAGTACGTTTACTCCCGTACTTGTATCCCATTCAGATGGCAAACCCGTTTCATCTGATGCCATGTTTCTTGATGGCGTATTACCGAACATGCCTATTTCCTGCGCCACGGCTAGAGAGCCTGAGGCAGCAAGTAACATTGCTAAGCCAAATGTGAATCTATGTCGAGTCATTAGTTCTCCATCACCCTTACATTGTCATAAAAAACGTCAACCGGCGAATAAGCTACTAGGCCAGGACTTCCCGCACGGATTGGAAAATTATCTTCAGCAGTAATAGTCCAATCTGTCGGTTCATTCTCAGCCATCTTCCATATTTTTCCTTTAATAAGAGCTTTATTGTTATTGAAACTGACTTGTAGTTTTAGCGTATACCACGTATTTGTTTGCCACTCAAAAGGTACGCGTTCATCTATTCTGAGTTCTGCGGCCCACGATTGTATCTGGATTCGCTGGGCATTGCCCTGTAAATCCAAAGTGTATCCGCTATTGATAAGACCGAGATCGGCCCGTCTCCTACCTTTTTCTGTTGCTATCGCATTTGCTTGAATCGTGTAACCAGACATGTCAGCGGGACCGATATAAAGTGCATGTCGATGGATACCTGTTCTTGATGGACCTTTGCGAAGAAGTTGCTGTCCTGCTTCGTTGAATGGGCGAAGATTGCCACCTCCACCGATCCAAAACGGGGGACGTCCGTTCTCAAAATTTTCGGTCCATGGTAGTTGTCCGTAAACTCTAACTTGGGCAACTGCACTAATCCCATTTGCTTCGGCGATTACTTTGCCAGTTTGTGTCGGGGAGTCTTCTGTGATGGATAGGGTTCCGCTAGAGGAAAGTTGGCCACTCGGTATTCCTTCCAGTGTCCAGTCTACGGAGGTTGATCCTAGAGCCTGTCCATTGGAATCGAACGAATTAATCTTGAAAGAGACTGACTCACCAGCGGTTATAATTATTTCAGCCGGGACAATTTGGAGACTCTTGACTTGGCCAGGTTCTTCTTCTGTACCCCGGTCAACCATATCGAGGGCACGGGCTTCAAACGTTTTGTTTCGGTCGCCTAAACAATAAATGCCAGATTCAGCAGTGAAATAAAGACGGCCGTACGCAGGTGCAAAAGAACCGTATATCTCGGCATAACGACCATCTTCTACTTGAAGTTCCTCGGAGTCTAATACGGTAACGCCATTTTCCTCAGGTTCAAGGATGCGGACGTTACCATTAACCTCTGTGACATAAAGTTTTCCGTCCGCCCACACAGGAGATGATTTGCCGACATTTCCAATGCTCGTAGTCCATTTTGTCGCACCGGTAGTTGAATCAAGTGCAACAAGGTTGGCAGAGTTGTCAATCAAATAGAGGTGACCATTTTTTAACGAGGGAGACGAAAACCCAACAGCTAGTTCATCGGCTCGCCAGAGTTCATGTGTTGTGGTGATATCACCATTTCCAGTTCCATCGATTGCTACGACTCGGCCCATCACACCGCTGTCAATGTTTTCCTCGCTATGTGCTACATAGATAGTAGAACCGTCAACGAGAGGAGAGACGTTAATACCACGTTGTGAAAGATGGAACTCCCATACTTTTTCCCCTGTCCGCGCAAGCAAAGCATAGATGTGCCCGTCCGCATTTCCATCAATCAAAAGACGTCGGCCATTAATAACGGTAATACTTGGGACAGACTGTGTATTCATGTCGGCTACGTTACCGCCGGGTGTTGAAATCCACTGGACCTCGCCGGTTCGTTTGTCGAAGGAGATATATCGATGGCGAGGAGGTCCAGCGTAATTTCCCCAAAGTCCTCCAATAACTGACAAAATGACGCTTTCTTCATCGACGACTGGGGTAGAAGTTCTGCCTCCATAACCAGAGGCCCGTCCCAGCTCTTCTGCAAGTCTCCAACTCCACATGATCGTACCGGTGGCATCGAAAACGTTAAAGTGACCATCAATATTTAGTGCATATAGATACCCGGTAGCGGGATCTCCAGTTACGCTTCCCCACCCGACACGATTAAAGGGAACAGTAGTGTTCAGAACACTGAAGCTGTGTTCCCAAAGTTTTGTCCCAGTTTCTGCATTCCAGCAAGCCACCACTTCTTTTTTGGAATCGTCATCACCTCTTCGTCCGTTAGCGCAGACACGGCCATCGAAGACTGCCGGTGTAGAGCGACCAATCCATGAGTCAGACCAGATAAGATTTTCCCCATCTACTGACCAGCTTGAGATCAAATCTTTTTGTTCGGAAACACCATTCTGTTCGTGGCCTCGCCAACTTGGCCAGTCTTGACCCCCAGCTAATGGGGGAGCAAGTATTACGTATAAGAAAATCAAAATAACGGCTGTTAACGACCGGTTTTTTACTGTAAACATCGCTTCATTCCTTGATGAAGTAGAAAAATTATCCAGCATCTAAATTAAGAACAGAGATAACCAGAAAACCAGATGATATCATGGCTAGCTCAGACGTTCGACTATCCAAACACCTGCGATAACTGCAATAAATACCGACGCTGGGATTACGACTCGAGAACGATACCATTTCCGCCTCCTAAATTGACCTATTGTTAACCAAGCCGCTCCTATCACTATCAGTTGTCCAAATTCTATGCCCAAATTAAAACTAACTAAGCTAAGGACAAGTTCATTGGGTGGCAACATGAGTTCGATTAAAATGGTGGCAAATCCGAGCCCGTGTAATAGCCCAAAACTGAAAACTACAATTGCTCTCCGCCCTGTCACTCGTGACAAAAAAATATTTTCTATAGCAATGTAGGCAATTGAGATTGCGATAAGGGGTTCAATAATAATTGTTGGTAAATTAATCAATCCAAAGGTTGCGAATGCCAGTGTAAGCGCGTGCGCCACGGTGAAAGCTGTGATCTGGATTATCAGTGATTTAATGGCGGTGCTTAAGAGGAACAAACCAAGAACGAACAAAATATGATCCGTTCCATCTGGAATGATATGGCGCAGCCCCATAGCGAAAAATTTGGCTTGGATGGAAATGGCGGACTGGTCTCGAATTCGGTCGCCTAATTCGATTGGGTCACTGCGTGCGCCACGTTCGATAATAGTTTGTATCGTTGTTTTATTGGTTTCGTTGACAACTGACAAGTGCACATTAGAGAATGATCTTGATGCAAAAAATTCTACATCTTTTGCATCAGGCGGAATAGTGCCTCTGAGTTGAGCTGTCAGTCCCAACACGGTAGGAATATCTGCATCGAGAGCCGCGGCAGTTCCGTAGTCCGGGAAAGTTACAGAAAATGGTTCAGGATTTCCTGAAAATCGAACGCGAACCCGTCGTTCAAAGAGAGTTTCTAGGCGGTCGATAATATTTTGAAATTCATTAGGGTTCAGTTGTTGTAAAGCAAAAACTAATTGCTCGTCTTCCGTATCTTGACTTCTTCCTAATGCTAGAGCATCAAGGTCGCAGGTCATATTAACGGTAAATGTACCGTCCGTGTGTAAGATTAATTGCGTGGCAGTGAATGTTAACGGATGAGCTTCGCTTAAATTCGGAAGAGCAAAGGTAATAAAAATATAGATGCTGGCAAGCAGGGGCGACCGGACGATTTTCATTGGCGAGTCAGGTGGTTCAAGCAGATACAACTATTCTAGTCTTACCTTAATTCGATAAGGTCGACCACCACGGAGAAAATTAATTACTGTGTCTGCCTGAGCGCGTATCCGATTAAATGCAGTAATGGCAGACTTTGTTTCCATGATATCTGATCCTCCGATTCGATAAATAAGGTCGTTTTCTTGAAGTCCAGCAATATTTGCAATGCCGCCATTCTCCACCACTACTACTAGAATGCCGTTTCTGGTTTGAAGGTTTTCTTCTTGGATACGTGTTGATAAATTTCCAGAAAGTGTGGCCTCACAAACGGTTAGTCCGAAAAGAGTTATTTCTTCGCGGGATTCATCCTGACAGGTGTATAGTTCGGAAACTTTATCTTGAGCCCATCCATTAGAAGGGCCTATTAGAAATACCCCCAAGACAGTGAAAAGCAGTTGCCTTTGCTTCCATTGTCTATAAAAACACCAACTTGTTGCGCGCAGTCCACTAATTCTGGGGGCACTTCTCTTAAACCGACGAGTCGGGCTTCGTTGCTTCAGTTTGCCTTTAGCGTCCACTTTGATAAAGTTTTTCAAATCAGACACGTCCACTAACTAATGAGTCCACGACTCCGGGTTCCGCAAGTGTTGAAATGTCACCCAAATCTTCAACATTTCCCTCAGCAATTTTTCGTAAGATGCGTCGCATGATTTTCCCGGAACGAGTTTTTGGAAGTCCTTCGGTGAACTGAATTTTTTCCGGTGAAGCATGTGGTCCTATTTCGGCCCGCACGGCTTTGATTATTTCGTCTTTCATTTCATCGGTCACCGTTTGTCCAGTTTTAAGTGTTACGTAAGCGTAGATGGCGTTGCCCTTGATGTCATGGGGATACCCGACGACAGCCGCTTCAGCTACAGCCGGGTGTGTGCCGATTGCGCCTTCGATTTCAGCCGTGCCCAAATTATGTCCAGAGACAATAATTACATCGTCCACACGACCAGTAATCCAGTAATAGCCATCTTCATCACGCAAACACCCGTCGCCAGAAAAGTATTTACCTGGAAATCTAGCAAAGTAAGTATCAAAGAATCGTTGTTGATCTCCGTAGACACCTCTCATCTGGCCAGGCCAAGATTCAAGCATGCAGAGGTTTCCCCGAACGCCATTACCCTCAAGGATATTGCCCGAATCATCGACTAGTGCTGGTTTTATGCCAAACAGTGGGAATGTGGCAGAGCCAGGTTTTGTGGGTGTTGCTCCAGGTAATGGTGAAATAAGGATTCCACCTGTTTCAGTCTGCCACCAAGTATCGACTATTGGGCATTTCTCTTTGCCGATAACATTGTGGTACCAAGTCCACTCAGGTGACTTGATTGGTTCTCCGACCGAACCGAGCAGACGTAAATTGGACAGATCATATTTTTCCGGCCAAGTGTCACCTTCCTTCATAAGTGCTCTCAACGCAGTCGGAGCGGTATAAAAAATGTTGACTTTATGTTTTTCGCAGACTTCCCAGAACCGACCCCAATCGGGATAATTTGGAACGCCTTCGTACATCATCGTTATAGCACCATTGGCTAACGGTCCGTAAGTGATATAGCTATGACCAGTGACCCATCCGATATCGGCCGTACACCAGTACACATCACCGGGGCGATAATCGAAAACATAGTTGAAGGTCGATGCTACATAAGTCAAATAACCGCCGGTTGTATGGAGAACACCTTTTGGTTTTCCGGTTGAACCCGATGTGTAGAGTATAAAGAGAGGGTCTTCTGAATCCATCCATTCAGGTGGACAGGTTTCATCGGCAGTCGCCAAGGCCTCATGCCACCAGATATCTCGACCGTCGGTCATCTCGACAGGTGTGCCAGTACGCTGAACTACGATAATTTTTTCAATGCTAGGGGTATTCTGAACGGCTTGGTCGGCGTTTGCTTTCATCGGAACGTCTTTTTTCGTTCCTCGGACTCCCGTATCTTGGGTGATGATTGCTTTGCATTCAGAATCATTGATACGAGTTACGAGGCTATCAGCTGTAAAAGCACCAAATACAATAGAGTGGATAGCACCAATGCGCGCACAGGCGAGCATGGCTATTGCCAACTCAGGAATCATTTGCATGTAAATACAGACCCTGTCTCCTTTTTCGATACCGAGATTCTTGAGTGCGTTTCCAGCCTTTTGCACTTCTTTATGTAGTTCGGCATAGGTATAGGTTTTGGTCTCAGAAGGATCATTGCCTTCCCAAATTAACGCTATGTTGTCACCGCGACCTGCTTCGACATGTCGGTCTACACAGTTATAGCAAGCATTCAGTTGTCCACCAAGAAACCAAGCAATTTCTGCTTTGTTGTAATCGAACTCACGAACAACGTCCCATTTCTTAAACCAATTAATTCGTTCAGCTTGCTTTGCCCAGAAGCTTTCTGGATCAGCGATCGAGCGCTCATACATATCCCGATATTCGGCAAGGGATTTCACATTTGATTTGTCAGAAAATTCTGCAGGTGGTTTGTAAGGTGTTTTGGTTTCATTCGATCCATTTTCGATAGTCACGCTTCGGCCTCCTAAATGTTTCTATCAAGATTTGTTGTACATTTACGATGATTTTTGATGTTTAAATAATTTCTTTTTATGAGAACGCCTATTTTCCAGTACAAGTTGGCTTTTAACAATGTACTATCGGCCAATCCGCTTTGCCTTGGCTTCACGACGGCGGGCATGAAGAATTGGTTCCGTATAACCATTTGGTTGTTCGCAGCCTTTAAATACCAAATCGGTGGCGGCCATAAAAGCCACACTTTCGTCAAAGTTCGGTGCCATCGCCGTATAGTTTGGGTCATCTTGATTCTGTTTATCAACTACGGTGGCCATTCTTTTCATTGTTTCAACTACCTGGGCTTCCGTGCACACACCGTGGCGAAGCCAATTCGCAATATGTTGACTCGAAATACGTAGGGTCGCACGGTCTTCCATGAGGCCTACATTATTTATATCCGGAACTTTTGAACAGCCTATACCTTGATCGATCCATCGGACCACATATCCCAAGATACCTTGGGCGTTGTTGTCAAGTTCTTCTTGAACCTCTTGTTCTGACCAGTCGTTTTGCTCAGACACTGGAATTGTTAGAATTTTGTCGAGGTCAGCAATCGGACGTGATTTTAATTCAAATTGTCTGGATGATACGTTAATTTGATGATAGTGCAGTGCGTGAAGGGTTGCAGCCGTTGGCGACGGAACCCACGCTGTATTGGCCCCGGAATCTGGATGGGCAATCTTTACGCTTAACATGTCAGCCATTAAATCAGGCATTGCCCACATACCTTTGCCGATTTGCGCATGTCCAGGTAGACCACATGAAAGTCCTACATCGACATTCCAGTCTTCGTAGGTGGTCATCCATGCTGCCGTTTTCATATCTTTTTTTCGAATCATTGCTCCTGCTTCCATTGCCGTGTGCATTTCGTCTCCGGTGCGATCGAGAAAACCGGTGTTGATGAAAAATACTCGCTTCTTAGCAACTCTGATGCATTCTTTTAGATTCACTGTTGTACGACGTTCCTCATCCATGATTCCGATTTTTAGTGTGTATTGCTTGAGTCCAAGAATTTTTTCTACACGACTTAAAGTTTCATCCGTAAACTTAACTTCTTCTGGCCCATGCATTTTTGGTTTTACGATGTACACAGATCCAGAACGACTGTTTTTTGGTTTTTGAAGATCGTGCATTGCGATCATGGACGAAACCATGGCATCGAGTAATCCCTCGGGTGTTTCGTTTCCTTCTTTATCTAGAATTGCTGGGTTAGTCATTAGATGTCCCACATTCCGAATCAGCATTAGGCTAATACCAGGAACCTTATATTCCGAGCCATCAGGACTTTTGTAGAGACGAGGAGAATTCATGATCCTGGTGACTGGTGTCCCATTCTTTTCAAAAGATTCACTGAGGTCCCCTTTGATTAGTCCTAGCCAATTTCGGTAAGCAACGACTTTATCGGTCGCATCTACGGTAGCAACGGAATCTTCTAAATCCATAATTGTTGTGAGAGCCGCTTCCAACACTATATCTTTCACACCAGCTTTATCATTTTTTCCAATTGGACTGTTATGGTCGATATCTATTTCTATGTGTAGGCCATTGTGTTTTAGCAAAATAGCCGAAGGAGTTTTGTCGGAGCCGTTGTATCCTACCAATGTTGAAGGTGTATGAAGCTCGGTATTTGTGCCGTCGCTAAGAGTTGCGGCGAGCGAACCATTTTCAATGAAATACGAAGTTACGTTTTTGTGGCTGCCCTTGGAGAGTGGAACTGCTTTGTCAAGAAATTCTCGGGCAAAGGCAATAACTTTTGTTCCGCGGATTGGGTTGTATTTTTTAGAGCGATTTGCTCCGTCGCTTTCTGGAATTACGTCTGTACCATATAGTGCGTCGTAGAGACTTCCCCACCTGGCGTTGGCGGCGTTGAGTGCATACCTGGCATTGGTGACTGGGACAACGAGTTGTGGACCTGCGACACTTGATATTTCAGGATCGACGTTGTCCGTTTCAACCGTAAAGATGTCTCCTTCAGGAACGAGGTATCCGATTTCGTGAAGCATCGTTTTATATTCCGCCAGGGTAAATGTCCCATCTCGTTTTTTCAAATACCAAGTATTGATTTCGTGCTGTAGATGGTCTCGTCTATTAAGTAAATCTTTGTTTAGTGGTGATAGATCCTTGATTAATAATCCAAAGCCCGACCAGAACTCTTCTTGCGACACACCGGTTTCAGGTAATGCTTCAGTGTTAATGAAGTCGTATAGAATTTTGTCGACTTGAAGGCCATTAACTTCGATCCGGCTACTCATTAGTCCACCTTGCTTTCTTTTCACAGGGAATACTTCAGTCAAGAATCATTAGCAGTATTGTTTTTAAGACTCTATATTAATTGACCATTGCTAAACTCTTGTATCAAATTATTTCGCGACCAGTGTTGCGTTGGATTGTGTGGATTGATTTTAAAATATTACAAGTACAGTTTAATTTAATACGAATAGAACGTAGGAAATGAATCTCATTAGGGATGCGGATAGCCTGATGTTAAGACAATGTGTGGATTTAAACTGTGATATTGCTGACTCGGCCGAGAGTCTTTCTTTGGAGAATGAAGCAGCAATTATGAATTTTGTTACGTCTGTGAATATTCCTTGTGGTTTTCATGCTCTAGATCCGGTAACCATTCGGAGAGTTGTGCAACTCGCGTTAGAGTCCGGGGTGTCCATTGGAGCTCACCCAGGATTTTTTGATCCGGCGGATTCTGGTCGTAGAGAGATGACTATGTCTTTGTCGGATGTTGAAGATATTGTGTTGTATCAGATAAGCGCACTTGATGGAATAGTAAGGGCTGAAGGTGGGACTTTGTGTCACGTCAAGCCACACGGGGCGCTCTATAACACTGCTGCGGTTAATCAAGATCTTGCTTATGCTGTTGCAGGAGCTGTTGGGCTGCTGGATTCCAATCTCGTGCTCATCGGTTTATCTGGGTCTTATCTGCTTGAGGCTGGTCAAAAAAAAGGTTTAAAGGTGGCGTCGGAAGTGTTTGGTGATAGAGCATATGAGCCTACGGGTGTGTTACGTTCGCGGCAATTTTCTGATTCTTTAATTCAAGAATCGAGCTTGGTGGTTAGACGAGTTATTCAAATGGTGCGTGACGGGGTGGTTCATTCGGTAACAGGGCAAGCGATAGACGTAACAGCGGATACGGTCTGTGTTCATGGAGACACTCCAGGCGCTCAAGCTCTTCTCCGCGATTTACGGATGGCTCTCCACGCCGATGGCATAGAGTTGGCGCCTCTTAAATCATGAAGATATGTCAATGAATTGTGTAAGGTTCGCTTAAGGTAAATGTTGCAATTTGCACATCGAAACGTTTACCAGAGGAATTCACCATTTGATAACTACCCTCCATCGTCCCGAACGGTGTTGAAAGAGGGCAACTTGACGTGTACTCAAAAGTTTCACCAGGAGCGAGGGTTGGTTGTTGGCCTATTACACCCAAACCTTTTACTTCTTCGGTATTGCTGTCTGCATCTTTAATGATCCAGTGGCGACTAATCAGTTGTACAGGTTCGGTGCCCTCATTCGAAATCTCGATTGTATAGAGGAAAAACCATACATTATTAAATGGTTCAGATCTGTCTGGAGAGTACCGAGATGTGACATGTACGCGCACACCATCATTTGTAGATTCTGAGGTGTGCACGCCGGGTTGATGGTGTTTAGTCACATTGGGATAATACGATGGTCCAATGATTTCTATCAACACTCTTTTAGAGGGCTACCGAAAAGGAGTCTTTCCCATGTCAGTGGATGGCTTGATTAATTGGTACAGCCCAGAGCATCGTGGAATCATTCCGCTTGAAGATTTTCATGTCCCAAAACGCTTGAGTCGCCTGTTACGACAAAGAAAATTCCGTGCCACAATCAACCAAGATTTTATTGGTGTGATATCTGCTTGTGCTTCTCGAAAAAATGATTCAGGTAACTGGATTGACGAAAATTTGATTACAAGTTATTTGGCATTACATTCAGTTGGACATGCGCATTCAATCGAAGTGTGGAGTGCGGACCAGTTAGTGGGTGGACTTTATGGTGTCAGTCTTAAGGGTGCTTTTTTTGGGGAATCAATGTTTCATTTAACGTCCAATGCTTCAAAAATAGCACTTGTTGTTCTTATAGAACGGTTAAAAGAAAGAGGTTATCGTTTATTGGACGTTCAGTGGTTGACGCCGCATCTTGCTGGTTTTGGAGGAGTCGAGATTGAAAGGAACGATTATCTCAATCAATTAGATAATGCTATGAGATTTGAATGCCATTTTGATAAAACCAATATCAGTTAAAGTTTGGCGGGGTATTTGAGTCAGCCAATTTCCAACTGGTTCTATAGACAAGTCTTACGATCCGAGCCATTTTATTATAGTTAAGTTTCTCAGCCGTATCTCTCTCGGTGTGATAGTCAGGATGTAGCCCGGTATGGACGAACAATGAAGGGATTTTGTGATAAAGAAATGGCCATTGGTCACTCCGACGTACAAGGTTTGATCTGTTGTTGTCGTAAAGAAACTTTAAATCTAGATCGATTCCAGTGTTAGCGGTTTCTAGTGATTCCCGCAGGTCTTGGCTATAGCTGTGGCCGATCACATTAACAGTATTTTCATTTGATTGGGCTGTTTGTGGTGAAAGGCCAGTGAATCTGTAACCACCGCCAGTTGGGATTTCTTCATTTCTTCCGATCATGTCCATGTTGATGACGGCCGTTGTGTTTGCTAATGGAATCAAAGGTTCAACAGTGTAAGCCCAGGAACCAAGAAGTCCTTGCTCTTCTGCATTCCAAGCTGCGAGCAATATTGAACGACGCGGACGACGCCCATTCTTGCGGGCAAGTGAGTAAGCTTCAGCTATTTCGAGAAGTCCTGCGACCCCGGAAGCGTTATCATCGGCGCCATTAAAAATTTGGTTTCCATTAGCACCATCGTGGTCGAAATGAGCACAAATGATCACCGTTTCATCTTTAAGATTTTCGTCGGTTCCCTCGATGCGACCAATTATATTCTCTACTGTTGTCGTCTCACGTGATACGGATATTTTTAGAGACAAAGAAATATTTGGTATTGGAATTGTCGTTACGCCACCCTTGGTTTCAGCAAGTGATGCCCATTCTTGCAGTGTACGGTTCGTTTGTTGCGCGAGAAATTCACCTTGGTCTGACGAGATCCGAATCGCGGGTATTTCGATTTCGTTTACCCAGGAACTCAATTGATACTGGGGTGTTCTTCGTGGGTGTTCTGGCCAGATATAAGGTGTTAGGCCGGTTAGTGTTCCGCGTGGTGTATGGTTGTGGACATCTTCTATAAATATTATGGCTACTGCGCCTCGTTTTTGAGCTTCTAGTGTCTTTCTACGAGATCGACCGTATTCAGATGCAACGACACCGGAAAATTGACTTTGCGGATCAAATTCATTTGGTTCATGTTCAAGGACCACCACGATTCTTCCTGTTACATCCACGTCTTCATAGTCGTCATGTTGAAGTTCTACTGCAGAGATGCCAAAACCTAAAAAAATAGGTTCTCCAACAACTGTACCAGTGTCACTAAAAGGTTCAGGAAAAAAATCATTTGAAAATGTAAGAATCTTGCTGTTGTTGTTGGATTTAACTGCCAATTCATTTTCGCCAAAAAGCTTGACTGTCGTCACGTTGAATAATTGGCGATAACCAGTAGTCGGGCTGGCGGGAGAAATCCCGAAACTTTTGAAGCGCTCTTCAATATATTCAGCCGCAATGGCATTTTCTGGTGAGGAAACGAGACGTCCCTGCATTTGGTCTGATGCGAGCAAAGAAACTTCTCTATAAAGATCTGAGTTAGTGATCGATGTTTCAAAATCTCTATTTTCTTGGCTTTCGTAAGACTGAACTACCAAAAGAATAAGTGCGCCAATAAGTAAATGTCGGGGCATTTGAATTGCCTGCTATTGCTAATTAATTGTTACAAAAACAAAGTGGAGCCAGGCCCCAATGGAATATCAAGTAGCATCCACAAGACTAATAGTACCGACCAAATGACAAGAAAGACAATCGTATACGGCAACATAGTGGCAATAACGGTGCCAATGCCAGACGTCTTGTCATAGCGTTCAAATGAGGCAACTATAAGTGCAAAATAGGACATCATTGGAGCAATGACATTGGAGGAACTGTCGCCAATTCGGTACGCTACTTGCGTTAGTTCGGGAGAGTATCCTAAAAGCATGAACATCGGAACGAACACGGGTGCCATAATTGCCCATTTTGCAGAGGCGCTTCCCATGATTAAATTTATAAAAGATGACAAAAGTACAAACCCTGTCATCAAAGGGATTCCCTGAAGACCGGAAGCTTTAAGTGTGTCAGCACCCTTCACTGCAAAGATTAATCCCAGATTCGACCAATTAAAATAGGCCACAAATTGGGATGCGAAAAATACAAGGACAAGATACGTGCCGAGTGTACTCAGTGTCTTACCCATGCCATTCATGACATCAGTATCGTTCTTGAATTTTCCAGAACCTATGCCAAACGCCAGCCCAACAAAGAGACCGCCGAAAAAGATAAATGCGACAATTCCAGATAATAAAGGAGAGTCGATTAGGCTTCCTGTCTCAGGATTTCTAAGGAATCCATCACTGGGTAAAGTTCCAAATAGAATGATTGCCGAAAAGATTAGGGAAGTAAGTGCGCTATATCGCAGTCCTAGCCACTCGGCTTCAGAAATCTGTTGTAACGGAGTCGGCTGTTCGTCGCCTCGGTAGTTTCCTAGTTGTGGCACCACGATTCGTTCAGTGACCCAGGTTCCAGCGGCAGCAATAAAAAAAGTGGAGACAACCATAAAAAAATAATTTGCAGCTGGATTTACTTGATAAGACGCATCAACAATGTGTGCGGCTTCTTGAGTGAGCCCAGCTAGCAAAGGGTCTACCGTTCCTAACAATAGGTTAGCACTGTAGCCGCCAGATACACCGGCAAAGGCTGCTGCAAGTCCAGCAATTGGGTGCCGTCCTGCCCCAAGAAAGATAATTCCACCGAGGGGAACCAGAAGTACGTATCCAATTTCACTCGCAGTATTCGATAAGACACCTGCGAAAACTATTACAAAGGTTAATATGCGAGTTGGTGCGATGAGGACTATGAGGCGCAGTGCTGCAGTTATGAGTCCGCTTGACTCCATGACGCCTATGCCAAGCATCGCGACTAAAACAGTTCCAAGTGGGGCAAAATTGGTAAAGTTTCCAACCATTTCTGTTGTTATTCTGTGAAAGCCCGAGACAGTAAATAAACTTAACGGACGCACAGTTTCTCCGGTTCCCGGATGAACAGCTTCGAGACCAGTCAATGCCGCGATGCCGGAGATGACAACAATGGCTAGGCTAAGAAGAGCAAAAATTGTTGCGGGGTGAGGGAGCTTGTTTCCAGTGCGTTCCACGCTGGAAAGAAAAGATGATGTCCAATTGCTCAAAAAGTCTAAAGATTTTGCCATCTTGGTGTTGTCCCGGTTTCCCTATTTTAAGTGTAACTGCTCTGACTAATCTTGTAGAAAATTGTTGCTCGAGGTTAATACTTCATTGGTTTAGTTACCAGGATAGAGAATATTAAAAGAGCTTTGTATTTATGTTGTTAATTGACAACTTCCCAACCAACCGATAGTTTTAAAATTATGGATCTAAAAGGTGTTATTCCCCCTATCCCCACACCGTTTAGGAATGATGTTATAGATGTGGCAGCCCTTTCATCTAATTGTGAGCGTTGGATGAGTACAGGGTTGAGAGGGCTCGTCGTTCTGGGTTCTACTGGCGAGGCTCCTTTTCTCGATGACGCAGAGTCTGACCGTGTTATTGAAAATGTACGTGCATGTATTCCAAAAGAGCGCTTGTTAATTGCAGGTGTTGCAAGAGAGTCAACTATTTCCACGTCTCGAGCGGCAATTCGTGCTGCTCAGCGGGGGGCTGATGCGGTTCTTGTACGAACGCCTTCATTTTTTAAACAATTTCTCAGTGATAAGGAATTCTTAGAATATTACATGGATGTGGCGGATTCTTCCCCAGTCCCAGTCATTCTATATAACTTCACTGGACTTACGGGAGTGGCTTTATCTGTTCAAACCGTATCCAAGTTGTCTCTTCACCCAAACATTGTTGGCATCAAAGAATCAAGTTCTGATATTGGTCTAATCACATCTTTTATTGACGAGACTTCAGACGATTTTAATGTCCTTGTAGGTTCTGCACCAGCTTTTTATGCGAGCTTGGTTTCAGGAGCTGTAGGGGGTGTTCTTGCTTTAGCATGTGTAGTACCTGAACTCTGCGTAGAGTTACTAGATCTAGTGAATTCCGAGAGGTTTAGAGAAGCAAGACTTTTACAGACTAAATTGACACCGCTCGCTCGCTTGGTCACTAGAGTGCACGGAGTTGCCGGACTCAAGGCGGCTATGACGGTTAGAGGTTACATAGGTGGGGAGCCAAGAGCCCCACTTTCTGTGATCGGCGAGAAAGCCATGCGAGAGCTAAAGATAACAGTGGAGAGCGTTATGTGTGACAACGACAATCGGACAAAAGTTTGATGATTTCTCTCCTTATTAGCACGCGTAGCAACTTGTTTCGGTTTATGAGTGTGTCTTTGACTCTTTTGGTAATGGTTTCGTGTGCGGTAAATCCCGTAACGGGAAATCGAGAGTTGGCATTTATG
Organism: uncultured Vicinamibacteraceae bacterium; assembly: GCA_964342695.1. Taxonomy (GTDB): domain Bacteria; phylum Acidobacteriota; class Vicinamibacteria; order Vicinamibacterales; family UBA8438; genus CAYFFV01. The sequence goes on from CAYFFV010000007.1 coordinate 44,714, forward strand.
AGCGAATTCCAAGAGATTTCAATAGGTGCCGAGGCTGACATTCAGATAAAGGAAGAGATGGGTGTTTATAAATCGCCTGCTCTTCAAGAATATGTTCAGGAGCTCGGAGTTCGACTCGCGACCAATTCGCATAGGCCTAATTTGTCATGGCATTTCACGATTCTTGATTCTCCGGTTATCAATGCTTTTGCGCTTCCAGGTGGTTACACGTATTTAACACGTGGAATTCTGGCGTATTTAAATACCGAAGCTGAATTGGTCGGAGTGCTGGGCCATGAGATTGCCCATGTTACTGCGAGGCATGCAGTTCAGGCATATACCAGAGCGACGGGGGCTCAGCTTGGTTTGACTTTAGGGCAAATCTTTATACCTCAGATGCGTAGTAATCCATTAGGCCTACCTGGTTTAGATCAGGTGGCTGGTTCTGGGCTTGGACTACTTTTTTTAAAATTTGGACGTGAAGATGAGAAACAGGCGGATCGGCTTGGTGCGGAGTACGCATTAAATGGGGGGTGGCATCCTGAGGGCGCCCTGGGAATGTTGTCTACATTGAGTCGTATTAGCGCAACTAGTGAACACAGCGGATTACCTAGCTGGTTCTCAACGCATCCCAATCCCGAGAGTCGGGTCCAAGACATGTCTACTCACATTAAAGAGTTGCTTGCGAAAAAAGATAGTAAGAGTTTGAGCGTAGACCGTTTTGAATATTTACGTCGAGTAGAGGGACTCGACTTTGGAGAAGACCCCCAAAAAGGTCTTATCCAAGACAATTCATTCTTGCATCCGATATTGCTTTTTAGACTTGATTTTCCAAAGGGTTGGTCTATCCAAAATAATGATGAAGCCGTCTTGGCACAAGATGAGCATCAGGAGGTTTCTATTCTGCTCCAGCTAAAAAAAAGACAAAAGAATCAAGAACTTTGCTCGCTTTCGAGAAAGACTATGGACGATGAAGGATATACGTTTCTTACGGATGATTTAATTGAGATTAATGAGCTAAAAGCCTGTATTGGCTCCTATCGTCAGACGTTGGATGGCGACGATGTCATTGTTGCTCGTGTTGCGCACATCAATCATGACAAAAATATATATTTTTTGTTTGGTTACGGTGTTTCCGATTCTTTTTCATTTTATGAAAAAGAAATTGAACAGAGTTTCCGATCTTTTCGGGTCATGGATAAACGAAGAGCAGAAAGTATTAAGCCCTCTAAAGTTTCTTTGTATGTTGTTCAATCAGGGGATACTTGGCACCGAATTCAACAGGATCAGAGTTCTGGTGTTGTAGACGCGGAAACGCTAGCAATTCTCAATGGGTACTCTTCGGAGGAAGATCCTCTAGCTGGAAGTCAGATTAAGATTGTTCGGTCCGTTGGGTTTTAAGGGTCCGCAGTAAAGTCTTACACCAAGAGCTTTTGAATGTTTCGTATTTTATGATTATTTAACGATGGTCAGGTTTTTAAGAAAAATGTTTGTCGGGTTTTAATGTTCTGTTGCCTGGTCTTTGCAGCAAGACCATTAATTACGGCATAAGTGCTTGACACTAACTTAAAGTCGAGACAAAAATAGAAATATTCTGTCATGGAACAGACACTGCTATTGAATGCTACTTATGAACCCTTAAAAGTGGTTGATTGGCGTAAGGCTATAACCCTTTGGTATCAAGGAAAGGTAGAGGTCGTTTCTGTTTATGATAGAAAAGTAAGTTCTGTAACTTTAAGCTTAAAACTTCCTTCTGTTATTCGTTTAGTTAGTTATATAAAAATTCAGAAACGATTTGACTATGTTCCTTTTTCCCGTGCAAATCTTTATGCACGTGATGATTACGCTTGTCAGTATTGTCGGAAGCGATTTTCTGTGCCTGAGTTGACGTTTGATCATGTGGTGCCCGTATCTCAGGGAGGAAGGAAGAATTGGGAAAACATTGTAACTTCTTGTATTAAATGTAATCGAAAAAAAGGTGGACGAACACCATTAGAAGCCGGGATGCGTGTTATTCGAAAGCCGAGTCGACCTACTCGATTGCCCGTGCTCCATTTTACTGTTGGTATGGGTGATGCGCCTGAAAGTTGGCGTCACTATATGTACTGGAATTAAAAAGTTTTTCTTAAATTGTGGTTTAAGTTCATTAATTATGGGTTTGTCATCGCCGAGTGCAATTAATTCAGTTCGACCTTTCTGTGCTGTTGAAGGAGGCCGAATAACGATTGACGGAATTAATCTTTCGTGTGAAGTGCAATCTGTTCCGGAAGTGCACCTGGGAACTAAGATTGCGAGAGTGGTACACGCGTCAAACAATTCAGTTTCGGTTGTCGTTCCCCAGGGTTTAGGTGGTGGGCGTACGGCTATCAAAGTAACTGGAATGACGGGAGAAACAGCTTTCGTTGATGTCGGAATTCCTGTTGCCATGGGTTTACATCAAGTTGACAGTCCAGTTATCGGAGTAGACGGCTCTATTTATCTCACATTTAGTGGGTCAAGGGGCGAGTCCATGCCGGTTTCGGTTTACCGGGTGCGCTCGGACGGTTTTCGTGAACCTTTTGTGTCAGGAATTACGAACCCTACCTCTATGACTTTTGGGCCAGATGGAAAATTGTATTTATCAAGTCGTTTTGAAGGTGCGGTATATCAAATACATTCAGACGGATCATATGAAGTGTTTGCTTCCGATCTTGGCATTGCGTGCGGTTTGGCTTTTAGCTCTGATGGTGCGTTGTATGTAGGGGATCGCTCAGGCACGGTGTTCCGTATCGGGAGTTCCGGAAAAAAGGAAGAGTTTTCTAGGCTGCCAAGCAGTATTGCTGCGTTTCATTTGGCTTGGGGGCCGGATGATGCGCTTTATGTTACAGCTCCAACTTTGTCAACGTCCGATAAAGTTTACCGTATCGACCAAGAAGCGCATGTAGAGGAAATATGTTCGGGTTTCGGTCGTCCGCAAGGTTTGGCATTTGATCCGAATGGTGCACTTTATGTGGTGGAAGCCTTGGCGGGTTCAAGTGGAGTCTACAGGGTCGCGACGGACGGTTCAATCGCACGGGTTCTCGCAGGAAATTCTCTGATTGGATTGGCTTTTGATCAGAAGGACGGAAGTGTTTTGGTCGCTTCAAATGAATGTGTTTATCGACTTGATTCCTCAGGGTTCTTAGGAAATTCTTTTGGCTAATACGTGTTAACATGGGTCTTTATTGATTGAGAAAGAAATCAATACTCTATAAATGTCTCATGAATGTATTGATGTACGAGGTGCTCGCGTACATAACCTTAAGAACCTTGACGTACAGATCCCTCGAAATAAATTCGTAGTGATTACAGGCCTCTCGGGCTCTGGAAAATCTTCACTAGCTTTTGACACAATTTATGCTGAGGGGCAGAGGAGGTATGTAGAATCTCTTTCGGCTTATGCGAGACAATTTCTTGAGCAGGTTGAAAAGCCCGATGTTGATCAGATAGATGGACTTTCACCAGCTATATCTATAGAACAAAGGACTACAGGTTCGAACCCGCGATCAACAGTGGGAACGGTTACCGAAATTTACGATTATTTGCGCCTACTATTTTCGAATGTTGGCTCAGTTCATTGCCCTTTGTGTGATGCTCCTGTTACGTCCCAGTCCTTTGATCAGATAGTTGAGTCTATTCTTGCCAGTCCTACTGCAGAGAGGGTAAACCTTCTGGCGCCGGTAGTGCGTGGGCGTAAAGGAGCCTTCAAAAAAGAATTGGCTTCACTGAGATCTAAAGGAATTCTAAAAGTCAGGGTAGACGGTGAAATTCGGTCTCTTGATGAAAATATTGATCTTGACCGCAGAAAAAATCACTTCATAGAAGCGTTAGTTGATCGATTAATAGTCCGGGAAGGTGCTGAGCGACGGCTAATAAGATCCATTGAATTTGCTTTAGATCTTGCAGAGGATTGCCTGATACTAAACACATTGGAAAATGGTGATCAGGTATTTTCTAGACGTATGGCATGCATAGATTGTGGCGTCAATATACCTGAACTTACCTCGCGTTCTTTTTCTTTTAATTCAAAATATGGTGCCTGTGCTGAATGTCAAGGTCTTGGCTCTCTCGAAAGTTTTGACCCGAAGCTAATCGTTCCTGATGAGACACTGTCTTTAGCCGAGGGAGCCGTTCGTCCTTGGTCTGGCGGCGATGGGAAGTTGGTTTCAAAGTTTTTAGAGAAATTATCTAAAGAACATGGAATAAATCTTGAGCTTCCTTTTAAAAAGCTGGCAGTTGGTAAGCGAAAATTACTATTTTACGGTCCAAAACCTACTAAACAAATTAAGAATATCCGAACAAAAACACAGTCAAGATCAAAATCTGTTTTAGATCCTTTTGGAAACGTTTTTGAGGGAATTATTCCAAATCTTTGTCGTCGTTATCAAAATGGAACTTTATCTCAGCAGGAGAAACTCGATTGCTATCGTTCGTTGAGAAAATGTCAAGAATGTGGAGGTTCACGACTTCGTCCGGAAAGTCGGTCGGTTCGTGTGGGTGGAAGGTCCTTAGAAGAGTATGTTGGGCGACCTATTGAAGAAGCGCGACAATTATTTGAAAAATTACAATTTGAAGGTCGGGAGGCTTTGTTGGCCGATCTTGTTCTTAATGAAATTCGGGCAAGGTTGTCTTTTTTAACAAACGTTGGTGTCGGATATTTAACACTTGCCCGTGGTTCTGAAACGCTATCTGGTGGTGAGGCTCAACGTATTCGACTTGCGACTCAAATTGGCGCAAATTTGAGTGGTGTCCTTTACGTTCTTGACGAGCCTTCTATTGGTTTACATCAGCGTGACAATCGTTTGTTATTGGAGACTTTGGCTAAGCTTAGGGATCAAGGAAATACAGTCATCGTTGTGGAGCATGACGAAGATACTATTCGATCGGCTGACTATGTTGTTGATTTAGGCTCTGGGGCTGGTGAGCACGGTGGCAAGATTATTTTTAATGGAACTCCTGCGAATCTAATAGGTAAAGATCGCAACTCTCTTACGGGGCAATATCTCCGCAAAGAGCTTGAGATACCTAGGCCCTCTTCACGTCGGCCGATAGATAAGGGGGAAATCGTTGTTCGAAAAGCCACTGCAAACAACTTGAAGGGAATTGACGCGAGATTCCCGGTTGGTGTCTTGATAGCGGTGACTGGTGTAAGTGGTTCTGGTAAGTCAACATTAGTCAATGGAATCCTTTATCGCCGACTCGCCAAATTATTGCATCGATCTTCGCATGAGGCCGGAGGTCATCTTTCGATCGAGGGGGTTGAATTAATTGACAAGGTGATTCAGATTGATCAATCTCCGATAGGACGAACGCCACGTTCAAATCCTGCTACTTACACGGGATTATTTACTTTTATCCGAGAATTATTTTCGATGTTACCTGAATCTCGTGCTAGGGGTTATCGCCCTGGGCGGTTTTCGTTTAACGTGAAAGGTGGCAGGTGTGAAGCCTGTCAGGGTGGTGGTGTTATGGCTATCGAAATGCATTTCTTGCCAGACGTTTATGTAACATGTGAGCAATGCAAGGGGCGTCGATATAACCGAGAGACGCTTGAGATAATGTACAGGGGAGTTTCCGTAGGAGATGTTCTAGATCTTACTGTTGATCAAGCTAAGTCGCTGCTTGAAAATTTTCCTCCTATCGCCAGGAAATTGACCACATTACAAGATGTAGGTTTGGGTTATCTTAAATTAGGGCAGTCGGCTTCGACTTTGAGTGGAGGTGAGGCTCAGCGTGTTAAGTTGGCAAAAGAGCTCTCAAGGCATAGCACAGGTCGGACTCTGTATATTTTGGACGAACCTACTACTGGATTACATTTTGAGGATGCAAGAAAGTTGTTGGACGTCCTTAACCAGCTCGTAGATCATGGGAATACTGTTGTGGTTATTGAACACCACTTAGATATTATAAATGCTGTTGATCATATTATTGATCTTGGTCCGGAAGGGGGAGATGGCGGAGGATTAATTATTGCTGAAGGTACTCCTGAAAAGGTAGCTGCAGTAAATGGTTCCCATACAGGTTCTTTTATTAGGGCTGCCCTGTCATGAATCTTTTGTCAGTCGCCCTTGCTGATTTAATAAGCAATCTTGATGTGTTGCATAAATAACACACTATTAAACTTTAGTATTGTGGCTAAATAGCAACACTATAGTTTTTATGTAAGTTTCTATGAAACCTTAATATTTCTATAAGTTGTTTTTTTATAATATCTTACGTAAAATCTCGGTAGTTTCCATTATTTGGTATTAATTTTGCTTAGTAAATTAGACGTGAAAAAAGTAGTTTGCCATACACAGCGTACTGTTCGCCGGGCGGTTTCTTGTTCAGGCATCGGGCTTCATTCTGGTCAAAAAGGCACCCTTCGTCTGAGACCTGCGAAAGCGGATACAGGAATAGTGTTCAAAAGATTGGACCTTGGCGGCATGGAAATTCCGGCGAGGATTGAACACCTCTCTAGCATTAATTATGCTACGGGATTGGCGAATAATAGTGCATCGGTTGAGACCGTTGAACACCTTCTTGCAGCACTCGTTGGACTTGGAGTAGACAATGTCATTGTTGAATTGAACCAAGCTGAAGTTCCTATTATGGATGGAAGTGCGGCATCGTTTGTTTACTTAGTGCATGAAGCCGGTGTTCAATCATTACCAGCGGCACGGAAATTTTTAAAGGTTTCACGATCTATTTCATTTGTCCAGGGAGACAAGCGTATTGCGTTGTATCCTTCTGAGCATTTAAATGTGACATATAGCATTAATTTCGATCATCCTTTATTGAGGCATCAGTCACATTCAATTCAATTAACGGAAGAGTCATTTGTTGATGAAATTGCACCGGCACGGACATTTGGTTTTTTAAAAGAAGTTGAGTTGCTGAGGCAAAAAGGGTTGGCGCTTGGAGGATCGCTCGACAATGCGATTGTGTTAGGCGAAACAGGCATATTGAATAGTTCATTGCGGCTTGAAAATGAATTTGTAAGACATAAGATCCTTGACGTAATAGGTGATCTATCTCTTATTGGATATCCTATTATTGGCAACCTTGTTGTTCACCGTGGAGGTCATGCTTTACACGCCAACTTTGCCAAGCTTGTGCTTGAGGAGACGGATGCTTGGCGTCTTGTTGATTCACCTGTTGAGCCTCTCGAAGTTCCTGATTCGCAGGAAATTCCTGTGAAGGGCACTGCTGCCGCTAGGTAGTTTTAGCGAGAAAGTAACATTTCTAAACCAAGTGAAAGTACGGTTTAACCTGAGTCGATATGTGTTTCTGGTGGAATTCTTCTTTTTCTAATAGCCATATCAAAATCTATCTGACTACTAACAGCGGGCGACGATTTTCGTGGTAAAAGATTTTCTTATGTAGATTCCTTTTATTTATTGAGTTTACAATCCTCAACTAATTTCTTTTCTAACTTTTTGACGTGCTTCAAAAATCAATATTTGCTCACCGTGAAGACATATCGGTCGTCGAAATTTCTCGTCGGGTTGGAACTCCTTTTTATTTATACGACGGTGATAGGGTGGCGTCACGCTTTGCTGCCTTTGATCGTGCGTTTGGTGCCTACAATCATCAAGTCCATTACGCTCTAAAAGCTAATTCCACCCTTGCTATTGCGCGTATTATTAAAAAATTGGGTGGTAGTGTTGATGCAAATTCTGGTGGGGAAATTGATGTTGCTCTTCGTGCTGGTTTTAAGCCTTCTGAAATTATTTTTACAGGAGTTGGAAAAACAGAGTCGGAACTTCGCAGGGCCGTTGAATTAGGAGTTAAGGCAATTAATGTTGAAAGTGTCGGAGAACTAGAGCGTATTGATCAATTTGCATCAGACAAAGGTGTTCAAGCAAGTGTTGCCATTCGGGTTAATCCAGATGTAATTGCCAGAACTCATCCTAATATTTCTACGGGTAGCCGTGCGCACAAGTTCGGTGTTCCTATTGAGACTGCACGGGATGCATGTATAAAGGCACTTCAGTATGATGGTGTAAAGGTAGTTGGTTTACATGTTCACATTGGTTCGCAATTATTATCAGTAGAGCCGATCAGAAGTGCGCTTTCTGTTGTTGCGTCATTGGCAAATGAACTTTTGGATCGTGGCTGTCCTTTAGAGCATTTTGATGTGGGTGGTGGTCTTGGAATTGCCTACGATGGTTCGGATTCTTTGGACGTAGACGAATATGCCGCCACGGTCATTGATTCTATCGCTTCTACGGGACTCATATTGTTAACTGAACCGGGTCGCTGGATTGTTGGTCCCACTGGTGTTTTAATAGCTCGTGTTGTTGACGTAAAACCTAAGGATTCAGATCGATATTTTGTAGTTCTAGATGCCGGAATGAGTGAGTTATTGCGCCCTGCACTTTACGGAGCCTTCCATCGTCTTGAATTACTTGAGCCAAGGGATAGGGTGCCGGTAAGCTGTGACGTAGTGGGTCCAATTTGTGAAACTAGTGATGTGCTAGGTGAAGAGAGGGTAATGCCTCTGCCAGAAGTTGGTGATCTTGTTGCAGTTATGGATGCAGGAGCTTACGGTGCTACCATGGCGTCAAACTATAATCGCCATCCACTTCCTGCAGAAGTAATTATTGAAAAAGATGGTTGGAGGATAGTACGTCGCCGTCAAACAATTGAAGACATGCTGCAATTCGAGGACTAATTGTTCTATGTTGATCGCATTTGAAGGCTTAGATCAGAGTGGTAAAGAGACCCAGGCACGTTTACTTAGGGATCGCATGCGTGCTGCGGGTGAAAAAGCGAGAGTGGTGTCGTTTCCAGATTACGGAACTCCAATTGGTGAGGAAATAGCGCGGGCTCTTCAAGGTGAGAGGGAATATGGATCTGAGGTAATGCAACTGCTTTATGTGGCTAACCGTTTCGAGCGTCTTCCAGATCTCAAGCGATGGTCCGAGGCCAATATTTCGTTGCTATTCGACCGGTATATTTCGTCAAGCATAGCTTACGGTGAGGCACAAGGGCTAAGTGCAGGTTGGCTGAATGAGATACAGCGTTCGCTACCACAGCCTGAGGTGACCATTCTGCTAGATATTTCTCCCGACATCGCTGTGTCTCGAAAATCTCTTGACCGTGATCGTTACGAAGCCGATCTATTGCTCCAGAACAGGGTGAGAGAAAGCTATCTACGTCAAGCCAAGCAGCATGGATGGTTGGTTGTTAATGGGGCAGGCGATGTTGAAACGGTTTCTGACTCTGTGATCCAAGTAGTAACTCCAAGTATTCCGGCACTCGATTAATCGATAATTGAATATTTCGATTCTAGACGGAACTTTCTTCCGTTATCCGACTTGCACTTCCCCAGAGTCTTTCTAAATCGTAAAAATTTCTTGTTTTTGGAGTGAATACGTGAACAACGAAGTCAAAAAAATCCATGGTTACCCATTCTCCATGGTCATAGCCTTCGATCTTGGCGATTCTGTCATTTGAAGAGACTAATTTACTACGGACTTCATCTACTATAGCTCTTGACTGTCTGACATTTGTTGAAGAACATAAGATGAAATAATCAGTAAATGCTTGTGAATCTCCCAAAAAGAGTACTACGACATCAAAGGCTTTTTTATCTTTAACGGATTGAATGACTTTTTGAATGTCGCCCGGCAATTTTTTGATAGCGTCGCTGTTTTGCAATTTAATTCCGTTTGTGTCCACTTTATAAATTAGTCTTTGTAGAGATTATAGTTGGTAATATAACTTTCCACCGTGGAGGGGACTAATCCTTCGATTGTTTCTCCGATCTTCAATTTTCTTCTTATTTCTGATGAAGAAATAGATCGAGTCGGTCCATCGACTAGCCATATCGACAGAGGCGAACAATCCGTGGGAGGGGTTTCTAAGGGTTTTCGCATCCGTTGAACTAAATCGGGAAATGTTTTCCGCAAAGAAAGAACAGATTGACCGTTTCTGGAAATTACAATGAAATGACTTTGATCGATTACTGCTGGATAGTTATGCCACGTTTTAATTTCTAAGAATGCATCAATTCCGGTAATAAAAAAAATATTCTGTCGACAATGGCCTAATTCTTCAATTCGCCTCAGGGTTAAAGATGTGAACGAAGGAGTAGGCGAATCAGATTCAATAGTGCTTGTCGAGAAGTTGTTGTGAGATTGTGAAACCGACACTGCCATCGCAAGACGGTGATGAATAGACGCCAAAGGCTGAGTGGAACGATGCGGGGGTTGCCGAGCAGGTAAGATGACTATCTCGTCAAGAGCACAGGCCTCAATTGCTTTTTGAGCTGCGTCTAGATGCCCTAGATGAATAGGGTCAAAAGTTCCCCCAAGTATTCCTATCCTTTTTTCGCGTGTCACGTAGACGCTAGTCCTTTATCTCGTTTTTAAAAGAATTAGTAGTTGAGTTCAGGGCTGTCCATATCGCTTCTTTAAGAGAGGCGATTCCTTCTCCTGTTACAGCGGAAATAGAATAAAGTTTAATGGACTTTTCCCGAAGAAAAATTTTAAGGCTCTTAAGCTGTTTGGGGTCATCAAGACTGTCTATTTTGTTTGCGACGACTATTTGCGGCTTTTTATCAAGACTAAGCAGGCTTATATTTTCGAGATCCGGGTAATCATTTGAGTATAGAGCCAGCTCTTTCAGTACGACATTAAAATCTTCTATTGGATTTCGTCCGGACTCAGAAGAGGCATCAATAATATGTAATAAGACACGTGTGCGTTCGAGATGATTAAGAAATTTCAAGCCAAGGCCCTGTCCCTTGTGGGCTCCTGCGATCAGACCAGGAATATCCGCAAGTACAAAACTGCGTTCCTCATCGAGTTTCACTACGCCAAGATGGGGTTCCAATGTTGTGAATGGATAGTTTGCAATTTTTGGACGAGCTGCCGACAAATGGGAGAGCAATGTAGATTTTCCAACATTAGGAAATCCAACTAATCCGACATCTGCGAGTAGCTTAAGTGAAAGGCGTATTTGATTGAACTCACCTTGGTTCCCAAGTTCAGCATGATAAGGGGCTCTGTTTGTGGAGGATGCAAAAGATTCGTTGCCTCGGCCTCCACGCCCTCCTTTGGCCACACAGACTGATTGGTTAGCTATTGTAAGGTCTGCTAACTTCTTAAACTTTTCAAATTCGTGGAGGTAAACAACCGTTCCAATTGGAACATCCAGTGTTAGATCTTTGCCGGACACACCGCGTCGGCTACTTCCTTCTCCATGTGCCCCACGAGACGCCTGAAAGTGCCGCTTAAAACGATAATTTATAAGAGTATTATGGTGTGTGCTCGCGCGAAGAAATATGGAGCCACCATGGCCGCCATTTCCACCGTCTGGTCCACCTCGTGGCACAAACTTTTCTCGGCGAAAACTAGTACACCCGTTTCCTCCGTTTCCTGCCTTTACCTCGATGTCGACTTCGTCGACGAACATATAGTTCGCTTATTCACGCCTTTGGAAAATAAAGATAACTAATTATGCGGGACTGCTCGGCGTGTGTGTGAGCGGTAGGACGCTGATGACTCTTCCACGTGAGCCATGATCTTCAAATGAAACACGACCAGGGCTTTTGGCAAACAACGTGTCATCTTTTCCTAATCCAACATTTACACCAGGTTTGAAGCGAAGTCCTCTTTGCCGAACAATGATGGCTCCGCCTTTTACAATATTTCCGTCGAAGCGCTTGACACCCAGTCTTTGCGCCTGACTGTCGCGGCCATTTCTTGAACTTCCTTGTCCTTTTTTATGAGCCATAGATCTAACCCGTCTCGATGCTGGTAATTTTCACGCGTGTTAGAAGTGAACGGTGTCCCGTTGTACGACGCATACCTTTACGTCTCTTTTTCTTGAAAACCCTTATTTTGGGTCCTTGTTCATCACCTTGTGAAACACCCACAACTCTGGTACTTGGTAAATTAGGAGTACCGACGGAAAATTCTCCATTGCCACTGGAAACAAATAGGACTTCATCAAAAACTATTTCTTCACCGGGCTTAACGGAACGGTAGTCAACCGAAAGTTCGACTCCAGGTTCCGCTCGGTGTTGTCTTCCACCACTTCGAATGATTGCATACGATGATAGAGTCATATTCTCAAAACAGTAATCGTAATACGATGTCTACTGCACTGTAAAGTGCATTGATTCAGAAATGACTGATCATTTAAGAAGAATTCGTGTTCCTTTAATTGTTTCAGCGCTCAAAGTGCCAAGAAATGAGGGAATTAGACGATCCATCAACTCAAAATAGGAAGAAAGTGCCGGACTATTTTGTGACGCGTCGTACAAGATTTCTTCGCGGTGTCGCTCGGTGTATAAGGTTGCCCCTGTCCGACCATCAATGAAAATAAACTTTGGACTTAAAATGTAACCTCTTCTGTCTCGGTACGCACGCACTGGCGCGACCTGTCGCCGACCGAATTCATCATAAATTTCACGGGTTCTTGTAACCATTCCAGAACGTTCATGAGGAGTGAAATATACAGTGCCAGTAATAATTAACGGTTCTTGAAATTCTTCTCCAAGTTGTCGCCAATAACTAGTGTCGGCAAAGATTTGCTCTAGTAGCTCAAGGTCATCTTCTGAGTATCCGAGATTCTCATTGCTATTTTCTTGATCAGTGTCTCCAGGAAATGAGGCGTCACCTTCTGTTTGCGTATTATTATTTGCTGTATCGCTAAATAGAATTTCGTCTCCCTGTTCTGCAGCGACACTGGTCAAATCAATGACATCAGCATCAACAATCTGAAACTCTGAACTGTTTCTTAGCTGACTCCTTAAGAGGCGAGCCGTTTCCAGATTAGTATCTATTTCATCGCTGCCGCCAGTTACAAACCCCGCTATCATTACCCGCTGAAAATCGGAAATGTCTAGCTTGGGCTGTAGCGGTGTTTCAACCGGGATTTCGTAATAGTTTGCGCAGCTGGTCAAAAGGCTTATAAAAAAACAATTACTAATCAATCTCGTTAATACGGTCATTAATTTCCCTAAACAAATCATAGTTTTGCTGGATCATAAAATTACCAGGATCAAGATCCATTGCTTTCTCGTATGCATCACGAGCCTCATTGAATCGACCTTCCAACTCGTACGCAATACCTAGGTTGTTCCAGGCTTCGGCATAATCTTGATCGATGCTCACGGCGCGTTCCCAGCGATAAATTGCTTCGCCCCAAAGTCCTTTTTCAGCGACCTCAATTCCGAATTCAACCTGTGCCCTAGCGAAATCTCTTTCATCTGCTATGACAATTGCGGAGAAGACCAAAAGAGCTGATGTGACGATCGTGATGTATCTGATAAACATTTAGTACTCACTATAAGGAGCACCTGCTGTAAACGGCAAGCAGCTAAACGGCTGGAAGGTATTTGTATACATCTAATTCTGTATCTGTTAGTAAATTGTATTGTAAGGCTATTAGGATTAGAATTCCTGTAAGTTATTGAAATTAATATAGTTAGTGATAATATTAAATTCAGAGTTTTACTTCTGACATGATTTTCATGTTTTTTATGGAACACTTTTTTTAAGTGATTTTCATTTAGAGAATCTGTTTTTAGAGGAATCGGCTCTTATTGGGAAGTTTCTCCGCTAAATTCTTTAAGAAAGAAAAATCGTTCGTCATTGTGTATATTGTGGGCGAAAAAAAGAAGAGTATAGCTCTGGTTTTATGACTTGGGATGATTAAAAAAATTTGGGGATGATGGTAGGGTAGATATATACGATAAGGAAGATATGGCAAAAACGCTCGTCATTGTTGAGTCGCCGGCAAAGGCAAAGACGATTAGTAAATATCTCGGTAAAGACTATAAGGTCAGCGCTTCGGTGGGACATGTACGTGATTTACCGAAGTCTCCGAAGAAGGTCTCTAAGGATGGCCATCGATTGGATGAAGGTATCGCCACCAACGACGGTTTTATACTGGATTACGAGACAACCAATGAAAAAGTTGTAAGAGAATTGAAGGCCGAAGCAAAAAATGCCGACGAAATTTATATCGCAACAGACCCTGATCGGGAAGGTGAAGCGATTGCATGGCACTTGGCCGAACTTCTAGGGACCAAACGAAAAAAACGTAAAGTCGGCCGCCTGATTTTTAATGAGATTACTAAGAGAGCCGTTTTAGAAGCACTTGATAATGTTGGAGAGATTAACCGTAGAATGGTCGACGCCCAGCAGGCACGTCGGGCCGTAGATCGACTTGTTGGCTACAAACTAAGCAAACTTTTCTGGAATAAAGTCAGACGTGGATTAAGTGCGGGTCGGGTTCAATCGGTAGCACTAAGGCTGATATGTGACCGTGAGGATGCGATTGATGCGTTTCAATCCGAAGAGTATTGGCATGTATTTGCTCAACTTGCGGGTGGTTTGCCACCCGAATTTCAAGCCAAACTTGCCAGGAAAGGCAAGAGTGCTGTCAAAATTGAAAATGAAGAACAGGCAAATGCTATTCTGACGGACCTTAAAAACTCAGAATTTGTTGCTACTTCTGTCTCGACCAAAGAGCGTAAAAAATTACCAGCCCCACCTTTTATAACAAGCAAGCTTCAACAGGCATCTCGATCGCCGGTTCGAAAAACTATGTCGATAGCACAGCAACTGTATGAAGGTATTGATATACCGGGTGCAGGCGTAGTTGGCCTCATTACGTACATGCGAACTGATTCGACGAGAGTCTCAGATCAGGCTATTGGGGATGTACGTAAACTTATTAAAAAAATGTACGGTGAAAAGTTTGTTCCGGAAAAGCCCAATCAATATAAGACCAAGAAAGATGCTCAGGACGCTCATGAAGCGATTCGCCCGACTTCGACAGCTTATGACCCAGAAACTGTTCGACGGCATCTAACCAATGATCAATATTATCTTTACCGCTTAATCTGGAATCGATTTGTGGCATCACAAATGCAGCCAGCAATTTTCGATGACACAAACATAGAGGTATCCGCTGGTGACTATATATTGCGTGCCAAGGGATCGGTGCCAAAATTTAGTGGCTGGCTGGCGATATATGAAAAAGATAATACAGAAGAAGATACGGATAAAAATGAGTCTTCGTTAGAAAAAGAATCTCCTGACGGTAGTGGATTGTTGCCCACCATTTGTGAAGGTGATGTGCTCGCGGTTAAGAAATTGATTCCAGAGCAAAAGTTTACCCAGCCCCCTCCGCGGTTTACAGAAGCGACCCTCGTTAAGGAACTTGAAGAGAACGGAATCGGTCGTCCGAGTACCTACGCGTCTATCATTGGAAAAGTTCAGGAACGCGATTATGTCTTTAAAATCGACGGACGTTTAAAGCCACGTCGACTTGGGCGGGTTGTGACGACTCTTTTGATAGAAAATTATGACGCAATTGTTCAGGTCGATTACACGCGAGAAATGGAAGGCAAACTCGACAACATCGAAAATGGTGCTGAGGAATATGCAAGTGTTTTGACAAATTTCTACGAGCCCCTGATCAAGGATATCGAACGAGTTAAGAATGAAATGAAAGATATTCGTGGGGGAGTTCCCACAGGTGATAAATGTCCGGATTGCAAAAAGATATTGCTTGAAAAACCTGGAAAGTTTGGGATGTTTTTGGCTTGTAGCGGTTATCCAGAATGCAGCTACACAGGCGAAATTGAAAATGAAAAAGAACTGGCAGATGAAGCTGAGAAGGAACCTTGTGAAAATTGCGGAAAGCCAATGGTGCTTAAACGAGGCCAGTGGGGACCATTTTTTGCTTGCACAGCTTATCCCAAGTGTAAGACCACGCGAAAAGTAATTTCCGGCTCGGGTGGATTGGCGGCAGTAAAACCAGACCAGACTTTAGAAGAAAAATGTCCAGAGTGTGATGCGAATCTTGTGATTAAGCAAGGCCGGTTTGGTGAGTTCACGGCTTGTTCAAGTTATCCAAAGTGTAGATATATCAAGCTGAAGAGCACCGGTGTAGCTTGTCCCCAGGACGGTGGTGATATTGTCGAAAGGAAATCTAAACGCGGTCGAGTGTTTTACGGATGTTGTAATTATCCTGAATGTGACTTTACGCTTTGGAAAAAACCAGTCAATGAAAAGTGCCCTTCATGTAACGCGTCTTTCTTGGTAGAAAAAATTACGAAACGTCATGGTCATCAGTTTCTTTGTAATACTGAAGATTGTGATTATTCCCGCACTGAGCAAAACTCTTCAGATTAGATTTGTGTGTTTTAGAAGTTTGTAAATTTCCATTGAAAGAAGAAAAGTATTAGCGATGGTTGAAATCATCGGTGGTGGATTAGCTGGTTGTGAGGCGGCGTGGCAGATTGCAACTCGCGGTGTGCCAGTGAAATTGTATGAAATGAGGCCGGTGCACAAAACACGAGTGCATAAAACCAGTCAACTTGCCGAATTGGTCTGTAGTAATTCTTTTCGTGGCGCTCAGCTTGAGAATGCGGTGGGTCTATTAAAGGAGGAAATGCGGATTCTCGGATCGTTGATTATGAGTATTGCTTCTAAGACGCAGGTTCCTGCAGGGGGGGCATTGGCGGTGGACCGGACACGTTTTGCTGAGCAGGTTACCGAGATAATAAATAGTCATCCTTTAATTACGATCTCACGGCGTGAGATTTCCCGTATACCAAAGGCAGGCGATGAGACATCGGCAATCATTATTGCCACAGGGCCTTTAACATCAGAAAGTCTTTCTGCTGATATCGCTAAGTTGGTTGGAGATGAACACCTGTACTTTTACGATGCGATTAGTCCAGTGGTTCTTACGGAATCGATAAATATGAAAAAGGTTTTTCGAGCGTCTCGATGGGGAAAGATGAACCTTCCTCAGAACAGTGAGGGAAAAGCTGCGCAGGCAACAAATGTAGATGGTGATTATCTTAACTGTCCCTTGAGTAGGTCGGAGTATCAAAAATTTTACGATGCTTTAATTTCTGCGAAATTATCTGACTTACATGATTTTGATCAGGCAAAATTTTTTGAGGGCTGTTTACCTATAGAGGTGATGGCCAATAGAGGTTTTGACACATTGCGTTTTGGGCCAATGAAGCCTGTGGGTCTAATTGATCCAAGCACTGGGCTTCGTCCATATGCAGTAGTTCAGTTGAGGCAGGATGATCTAGCAGCTGACCACTATAGTATGGTGGGATTCCAGACGCAGATGAAATGGGGCCACCAGTCCAGTGTATTTCGACTAATTCCTGGTCTGGATGAATGCGAGTTTGTTCGTCACGGCATGATTCATCGTAACACTTATATTAATGCCCCTAAGGTTTTAGAATCTACTTGGCAGACGCGAACGCGACCGGAACTCTTTTTTGCTGGTCAAATTTCAGGGGTAGAGGGTTATGTGGAATCCGCAGCTTCTGGATTGGTGGCTGGGTTGAATGCCGTTGCGGTTACTCAGGGATGTCCTACAACCATTCCACCTCGAACAACGGCATTGGGCGCATTAGGCTATTATGTTTCGAATTCTAGTGCCAGTAATTATCAGCCTGCTAACATAGCGTTTGGATTAATTCCTTCTTTGGATTTACCTCCAAAGAATAAGCGCGCTAGAAAAAAGGCTGTTGCGGAGCGCGCCCTACGTGATTTAAGTGATTGGTTTGGTGTTTTCCGAGAAAAAATCGATGAGAATTCATCTCCAGTCGTTTCTTGATTACCTACAGTACAATCGCAATGCTTCTAAACATACTGTGGCGGCTTATCGGAGCGATCTAAATCAGTTTTTAGAATTCTTGAATAAGCTCGTTAATTCTCAAGACATTACACCACATGACTTTGATCATCAGAACATTCGTTTTTTTCTCGGAGAATTGTACGAACGTGGTCATTCAGGAGCTTCGTCCGCACGAAAATTGGCTGCTATTCGTTCCTTTAGCCGGTATTTGTGTCGAGAAGGATATATCGATGTAGATCCAGGTTCGCTGATTGAGCCGCCGCGCTCCCAGCGCAAGATGCCTGCTCATCTCGATGTAGAAGAGATGAAAGTTCTTCTTGGAACTCCTGATCGAACTACACCTTTAGGCCGTCGTGATCGAGCTATTCTAGAATTATTTTACGCTTCAGGGCTTCGTCTTAGTGAACTTGTCAGTTTAAATCTAGAAGATCTTAATTTAAGTGGTCGTTTGTTGAGGGTTGTCGGTAAGGGAGGGAAAGAACGAATGTTGCCATTTCACCGTGAAGCGGAAACTTCGATTCGCCATTACCTCTTAGATCGCACAAAAATACTTTCGAAAAATGGTATTTCTCATAAGAAAACGGGCAAGAAAAATATTGAAAACCCTCTTTTTATTAATTATCGAGGAGGACGTTTATCGACTCGAAGTATAGATAGATTAGTACGAAAATATGTACTACAGTCAGGTGCAAAGCTGGGAATAAGTCCCCATGCACTGCGCCATTCTTTTGCCACCCATTTACTCGAACGTGGAGCCGATCTTCGCTCTATTCAGGAATTACTTGGCCATGCACGGGTTAGCACTACTCAACGCTATACTCATGTTAATGCGAAACAATTAACAAATCTTTACAAGAAAACGCATCCGAGAGCGTAAGTTCTGCGATAAGAGTCTTGAGCGATTGTAAGGGTTTTTAAAAACCCAGCTAATTCCCAATCGAATGTATCTGGTTAACGAACTATTTGGAAATAAAAGTTAGTTATTTTTAAAGAGTCTTTTTTTGAATCTGATCTGCAAACTCCGCTGCTTCCTTATTAAGAGCTTCCCACTGGTTCATTAAGTCTCCGACTTCCCACATTAGATTTTGGTGTTCCGTAATAGACGTCTGTGCTGCCGCCTTGTCATTATAGAAATTCGGATTAGATATTTCCTTTTCGAGCGAACCAATAGCCTGCTCTTTTTCGGCAATGCGGTTTTCGATATCTGAGATTCTAGTTGTGACAGAACGCATATGTTTTTCTAATTTTCTTTTTTCGGATTGGTAACGTTTTTTTTCTCTTGTTTCATTCTGTTGTGGTTGTTTTGGATTAGAAATAAATGTTTGATTCGATTTATTTTTAGAAACGACACTCTGAGAATGACTCCATTGGAACTCTTCGTATGATCCGGGATAAAGAGATGCAGTTTGTTCGGAAATATCAAGAATTTTTGTAGCGAGACGGTCAACAAAATAACGATCATGTGAAACAAAAATAAGTGTTCCGCCATAGTCGGATAGAGCGTTTAGTAGGACGTTAGTCGAATCAATGTCAAGGTGATTTGTCGGCTCGTCTAATAGAAGTGTATTTGAGGAATGTAATAGAAGACGTGCTACTGCCAGTCGTGTTTTTTCTCCTCCTGATAGCACGGATACTTTTTTGTTGATGTCATCTCCTTCAAACAAAAAGCCTCCTAATATATTTCGTATAGCTGGAACCATATTGACAGGAGAACCAGAAGATAGGTTTTCGTAAACCGTATTAGAACCCTGCAGTCTAGAGGCTTCATCTTGTGCAAAGTACTGCGTAATAACGTTTGTCCCTTCTTTTCGAGTTCCGGCATCAGGTTCTTCTACCCCGGCGAGTATTCTCATAAGGGTAGATTTCCCAGATCCATTTTGTCCTACAAGAGCGATTCGGTCTCCACGTTCAATGTGTATGGCGACATTACTGAACACTTGCACATCACCATACCGCTTGCTGATGTCTTTTAATTCAATTACAGTCCGCCCGCTTCGTTTGCTAGCTGGAAAAGTAAAATGAACACGTTTTCGTTCTGGTGGAACTTCGATCGGGACTACTTTTTGGAGCATCTTTATTCGACTTTGCACTTGAGAAGCCTTGGTAGCTTGATACCGAAAACGATCTATGAACGCTTGCATACGAGCTGTTTCCTCATCTTGTCTACGTTTTTTTTCTCTGAGTTGTGACAACCGACGGTCTCTTTCAATAAGAAAATTGCTGTAGTTTCCAGGATAAGAGACCAATGTTCTGAGGTTTACTTCAGCGATAGATGTGACAACCCGGTCGAGAAAAAAATGATCGTGGGAAACTAATACAACGGCATGTGGATAGGAGACGAGGAAATCCTCAAGCCAGTTCCGTGCTTCCAAATCAAGGTGGTTCGTTGGTTCATCCATGAGAAGTAACTTGGGCCGTTTTAATAGGAGCTTTGCGAGTGCTATCCGCATCTGCCAACCACCAGAAAAAACTTCCGTTTGCCGAGATAAATCTTTGGTTTTGAAACCGAGGCCTTGGAGAACCACGTGTACTCTAGACTCTATGTCGTAGCCACCATGGTTCTGAAAAGAGTCTTGAGCCGCACTGTATTTACTCAGTACGCTTTCATGTTTTTCTACATCCATTTCGGTGTCGGCCATCTGGTTTTCAAGTTCTCTCATTTCCGTTTGCAGTTTAAGGAGTTCGTCGAAAGCTGAACATGTTTCATCAAATAAAGTGCGTCCTGAATGGGTGATGCCTTCCTGTGGGAGGAATCCGAATGTGAGATCGGACGGATGGGCCAATGTGCCATCGTCGGGTTCGTCGATTCCTGCCATTATTCTCAGAAGTGTTGTTTTTCCCGCTCCGTTCGGTCCACAGAGACCAATTCGCTCCCCAGAATTAATTTGCCATGTAAGCGAATTAAAAAGAACGCGTGCTCCAAATGATTTGCTTATGGAGGTCAACTGAATCATGGGAAGTTCTGGGTTTGGAGTTCTACCGAAAGAACGTTTTTAAAAAAGTCTTTAAATGGCTGAGGTGTGGTGAATGCAAATTTGTATTAATCACTATGTCATATGTTTTGATGACTTTAGCGATTCTGCATTGTTTTGTCACTGTTCTTTGCGACTGTTTAAAGGTTTTGTTTGTCTAAACATCTAGAACTAAGAATTTTTAAACTATGGATTTCATTAATAAAACGGATTAAGAGCTAGTCAAGATCACTCTGAGCGGAGATCCCGAATGATAATCTGATCTACAATCGCTTTGATGTATCAAAAATGTAAGGCTTTTCTGACCGACTACGGAACTAAATTTTTTTTTATGGTTCTTCTTCTTCTTAGTTCCTGTAATTCTGCTCCTCTCGATCCCCAGCGAACTTTTAAATTAACCGAGGTTACGACTGGCTGGCTAGATGTCGGGCTTGATGATTTAGGACGGAACAAAATTGTTCCCACGATTTCTTTTAGTGTGGAAAATATTTCTAACAGTGATGTTCGGACACTACAATTAATGGGAGTGTTTCGACGTTGCGAGACAGTTGTTGAGATTGGCGACGGTCGCTCCAATGAGGTGTCCCCGGCTGACGAAACAGCAGGCACTTGTGCAGGTGAAATTACAGAATGGGATAATGCATTGGTGCGTGCTGTTGGCCGTGAAGGTCTAGATCCTGGTCAAAACACTGGTCCTATTACGATGGAATCTCGACTCGGTTACACTGGGGAACAGTCTCGAGATGAAATGCTACAGCACCGTCAGTTCATTGATGCAAAGGTTGAACTTTTCATTAAACATAGATCTGATCCGTGGATCAAGTTGACGGAATCTCCAATCGACAGGCAGCTTCTTACTCAATAAATTTAGGTTCACCGTTTGCCATTCAGTGCTCAGAAAGCCGCTTCGCATAAGTCAGTGGATCTTCCCAAAGCGTTGGGTCCATTGGATGGTGCTGCCATAGTCGTTTCAAATGTGGTAGGTGGTGGAATATTTATAGTTCCAGTATTGGTTGCGCAAAGTGTTCCTAATGCATGGGGAATGCTAAGCATTTGGTTGGCGGGTGGTGTTTTGGCATTTGCTGGAGCAATGGCTTATGCAGAACTAGCTACCGTGTACCCACGGGCTGGCGGTGAATACATTTACTTAAGTGAAGCTTTTGGTCCACGGGCTGGATTTCTGACAGGCTGGACTTCTTTTGTTGCAGGATTTTCAGGTGCGATTGCGGCTAGTTCCGTTGGTCTTGCAAGTTATCTCGGACGTTTCGTTCCAGCGGCAGGTGATGTGTCCCCACTATTAGAATTAAATACTGGGTTGGTCACATTTACTGTGACGCCTCAAGCGATTGTTGCAATAACGGCAATTGTTGGTCTGTCAGCTATACACGTTATTGGTCTAAAGCCAGGAAGATTCGTTCAAAATATTCTTGCGGCACTTAAAGTTCTTCTGTTGATTGCGTTTGTGGTGGTTGGGTTCTCAATCGGTAAAGGTGACATTTCAAATTTCTCTTCTGATGGAGCAACGGTTTTTCCGTCCAGTTGGGTCATTGCTCTCATTCCCGTTATGTTTAGCTATTCTGGCTGGAATGCCGCTGCTTATGTGGCTGAAGAGATGAGGGATCCTGAGCGGAATGTTCCCTTGGCGTTAGGTATTGGGACAGTTACGGTGGTCGTGATTTATCTCTTGCTTAATATGCTGTACATCTACGCTATGCCCATTAACGAGCTTGCGCTGGTGGATGTTCGTGTCGTGGATGCTGCAGCGGACAGTCTTTTTAATGAATCGGTAGCAGTTCCCTTGGCTGCGGCATCGGTGATTATGATCGCAGCGAGTATCAGTGCAATGGTATTGGCAGGACCACGTGTTTACTACGCAATGGCGAGAGATAGACAATTTTTTTCTAGCTTGGCCCGGGTTCATCCAACTTTTCGCACACCTGCAGTCGCAATTCTTGCTCAAGCTGTTTGGGCTTCGATTCTTGTTCTTACTGGAACTTTTGTTCAATTAGTTGAGTACACTGGCTTCGCAGTAGTTCTTTTTTCTGGCATTGCAGTAACTGCACTGTTTGTGATTCGTCGTCGAGATCCAGAGGCAAAGCCTCCATTTAGAGCTTGGGGATATCCATTTGCACCGTTAGTGTTCGTTGCAGCTAGTTTTTTGATGGTGCTAAATGCCATTTGGAGAACCCCTGTTACTTCTTTGTTTGGTCTTTCCATTATTTTATTAGGCATTCCAGTATTTATTTTCTTTCAACGACAAGCAAAACGTTCAGAGGTGAAACATGATTCAGAACTTCCATAGTACGACAGTTTTGTCAGTCCGACATGGCGGTAAGACAGTTATGGCCGGTGACGGCCAGGTGACGCTCGGTGATAGAGTTGTCAAACAGAGTGCGCGAAAGATCAGGCGCTTATATAACGATCAGGTGTTAGCTGGTTTTGCAGGTTCTGCAGCTGATTCTTTTGCTCTTTTTGAAAGGTTCGAATCGAAACTTGAGCAATACCGAGGCAACCTTGGTCGTTCTGCAGTTGAACTTGCAAAGGATTGGCGAACCGATCGTGTTCTAAGAAGACTTGAGGCGATGTTGCTTGTAGTCGATGATAAGTCGACATTTTTGCTGTCAGGAAATGGTGATCTCATTGAACCCGATGATGGAATTGTGGCGATTGGTTCTGGAGGGGCATATGCCATGGCCGCGGCTAAGGCGTTGGCTCAACATACTAAACTAGATGCTCGCATAATTACAGAGGAAGCGATGACGATTGCTGCTGCTATTTGTATATACACAAATGGCAGTCTTACAGTTGAAGAGTTATAAAATATCTATACTTCAGGAAATAGATAAGTGACATGACTATTCATTTACCAGAATCAACTAGTCAAGCGTTGACCCCACGTCAGATTGTTGGTGAACTAGACAAATACGTTGTTGGTCAAAAAAATGCCAAACGAGCCGTTGCGGTCGCACTTAGAAATAGGATGCGGCGCCAAAAATTACCGGCAGAACTGGCCGATGAAGTAGCACCAAAAAATATTTTAATGATCGGCCCAACCGGAGTTGGTAAAACGGAAATTGCTCGTCGACTCGCACGACTAGCCCAGTCGCCATTTATCAAGGTTGAAGCGTCAAAGTTTACAGAGGTCGGTTATGTCGGACGTGATGTTGAATCGATGGTGAGAGATTTGGTCGAGTTGGCAGTTGATATGGTTCGAGAGGAAAGAGTTATTGAAGTGCGGGTTAAAGCTCGAGACGGTGCGGAGGAACGTTTGTTGGATCTGTTGCTGCCTCCGGTGAATACTTCGGATGAAAAAATGAACGCATCGGCTGTGCCTATTAATCCTCGGAATACAAGAGAAAAAATTCGAGAGCAACTACATGCGGGACTTCTGGATGAAAGAGTCGTAGAGGTTGATGTTGAGGATAAAACATTTCCCTCTTTTGAGGTTGTAACAGGCTCATCTGTCGAAGAAATTGATATCAATATGAAGGAGATGTTGCCAAACCTGTTTCAAGGACGCGCCAGAAAACGTAGCATGAAAATCCAGGAGGCTCTTCAGCATTTGACCCAAGAGGAAGAGAAAAAGTTGGTTGACGCGGAAAGTGTGAGTAGAGCGGCGGTTGGACGTGTTGAGCAAGCGGGCATTATTTTCATCGATGAAATCGATAAGATTGCTGGTCATCAAGGTGCACAGGGTCCCGATGTGAGTCGAGAGGGTGTGCAACGAGATATTCTGCCAATCGTAGAAGGCACAACGGTAAATACAAAGCACGGAATGGTGAGAACGGACCATATATTATTTGTAGCGGCTGGTGCGTTCCATATGGCGAAGCCTTCGGATCTAATTCCAGAGCTGCAGGGACGATTCCCTATACGGGTTGAATTAGATGCGCTTGGGAAAAAAGAATTTGTTCGGATACTTACAGAGCCACAGGGGGCATTGGTTACGCAGTATGTGGCGTTATTAGAAACGGAGGGACTGAAACTTAATTTTAATGAAGATGCAGTGCAAAGAATTGCCGAGGTCGCAACGATGGTCAATGAACGAACGGAAAATATAGGGGCCCGGCGACTGCATACTGTAATGGAAAAACTTTTGGATGAGGTCTCGTTTAATGCTCCAGATATGACAGAGCGTGAAGTGTCGATCGATGGTGCGTATGTTGATCGGATGCTTGTCGATATTGCGGAGAACGAAGATCTTTCCCGATACATCCTGTGATCTGTCCTCGATTTGCTATTCGTGTGGCCATTTTATTGTGCGCGGCTATTACTGTTGCCTGTGGCATGCGGGGGCCACCAAGACCTCCAGAAGTGATTCTTCCCGGACGGGTTGTTGAGTTTGAGGTACAGCGGTTTGGAAATGAAATCTATTTAGAGTTTTTAGTTCCAGACGTTAATTCGGATGGTTCCCAGCCGGCAGATCTTGAGCTTATTGAAATTTATGCTTTAACTACCCAGCCAGAATCAGATGAGCAGGAATTAGATTTTGACGACTGGCTAGTTGAGGCAACTTTGGTTCGTACCATTGAGATTGTTTCAGACAATTCTAGTGAGCCTGTTAAAGAAGATACAGGGTCCGAAGATAAATATTTACAGGGAGAAATGGTTGTTTTCTCAGAGATGATTTCTGAGGATATTTTGGTGCCGTTTTTCTTTGCTGACGAAGAGGAGGTTTCAGAAATTTCTGACGAAGAAGAGGTTTCAGAATCTTCTGATGAAACACTCGATAATATGCTTTTTGAAACATCAGGAAATTCTCTGGTGGCCGGACCATTGGTCTCTCCATCGTTTCCACGATCGCTGCAACGCACCTACAGGGCAATCGGGGTTTCATCGCGTGGGCGTGAAGGAAGCCCATCTTCCTCTCAGAAAGTTTCATTAGGTCCTCGTCCGGATGTTCCTGGGAAGCCGGAGGTGAGCTACGGAGAAAATGATCTGTCTATTGAGTGGACAATTCCTGTTAATGCTAGATTGCCAGTCCAGACAGTTATTGATGATCAGGTCTTGCCGGCAAAGACA
Organism: uncultured Vicinamibacteraceae bacterium; assembly: GCA_964342695.1. Classification (GTDB taxonomy): domain Bacteria; phylum Acidobacteriota; class Vicinamibacteria; order Vicinamibacterales; family UBA8438; genus CAYFFV01. The sequence goes on from CAYFFV010000007.1 coordinate 70,321, forward strand.
TTAATCCCTCCACAGATGCCCTCTGTATATCAGGTGTATGAGGTTTCTGTTTCTTCTGCAACCATTACAATGCCTGAGGCCATTAATCCGGAGCCGTTACTTGTAAATTCGTACGTTGATACGGAAATTGAGTTCGGTGTTGAACGTTGCTTTGCTGTGCGTACACGAGATGTTGTCGATCAGATAGACCAGCTTGAAGTGCACAGCGATTTGTCTGACCAAACTTGTATTGCTGTAATAGATACATTTCCTCCCGCTCCTCCGACGGGACTTGTTGCTGTTGCTGGGGAGGAAGTGATAAGCCTGGCATGGAGTCCTAATAGTGAAAGTGACATTGCCGGGTACATCGTTTCACGTAGTGATGAAGCAGGTGGTATTTTTGTGAAGTTAACAAATGAACCAGTGGAAGCAACAAATTATCGCGATACTGATGTGGAACCTGGTAGAAGTTATTTGTACGTGGTTCATGCTGTCGACAATGCTGAAAAACACAATATAAGTCTTCCTTCGGAGGAGGTAGAGGAGAGAATGAGGTGAAGGATACAGCGCATTTTATATACCGAGTAGAACACCAGGGTCAAAAGAAGCACGTAATTTGTATTGGTGATACGTGGAGTGAATTAGACGGAGACCTTTTTGCTGAATATCAGGTTGGTCAAACGATAGAGCGCGAGCAGTTTCGTATTTTAGCGCCGGTCACTCCATCTAAGATCGTTGCGGTAGGATTAAATTACAAAGATCATGCTGGGGAGATGAATAAACCATTGCCAAAAGTTCCACTTATTTTCCTAAAGCCTTCGACCGCAGTGATCGGTCCTGGTGATCCCATTGCACTTCCTCAGGGCGTCGGTCGGGTGGACTATGAAGCTGAATTAGGTCTTGTAATTCGAAAAAAGGCTTATCACGTATCTTCGGATGATGCGCTGGATTATATTCTTGGGTTAACTTGTGTCAACGATGTTACGGCGAGAGAATTGCAACGTCTAGATGTTCAGTACACACGTGCTAAAGGATTTGATACATTTGCACCAGTAGGTCCCGCTATTGCTATTGGTCTTGACGGAAGGGAGCTTTCGATTGAGGCTTGGTTGAATGGGACAAAGTGTCAGAGCTCAAACACACGAGAACTTATTTTTAGCATTGGAGAACTAGTAGAGTTTGTTTCATCAGTAATGACATTAAATCCGGGGGATATTATTTCAACGGGCACCCCATCAGGAGTCGGTCCACTGTGTAGTGGTGACACCATTGTTATCAAGATCTCTGGAATTGGCGAGTTAGAAAATAGTGTTCAGGCAGGTTAATTGTTAATGAGGAGATACTGAGCGATGAAGTTGTTTGTTGATTCGGCGCGATTGTCTGATATTGAAACACTTATGCCCCTAGGAATAATCGACGGTGTGACCACAAATCCGTCACTTGTAGCCAAAATAGGTGGGGAACCGGACGTAATACTCAAAAAAATATGTCAATTGGTAAAGGGGCCTGTAAGTGCAGAAGTTGTGTCGACTGAATCAGATGAAATGATTCAGGAGGGACGAAGGCTTGCTGCTTTAGACGAACATATTGTCGTCAAAGTTCCTTTTGGTCTTGGTGGAATAGAAGCTTGTAAAGCTCTTACCGGTGAAGGTATTCGTGTAAATGTTACCCTCGTATTTTCAGCTGCACAGGCCTTACTGGCTGCTAAAGTAGGGGCTACCTATGTTAGTCCTTTTGTAGGGCGTTTGGATGATATCGCTAGCAGTGGAATGGAATTAATCGGTCAGATTGTTGATATTTATGACAATTATGAATTCTCGACAGAAGTCTTGGTCGCAAGTGTTCGTGGACCGATGCACATTGTCGAGGCGGCTACAATGGGGGCTGATATTTGTACATGCCCAGCAAAAGTTATTAAAGGACTATTTGCCCATCCTTTGACAGATATCGGTCTTAAGAAATTCTTGGAAGATTGGGAACAGGCAAGAACTAATAAAGGTTAACCGAGTTAACGTGGAGAAGCATGGATAATCATCAGATTCTTCAAGAATACGAGCGGCAAGCTGAATTAGGTGGAGGAGAAACTCGCCGCAAGAAACAACACGATGCCGGGAAATTAACGGCTCGGGAACGTATCGATCTATTTTTTGATCCGGGAAGTTTTTGCGAGCTCGATAAACTTGTGACTCACCGATGTCGTGATTTTGGCATGGAAAATGAGTTGGTTCCTGGTGATGGTGTTGTCGCTGGTTACGGAAATATAGACGGGCGATTGGTTTACGCGTTTGCCCAAGATTTTACAGTTTTTGGCGGGTCTTTATCGGAGACGAATGCTGCCAAAATCGTAAAAATAATGGATCTCGCGGTTCGGAATGGTGCTCCTGTTGTTGGTCTGAATGATTCAGGTGGTGCTCGCATACAAGAAGGTGTGCTCTCTCTTGGAGGTTATGCAGATATTTTTTTGAGAAATACCTTGGCTTCAGGTGTGATACCGCAGATTTCGGCCATCATGGGACCTTGTGCTGGGGGTGCAGTGTACTCTCCAGCGATAACTGATTTTAATGTTATGGTTCAGAACTCCAGTTACATGTTTGTAACGGGACCTGATGTAATCAAAACAGTGACACATGAAGAGGTATCGAAAGAAGAGCTCGGCGGAGCGATGACGCACAATGAAAAGAGTGGTGTTGCTCATTTTGCAGTGGACGACGACAGAGAGTGTGTGATGTTAATTCGGACTCTCCTCGGGTACCTACCCAGCAATAATCTTGATGAAGCGCCTCAACTAGACACTGGAGATCCGGTTGATAGGGAGTGTGGTTCACTTACGACTTTGATTCCGGACTCACCTAATCAGCCTTATGACATTTTAGATCTGATACATGAGGTGGCAGATAATGGAGAATTTCTTGAAGTACATCGCCATTTCGCAAAAAACATTGTGGTTGGTTTTGTTCGACTTGGAGGAAAATCTGTTGGAATTGTAGCGAATCAGCCCTCTCACCTCGCGGGTACATTAGATATTGATGCGTCGGTTAAAGGGGCACGGTTTGTCCGTTTTTGCGATGCGTTTAATATTCCGTTGGTTACTTTTGAAGATGTTCCAGGATTTTTACCTGGAACGCAGCAGGAATTTGGGGGCATTATTCGCCAAGGAGCGAAATTGTTGTTTGCTTTTGCTGAGGCGACTGTGCCAAAAGTTACCGTTATAACCAGAAAGGCTTACGGTGGAGCTTATTGTGTAATGGCCAGCAAGCACATTCGAACCGATATCAATTTGGCTTGGCCTACAGCTGAAATAGCGGTTATGGGGCCTGAAGGTGCAGTAAATATTTTGTATAAGAGGGACTTAGACGCTTCTGATGACCCTGTTTCTTTAAGGAAACAACGTGTGAAGGAATTCAAGGAAAAACTTGCCAATCCCTTTGTGGCTGCTGGACGTGGATTTATTGATGAGGTAATTGAACCAAAAACAACAAGGTCGCGTTTAATTGCAGCTTTAAAGAGCTTGGAAGGGAAACGGGATAAAAATCCTCCCAAAAAGCACGGTAACATCCCGCTTTGATTCTCAATGTAGAATAATTAGGTTGATTTTATTTAATTTCCACCTTGTGCCGGTTGAAATGGTCAATTACGTGTGAAAGTGGCAAACAACTTTATTACGATCTAAACACTTCCTTGTGAAAATTCTAATTGCGAATCGCGGAGAAATTGCTGTAAGGGTGATGCGTGCATGTAGAGATATGCGTATCAAGACAGTTGCGGTCTATTCTCCAAGCGACCGATCAGCCCTTCATGTGCAGTATGCGGATGAGGCGGTGCCACTCGATGCTGATAAACCTGTCGAAAGTTATCTAAATATTAAGAAGTTAATTAAGGCGGCACGCTCCACAGGTTCTGACGCGGTACATCCTGGTTACGGTTTCCTAGCTGAGAATGCAGAGTTCGCTCGTGAATGTCGTTCAGCCGGACTTGTTTTTATCGGTCCATCTGCAGATGTCATTGAATTGATGGGAGGTAAGACAGCGGCTCGAGAAGCTGCAATTAAAGCTGGGGTGCCCGTTGTACCTGGGAGTGAAGGAGTACTCTCTTCGGATTTAAGTGACGAAGAGCTTGCTAAGATTGCAGCCAACGTTGGCTATCCTTTGTTTGTTAAAGCCGTGGCCGGTGGTGGTGGTAAAGGAATGCGCCTAGTCGGTGATCCCGATTCGCTTCTGAATGCTATTCAGGCTGCGCGTTCTGAGGCTGGCGCTGCTTTTGGGAATTCAGATGTATATCTTGAGCGTTGGGTAGCGGTGGCGCGACATATCGAAGTTCAGTTACTTGGCGACGAACATGGAGTTGTTGTTCCATTTGTTGAACGGGAGTGTTCAATCCAACGTCGTCATCAAAAAGTCATAGAAGAAAGTCCATCGGCATCAGTGAGTAATGCTACGCGTCTGTCGTTGGCAGCAGCAGCGGCGGCTTTGGCCCGTGGTGTCGGATACACGAATGCAGGGACCGTTGAATTCTTACTAGATGAAAACGAACAGTTTTATTTTCTTGAAATGAATACCAGGCTCCAAGTTGAACATCCGGTCACTGAAATGGTGACTGGAGTCGATTTAGTGAAGTGGCAGATTAGGATTGCGAATGGTGAGAAGTTAACATTGGATCCAGAGAAACTATTATCACCGAATGGTCATGCTGTTGAGTGTCGTGTTTATGCTGAGGATCCGTTGCTTGGTTTTATTCCCTGTCCAGGACTGATTACACATCTCAGGGTTCCAACCGGACCTAACGTTCGAGACGATAGTGGTGTTTTGCCTGGTTTTACCGTTCCAGTACATTACGATTCGATGGTGTCTAAATTAATTACATGGGGTGAGAATCGCGACGAGGCAATTCAGTGTATGTTACGTGCTCTATCTGAGTACGAGATTGGTGGTGTAAAAACCACGATTCCTTTGTTTCGGTGGATTCTTAACCACCCTGATTTTGTTGCTGGACGTTTTGACACTGGCTTTCTTGATAGAACGTTCGTAGGTGATACCGTAACGTCCTTAATGTCTATTGATTCCGAAATAGAAGAGCTCGCAATAATAGCTGCTTCGATTCATTTAAGTGAACGCAAAAATATTGACGCTGTGTCTGAAATGCGTTCAAGGTCTGTTCGTTCTCGATGGGTGCAGGCTGCCCGTCGTAATGGTCTGCGAGACTAGATTGAAGGTGCGCAATGGCGAGCACAACGATTGATATTACGATTAATGGAAATAGACGTTCCGTTTCCGTTGAACGTTCTCCTTCACAACCAGGTCGGTTTCTTGTGTCGTGGGATGATTCCATCCGCGTTGTTGATGCTCAAAAACTAGATCAAGATGTTTGGTCTTTATTGATGCCAGAGACAGGTTTTGTAAGTCATCGAGTAAGGTGCGTCGATGTTGATTCCGATAATGTTAGGTTACATATTAATGACATCGTTTTAGATGCATCAGTTGATAATAATCGGCAAAAATTTTTGAGTCGTGCAGGAGCGTCCAGCGTAACGGATGATAGCGCTCAGATAGTAGCGCCAATGCCCGGCAAGGTTGTTCGTATTTTAGTTAAGCCAAATGAAGAAATCAAAGCTCATCAGCCCGTAATTGTTGTCGAGGCAATGAAAATGGAGAATGAGCTATCCTCAGGTAGAGACGGTCGTGTTTCCAAGATTATTGTTGAGGAAGGTGATTCTGTTGAAGCCGGAAAAATTCTTGTTGTGATCGAATAACCGATCGTTATGGCTGAAAATAATCGTAGTACACCTGTGACTTCGGATAAGTCTGGTTCTGAAGAGTCGAGAAGTAAAAACGCTTGGGCTCACATAACCCCGAGAATTAAGAAGTACATTCGCCGAACTGTTATTACAGGTATAGCAATCATTTCTGCCATTGTTGTTTCGTTCGTCAGTATTGATTTGGGTCCAGTCGTGCGTGGGCAGGCTGAACGGTTGGCTTCTGAACGGATTGACCGGCCCGTTCACATTGGCCGCCTTGGAACGTATTTACTGCCAGGTCATTTTCTCATCGAAGATCTTGTTATTGAAGGTCTCTCGCCTCAAGACGAACCTTTTTTTACGGCGGATCGAGTCGTTGTTACAACGTCATGGGGCGCTCTTTTGGGTGGAGAAATTTTGGTTGATGGTGCCGACATGGGCCAATGGCGAATGCTAGTTGAGACTTTTCCTGATGGAACACATAGTTTTCCTCGCTTTGCTGCCCAACGAACCGATAATAGTTTGGCGAGTGAAGAGCAAAAAAATAGTCCTGATGACGTCGAGGAAAGTAGCCAGAGATACATAGTTACAACGCTCCAGCACATGTTGGCGCATGATGGCGAGTTTGTTTATCGAGATTACGGAGCGCCATGGAATGTTGTTGCTCGTAATATCAATCTAACGATCGAAAAACAGGAAGACCGGTACGGTGGCGACGTTTCGTTTAGAGATGGCACAGTTCAGATTGGTTCTTTTTTGCCGATGACGGCTGATCTCGATGGAACGTTTGAACTTGACGGTGGTCTCGTTAATTTGACCCGTATCGGACTAAAAATGGATGGTTTCGTTTCCGAATTGACAGGTGAAGTTGATCTTCTGAATTGGCCTGAGCAGACGTATAGAATTCATGAATCAAATATAGAACTTCCTCCAATGAAGGAAGTATTTTTTGCGGAGGATAATTTTACAGTTACGGGTGAGGCGTCATTCACTGGAGAGTGGCATCTATTTGACGGAGGACGAGAGTTAACAGGTGATTTTGAGAGCGATGATGCGACTCTTAATGATTTCAAGTTTCCAGGTATAAATGGAGCGCTTCTTTGGACGAGGGATCGATTTGAGGTCTTTGAAACACAATCTAATTTTTATGGGGGGAATCTTGATATTGAGTATTCGATGAAACCCTTAGGCCTCAAAGTTCCAGGGACCGCGACGTTAAATGTTGGTTATCAAGAAATTGATGTTTCTCTGGTAATGGATGATGTTCTGAATCTTCGTAAGGCTGCTCGGCCTGAGGGTTTTGCGACGGGCCAGAATGAGCTTCGATGGCCTCTTGGGCAGTTTGGAGAACTGACGGGAGAAGGGGTTCTTTCCTTGATTCCTAAAACAGACATCCATCCCACGACTGAATCAGAATTAAAGAGTGGCGAGTTTGATGAAACGACGGATTCATATGCAGATGTACATTTTTCCGTTGAGTCCGGTCCTTGGGCGTTTCCGACAGGTGGGATAGTTTCTTACACGGTGTTTCCAGATTTTATAGAAATCTTGCCAAGTAGTTTGGCTACTCCTCGTACTCAAATTACTTTCGAAGGTCGTACTGTATACGGAGGAGAATCACGCATAACTTTTCGGGTTGTAAGTAGTGATTGGCAGGAAAGCGATCGATTGATGGCTTCTGTCCTGACTACTGTGGGTACCCCTATTGAGGAATTCACTATCGGCGGCAATGGAAATATTGATGGGGTTATGACAGGGACGTTTACATCCCCACGGATCCAAGGCAAATTTCAAGGCGAGGATCTCTATGCGTGGAACGTGCTATGGGGTTCTGGGCAAGGAAATGTTCTTCTCGAAAATAACTACATTGATGTCGTCGACGGTCATTTTGACGATGGCACGGCAAGTCTTGAGGTGAACGGACGATTTGCATTGGGCACTAGGACGGATGGTGCTGATGAAATCAGATCAACTTTTAATCTTAGCGCAATTCCATCCGAACGATTGCGACACGCGTTTAGTTTGGACGGGTACGATATTGAAGGACCTCTTACAGGTGAGATTAGCCTCTTCGGGCAATATCGACAGCCATTTGGTCAGGGACATTTAACCTTAGCAGAACCTTTAGCGTATGGAGAACCATTTGATTCGGCATCGGCTCGTTTACGATTTGAAGGGGATGGTGTTCGCCTCGACGCTTTAGAGGTTCACAAGGGACGAGGAATTGTTCGGGGAGCTGCGTATATTCAATGGGATGAGACATATTCATTTAACGCAGATGTCAATGATCTTTCTGTGTCCTCAATTGATGCCGCTCGTATTGCAAATTTACCATTAGCTGGATTGGCCCAACTAACTGCTGAGGGTGCCGGTAGTTTTGGTAATCCGAGGTACGAAGTCCGTGGCACAGTAAATAACTTGTCAGTGAGTGGGGAGACAATAGGGCAAGTGTCTGGTCGAGTCAATGTGCGTGACGGGTTGATGGCTTTTGAAGCCGAGGCAGCTTCTCAGCAACTTGCTGTTTCAGGCTCCGGTCGAGTGAACCTTAGTAATATCGATAGCGAGCTTCTCTTTCGATTTACAAACACAAAGATCGATCCTTATATACGTGCTTTTTATCCTGATTTGTCTACAGATGTAAACGCTGAAGTCAGTGGCACCCTTCAAGTATTTGGTGCTCTTACTGCTATAGATCAGTTGCAGGTCGTGTCTACTGTTGAACAATTGGATTTCAGTTTTTTTGACTATACCCTTACTAATAAAGAGCCGATACGTTTTGTTCTCGATAATGCTGTTGTGGGTGTTGAGCAAATGCAGCTTATTGGGGAAGAGGCTTCTCTTGCTCTGTCTGGAAATATAGGATTGGAAACACAGGCTCTCGACCTTCAGGCTTCAGGAGATGCAGGTCTGACACTGTTACAGGTGTTTTTTCCTGATGTCCGGAGTGCTGGTCAAACTAGATTAATGGCAAAAGTCGGTGGAACCACAGGTAATCCGTTCATTAGAGGTGCAGTCAGTGTGATAGATGGTCGAATTCGACATCTATCCTTTCCGCACGGAATTGAGAACCTCGAAGGCCCTATCATTTTTGAGCAGAATGAAATTTCATTTGACAATTTAGTGGGTAGTTTAGGAGGAGGAAATGTCCGTTTTGGAGGTCGTGTTGGATTAAATGGTTATAGCTTTAGCGAGTTTAATATGACTGCTACTGGAGAACAAATGAGTCTGCGTTTTCCTGAGGGGGCTCGCTCAGTTGTCGATGCCGAATTGGAATTGGGCGGCGGGACAGACGCGCCGATTCTTTCCGGCACTGTTCTTGTTAAGGATGCTGTTTTACTTGATTTCTTTCAGTCAGGATCAGGGTTTTTAGGTGTTTCTTCTGAGGAAGAAACTTCGGTTTCACGAATTTTAGAATCTGAATTACCTCTTCGGCTTGATGTGCGGATCAATGCACCTTCAACTATCAGGATTAGTGATAATTTGGTCAGGGCCACCTCAAGTGCTGAACTCGTTCTTGGAGGTACTTATGATCAGCCGTTGCTATATGGAAACGCCGAAATCGAACGAGGAGAGGTTTTTTTTGAAGGTAACAGGTATCGCGTGACAAGGGGAAGACTAGGATTTTCAAATCCAACTGCCATTGAACCTTTTTTTGATGTTGAAGCAGAAACGGATGTCAGGGCACCTGGTCAGACTTATCGTGTCACACTAAATGCCGTTGGAACTATGGACCAGTTAGCCTTTGAACTTAATTCAGATCCACCTCTTCCTGAGTTTGAAATTATGTCTTTATTACTGGGTAATATCCGGGATCCCCAAGCCGCGGAGTTAAGAAGCCTCAGAGCACAGGACGAATCTAGGCAGGAACTGTTCGGAACTGGTGCGGCTCGGTTGCTCACGAATCCATTGTCTTCTGGCGTAGGAAGGGTTGTTCAAGAATCATTTGGTGTTGACACTTTTCAGATTTCTCCCTCTTTGGCCGATCCTTCGACCCAGCAGTCCACCCAGCTATTGCCGACTGCTCGATTGTTGATTGGTAAAAGAATTTCTGACCGGGCTCACGTGACTTTATCTAGAACGTTAACTGGTGCGAATCAGGACATCATAGTCGTTCTCGAATATGATCAAAATGAACGCTTATCTTGGATTCTCTCTCAAAACGAAGATAATACGTACGCCCTTGATTTTAGGATGAGACACGCATTTTGATGCATACGCAAGTACGTTGTTCAATTGCGCGTCTAGTTAACCAAAATCGTCCTTCATTTTTCGTTTGGTGGATACTGCTTATTTGGTTGTTATTCCTTAGTAGGGCAGAGGCGTCAGAAGTTAAAGATTTCGTTGGAAAAGAAGTCGCTGAAATTACATTCCTAAGCGATGGAATCCCCATTCACTTTGATGGACTGTCAGAGCTTGTTGAAACCCGTGTTGGGCTTCCCCTTTCGATACGACAGGTTCGAGAAAGCATTACTCATCTATTTAGTTTGGGAGAATATGAAAGTATAAATGTGACTGGAACTTTGTTACGTGATGCAGTTGGCTTGCAGTACGAGCTTGTTCCTATTCAACTGGTAACAGATATTAATGTTCGAGGGGATTCACGATTTTCGTCAGGAGAATTGCAGAGGGCGATTACGGATGCACATGGCAGAAGTTTTTATGTAGATCAGGTTCAGGCGACACACCGCACTTTACAAGAATTTTATCGTGCCCGCGGTTATTTGCGAGTGGACATAGAAGTGTTTGTCGAGCGACATGGTGACAAGAATGTCATGGTCGCATCTATTAATGCAGGAGCACAAGCGCTTATAGACAGAATCGTGGTGCGTGGTTTGTCTTCGACCATGTATGAGAGAGTGTTGGAACGACTTCGTTTTGAGACGGGGAAGCCCTATGACGGAACAAAAGTAGAGCGCCGATTGCGGTCGTACGAGAATCAACTTCGGGGTCAACGCTATTACGAAGTAACTTTGAAACACAGTATTGAGATAGTGGATGGAGGTTCTCGAGTACATCTTATTTTAGATGTCAATCACGGAAGAAGAATCCGTGTGTCTTTTTCAGGTGATGATTTGCCAGGCGACAACTTGGAGAGTCTTGTGTCAATAGAACGTGAGGGTTCAGTGGATGAGGATCTCTTAGAAGATATTGATACTCGTATTACGGAGCATCTTCATCAACTTGGTTACAGAGACGCGGAAGTCTCGCACTCGAGAAAAACTGAAGAAAATGAGCTTTCTATTGTTTTTTTACTTAATCTAGGAAGGCTTTATGAATTGGAAAGTATAGTTTTTACTGGCAATCTTTCTGTCCCTGAATCGTTGTTAGCATCCTTCTTGCACATCCAACCTGGTGAACCTTTGGTGATCGCCAAACTAAATAATAGTGTTGACGATCTCACTGAATACTATCGCCAGCTTGGTTATGCTGCTGCGCGGGTTGAGACGGATATCCAGGAGTCATCAGTTGAATCAGCGACTGTTGATGACGGGCCAGAGAAGGTTGTGTGCGTGTTGTCCGTTGAAGAAGGAATCCGAACCGTTATTCGTTCTGTGGACATTGCTGGGAACAGTTTTCTTTCCGATGAGGAAGTTTTAAAGAACATCAGTGCTTTAGAGGGAGATGCGTACTATGCTAGACAAATCGCAGAGGATAGTGAGAGGTTGCGGCATATTTATCTTGATTATGGACATGAAGGTTTTGTTGTAACGATTGAGCAAGAATTTGATGAGGAATTTAAAGTTGTTGACCTTGTTTACCATTTTAATGAAGGTCCACAAATTCTAATTGACCACATTTTGATAGTGGGAAATCAAAAGATCGATTCTGCCACTATCGAATCTGCACTGACTATTAGAGAAGGACAGGCTTTGAGTCTTTCAGATGTGGCGGAGAGTCGTCGCAATCTTAATGCGCTTGGATTGTTTCGACAGGTAGATATTAGGGAGTTTAGTCATGGACGTAATGACCGTAAGGATGTGGTCGTTGTAGTAGAGGAGGCTCCGTCGACACGACTCGGGTATGGTGGTGGATTTGAATTTTCACAACGTCTTAGACGGGAGACAAATTTTACAACTGGCACTAGTCAGGCTGTTGAAAGATTGGAATTTGCTCCTCGCGGATTTATCCAAATAGGGCGTAGAAATCTATGGGGAAAAAACAGGTCCATAGATTTATTTACGAGAGTGAGCGTCCGACGAAAAAATAATCCCATCGATTTAATCGAAACGTCTGAGCAAGAAGGTTTCGGTTTTAATGAATATAGGGTGTTAAGTACTTATACGGAGCCGCGTGTTTTTGGTTCGACTTGGGATCTATACGTTACTGCATTTGTCGAAGAGGCAATTCGTCCTGGGTTTGATTTGTTTAGCAGGGGATTTAATGCAGAGGCTAGGCAACATTTTACGTCGACCGTCAGTGGGAGCTTTACTTATGGATGGGGTAAAAATGACACTTCAAATATTCAGCTGAATCCTGAAGATGTCCCTTTAGTTGATCGACTTTTTGAAAAAGTCAGGTTGTCAGCATTTTCTGGAAGTATTGTGCGTGATACGAGAAGTGATTTAATCGATCCATCAGACGGAGAGGTTTTAAGCATTGATGCGAAGTTGGCTGGTCGTTCTATAGGTTCAGAAGTCGGTTTTGTTAAAACCTATATGCAGGCCTTTTTATACCGAGCGTTACCAGGATTTTCTGATGTTATTCTAGCGACAGGTGCTCGTCTTGGTCTCGCCACTAGATTTGAGCAATCAAATTTGGACTTTTCGCCAGTTGGAGATCTATCTCAAGTTGAAGGCAGTGCGATTCTGTTTCCGAATCGTTTATTGCCAATCAGTGAACGGTTCTTCGCAGGTGGTGATACGACTGTTCGTGGATTTGCTTTTGATCGGCTAGGTATTCCTCTTGGGGAAAGAGGTTCTACTATCGGACCAGATGGTTTTCCGCGCGGCGGCAATGCGGTTTTGGTTCTTAATGCAGAAGTCAGATTGCCCCTTACTCGTAATTTTGGTTTGGTGGGTTTTCTAGACGCAGGTAACGTTTACGATACGTTCAGAAATTTTAGTTTGGCACGGATTCGGGCCGGTGCTGGTTTTGGTGTACGATATCGCTCACCTGTTGGGCCGATTCGTGTCGACCTTGGTTTCAAGCTGAACCGCCAGGAATTGGTAACAGGTGTCGAGAATAGGAGAGAACCACTTACAGCTCTTCACATAAGTATAGGTCAAGCTTTTTAAGAGAGTAGTCCTCAATTGTCATGAAGTCCTTTCCTTGTTGCAGATTTAGTAGTTTTCGGAGTGCGCTATCTGTCTGGTTTTCTTTTATAGCCGCGACAACTATTTTTTGTTTTCATTCTGAAATTGAGGCCCAGAGTAGAAGTCTTGACCGTGTTCTTGCGGTCGTTAGTGGTAGCGTCATCCTGGAATCGGATGTGCGGTCATTTGTGGCGCTGGGGTTGGTAGATGACTCAGTCACTGGGCAATCTAATGAAGAGGTGACTTCCTATTTGATTCGTCGGCGTTTAATGATTGATGAAATAGAGAGATACGGGCTTCAAGAGCCCATTGAATCTATGGTCGATTTGAGAATGTTTGAGGTTTTAGAACGCTTTTCGTCAGAAACGAAGCTGTCAACCGTACTTGAAAATGTTGGATTGAGTCTCGAAGATCTGAGACAGTTGATAAAAGATGATGTAAAACTAGAGAATTATATTGAGAAGAGATTTAGTGGGATGTCAGTTCCGACCGAGAGTCAATTACAGGAATATTATGATCTGAACCAAGATGATTTTCGGGTTAATGGATTTGTTTTATCTTTTGGTGACGCTCGGAGCCAGGTGTTGGAAGAAATGGAAGATAGAATGCGCACAGAGCTCGTTATTGAGTGGGTTGAGGATCTACAAAGACGAGGAGACGTAATGAGGGTTCCTTTTTCACCTTAAGTTGCAGAGGCTGCCACGAGAGCTATTACAACTTCTACAACGTTGAAGCCGGCGTGACTGATAATTGTTGAAACAACACTTTTTCTAATCAGAAACAATGCTCCCCAGGTCGCCCCGAGTAGTGCAGTCACGATGACGGCATCCCATCCTTGGATATAGTGACCAAGGCCAAACATAACACTGAACATAAATAGCCCGAGCCATTTTTTGCCTAATTGTTCTCGGAAACGATGAAGTATAAAGGCTCGTTGGAGTTCTTCTCGCAATCCTCCTGCGATAACTGCCACACCAACAAAAATCATTGCATTCAGTGGAGAATCAATAAGTGCTTCTAGTGGATTTTCTTCTGTGCCTTGAAGAGATGGCCAAAGAATGTAAAGTAACTGCAGAGAGCCTATGGCAAGAATAACGGTTAATGGGATTAGCACTAATCCGATATTTATTTCTTGAGCTAATGGTCTCGCGCCGAAAAATATGTCTTTAGGTTTTTCATTCCCGCGAGTTAAAAAGAAAAAAATAAGAAAGATAAGAATGATTGTGTCAGCTAAAGACAAAATAACGACATAAGATAGGTTTAGAGTTCCTGTTCCTGAGAACGCAGAAAATCCAATTAGTGCCAAAATGTTTGCGAGTGCTAACTGCGTTGGAAAACCTGAACATAAGATGATTTCACCAATGGCGATAAATTGTTTTTGTTTGCTGCCGTATTTTTTTACTTCTGATATAGCCGCCTCTGGTGTCGGAGGTTTGTCAGTGGGTTCATAGGGTGTAGAGCGGTGTTCGTCAGGAGCATGAGTCATTTTATTCACTGTAACACAGCCGAAAATTTAAGAAAGTCAATAAAATATCCATATATTGCGTTTGCCCTAAATAATAAACCCTATATATGGTGTTTTCTCTCTTGACACATGTCCACTTAAGTTTCATAGTATTTGCCTTGGGACGATAAAAGCCAACATGAGAAACTCCCAGCTTCTCACTAAGTTTAAAGATGGCTTAGTTCTCTGGCTTGGATCGCTATCCTAAGCACAGCTCTTGGCGGGTATGTCCTCGGGGGCGAGGTCAGAACCTGCGCGTGAAAGGGATTTTAGAAATGCCAAGAGACGGCGTACATGACAATAATGAAACTACTCAGCCACTAGTATCGAACCAAGTTGAAGAAGTTGCTAGAGAGAGCAATGAAACTGCTCCGGGCATAGAGTTCAAAAGATTTTTTAGTAGAGAAGGAATTGACCCTTTCGATGATATGGATTGGGAGGCGCGTTCCGCTGTTATCGGCAATGAAAAAGGTGAAACAGTTTTTGAGCAACGTGACGTAGAAATTCCAAAGAACTGGTCACAGACAGCGACCAATATAGTTGTGTCGAAGTATTTTCGTGGTCAGATCGGCACTCCAGAACGGGAGCACAGCGTTAAACAACTTATCGGTCGAGTGGTGGACACGATTACGAAATGGGCTAAACAAGATCAATATTTTGTTAACGATGATGCGTTGCGCTCGTTCAGTGACGATTTGAAGCACATTTTGGTTAATCAGAAAGCTGCATTCAATAGTCCGGTCTGGTTTAACTGTGGTTTTGAAGAGGCTCCGCAGTGTTCCGCGTGTTTTATTAATTCAGTGGACGACCGGATGGAATCGATCCTGACTTTGGCAAAAACAGAGGGAATGCTTTTTAAATTCGGTTCAGGAACTGGATCAAATCTTTCCCCAATTAGATCTTCAAAAGAAACTTTAGCCGGGGGGGGTACAGCCTCTGGTCCTGTTTCTTTTATGAAAGGTTATGACGCGTTTGCTGGCGTAATTAAATCTGGTGGAAAAACAAGGCGCGCTGCAAAGATGGTTATTTTAAATGCTGACCATCCTGACATCGTTGATTTTATTAATTGCAAAGTTGAAGAAGAGAAGAAGGCGTGGGCATTGATTGATGCTGGCTATGATGGTTCATTCACCGGGCCCGCCTATAGTTCAGTATTTTTTCAGAATTCGAATAACAGTGTCCGTGTTTCTGATGACTTTATGCGTGCAGCTCTTGATGGTGGAGAGTGGCAAACCCACTCAGTGACTGATGGTAGCGTTGTAGATACCTACCGAGCAAATGAGTTGTTGCATCTTGTCGCCGAAGGCACACACGTGTGCGGTGATCCAGGTATGCAGTTTGATACCACGATTAACGATTGGCATACCTGTCCGAATACAGATCGAATCAATGCGTCGAATCCGTGTTCAGAGTACATGTTTCTTGATGATTCAGCGTGTAACTTGGCATCGCTGAACTTAATGAAGTTTTTAGACGAAGCTGGTGAATTCGATGTGCCTGCTTTTAAGGCCGCTGTGGATACGCTTATTACTGCGCAAGAGATTATTGTAGACAACGCGAGTTATCCAACTGAATCTATCGGTAAAAACAGTCGAGATTATCGGCCTTTGGGCTTAGGGTATGCAAATTTGGGTGCGCTATTGATGTCTCGAGGTGTTCCTTACGATAGCGATGAGGGTCGCAGTTACTCGGCCGCCGTAACGGCTTTAATGACGGGGGAGGCGTACGCGCAGTCGGCTAGAATTGCAAGAGATCAAGGTGGTTCTTTTGCAGGCTTTTCAAAAAATAGAGAACCATTTTTGAGAGTCATGCGGAAGCACAGAGCGGCAATGAAGGGGGTTAATTCAAGTTATGTTCCGGAGGCTCTCTATTCTGCAGCTGGTGATGCTTGGGATGATGCTGTCGAGCTAGGGGAATCTCATGGCTATAGAAATGCACAGGCGACAGTTCTTGCGCCGACTGGCACTATAGGTTTCATGATGGATTGTGATACTACGGGTGTTGAGCCTGATATCGCGTTGGTTAAATACAAAAAATTAGTTGGCGGTGGTCTGATGAAAATAGTTAATCAGACCGTAGCCATGGCATTGAAAAAATTAGAATACACCGTTGAACAGGTAAGTGAGATAGTTGGTTATATTGATGAACATGAAACGATAGAAGGAGCCCCCCATTTAAAAGCGGATCATCTTTCGGTGTTTGACTGCGCATTTAAGCCCGCGAGTGGTCAACGTTCTATCCATTATGCTGGACATATTAAGATGATTGGTGCAACTCAGCCTTTTATTTCTGGTGCTATTTCAAAAACTATTAACGTGCCCCAAGATGCGGATATCGAACAAGTCGAGCAGGCTTATGTAGATGCGTGGCGTCTTGGAACGAAAGCCGTTTCAATATATCGAGACGGTAGCAAACGAACACAACCGCTAAACACCTCAAATACTCAATCGGTCTCTGCGGCGATGCCTTCCAGTGGTCAGTCGCAGCCAGTCCGGAGGAAGTTGCCAGATGAAAGAGGTGCAATTACCCATAAGTTTGATATCGGTGGGCATGAAGGCTACATCACCGTCGGTCTTTTTGAAGATGGGTCTCCGGGAGAAATATTTTTGGTAATGGCAAAGGAAGGCTCAACGATATCAGGCTTTGCTGATGCTTTTGCGCAAGCGGTTTCTTATGCGCTGCAGTACGGGGTTCCACTACAAGTGCTGGTTGACAAGTTTAGCCATGCCAGATTTGAGCCTTCTGGTATGACTAAGAATCCGAGTGTAAGAGTAGCTAAGTCTATTGTTGACTACGTATTTCGATGGATGGCTACAAAGTTCTTATCTCCTGAGGCACAATTTCGGGCAGGTGTTAACCTTAAAGAGGTAACAGATTCTATTAATGCTGAAGTTGAACAGATGACCCTGAAAAATGATGAATCTGTTTTGGCGGTTGGAGCGAAAGCAGTTTCCGGCGAAGGCCAGAGTACTGTCGCTGGTAGCGATCAGGAGGAGTCAGCATCTTATTCTATTCAAAATGATCAAGATGCTCCGCCTTGTTCTACTTGTGGGGCTATCATGATTAGAAACGGTGCTTGCTACAAATGTGTTAATTGTGGTGCTACAAGCGGATGTGCCTAGTCTGATCCCCAGCCGACGTGGGCTGCTATTATAAGCAAAATTGCAAAAGAAGCCTGAGATAATTGAGGAAAAATAAGCACTTGCCCGTAGATGTGACCGGCGTTATGCAAGCTAATGGATTGGAGAGCCAACAAACTCGATATAGCTAAGGCTAAGCCTCCAGGCATAGAAGCTCGAACAAAAATTGCGGCAAGGATTAAAGTTGCGCCGGCAATGATAAGCCAAAGGCTGGCCCACCACTCGAGAACTCCAGTTCCGAATAGGTAGATACAGCCTTCGATCAGCGAGTAGAGACCATAGGCTAGCATTCCTAGCGAGGCAATTATCAGCACAGGTATACTCCAAGTTTCACTATTGTATTATGTCCCCTGTTAAATTGTTGTGATTATTAAAAGCTAGAGCTTCATGAAGAATCACAATAAAACGAACAGCTTCTGGGTAATAAAAATTAAGATTGTTGAAGAGAAGAAATATGGATCTAGAGCTAAAAGATAAAATCGCTGTTGTAACGGGTTCCAGTCGAGGGCTTGGTCTTGCGAGTGCCCAAAGCTTGGCAAAAGAAGGTTGCTATGTATGTTTGTGCGCTCGTGGACAGGCTCAGCTAGACAAGGCGGAAGAGGCTGTCAATCGTTCTGCAGGCTCAAGTGATCGTGTCTTGGCTGTGAGAGCAGATTTGACTAAACCCAGTGATTTAAAAGCTGTAATAGAAAAAACCGTTATGAAATTTGGAGGTTTGGATGTTTTGATAAACAACGTAGGAAAAGCTGGTGGTGGTGGCATACTTGATACCAGTGACGATGAGTGGCAGAGCGCTCTAGATGAGACCCTTTATCCCGCTATCAGAGCTAGTCGGTTCGTGGTTCCTCATATGAGGAAACGGGGGGGGGGGGTGATTGTAATGATTGCCTCTATTTGGGGTAGAGAATCAGGGGGGCGCATGACCTATAATGTTGTTAAGGCCGGTGAGATTAGCTTGGCGAAATCACTTGCCCAGCAACTCGCATGTGACAATATCCGGGTCAATAGTGTTGCACCAGGTTCAATTTCATTTCCGGGTGGGAGTTGGCATCGCCGTCAGCAAGAAGATCCTCAAGGAATGGCTGAATTTATAAAATTAAACCTTCCTTTTGGGCGATTTGGGCATCCTGAAGAGGTTGGTGATCTCGTTGCGTTTCTCTCATCTGCACGTGCTAGTTGGATCAGCGGTGCAACCGTGACTGTAGATGGTTGTCAATCTCGGTCTTTGATCTAGAATTAACACGCCTACCGTGTTTGATGAAAGTCGGTGTAAAAATCCTATTTAAAAAAAGAAAATGTTAAAAAAAGACTCACGTGAAAATCAGTTAGACAATGATTTTTTCTTTAGGCGTTCTGTTTCCTGCTTTCGCCGTGCTTCTACGGTAACTTTTCCATACTTCTTGGTAAATCGTTCAACACGTCCTTCAGTATCGACGAGTTTTTGTTGTCCGGTAAAGAAAGGGTGGCATTTAGAACAGATTTCTAAATGAAGCTCTTTTTTAGTTGATCGCGTTTTCCAAGTGGCTCCGCACGCGCACCTTACTTCAACCGGGTGGTATTCTGGATGGATGCTTTGCTTCATTATAAAATTCCCCTAAACCTTTAATCCCCTATTATAACAGGTCTTTAAGATAGGTTTACTGGGAAGAATCTTTTAGCAAATTTATAATGGCCAGTCGTACAGGAGATATTCCTTCTTTCGTTTTATTAGAAACAGGTAGCACCCGACTTTCTAAAAACAGCTCGTGTTTTCGGTGGGTTTGAGATAATTGAGAGCGGGAGAGTTTATCAATTTTGGTGGCTACAATGATTAAAGGGTAACCATTTGCTGTCAGCCAAGATTTAGTTTCCTGATCGCTCTCCAATCCAGGATGTCTAATATCAACTAATAGGATGATTCCTGAGAGAAAAGGAGTGATGGTTTTAGTGTTTTTATTTTTTTGAGATGAGATCATTCTAGTAAAGAAGTCTGTAGTGAGTTCCTCAAATATATGGTTAGTGTTATTTCCGCCTCTCGCGTATCCGTAACCCGGGAGATCGACAAAAGTAGTTTGGATTTTTTTGGGGAAATTTAAATAGTAAACATTTAATAACCGTGTTGTCCCGGGAGTTGATCCAGAACGTGCGATGGGACTCTTAGCTAGGGTGTTTATAAGGCTTGACTTTCCAACATTAGAACGTCCAACCATTGCCACAACAGGCCCGGTATCGTGAGGAAGTGTGCCACCCGTTGCTACACTCTTTACAAAGTTACCTGAAACTGTTTTCACTAGTGCGTGACCTGATCTTCAGATCTTTCCTCTTTTTCTTCAGATGGCAAAATAGGGTTCGGTGGTTCGCTTAAAGCAATTTTCAGTACTTCATCCATCGTATCCACCATAAAGAGTTCAAGTTTGTCGAGTACTCCTTTGGGAATGTCAGCAAGATCTTTTTCGTTGTCTTTTGGTAGCACGATGGTTTTAAGTCCTGCTCTGTGTGCAGCGAGAACTTTATCTTTCACGCCACCGACTGGAAGCACTTTTCCTCGAAGGGTGATTTCGCCTGTCATTGCGACATCTCGTCTAGTCGGAATCCGTGCTAATGTGGAAATAAGTGCTGTTGTGATTGTTATCCCTGCTGATGGGCCATCCTTCGGAATAGCGCCTTCAGGGACGTGCACATGGACATCGGTTTTTCGATTGAAATCTTTTGCAATTCCGAAACCTTCGGCTTTTGCTCGGACGTAACTCATTGCGGCTTGGGCGGATTCTTGCATAACTTCACCAAGTTTTCCGGTGAGTGTTAACCGTCCCCGTCCAGGCATTAAAGTTGCCTCAGTAACTAGTAATTCACCTCCAGCCTCTGTCCAAGCAAGACCGGTAGCGATTCCCACTTCATCCTCTTGTTCCGCGAGCGTCGGACGAAATTTTGGTACTCCCAAATATCCAGTAATTTGCTCAGATTTAATAGTTTCACTGAAGGTGTGACCTTCTTTAACAACTTTTCTGGCAATTTTTCTGCATATAGACGCTATTTCACGTTCAAGATTTCGAACGCCGGCTTCACGAGTGTATCGTCGGATCAGTGTTTCGTAGGCATCGTCACAAAATGTAATATTTGTGTTCTTTAAACCGTTAGCAGATAACGTTTTCTCGAACAGAAACCGTTTCGCTATTTCGATCTTTTCTAACTCGGTATATCCGGATAGTTCTAATACTTCCATTCGGTCGCGAAGCGGCTGCGGGACTGTGTGTAGTACATTTGCCGTACAGATAAACATCACGTTTGAAAGGTCGTATTCTGCGTCCAAATAATGATCAAGAAATGAATTGTTCTGTTCAGGATCTAAAACTTCCAGTAGAGCTGCTGAAGGATCTCCTCTGAAATCCATGGACATTTTGTCTATTTCGTCCAAAAGAAAAACTGGATTCGTCGTGCCAGCCTTTTTCATCATTTGAATGATTTGTCCGGGGAAGGCACCGATATACGTTCTCCGATGACCACGAATTTCGGCTTCGTCTCGAACTCCTCCAAGAGATAAGCGGACAAATTTTCGGTTGGTCGCTCTTGCGATGGATTTTGCTAAAGATGTTTTTCCGACACCAGGAGGGCCACTGAACGTCAATATTGTTCCACGTGGTTTTTTGACAAGCCTACGCACAGCTAAAAACTCAAGTATTCGCTCCTTGATTTTTTCAAGGCCGTAATGGTCTTCATTAAGGATTTTTTCTGCTCGAACAAGATCGCGCCCTTCTCGACTTTTCTTAAACCAGGGAACCGCAATGATCCAGTCGAGGTAGTTTCGAGACACAGTTGCCTCAGCCGACATCGGTGGCATAGATTCCAGTCGTTTTAATTCTTGTACTGCCTTTTCCTCTACTTCCTCTGGCATCCGGCTCTCGTCAATCTTCTTGCGGAGATCTTCGAGTTCGTTTCCTTTTTCATCTTTACGACCAAGTTCTTTCTGGATAGCCTTCATTTTTTCATTGAGGTAGTACTCTTTCTGCGCCTTCTCCATTTGTTTTTTTACACGTGATTGGACCCGGCGATCCACCTGAAGTTTCTCAACCTCGATTTCTAAAATATTGGTAATCCGATTCAATCGTTCAAGAGGTGAAATAATTTCAAGTAGATTTTGTTTTTCATCTAAACCGATGACAAGATGAGCAGAAATAGTATCCGCAAGTTTGCTTGGATCTTCTACACGGACAGCAGCAACCATAGCGTCGTACTGAAGATTGTTTGATACTTTTACGTACTGTTCAAATAGAGAAACAACTTGGCGCATAGTTTCTTCGATTTCACCGTCCGAACTGTCTGGATTCTCGATAATTTTTGAAACAACTCGATAAAAGCCTTTATCTTCTTTCCACTCGATTGTGCGCGCTCTGTCGGTACCCTCGACCAAGACCTTTACATTGCCATCAGGTAATTTCAGGCTTTGAACAATATTTGCGGCACAACCAATTGTGTAAATATCGTTTGGAGTGGGGTCGTTTTTTGTGGCGTCTTTCTGAGCGGCAAGGAAAATCCGTTTATCTTTACTGAGTGCGTGTTCAAGAGCTCGGATCGAAGATTGGCGCCCAATGACAAATGGCATCATCATGTGTGGAAAGATGACAACGTCTCGGAGCGGAACAATCGGTAAAGTTTCGTAAGTTTCCACAGTTAGCCGGCCTTTTCAACAAGCGTTAATGATGTATCTCGTTTCATAACCACTTCACGCGTAATAACACATTCCTTGATCTTTTTTTGACTTGGCAACGTATACATAAGATCAAGCATTAAATTTTCGATAATCATACGTAGACCCCGAGCTCCTATTTTTCTTTCAAGAGCTAATTCAGCGATGGCTTCTAGACCGTCTTCTGTAAAGCTAAGCTTGACGTCTTCGTAATCAAAGAGCTTTTGGTACTGTTTGGTAATGGCGTTGCGGGGAGCTGTAAGTATTTGAATTAATGCTGCCTTGTCCAGTTCGTGGAGTGTTCCTACGACAGGCAGCCTCCCTACAAATTCTGGAATTAAACCAAATTGGATAAGATCTTCCGGTTCGATGTTTTCAAGCAAAGAACCAACACTCGTCTGTTTGTTTGAACTGATATCTGCTTGAAAACCAAGTGTTTTTTTACCCCGACGCCGTTGAATCATCTTATCTAAGCCGACAAAGGCGCCTCCGCAGATGAAAAGCACATTTGTGGTATCAATTTGAAAGAATTCTTGATGGGGATGTTTTCGACCACCTTGAGGTGGAACGTTGGCAACTGTGCCTTCTAAAATCTTGAGTAATGCTTGTTGAACACCTTCACCAGAAACATCGCGGGTGATTGAAGGATTTTCATCCTTTCGACAGATCTTGTCGATCTCATCAATATAGATGATACCCTGCTGACATTTCTCGATATCGCCTCCAGCAGCCTGAAGCAGTTTCAATACTATGTTTTCTACATCTTCCCCAACATATCCTGCTTCGGTGAGTGTTGTCGCATCAACAATCGTAAAGGGCACGGCTAGCAGACGAGCAAGTGTCTGGGCTAAAAGTGTTTTACCGGTGCCAGTTGGGCCAATCAATAAGATATTAGATTTCGTCAATTCTGTGTCTTCAGGGTTCTTTGCCTTTTTTTGAATTTCAATTCGTTTGTAGTGGTTGTAAACGGCGACTGCAAGTTTCTTCTTAGTCAGTTCTTGTCCAATTACGTACTGATCAAGGAAAGTTTTAATTTCCTGTGGAAGTGGAAGGGTCGATTCAAGCTGAGGTTTGTTGTCGGTTCGTTTGTCGTCAGCAATAATATCAATACATACATCTACGCACTCGTCACAAATGAAAACCGTTGGTCCGGCAATCAGTTTGCGGACGTCATTCTGATTCTTGTTGCAGAATGAACAACGTAATATATCAGTGTCGCTAGTCTTTTTTTCCATTCCCGTTATCTGTGTTTATTCGCGGTTGTTAATTACCTGATCAATAATACCGTATTCGCAACCCTGCTCGGCACTCATAATATAATCGCGTTCGGTATCTTTCTGGATCCGTTTGATTGGTTGTCCTGTCCGTTCTGACAGAATTTCATTTAAACGAGTACGCATGCGCAATATTTCTTTTGCATGAATGTCGATGTCGGTGGCTTGTCCTCCCAAGTCATTCATTAACGGTTGATGAATGATGATGCGGGAATTTGGCAAAGAGAAACGTTTACCTTTAGCTCCGGCACCTAGAAGTACTGCTGCCATTGAAGCAGCCTGACCGATGCAGTACGTTTGTACATCAGGCTTAATAAATTGCATCGTGTCATAAATCGCGAATCCGGCGGATATAGATCCTCCAGGGCTATTGATGTACAGAAGGATGTCGCGGTCAGGATCTTCGGCTTCTAAAAAAAGCATCTGAGCTATAACGAGATTCGCCAGACCATCATCAATAGGAGATCCTATAAAGATAATACTGTCTTTAAGCAGTCGCGAAAAAATATCGTAAGCTCGTTCTCCTCTATTGGTTTGCTCGACAACCATCGGCACCAATTGCATTTTTGATTCTGGCATTTTTTTCTTAGCTCTTATTGATTTCATTCTTATTTACTAATTTATTAATGGGGTGGCAGGTGTTGACATTCTTCTGGAAGGAGATCAAGACACTAAGCCTCAACAATCGTAGCATGCTGAAGTACAAAGTCAATTGCCTTCTCCCGACGCAAGCCGATGCTTAAAACCTCAGGGTCACCTTCTTTTTCGATAATTGCTCTCATGGCTGAAACGGTTCGATTATTAAGTGTTGCAAGACGCTCAATTTCTTTATTTAAGTCTTCCTCAGAAGTTTCGATGTTTTCTATTTTTGCTATTTCGTCGAGTACTAGACTGCTTTTTACAGTATCGGTCGCAGCCTCTCTTTGATTAACACGAAATTCGTCCCAATTGACATTTGCCTTTCTTGGATCGATTTGCTGAGAAACTAAACGATTTGCAAAATGTTCTGTGCGACGATCGATTTCTCGATTTATAAGTGCTTCTGGAATAACAATATTTAGTTGCGCTGCCAGTTTCTTCAATAATTCATCTCTTGTTGTTCTGTTCGTTTCTTGTTCTGCCTGAATGCACAAATTTTCTCGAACTTGGTCTCGAAGAGCGTCAAGCGTGTCGATCGAACCAACCGAACTTGCAAAATCATCGTCAAGGTTGGGTACTATTTTTCTTTGGATCTTCTTAATAGTGACAGCATAGTCAATCTTATTAATGGCTGCGACAGGTTGATCGCTAGCTTTGTGGTCGTCAGTTTCGATAGGTATTTCGTTATTCTGATTTAAAATGAACTTGATAGCTGAACCAGTATCTAGGCCAATGAGGTGGTCGTCTAACCCTGCTGGATTTCCTGCATTACCAATTTCTATCTGTATGTCAGAGTGAATGTCTGTTTGTTCTGAGTTAGTCTTCTCTTTTAAATCAGGAGGGACGGATTTTACAGGTTTTCTGGCGAGATCAACTGTAAGGATGTCTCCTGTCGCAGAGCTACGGTCTTCGACTGTTTCAAGTGTTGCAGCGCGTTCTCTTAGCTGTTGAATTGCCTCAGTGACGTGGTCTTCCGTAACTTCGATGGGTGTTGGACGCAGGTTTAGTCCACGATATTCGCCAAGGTTTATTTCGGGTAGCACTTCAAAATTGGCAACAAATTTTAAGGATTGCCCTTTAGCAATATTTAAGTCGGTGATATTTGGTCTGTCTACTGGAACGACAGCATGTTCCTTTAGAGCTTGCTCGACAGCACTAGGGACAAGTTCTTCTGCTACTTCTCTAAGGATGGTATCGAGCATTCTTTGTTGAATTAAATGGGCAGGGGCTTTACCTGGGCGGAAGCCTGGCAATTGGGTTGATCGGCTCTTTTTTTTGGTTACCCGCTCGATCGTTTTGTCGACTTCTATTGATGGAATTTCAATCGAAATATTTCTTCTAATCGTGTCAGTTGCGTTTAGTTCAGATTTCATCAGTCATTATTCTCTGGCTTATTTAAACAGCGCTAATTAAAAAGTCAAAATTCTTGGTGCGAAAGGGGGGACTTGAACCCCCATGACCTTTCGGTCACCGGATCCTAAATCCGGCGCGTCTGCCAATTCCGCCACTTTCGC
>CAYFFV010000008.1:0-95476 GCA_964342695.1 uncultured Vicinamibacteraceae bacterium
CGGCCTATAAAACCCTGGCGACGATCGAGAAAGAAGTGGCCGCGGATGAGGCGCGGCACATTTTCTGGGGTCTCGTGTGGTCAGTCCGGTCTCTTCCATGGGGTCTCCTACCTTCGTGGGTGTCTGCGTTGACGATACCAAAGGCGCCACCAAACCGGAACCTGGAAACTTCCGAAAAATGGAGAATATAAATCGTGGATGGATATATCCATATCCTTGGACCTCTCGCGGTTTTCACTTTTTTTGTTTTCAGGTGGGGGAAAACTCAGACCCGGGGTCGGTTTCCCCGGGGTCAAAAGCAACATTGAATACTTAGGGTAGGTACAAAATCGGGTACATTCTTGGTGCTTGTTCCAACGCAGGAGTAACATACCCCTATAAAATATGGCGCGCCCTGCAGGATTCGAACCTGCGGCCTCCTGGTTCGTAGCCAGACGCTCTATCCAGCTGAGCTAAGGGCGCACAAGAAAACGATTATAGCAACAGGCTTGAAACACGTCATCAACGTTTATTAATTCACCAGCACTGATTATGAACCATATAGAGCATCAAAAAGCAGCCCCAGAATCTATAGTCTGTGTCGTTTTGACCATTAGTGACACTCGTTCAGAGACTACAGACATGAGCGGAAAACTCATCATTGACCTTTTGACTGCGGCAAAACACAAAATTCTTGAAAAGAAAATCATACGAGACGAGCCCAGTGAGATAACGACCACCCTAAAGCGCGTTCTCAGTAACACCTCCACCCAAGTGGTTATAACAACAGGAGGCACCGGTATTAGTAAACGCGATCAAACATATGATGTAATTCGAAAACTCCTAGAAAAACCTATCGATGGTTTTGGTGAATTATTTCGTGCTCTCAGTTATCAGGAAATCGGTTCATCTGCCATGCTTACGCGGGCCTGTGCTGGTACTGCACTAGGCAAAATATTAATTTCGATTCCTGGTTCTGAAAATGCGGTCCGTTTAGCCATGGAAAAACTCATCTTGCCTGAACTCGGACACCTTGTCCGTGAAGTTTCTCGATAAGTCACCAAAATGTGTGCTAATAAGATGCGCCCTTTTCGTCAGACGATAACGCTTACCGAAGCGTTAGAAATCATTATTGAAAATGCGCGTCCTATTACCAACACTGAACTAGTACAACTTGCTCGTGCCAACGGTAGAGTTCTAGCGGAAGATGTTCAATCTTTGGTAGATGTTCCTCCGTTCGACAGGGCGGCCATGGATGGCTATGCAATCATAGCCGCAGACGCTGGTGACGCTTCACCTGACAACCCTTGTGTGCTTCAGTCCATCGAAACGGTGCATACAGGAAATCAGCCCACACAAAAAATACAACCGGGAACTTGCACTGAAATCGCAACCGGTGCTCCGATACCTGACGGCGCCGATGCAGTTATCATGGTTGAACAAACTGAACAAAGTTCCCACGGCTCCGTAAAAATCCTTGCCGCCGTTAAGCCACAACAAAATATCGGACAGCGCGGAGCCGACATAAAGATTCACGAGGTCATTTTAAAACAAGGAGATCGTCTGACCCCGAGTCGTCTCGGAGCAATCGCAGCGTTAGGCATAAAAGAAGTCGAAGTATTCGTCCGTCCAGTGGTCACAATTTTTTCAACAGGAAACGAAATTGTTCCTCCAGGTCAACCGTTACGTACAGGACAAATCTACGACATTAATCGCTTCACACTCGGCGCTGTCATCGAAGAACATGGCGGACAAGTCAAGCACCAGCCAACATCAATCGATACTCTTGAATCTCTTACAGCATCCATCAATGCCTGCGCTGACAGCGACATATTCGTACTTTCAGGAGGAAGTTCAGTCGGTGAACGGGACCTTACCGTCGATGCAATCAAGCAGCTTGGAACAGTCTTGTTTCACGGCGTCGCGGTAAAACCTGGAAAACCAACCGTATTCGGTCGTATTGGCGACGCCCCAGTCTTTGGGATGCCAGGTTATCCTACGTCCTGCCTCTCGAACGCCTACATGCTATTGGTGCCGTTGCTACGTCGAAGAGCGCGACTACCAGAACACAAGGCACGCGTGATATCAGCAACATTATCTAAAACTGTTTTCTCGACCCGGGGTCGGCATCAGTTTTATCCTGTAAAAGTAGTAGAGGGTGAAGCTATACCTGCATTTCGAGCTTCCGGAAACATTACAAGCATGTCAAAGGCTGATGGCTTTATCGAAATAGCCTCAGAGACAGAAACCCTAGAAAAAGGATCAATCGTAGACGTAACATTTTTTTAATGACACACAGCTGAATGAGGCCAAGCTCTTTTCAGCGGCGTCTAATTTTGCGAAATCATATCGCTCGAAACGGGTTTTTCTGAATTCTGAGAACCACTAGTTTTTTTAAGAATCTTTTGACGACGTTCTAATTCCTGACTCCATTCAAGTTCAAGTTCATCAGCAGTGTGCAAATCAAAATTTCCGGCTTGAACATCATAAGTCCCTCGAAATTCAGAATGACAGCGATAACAGACCGTAATCTCACCAAGTAATTGATATACGATGAGATCAATTAAAGCGGCAGCGCCAAGCACTCCAAAAGCTATCACGACTAATTCATACCAGAGAAATACAGCACTTATCAGACTGGCCATTACAACTACCAGCAGACCAATCTGAGGATCAAAATCCTTTCGCCGGTAAAAATCCGTTCCCTCACATTGTGGGCATCGGTCAACAAGATGATCGTTTTCTAGATTCTCGCTGAACGATATCGTGATCAAATACTGACAAGCCCCACAGTGAACTTCGTTCGGTGCGTTTACCGCCTTTAGAGGAAGAGCACTTTGGCAATTAGGGCATTTCAGGGTGACTTCCATCACAGAGGAATTCTTATCGTTATTAAGAGATATTTTGCCAATACTTCACCTACAATGACCGTAAAAAAATCTACATAAAGAATACCGGTTGCTGATTGGGTCGAACGAATTTTCGCAGTCTCCCAAGTTAAAAACGCAAGTACTAAGGGGCCAACTAAACCAAAAAGTACACGTTGCCAAAGAAACACTCCGTCAAGAGACCAAACATACTGAACAAAAGTCGCCCCGGAAGGAGCCTGCCAACTTGTCAGAGCAACCCAGAGCACAAAAATTACTACAAAAATTCTCAAGAATGTCGACACGATATGAAACTTAACCATGGCCTGTAGCAGTGATACATCCATGGATGGAAGAACCAGATACCAATGCCCCAAGATCATGGCTGTACAGGAACCTCCCAAGAGAGCCGCCGACGAAATGAAACTAGCCACTGTAACGACTGGGGAAACACCTTGGTCTATTGCGGAAAGCGCTACCCCTTGGCAAAGGAGCGCGACAACACCACTTACAAGACTGCCCCATAAAAAAAAGGGTCTTATCCGAGCTAAAACCCTTCCGATGGTTGCCCAATAGATTACGATCGACCCGGCAGAAACCGCGAGAGAAGCCAGACCAAAATTGTAAAGCCCTGACGTAATACTTATTGGTGTTTCTGGTCGCATGGCCAGTGCGATTAGCAAGAGCGCTCCCGCGAGGCCTGCATTAAAACGGAAAAATTTTATCCCTGCCGATTCACCAACTAGGATTAACGTACCTGTAATACCGATCCCAAGATGCGCTAGAAATAAAAATAAGACGGAAGACATGTGGCCAAGAGGATTAAGAGAGAGGAAAAATCAAAACACCTTTGCAATAAAGGGTCGTCAGCTTCCTCCTCTCTCACAGAACCTAAATTTTTAACATTTAACCAAGACGTCTATTTACTTCATCCCAGTTGATTACATTTAACCATGCTCCGATGTAATCTGGGCGCCTATTTTGATAATTGAGATAGTAGGCGTGTTCCCAAACATCAACACCGAGTATTGGAGTCTTTCCCTCCATCAAGGGCGTGTCCTGGTTTGGGGTACTCTCGATAGTTAAAGATGATCCTGCATCGATCAACCATGCCCATCCGCTTCCAAACCGAGTCGCTCCAGCGTTAGTTAGCTGCGCCTTGAAATCATCATAAGACCCAAACGAAGAATTAATAGCATCTGCAACTTTTCCAGTCGGCAGGCCACCTCCATTGGGTGACATCACCTGCCAAAACAGAGTGTGATTGGCATGCCCACCACCGTTGTTTCGAACCGCACCCCGAATAGCCTCAGGAATACTACCGAGATCACTCACAAGATCCTCAATAGATTTGTCCGACAATTCAGGATGTGCCTCAAGCGCAGCATTTAATTTGGCAATGTAAGTTGCATGATGTTTATCGTGATGAATGCGCATTGTTAACTCATCTATATGGGGTTCTAATGCATTGTAATCGTACGGTAATGGCGGCAATTCGTAAGCCATAAAATCCTCCTTAACTTAGTGAATTTCAAGCATTCTGTCGAGCGCGACGCGCGCCCATTCCTTATCTTGATCTGGAACAACGATACGGTTATGAATATTTCCGTCACATAAACCTTCGAGTACCCAGAGAAGATGATTCGGGGAAACACGGAACATGGTGGAACATAAACAACCTATTGGATCAAGTGTCATGACTGTTCGACCAGGTAACATATCCTGCGACAAACGGTTAACTAAATGAATCTCTGTTCCTACAGCCCATAGAGATCCTTCAGGACTGTTTCTTATTTGCTGAATGATGTATTCAGTTGAACCCGAATCGTCCGCTGCCTGCACGACATCCCATGTACATTCTGGATGCACAATAATGCGCGCCTCCGGATGATTGGAGCGAATACTGTCTATTTGCTGGACACTAAAACGAGTATGTACAGAACAATGGCCTTTCCATAAAATAAGGCGCGCTGCCTGTACAGCCTCCTCTGAGAGTCCCCCATTTGGAAGATCAGGATCCCACACGACCATTTGAGATAATGGAATTCCCATTTTGAAAGCAGTGTTTCTCCCAAGGTGTTGGTCCGGTAAAAACAACACTTTTTCGCCACCCTGCCAAGCCCACCGTAAAGTTGCCTCTGCATTACTTGATGTGCAGACAACACCTTCACGGGCTCCACAAAACCCCTTAATCGAAGCGGCAGAGTTTATGTAAGTCACAGGAACAACGTTCGTAACCCCCATTTCCTGTAATTCTTCCCAGCATAGCTTGAGCTGATCGGCTTCTGCCATGTCAGCCATCGAGCATCCAGCAGCTAAATCTGGAAGAATGACCTGCTGGTCTTCACCGCTTAAAATATCAGCGCTCTCAGCCATGAAGTGAACGCCACAAAAAACGATGAACTCCGCTTCTTTCCGTTCTGCCGCTTGGCGAGCCAGCTTAAAGGAATCACCTGTACGATCAGCGAATTTAATCACTTCATCACGCTGATAATGATGGCCAAGAATAAGAAGCCGAGAACCTAAGGCTTCGCGCGCAATCATTAAGCGCTTTTCCATCTCGTCTTCCGATAAGCCTAAGTATTTATCTGGAAGAACCTGTGCTCCTGCTATCGAAGCGTCCTCGGCGGCCGAAATTAAAGTGTCATTCATTTTGATTGTGAATATTTTCTCAAGCTATAAACATTAAAAAGTCAAATTCCAAAACCTGAAATTCTAGCGCCTCAGGAAAGAAATTTGACCGTCACTTAGTTTACTACACTGTAGGCATCGAGACGACGTTGTAAAGAGTATCTCGCTCAACTGGCACGCGCCCCGCAATTTTTATCAAACTGCTAATCTCTCCAGGAGTCATCGCTTCTGGAGTACGAGCACCTGCCATATGATAGATTCGTTCCTCTTGAACTGTCCCATCAAGATCATCAACACCAAACCACAACGAAGTCTGCGCAACCTCAACTCCTGTCGCAATCCAAAACGCCTTAATGTGTGGAATATTGTCAACCATTAACCGAGCGACGGCATGGACACGAAGCGTGTCTGCGGCTGTAGGTGCAGGAAGCTTCTGCAATTGGTTATTGTCTGGGTGAAAGGCAAGAGGAATAAACGCCTGAAATCCACCAGTTTCTTCCTGCAAAGAACGAGCTTGCAACATATGATCAACACGTTCGGCATTCGTTTCGATATGTCCATAAAGCATCGTTACATTTGACCTTAGACCTAGGTCATGAGCAATCCTGTGAATTTGTAACCACCGTTCTCCATCGCATTTATCATGACAGATCTTTTGCCGTACGCGTTTCGAAAACACCTCAGCACCACCACCCGGTAGCGAATCCAGTCCAGCATCAATTAACTCGCGCAAAATTTGTTCGTCAGTTTTCCCATATAAATCAGCGAAAAAAGCTATCTCAACTGCCGTAAAACACTTAAGATGGATATCGGGTTTAATCCTTTTGAAACCACGGAGTAATTCCAAATAGTATTCCCACGGTAAATCTGGGTGTAATCCATTGACGACATGTACTTCCGTAAGCGGTTGATCGATACGTTCCTTTAATTTGTCCCAAGCCTGCTCTAAAGTCATCGTGTACGCACCATCATCACCAGGCTGTAATCTCGCAAACGCGCAAAACATGCAACTTGCCACACAAACGTTAGTCGCCTCTAGTCGAATGTTATGGTTAAAGAATGTGTGGGAACCGTGGCGCCTCTCGCGATCCATGTTGGCAAGCCAACCTAACGCAAACAAATCATCGCAGTCGAAGAGACGCAGGCCGTCATCTAGATCAAGACGCTCTCCTTCCTTGACCTTATCGACCACGTCACGTAATCCAAGCGTGGCAAGGCGTTCGTACATAATATTTAAAGAGAAAAACTAAAGAATCAGGCGATACCCCAAGCCTGCACTCTTAAAGTCCTGGCACGTGGACCGTCGAGCTCAGCCATAAGCACTCGCTGCCACTGACCCAACACAATTTCTCCTCCACTTACTTGAAGGGTAAGACTATGACCGAGTAGTAACGCTCGAAGATGGGAATCCGCATTCATGCGATCACAATCGGAATGATTGGGATCGTTGTGCATCCACTCTTCGTCACGCGCAACCGTTTGCTCAAGAAAACGGCGAATGTCCGATAGTAATGCAGACTGAAATTCACTAATAAAGATTGTGCAGGTTGTATGCAAAGACCACAGGCTTACGATACCCTCACTAATTCGAAGGCGCCGCACCAACGACATAATCTTATCGGTTAGATCGACCACTTCAATACGTTCATCAGTGGAGATTAATAATGTCTCACCATGAATCATGAGACCACCTGAGGTTGTCGAACTTACGTCAGAAACAGGTGTCTCTCTTACGGTAACGGTGGAACTCTTACTCATGCAATCCTCTCGCCAGGTGGCAAAACCTTGGAAAATGTAGGTGCTCCTAAAAATAATAACTACAACCTTCTATGTTAAGCCAATAGAGACACGTACGCAACAGTCAACCGTATCTTGTCTATGGTTCAATCCACAAGAGAGCGCCATCGACTATACTGACACTGCAAGTCGATATCCCCTTTGACCATGGGAAGTGGGTGGAAGACCCACACGGTCCCGCCACTGTAAGCGGGTTTTAAAACGGGCTGCCGTACAAATATACCAGCCACTATGCGAAGCGCATAGGAAGGCTATCCCGTTCTAATTAGCCCCGTAAGTCAGGAGACCAGGCCAACGGGAAACCTCTCAGGAGTTGCCAGGGAAAACCCTAAGCAACCTGAAAATGGCGCGGTATGACGCCTAAAGGAGGCCAATCTTTTGTTAGTCACTCAAATTTTCTTTTTTTTAATAGCAGAACAGACACCGTTTAGAGGGAGATCAAGACCTTGCTAAATTGTGAAAATATTTCATTTTGCTACGAATCAAAGACTGTTTTGCGTGAAATATCTCTTCGAATTCGCCGAGGAGAACGAACTGCTGTTTTGGGACCAAACGGTTCAGGAAAAACAACTTTACTGGGTCTATTCGGCGGACTTCTTAAACCAAAAAACGGGCGTATAACTCTATCTGGTATTGATCTTGCCGATATGTCTCCGACTCAAATCGCCCGCCGACTAGCCATCGTCCCGCAAGAAACTAGACTCACATTTGATTATTCTGTCCTTCAGATGACGCTCATGGGACGATACCCTCATCTTAAACGGTTTGAACACGAGGGACTTGATGATTATAAGATCGCTCGTGAAGCATTAGCCGCCACAGGAATATCCCAGCTTGAAGACCGTAGTTATAAAACACTTAGCGGCGGCGAAAAACAACGAGTAGTCATTGCAAGTGCGTTAACTCAATTGTGGCAACTGAAAGACTCTCAAAAACCTAGTCCAAACGAAGGACTTCTTCTATTGGACGAACCGACGGCTTCACTTGATATCGGCTATCAACTGGACATAATCAAGGCACTTCTGATCTTGAACGAAAATCACAAAACCACCCTTGTGATATCAACCCATGATTTGGGCCTGGCTGCCAGGTTATCTGACGAAATTATCATGATACGTCACGGTCGCCTGCTTGCAACAGGACCTACTGAAAACACTTTAACAAGAGAAACCATTCGCGATTTATACGACATTGAGGCGGAAGTGCATCGCAATCAAGAAACAGGCCACCTGATGGTCGTTCCATTAGCAAGGAAATGATGAATCCATAACAAGGAAGATGAACATCATCCTCTTTAAAATGAAAAAGGCGAGGTTTATGCTTTGGGGAGATTATAGTTCTTGAAAACACCACGTGTAGTTTTTCACTTGGCTGCCTTTGCTATTTGCGTGCTGGCTCCTTTTGTGGGTTCAACATCAATCAATTTATACTCTGCGTTTAATTTTGAAATCCCTTTTTCTGACAATATAGATGCTCAAATATTGTTTATCGCGCGAATACCTCGCGTGATCGCTGGAGCACTCGTTGGCGCCGCGCTAGCAACATCTGGCGTGGTTTTGCAAGCTTTGCTAAGAAACCCTTTGGCGACTCCTTTCACATTGGGCGTTTCGGCTGGCGGTTCGTTGGGAGCAATCCTTGTGATCGTCCTCGGATTTTCTGTGTCGTCACCTTTTGTTCCAACAGTTGCACTGGCATCGTTTATAGGCTCCTTAACTGCCGTTAGCATTGTTTATTACTTGGCTCGATTTCGTGGAAATCGATTGTCAACCAATGTCCTTCTGCTAGCTGGCGTTACCCTTAATTCTTTATTTTCAGCCACAATTATGTTTGTCCAATATATGGCCGATTACACCCAGAGCTTTTATTCCATACGATGGCTGATGGGAAATCTTGATGTCAGTGGCTACACACCAATAATCTCTGCATTACCGCTCTTGCTTGTGGCTTTTGCAGTGTTTTGCTATTTGCCACGAGCGCTCAATGTTCTTACTCTTGGAGCGGATAGCGCCTCGGCTCGCGGAGTTAATGTTCTCGCCACCCAAAGACTGGCATTTTTTAGTGCTTCACTGGCTACAGGTGCAGCAGTAGCTATTGGAGGACCGATTGGATTTATAGGAATAATTATTCCTCATGCAGTCCGGATTTTCGTTGGCGCTGATCACCGAGTGGTATTACCAATCTCAGCATCTTTGGGAGCTGCATTCCTCGTAATCTGCGACATTGGGGCTCGTACAATACTGTCGCCTGTAGAACTTCCGGTAGGTGTGATTACTGCAATGTTTGGAGGACCTTTTTTCTTATGGATACTTGTCCGAAACCAACAAAACTAAAACATTATCTGATAATAATAGGTGCAGTCTGTCTCTTATCTGTGACGACTGTCTTACCTGCGTCTGGTGAAATACCACGTCGAATTGTATCTGTAGTGCCTGCCGTCACTCAGATACTTCTTGCTATAGGTGCAGGCCCGCAAATTACCGGTGTGAGTAGTTTCGATGATTCTCAAGAAGTCGCCTCTTTACCAAAAGTTGGAGCCCTACTTAATCCAGATATTGAAAAAATTTTTTCATTAAGTCCTGATTTAGTTGTGCTTTACAAAAATCAAATTGAAGAACACACACAGTTAAAACGTGCACGGATCAAGACCTTTCTTTACCATCATGGCACTCTTCCAGACATACCAAAAACAGTTAGAACGATAGGTAAACATATCGGGAAAGAATTCGAGGCTGAACAGGTGGCTGTTGGGATCGAAACAGAACTGCGAAAACTAAAGGAACAGACGACTGGATTAGCAAAACCAAAAACATTACTGGTATTTGGACGAGAACCAAATTCAATACGCAATGTTTATGCGAGTGGCGGTGTTGGTTTTCTGCACGACATCTTGGAAGTGGCTGGTGCCACCAACGTCTTCGCTAACATACCGCGCGAGGCTACACGACCATCCTCGGAAACGATTTTGGCCGTTGCTCCTGAAATAATAATCGAACTGCGGTCGAAGCATGCGACCGAAAATAATATCAATAGCGACAACAATGCGTGGAAAACATTTTCTTCGCTACCAGCCGTTAAATCAGAAAAAATTTATGTTTTAACAGGAAATGATTTGGTGGTTCCTGGTCCCAATGTCGCCCACGTCGCGAAACAAATCGCTGAATTAATACATCCTGAAGCTTTTTGAGATGTAGGTGCTCCCCAAGTCAATCTAGAAATACCAATTAAACAAACTTTCGTGCGCACCGAACAATACGACACACTGTTTCTAGACAACAAACTCAATCGGAATGTCTTGCGGTATTAATTTTTTATCGTACGCCTCACGAAATAAGTGCTTTACTGCCGTGCGCCCTCGTTCACCATAATCTAAAGTTAATTCATTAACGTACATTCCTACAAAACGATCTGTCCGCTCCTGATCTAGACCCCTTCCATACTGCTGGGCGTAATCAATCGCTTTAGAACGATTGTTCAACGCGTAAGCGATACTATCGTGAAGCATACGAGACACCTCACTCATGGTCTCTGCACCAAGATCTCTTCGTATCACATTACACCCAAGCGGAAGAGGAAGTCCGTCCGTTCTATCTGCCCACCAAACTCCAAGATCAACAATTTTACGAAGACCTTCTTCAGCATACGTAAGTTGTCCTTCATGAATTAAGACACCGGCATCAACAGTGCCCTCTATTACAGCGGGCTGAATTTCATCAAATGGAACCACTTTGTAGGCCACACCAGGATGGTAAAGTTGAAGGGCTAAATACGCAGTCGTTAATTCACCAGGAATCGCCACCGTGACACCATCGAGAGAACTTGGGCCATCGCTCCTAGTCACAAGAACTGGCCCATACCGATCACCCATACTGGCTCCATGAGGTAATAGTGCATAACGATCACACAAGTGTGCATAAGCATGAAAAGAGACCGCCGTGACTTCGTAACGTCCTTCAAAAGCATCACGATTTAATGTTTCAATATCCTTAAGAACTTGTAAGACTTCAAAATTTCCCGTCGAAATTGCTCCAGACGCCAATCCATAAAACATAAAAGCGTCATCAGAATCTGGACTATGCGCCACAGTGATCCGTTTAGACGTCGATGAAACATCAGACATCATCATCCTCCGATACAACAAATGGAGTAGCGACCCGGCGCACTACAATCGTCAAACCAAAGAGGGCAATAGTAGCCGCCGCGGCTAAACCCAAATATGCACCCAGTGCCATTAGTGGCTCGGGAACATCGGCCGGGACACCCCCTTCAACAATAGACAACGCCTGGGCCCTTGCCCAAGCCTGTTCCATCATTGAACGCTCCATTAACTTTTCGGTAACTATTAAAATCGCAAAAGCGGCTAATCCTACAAGCAGTAGCGGGTGTCTGGAGTTTTTTCGTGTATAGAAACTCAACGCAGCCAGTATAACGGCGACGCAACCGAGTGCTAACACCCATAAGCCCCCTACATCTGGGACACCCCCTGCCCGTACATCACCCATCATAATCCACGGCATGAAGGCACTGGCCATAAGAGCAAAACCCGCTATTAAGGGAAGAAAATAGGCCCTCATACTATGCTGAAACATAATGTTAAGCCTCTCTAGACACAACACAATCGGCAGTCTAGCACAGGGATTCGGCTACTTTGCTTTGAATCGAAATAGCTTTTCTTAAATTCACAAAGCGATGAAATGGGATGTTTCAGAAACGACTCCAACAGACCTACACCTCAAATGACAAACCACAACCACATTCACTCTTAGCATTTGGATTTCTAAAAACAAGTGATTGGCCCAACATCTCTGTGTCACAATCGAGAACCGTTCCTTTAAGATACGTATAGCTTTTTTTGTCGACAAAAATCTTTGTACCATCCTGACTTACAAAGATCTCATCATTAGACTTAGGAGACGCTTCCCATTTAAAAACATAACTAAAACCAGAACATCCGCCGGCTTTTACTCCCACGCGAAGGCCGCCATCTGGGACACCTTCCTGGGCCATCGCTTCACGTATTCTTTTTGACGCAGCTACAGTTATTTCAATCATATTTGCCAGGGATATTTAATAATTTTACCTTATTACAGGGTTGAATGCTCTCTCTAAGGAAGGTTCTTTAAGAAGAAACTTGCCTTAATCTAGTCACAAGACTCGTTACCTTTTCGATTGTATAGTCAATCTCGTCAGCAGAGGTCCAACGATTCAGCCCAAAACGCAGCGCGGCTCGTGCGTGTTCATCTGGTATCCCGATCGCTCGTAGTACGTGCGATGGCTCAGGATGGGAAGAAGTACATGCTGACCCTGAAGAAACTGCTATATCGTCAAGACCAACAATCAAAGAAGATCCTTCAACTCCATGGAAGCTAACGTTAATGTTATTCGGTAATCTATGCTCCATGGATCCATTAACACTAATTAGATCTAATCGTTGCCGCAAACCATTTAATAGTCGATCTCGAAGCGCCTGCATTCTTGCCGAATCACTTTTTATATTTTGCTGACAAATCGCCGCCGCACAACCCAATCCAACAATTCCTGGTACATTCAGCGTTCCAGAACGTAGTCCTCGTTCGTGTCCCCCACCGTCCATTTGTGGATCCAACGGAGTCCGGCGACGACGACGAAAACAGAGTGCGCCAATTCCTTTGGGTCCATATATTTTGTGCCCAGACAAAGATATGAGGTCAACACCAAGTTTACGAATCGAAAAAGGCACCTTACCCACAGCTTGAACCGCATCGCTGTGGAATACAATGTTTCGATCACGAACCATCTCGCTGATTTCACCAATTGGTTGCAACACACCGATTTCATTATTAGCAGCCATTACACTAATTAAAACCGTATCGGGAGTAAGTGCACGCTCAAGCTCTTGAAGGTTTACAAGTCCATCGCGATCAGTTGACACAATGGTCACCTGGGCACCAAGGGCTTCAAGCTTTCTACAGGGATCAAGAACTGCCCGGTGCTCGGTGGCCAACGTCACAACATTTATCTGACGATTTTTAGTCGCGCCAACGATTCCCTTGATAGCCAAATTGTTTGCCTCAGTTGCTCCACTTGTGAAGTACACCTCCCGGGGATCACAATCAACAAAGTCTGCGACTTGGCGACGAGCATGTTCGACCGCATCTCTTGCCTCCCATCCGAATACATGCTGACGACTTGCAGGATTGCCATAGTGATTAGTGAAATACGGCATCATCGCCTCGACCACTTTAGGATCGATGGGCGTTGTAGCTTGGGAGTCTAAATAAATTGGCAAGGCAGGCATTTCTTAAAGAAACAACCTAAAAATCAATCTTAAACGTCCAGAGGAAAACTTAATAAAACTGCCTTATCTTTCGGGTGGGGTAATCCAAACAGCAGTATCGGAATCAACACCATCAACACCAAGTAATAATGTTTCCGTCTCGTCAGTCTGAGCTAATTCTTTGATCGTAAAAGATGACAGCACTTGAACAATACGGTCTTTGAGACTCCACAAAGGATCTCTGACGTTACATGTCGAATACTGATCACAAGTCTCATCAATATCCGAACAAGCTGTAACCATTACGGGCCCATCAATAATCTGAATAACTTCAGCAACAGAAATTTTTTCTGCCGACCGTGCAAGATGATAGCCCCCACGGGTTCCCTGATGAGACGCAAGTAATCCATTTTTTGACAAACGCTGTAACACCTTAGCCATCAGCTCAACCGGAATATTATTACGGCCTGCAATTTCACGAGCACTCGAGGATGTCCCAAAAGAACCTGAGGCTAAATCCTTAAGTGCGATCAACGCGTAGTCAGTTTTTTTTGAGAGGCGCAACATCCTAGGATTTCCTTAGATAAGTAGTCTTTAATCTGTGTCAGACGCTAACACTATACCTGACTCTCTCAATTTTAGAACATAGATTTTTGGACCCGCTGTTAATAAGAAGGCAAAGAAGGATCGATTTGCTTAATCCAAGCCAAAATACCGCCCCGCAAGTTCTTCGCTCCTTTAAAACCAGCCTCATGCAGCAATTTCACAGCTTTCCCACTGCGAACCCCAGATTTACAGTGCACAATCATTTCGCCTTGTCCTTCAAGCTCAGAAAGTCTTTTTGGTAAATCTCCAAGAGGTATAAGGGTAGAACCAGGAATGTGACATATTTGATATTCCTGAGGCTCACGAACATCTAGAATAAAAATTTTTTCCTTCGCGTCAATTAATTTTTTTAGATCTTCAACGGTCGCATCTTGCTGGTCGGAAAGCTCATCTTGCACAGCTTTCGTAACACCACAGAATTGTTCGTAATCAATTAATTCTTGAACCGTTGGATGCTCACCGCAGACGGGACAATCGACATCTTTTCGAAGTTTTAATTCTCGAAATCGCATCCGTAAAGCATCATAAATGAGAAAACGATTAATTAAAGGCTCTCCGACTCCCATTATAAGCTTTACCGCCTCAGTCGCCTGGATGGTACCCACTACACCTGGAAGAATACCGAGAACGCCCCCTTCTGCGCAGCTCGGAACCAACCCGGGGGGAGGGGGCTCTGGGTACAAACAACGATAACAAGGTCCATCTTTTGCAGCAAAAACAGACGCCTGACCTTCAAACCTAAAAATACTTCCATATACATTAGGTTTTCCTGATATCACACACGCATCGTTGACCAAGTAACGTGTCGGGAAATTGTCAGTG
Source organism: uncultured Vicinamibacteraceae bacterium (assembly GCA_964342695.1). Classification (GTDB taxonomy): domain Bacteria; phylum Acidobacteriota; class Vicinamibacteria; order Vicinamibacterales; family UBA8438; genus CAYFFV01. Next base: position 14,956 of record CAYFFV010000008.1, read on the forward strand.
CCATCAACAATTATGTCGTAATCACGGAATACCTCAAGCGCATTGCCAGAAGACAAAGCTACGTTATGTGGTATTACGGTAACTTCAGGATTAATTGCGTTGATTCGGTCTCGTGCAGAATCTAACTTGGGTCTCCCAACATCAGGAGTGCCATGTATAACCTGCCTTTGCAAATTACTATAATCGACGACATCAAAATCCACGATGCCAATACGGCCTACACCGGCTGCTGCTAAATAAAGTGCAACCGGGGATCCTAAGCCACCGGCACCCACACATAGAACACTGGCCGCCTTCAGCTTTAACTGCCCGTCGAGACCAACTTCCGGCATAATAAGATGGCGACTGTAACGAGCGACCTCTTCATTACTCAGCCCTGTTCCAGTAGTGTTATCTACCATTCCTTATTACCTCCGGCAACAGATGGGACAATGCTGATAGTGTCGCCATCTTTAACCGGTGTGGACTCCTTCTCCAGATAACGAATGTCATCATCATTAATGTACACGTTCACAAAACTTCTCAATTTTCCATCGTCGTTATATAAGTGATTTCGAAGTTCCGAATACTGTGATGTTAGGTGCTGGAGAAGTTCTCCAACCGTACTACCCTCGGCCTCGACGACATCCTTTTTGCCGGCATAGACTCTAAGGGGTGTTGGAATAAGTACTTTGTTTGCCATAATGCCTCTTCTTTTTAATAAAGGTCTATTGATGAATCTACCGCTATTGGTTCCCTGTCAAACATTGAACGATCTTCACGCAACCTCCACGAAGTCATTTCTTTAGATTCTCCCTGTTCAACTGCAACAATTACATATGCAAAAGACGGCCACGCATGATCTAAATCATACTGGGAAGGTCGCGCCGGATGGTCTGGATGAGAATGATAGAATCCCATCAATTCTTTACCAAGGTCCGTCGCATGTTTTTCAGCTGCCCTGTAATCATCAGGTGTCACCAAAAAACGACGTCGTGGACCTTCGTCCGTCTTGTTTGGAAGAGCAAATCCTTCAAAAACAATCTGCCCGGAACCAATCAACGCACCGCAACACTCATTAGGATACGCTTCGACGCCATGCCGCCGAATATGCGCTACTACTCTTTCATCTATAACGAGTGCCTCTCTATTTTCGTTAACAAGATCAGCCATAAATTTAGTCGTCCCAAAAACGTTGAGTAAGATATTTTTCTCCACCGTCACAAAAAATCATAACGATGACCCCTTCGTGTAACTCACGTGCTACGGTTAACGCTGCAGTGAGGGCAGCCCCACTCGACGGACCAACCAACAAACCTTCATCGGATGCCAGTTGTCTTACCACTTGATAGGAATGTTCGGTACCGACACGGAGATCGTGATCAGCAAGTACTGGATCATAAATCCCGGGAACAATCGCAGACTCCATGTGTTTTAATCCTTCAAGTCCATGTAAAGGAGAGTCCGGTTGTAATGATATAAGAGTCACTTTACGATCTTGATGTTTCGAAAATTCACGAAGTTTCCGTCCCACACCCATAAAAGTACCACTGGTTCCAAGGCCAGCAATAAAATGTGTTACTCGACCATCTGTTTGCTGAAGAATCTCTTTTCCCGTACCCTCATAATGAGCCTGCCAGTTCGCTTGGTTATTGTACTGGTCTGGATAGAAATACTTCTCTGGTGTTTCCGAATACAATTTTCTGGCCTCCCGAATAGCTCCGTCCGAACCGTCCATTGGATCCGTATAAACAAGTTCAGCACCATAGGCTCGTAAAATCTTCTTTCTCTCTGGAGTCACATTTGTCGGCATACATAGTTTCACCTGATACCCTAAAGATGCACCAATCATTGCATAAGCTATGCCGGTATTGCCTGAAGTTGCGTCAAGTAATATCTTGTCTTTTGTTAGTGTCCCCTGAGAAATTCCGTCTAAAATCATTCGCGCGGCCGGACGATCTTTAACCGAACCACCTGGGTTCTCCCACTCAGCTTTTGCATACAACTCGACCCCGGGACACAAGCGTTCAAATCGGCTCAACCGCAATAATGGGGTATTCCCGATCAAATCGGTCACCTTCGAAACGCCATAACTCTGATCTTCCTGAACCATTGATATACAAAGATCCTATCATTGAGAGTTGTATGTTTCCGGGATCCTACAAAATCTTTAGCACGGTTTTTTGGAAAGCATCAGTAAATGGAAGAATGTTTACAATAACGATGAAGTCAAGTAAACAGGATCGGGACCATATAATTGTGCAAGACTTGTACCTATAGAATCTCGTGACAAGGGATTACCAGTTGTAATGGAACTCTTATTTACCATTGTTTCCGGACTAATCGGTATAACTTTAGGTTGTTGGCTTGGATGGTCGATCCGTCGAAGCAAAACTAATCAAGAGTATACGGAAATAGCCCAAGCCAGAGCCTCGGCGCAGGATCGGCTGGACGATAAAGCCAAAGAAGTTGAAAGACTAAGTCAAGACTTACAACGATTGCGGCAGATTGAAATAGATCTTACAGAAAAAAACGCAACCCTCAGAGCCTCTCTCGAAGCTGAGCAAAAAAGTCTTGAGGTTGCAAAAGAAAATGAACAGCAGTTGCGGGACACCTTTGCGGCACTTTCCAAAGAAGCTTTGGACTCTAACAGAAAAACGTTTCTGGCTGCTGCTGAAAGAGAATTCGGAAAATTTCACGAGAAGACCTCAAGCGACCTTAAGAATCGGCAGGAACAAATCGGAGGAATCGTTAAACCTATTCAGGACAAATTAGAACAACTCGACCAGAAGACACACGTCTTGAATGAACGCATCGATTCAGATACGGGACTCACGAAACAGATACAAAATCTAGGAGATGTGGCTGGCGATCTTGCGAGAGCTTTAAGTAATCCAAACATGACAGGTAACTGGGGTGAAATTCAGCTCAGGAAAGTCATCGAACACTCAGGCATGCTCAAGCACTGTGATTTCGATGAACAGGAAACCTCTAAAAAAAATGACGACACAAAACAGAGACCTGATGTCGTAGTACACCTGACCGGTAATCGACGTATTGTGATCGATTCCAAGGCACCATTACAGGCTTTTCAAAAAGCGATAGAAGCTAAATCTGAAGAAGATCGTGCGGAGCAATTTAAAAAGCACGCCGATCAAACCAAGAAACATATGAAGAGCTTAGGAGCAAAAAATTACTGGGAAGGGTCGGGGCCAGCGCCGGAATACGTGGTGATGTTTTTACCCGGCGAAGGACTTCTTAGTGCTGCATATGAGCATTCTAATGAGTTATTTGAGTTCGGTGCCAAGACAAACGTTTTTCTCGCGAGTCCACTTACTTTACTGGCCATGTTGAGAGCTGCCGCACTCGGATGGCAAGAAGCAACCATGACTAAGAATATTCAAGAAGTTCAAAAACTTGGAGGAGAGCTGTACGAACGGACCAGGAAAGTAATAGATCATTTGGACAACCTGCAAAGAAACTTAATGAAAACTGTAGATGCTTTTAATGAAGTGACTAGGTCTTTTGAAACACGTCTGTTTGTGTCAACACGTAAATTCAAGGATCTTGGCGTTACTAACCAAGAAACCCTTCAGGAAATCTCACCAATCGATCACTATCCTCGACTTTTAGCGAAATCGCCACCTTCAAAATCGCTGAAACAGGATGGAAACACACCAAATAACAAGAAAAGACAGACAGAAAGCTAAGCATTTTTCGAGTTATGAACGACAAAGTAACGACAGGACCTCTCGCAGGAATCACCGTGCTCGATTTTACGCGAGTCTTATCTGGACCGTACTGCACGATGATGCTCGCGGACATGGGTGCTCGCGTAATCAAAATCGAACAACCAGGAAAAGGAGACGACACACGCGCATGGGGTCCACCCTTTCAACACGGTGAAAGCACTTATTTTCTGAGTATTAACCGGAACAAAGAAAGCGTAACAATCAACCTGAAGCATGCGGAAGGGAAAAAAGTAATTAAAGAACTGCTTGAGTCCGCTGATGTCTTGGTCGAAAATTTTCGCCCCGGCACTTTGGATCGAATTGGCTTTGGTTATAAAGAACTATCCAATAAACATCCTAGGCTTGTTTACTGCTCTGTTTCAGGATTCGGACATAGTGGTCCGCGTCACTTACAGCCCGGGTACGACGCAATTATGCAAGCTGAAGGTGGTCTCATGAGCATAACAGGACCAAGTGACGGCCCAGGGTACAAACTCGGTGTTTCAATTACAGACATAACCTCTGGTATGTTTGCAGCGTTCGGAATAGCAATGGCGCTCCTTTCACGTCATAACACCGACCGCGGACAATTCGTCGACATCGGAATGTTTGATTCAACGGCAGCCTTACTTTCTTTTCAGGCCAGTATCTACTTTGCCACGGGGCAAGCACCTAAGCGAATTGGCAATTGCCACCCAACAATCATGCCGTACGAAACGTTAGAAACGCTGGACGAAGACTTAGTTGTTGCTATTGGAAACGACCACCTATGGAAAACATTTTGTTCAGTTGGTAATTTGCAACATCTTGCCGACGACAATCGATTCGCATCAAATAAAGACCGGGTTAAATCAAGAAACATGCTCAAACCACTAATAGAAAAACAACTTCGAATGCACCCGGCCCGTGAATGGATTATAAAACTCAGAGAACACGGTGTGCCTTGTGGTTCTGTGCGTGACCTATCTCAAGTGCTAACAGATGAACAGCTGCTAGAGCGCGCGATGGTAGTTGCTTTGGAACACCCAATTGTCGGCGCTATGCAAACACTTGGCATTCCTGTCAAGTTGACTGGCACTCCTGGCTCAATTAGAACACCACCTCCGACCTTGGGCCAGCATACAAATGAAGTACTTCAGAAGGATCTCTGTTTTGACGCTAAAAAAATTGAACACCTTCAAAAGATCGGTGCAATTTAACATTTAACGCTCAACGAATGGAACAACCTGGTTAAGTAAAAAATCGAGAACCTCTTGCTCGGAAAAATCTTCTATCTCTGGAAATTCTCGAATCACGATATCATCAACTAGTAATCGTTGACCCCACCGACGACTCACACTCCCTATAAATGCTGGAGGGTCCCTCGTAACATCAAGTGAGATTTCAATAAATTCATCAGATGACGTTTCAGAAACAAGGCGTACAACACCTACAGGGGTCAAAACTCTGAACTTATAGCCTTCCGTTTTCAGTACTGCCGCCACAGACTTAAACACAGGCGCAACAACAAGATTTAAGATTTTCGTACCATCACGGTCGGCATCCGCCGCCAGAACTCGCCTTTCAGTGGCAAGCCTTTTAGCGTCTTGTAGCATGTGAAGCACTTGCTTGCGAACGTATCCACTCTCCAACATAGTAAGTAATTAACCTCGTGAAGGAGTACCTACTTCATAAATTCGGACTAACTCAATCAATTTATAACCCTTCGTCTGATAAGGAGGAATAACCCGTTCCGTATGAAGGTACTGAATCATGCCATCGTCTGAAAAATCAGGTGGGCCGATTTCCTCAACAAGTGACAAATCATTTTCAATATTTTCTAGTGTGGCGCATTTTTCTAAGACTAAACGACGAACCGGAAAGATTTTTAGGAACCTACCGCGCTCAATATATTCTTTCGTTTCAAAACGAAGAAATATTTCGTTACTAATGAAATTGTACTCAACATCCGATCGGCCAGATTTAGCGTCCTCAACACGGACAAATGAAATATGAGGCCGAATAAGAAACCAGTCAATTAGTTTCTGGGTAAATTCTCCTTCACCAGACCATTTTTCATTGTCGACTTCTGCAGACATCTTTAAGTTGAAAAAATACTATATTGCTAGCTTACTAATGGCCAGCAAACAAAATGGACGAATTGTCCTCCGTTTATTTGTAAGACACGGATAGTTAATTCAAATTACTGGTTCATCGCTTACACCAATAGTCTCCATATTTGCGTAACCAAAAAACAAACCACGATACCTAAAACGACTGGTAACAATGTAGCTAAGGTTGTCCATTTTGCGTTACGTGTTTCCTTATAAATTGTATAAATCGTCGTGGAACAGGGATTATGAAGGAGAGAAAACAACATAAGGTTCACTGCTGTTAGTAAAGTCCATCCTCCACTTCTAAGTAGAGTCCCGGTAGCATCAATACTATCTAATTCGAACATTACACCAGCACCGGGACCAGCACCGGACACCTGCGTCGTTAGCACGGTCAACATAAGCACAGTAGGAATTATGATTTCGTTAGCCGGGATAGCAACAATATAAGCAAGCAGAATAACACCATTAAGCCCAATCAAAAATCCGAAAGGATTAAGCCAAGACACTGCGTGTTCAGCCATGCTCATGTTTCCGATACTCACATTCGAAACGAGCCAAATGACAGCACCCGCTGGTACAGCGAAAATCACTGCCCTCCAAAGTACTATCAACGTGCGATCAATAATAGAGGTGTACAGTGTCTGCAAAATTCGTGGAGGGCGATAAGGTGGAAGCTCCAAACTGAAACTAGTCGGCTCTCCACGCAAAACTGTACGTGACAATACCCATGACGTAAGAAACATAAAAACGATACCGAGAAGACAAATTGCGACCACAGCTGCGGCTGAAACAAAGCCGGCCATGTTCGCAGGAGCGACCGCACCAATAAAAATTGAGGCAATAAGAATCTGTGTGGGCCATCGGCCATTACAAAGAGAAAAATTGTTTGTAATAATCGCAATTAAACGTTCACGGGGACTATCGATGATACGCGTAGAAACGACCCCTGCTGCATTACACCCAAACCCCATGCACATCGTAAGTGCCTGCTTCCCATGAGCTCCCGTCACACGAAAAAGAGAATCAAGATTAAATGCAACCCTTGGCAAATAACCAAAATCTTCTAAAAGGGTGAATAAAGGGAAAAAAATTGCCATCGGCGGAAGCATCACTGCGACAACCCATGCGGTAGCTAAATAGACACCATCAAACAAAAATCCATTAAGCCAGAATGGCAAGCGCATCGCTTCACCAAAACCTTTTAACGTGGGATGCAACCCGTCAATCAGAAATGCTGCCAACATCCCGGAAGGAACATTCGCCCCCTCTATTGTGATCCAAAAGACCGCCGCAAGAATAGCAAGCATGGTGGGAAATCCGAGCCATCTACTGGTCAGCAACTGATCAACTTTCCGATCAAGATTAAAACTAATTTTTTTTAGTCCTGTTTTCTGTGTATTCTTTGTGACTCTATTGGCAGCTGCAAAAAGATGCCCCGTTAGCGCGTCATGAAAATCTAACGGAAGCTCCCATCGTAATTTTCGAACAACGTTAAGAACCCGTAATCGCTCCGGCTCCTCAGGAATCGAATGAGTCTGGGATTCTGTTCCATCCCCAAGCTGTCCAAGTTCTCCGGACCGTACCGAGGAAACAACTGTTGCGTCTTCGTTCAATAAGCGCAACGCAACCCACCGAGGGTTTGGAACATCCGGAAAAGTATCCTTCACGGCTTCTGAGGCCGATGCTACAACTCGTTCGGCATCATCCGGCAGGCGTTCCACTCTGTACGGATTCGTGGATATCTTCTCACTAGCGACATTAAAGGTTGATGTTAAAAGTTCTTCGATACCAACTTTTTCACGTGCAACACCCGCAACAACTGGAACTCCAAGTTCTTTTTCAAGACGTTTCGGATCAATCGCTATCCCATGACGTCTCGCTTCATCAACCAAATTCAAGAAAATCACGACACGATCAGTGATATCGAGAATCTGTAAAACCAGATTCAGATTCCGTTCCAGTCGCGTGGCATCTATCACAACAACAGTAACATCAGGGCGTCCAAAGAGAATAAAGTCACGGGCAACCTCTTCATCCGCGCTACCAGCTTGCAGCGAATATGTACCAGGCAAATCAACAAGTTTCAGTCTCTTATCTTTATATTGAAAAGCTCCCTCGGCGCGAACAATTGTCTTGCCTGGCCAGTTCCCAGTATGTTGACGAAGACCTGTTAAAGCATTAAAAACTGTGCTTTTCCCAACATTCGGATTACCGGCCAAAGCTACTAAAAGATCCCATTTTTCAGGATTCAATCCCAATTTTATTAGGCTTTGCTCTCTATGTTCTTTGCAACCTACACATGAAGTTGTCATTCGTCTTTCTTAACCAAACTAAATTAAACAGACTCAACCCTGATCCATTTCGCTTGCCTCGACCTTAAAGCAATAAGAGCTCCAAGAATTTCATACGCCACAGGATTGCCCACAGCGCTCGCGAGAGCCGGCATAATTTCCGTGCCGCGAACGATGCCTAAATCAAGCAAGCGGCGCCGCTGAGCCCCTTGGCACACACGAGAAATTCCAACAACTCTAACGCGCTTACCAATTTCAACATCGAAAAGTGTTTTCAAGCCGGTTAGATTTTCTTTCCCTTTCGGAAGTACGCGAACACTGACATTTTGCGCAGCGATAGTATCGAGCTTCTTAGTCTGTCCGCCTATACGTACTACTATGCCTTCTTCCGTATTCGAAATAACCTCAATTGGATCACCCAGCACAAATCCTTTATCAAGCAGTGAATAATAGATTTCCTCCGGCTCGTCTTCTAAATGAACCACCTCAAACATCTTCCCTGAATTTACGTTCACCAAACTCGTTCCAGGTGTGGGAGGCACAATCCCCGACGCGTCTGGAATTGGATCGCCATGAGGATCCCAACTGGGATGTCCTAGTCGAGATTCCAGTGTGTTAGTTTCTTCGACCGACAAAGAGTGCTCCATTCTCTCAGCTTGATTGTGCCATTCCTTCGGAGGCACGCCTGTTCGATCTGCTAAATACCGTTCCCACAATCTATGTGTACGAACGATACGAATTGCCGATTGTCCCCCCTTTTCTGTCAGAACGGGACCTTGACTCTTAATCTGCACCAACTCCATTGCCGAAAGCTTTGAAAGCAAGGAGGCCGCCTTTCCAGTGGTCAACCCAAGTCGTCCAGCTAACCCATCCACGGAACACTCTTGTCCACTTTCTTGGCAAATAAATAAATACTTGAGTGAGTCTTCAAGACATACACGTTCATCTAGACGTGATAGTCGAAGCCGCTGAAATAAAAACCCTTTCTTCGGCCAAAACAAAACCGCCATTACAAGAACAGAAAGAAATAAAACAATAAGTTCGATGTCCAGTTCCCTTCAGTAAAATTATTTGAATTATAGTGATTTATATTTTGATTAGTCAAAATATGTTTATAATAACCATCAAAAAGTCCTAGACCAGAGCTGAATCAATATGCCTTTACCCTCAAGCACTGTTGAAGATTATTTAAAAGCTATCTACCAAGCAGAAGCAGGCCAGAAAAAAAAACGCGGCCTTATCTCAATGGGACATCTAGCCTCCTCGCTCGGTGTTGTTCCTGGTACCGCGACCACCATGGTAAAAACACTGGCTGAATCAGGACTGGTCTACTATGAACCCTACACTGGCGTAAGACTTACAGGGGCTGGCAAAAAATTAGCAGCTCTTGTATTAAGAAGACACCGACTGATGGAACTTTTTCTCGTCCGCGTGGTCGGGATGAGTTGGGCAGATGTCCACGACGAGGCCGAACGTTTAGAACATGCTGCTTCTGATGAATTAATCGAACGCATAGATAAAATGCTGGGCCATCCGACAACAGATCCTCATGGTGATCCAATTCCAGATTCCGAAGGGTCTCTAGAAATTCACGATTACCAAACATTACTCAACTGCCCTACTGACACCCCTCTCGTGTTGACGCGTGTTACAGATCAGGACTCTAATTTCCTCCGTTTTCTTGATCAGACTCAACTAACACCAGGAATAGAACTTAAAGTGATCAGCCGTAATAATGCTTCTGATCAAATACTCCTGCAAACTAAAGATAAAAAGAGTATTACTATCGGTATGCGAGCCGGCGAAAAATTACAGGTTGGAATAAAAAATATCTAAAAATATGCTACCAATGCTTTCGAAAAATAGAAAAACAACTTTTTAATAGGGCAACCTCAAACTGACTCCTGCGCCAAGAAACACGTCATCGGCAACACCAATAATTCCACGACCAATATAAATGTCAACCTGGAAAGTATCATCCAACAGAAACACCAGGCCACCATCAACGGAAGTCATTTTTTCTCGTAAGCCATCGATTTGACGGCTACCAAAAACTTCCAAAAAAGCGGATATTCGTTCATTAATCGTTCTGCCAAAAGCAAGCGAGTAAACAAAGAGAGCGTCTCGATCAATTGCCTCACCCGAAGACTCCCAATTAGTACCAACATTGTATCCGAGAGAAAAGTTTGGAGAAATTTCATGAGCGAACGACAGAAGAATATTTGGATCGAAACCACTGCTCGAGTAATTCCTATCTCCTGTCGGCAAAGTTGTGGTCGCTAAAACGGCAAACTCCGGACGCCAACCAGCAGAACTATCGATTAAATTTAATTTAAAACCAATACTACTATCACCTGCACCATAACTATTTTTGCTTCCAATCACCCCATCATGACCAATTCGGAGCTCCGTACGTAAACCAAGTCCCACCCGTAACAATGTTCCAGGAACCTCGTGCGTACTCAAACCGCTATTTCTTGAAAACAAATAACCAGTTTCTATCTGGATGAGTCCTCGAGATACAACTGTGGCCGATTCTGTTTGATCAGGACGATCCGTAATTAACGGAGCAACGACCTGGGCGGACACAACCCCATGGACAGGTTGGGCCAACACTACGAACGTTAGGATATAAAACATCCTAAATTCGGATAGGCTCTTTAAAACCATCGTTCTGCTTTCAAAGACTGTAAATCTTAAATGAATAGATAATTGCAAGGCAGCTTTCACGTTCTACGTGTTCGCTGAACATCATGCTGTCGACAAAGATTTTTCCATTATTTAGCGTCCGTAAGATCAAAGGTGGCAAACGATGTTGGTGTTTCCCACACCGTCACCCGAACGACGGGAAATCCAGATATTTTTGTGAAATCAAAAATTAACTTGGCTATATGTTCAACCGTAGGATTTTGGTCAACAACAAAAACTGGTTCCCCTAACTGGCGAAGGGGTTCTAAGAGTGGATCATCATTTCTGAGAATCATTTTGTGATCAAGTTCACCGTCAATCCACCCCTTAACCACACGCTTAATATCGCTAAAATCACAGACCATCTCACGAGCATCCAATGACTCTGTGCGAATCTCAATTTCGGCAACCGCATTGTGTCCATGAGGGTGTTTACAAATGCCGTCATACTCTAGGAGACGATGGCCGTAACAAAAATCGATCCGTTTTGTGACTGAATACATGGGTAATAAGCTACAGTTTAATAAGCGATGGTAATAGAGGCGTCAAACCAGGGTCAAGAACACGTTACCGCAGTTCTAGTTTCTGGAGGCCTAGACAGTGCTGTTCTAGTTGCAATTCAAGCGGAAACATCTTTAGTCCAACCCATTTATATCAAAGGCGGACTGGCTTGGGAAGAAGCTGAACAATCCGTGTTAAAAACCCTGTTCGGGACAAAAGCATTCGCATCAAAAGTCCTTTCACTGGTTTCATTGTCTGTTTCTTTTGCTGATCTTTATTCTTCTAAGCACTGGGCATTAACTGGCAAGGCCCCAGCCTACAACACACCAGATAGCGATGTTTACTTAGCCGGACGAAACGCGCTACTTCTTACCAAAACAGCAACTTACTGTTCGCTCCAAGGAATCACTGAAATCGCTATCGGGCCACTAGCTGGAAATCCATTTCCTGATGCCACACCAGAGTTCTTTTCAGAAATGGAGAAAGCTCTATCGCTTGGCTTAAACCATCCCATTAAAGTTAAAGCCCCCCTAGCATCTTTTAGTAAACCAGAAGTGATACGTCTCGGTGAGTCATTTAGCATCGAATGGGAATTCACTCTTTCTTGTATGAACCCAATCGATACCAAACACTGCGGACGTTGCAGCAAGTGCCGCGAACGACTTCAGGCATTTCAAGCCATAGAGCTACAGGACCCAGCTCCCTATTTCTATAGACCTAAAAACATTACAACTGGACAATAAAAAAACAGCAAACTAATTGTCTTAATCAAAAAACCTTGTAAATCACATAGCTAACAAAATTCAAAAGTGTGTCTTTTATTGCAAGAACGAGAATGAATTTTCCGAGAACTTTTATTCATTTTTCTTCGACTTCTTGCCCGATTGCACCGACACAGCTTCGCGTTTAAGGTTTTCGACCAAATTATCTATCTGATAGACAAGACGTTTTTGTTGCCGATTGTTGTTTTCTGAACCAACAACGTATTCACAAAATAATGGGAAACCAATCGTTGAATCACAGTACGCAACAACAGTATCAGGCAATTGTCCGGGGTTGACTTTTCCCCAACTGACTGCCTCCGCCGGAGTCGCACCAGACAATCCACCCCACACCGCCTGATCAGTAGTCAACTGCACAAAATAGTCATTGCCTCCTTTTGGAATTCCATATACTTCCCAAAGTGTCGGTTGACCTTGCAGATAAAAATTCTTGGGGGATCCGCCTCCAAGAATTAGACAGCCATTTTTTTCGCCAGCTAAAATAATTGCGCAAACTTCATTCACATCACGGTTTGGGTTGATTAAACAGTCCCCATCATTCAGTAATTCATGATAGGCAAGGTTCATACCGATCGAACTATCTCCCGGAGAAGAAGTGTAAATCGGAACTCCACAAGCAGCCGCTTTCGCTAAAACCGAATAATCTTGGCAATTTTTCCGCATGCGCAGTAAATCCTGCCCGATCAGAAAATGCAATTTAGAGGAAGAGATAGGACCGTCAAAATCATGTCGGACAAGAAAATCTCTAACGTACTCATCAGTTTTAAGCAAGACATCGGCCGGAAAAAGAACATCATAAATTCGAATGATTTCATGTTCATAGAGAGCTATGTCATCTAAAAACGGGGAACCCCTATGTAAGGTGAAATTTAAAGCATAGTGGAGATCATGATAGAGATTGGCACCCGTGCTTATCAGGAAATCGACCAAACCACGATCTATTAATTCAATAACGCATCCACCCATCCCGGCAGGTGTCATAGCGCCAGCCATCGTCAGGCCGATGGTTGTATTACTAGAGGGATCAAGCATGCCTTCAGAAAAAACATGGCACGCCTCGTTTAACCGTCCAGCATTAAACGCCTGAAATCCTTCATCAATTAATTTTTTGATTTCTTGACTACCGCGTGGCCGGTAATAACGAACAGGCTCACCAGTTAAAAACTTTTTTTGGTTTTGATTTGAAGTACCGGATTGTCGGTGAGGCATAGGTTTAGTCTCACAGTAGATAATTCTTACTCCGCCGGGTCAATCCAATCAGGCTCTCGGCCTTGGAACGCTACAAACAACAAAGCAATCCCCGTTGCACCTAGTAATAATGTCAATCCATCTGAAAGCCATGTTTCCCATTTAAACTCAATCAATCTGAGAAAAAAAAAGATTCCAAGCAAGGCGACTCCACAAAGAGAAGCAAGTATTCTGTTGAAAACCAAGCGAAGGATTACGCCACGAACACGACGAAAAATCGGCATCGATCAAATCCAAACCTTTACATTCCCGTAATGTTGTAGCCTCCGTCAACCATGAGAATCTCACCTGTTACTCCACGTCCAGCAGATCCCAAAAGAAAAACAGCTGCATCGGCAACTTCTGAACTATCAACCGTCCTACGAAGAGGAGACCGGTCACGATAATGCTGCAAGATACTCGTAAAGCCGGATATTCCAGACGCCGCCAAAGTTTTAATAGGACCAGCTGAAATAGCGTTAGCACGAATGTTTAAAGGACCGAGGTCACTAGATAAATACCGAACTGACGCTTCAAGTGCCGCTTTGGCAACACCCATAACGTTGTAATTCGGAAATACTCTTGTACTTCCGAGATACGTAAGTGTCAAAATACTTCCGCCCCCACGCCGTTCCATCAAAGGTGCAGCACCACGCGAAAGAGCCACTAGTGAGTAAGTACTAATATCAAGTGCTTGGAGAAAATCCTCGCGCTTTGTCCGAAAAAAAGGTTCCGAAATGGACTCACGTGAAGCAAACGCAACACCATGTACAAGAAAATCTAATCCTCCGTGCTCTTTTTCGACACTTTTATAGAGAGAATCGATCTCCTCATCACAACTCACGTCACACTGTATTAATTGAGTCGGCTGACTTAAGGTGTCGGCTAATTTCTTAGTATTTTCTGCAAAGCGTTCATTGGCATAGCTTAACGTCAAACGTGCCCCGGCGGCGTCTGCGGCCTTCGCTACGGCCCAGGCAAGTGAACGTTTATTAGCTACACCAACGATAAGACCATTTTTTCCTGTTAAATCGCTCATGAGAAAATTTTCTAGAAAACAGACTGAACGTGGAGACTACAGATCAGCAACAACCTAAAGCACCAATTAACGGGAACGCCCCTTACCATTTCTCGATGAACTCAAATTCCCATTGGAGAGTCCGTTACGATCTTTTTTTCGACTTGCACGCCAAGTCCGTTTTTTTTCACTTGCCTGTTTTGAAGCCCCATTTTTTTTCGCTTGCCGGCTATTCCGAACCTTCGGCTTCTTTCGAGTTGCACCAGAACCAGCCTGCGCTTGTTGTTGATGCATAGTGAAGACCGGTGCTGGACGGGGCGTCTCTGGTAATCCACTTTGGTCACCAAGACTTGCCCTGATGAGATTGCGATGTACTGGTCCTTCCTCAGACTTTCCAGAAACTGCACTGGCACTGTTACCTAATTCAGCGTCTAAAGCCTCAGCACTCGACTCCGTTAAACCTGGTGATTTTTCCAGTTGGCGTCGTTCATTCATCGGATCAACTTAAACCTAGGCATAACCATCCCGGTCATAGAAGTTTTTTCACAGTTTTTAATGTGGGACTTGATTACATCCACGCGATCTTAACATTCACTAAAATTTCAAAAAGACTTAGAGGCGAACATGAAATAAGAATCCGCGCTGGACATAAAATATTAACAGACGTTGGGAAAAAGACGCAAACACCAAATAATTAGGTCTTTAATTACGACAACTAGAAACCCAATCTTTCACTCGATCCAAGGATGCTCTAACCGCTTCAGGGTTAGTAGATTGAGGTGTCATACGAGACCTTGTCGAACCTTGCGGAGTGATCTTATCTAAAATATCATCGCTAAATAAATTATGGTAATTCTTCCAATCACGTAAAGTAAGCTCACTGAAATCTCGGCCTGTTGACACAAGATTTTGAACAATACTCCCTACAACTTTGTGCGCAGTACGAAACGGTAACCCCTGAGCAACAAGATAATCAGCTACATCGGTAGCAAGTAATAATCCCGTTGAAGCATCTTCACAAACCGCAGGTCTGATTTCAATACTTTTAACAACCTCTATTACGGCCTGCAGAGAACCCAGAACTGTCCGCTCGGCATCAAATACAGCCTCTTTGTCTTCCTGAAGATCTTTGTTGTATCCACTGGGTAAACCTTTCATACTCGTAAGCCAACCAGAAACATGACCCACCGTTCTTCCAGTTTTTCCTCTTACCAATTCAAGTGGATCAGGATTCTTCTTCTGCGGCATCAAACTGCTTCCTGTAGTAACTTGATCGCTTAATTCAAAGAATCCGAACTCCTCTCCAGAAAAAATAATAAGATCCTCAGCTATACGACTCAGGTGAACCATAATCAATGCGGATCCATGCAACATTGAAGAAACAAAATCTCGATCGGCTGTCGCATCAAGACTGTTTTCTACAATCCTTGAAAAACCCAACTTTTCCGCTAATGAATGCACATTAATGGGGTAACCCGTACCGACGACAGCCCCAGATCCGAGCGGGCAGGCATCAACCTCATCCAAAGTAACATCAAATCTCCGATAGTCTCGACGAAGTGCCGCTACATGTGCCAAAAAAAAGTGAGCCGCCATCATAGGCTGGGCTCGGCGAAGATGCGTATAGGAAGGCATTAAAGTCGAACCTGAAATTTCTGCCTTTTTTACGAGAACATCCACAAGATCAACGATAGATTTCTGTACACTCGGGATACGTCTTCGGAGATAAAGTCTTAAATCAAGAGAAACTTGTTCGTTTCGTGATCTTCCCGTGTGGAGACGCTTTCCCGCATCGCCAACAAGTTCTATCAACTTTCGTTCAACAAAAGAATGGACATCCTCATCAGGGCCCGATAGAAAGTTGGGATCCTGTTTCTGTTGCTCTTGAATAGTCTCGAGACCATCTCGGATGGTCACACCATCTTCTGGAGTTAAGGCACCGGCCAACGTAAGCGCCTCCGCCCAAGCCAAACTTCCCCTAATATCATCTTCAAACAAGACCCGATCAAAACGAAAAGAAGACTGAAAATCGAATACTTCAGCATCTGGCTCATTTGCAAATCGTCCTGACCAAAGATTCTGTTTCTCTGTCATTTTTTCACCGCATCCACTCTGTACTGCTCATCATTTCTTTGAAGGAGCTTTAAGGGCCGCCGTTTCAACCGGCAAACCCCAAATCTTGATAAATCCCTCAGCAGCACTATGATCAAAGGCATCTTCCTCGTCGTAAGTCGCTAAATCAGAGTCGTATAAAGCATTCGGTGAACGCCTACCCACTATGCGGCAATCACCTCTATACAACTTCACTCTTGCCGTTCCATTGACCCTTTCCTGCACCTTTGAGACAAACGCATCGAGAGCATCGCGTAGAGGACTAAACCAAGTTCCGTTATACACCAGATCAGCGTAAGTTCTGGCCAAGTCAGCCTTCAGCCTTGAAAGATCTTTAGGAATTACCAAAGCTTCAAGTTCTCGATGTGCTGTATGCAAAACGGTTGCCGCTGGAGCCTCATATATTTCACGAGATTTAATTCCAACAAGCCGGTTCTCTACCATATCGATTCGACCAATACCGTGCTCACCAGCAATTGTGTCCAATGAATTTATGAGTTCCGTTAGGGGCATGGCGACACCATTCACCTTAACGGGCACACCGGCATCAAAGTCTACTTCGACATAAGCAGGAACATCCGGACATTCAATTGGAGACTTAGTCATTGCATAAATATCATCAGGCGGTTCGATCCAAGGATCTTCAAGTATTCCACATTCGATTGAACGTCCCCACAGGTTCGAGTCAGTACTGTATGGATTGTCAACCGTCATTGGTATAGGAATCCCATGAGTTTTTGCATATGCAATTTCATCTGGGCGAGTCATACCCCATTCGCGCGCTGGAGCAACAACGCGAATCGCAGGATTTAAGGCACGCGCCGAAACGTCGATGCGAACTTGATCGTTCCCTTTTCCCGTACAACCATGAGCAATTATTGTTGCATTTTCAAACTCAGCAATTTCAACCAGCTTTTTTGCAATGAGAGGACGCCCCAGAGCGGTCGCCAAGGGATATTTGCCCTCATAAATGGCATCGGCTTGCAACGCAGGAAGAACATAGTCGTTACAAAATTCCTCACGAACATCCACAACATGAGCACGTACGGCACCGACACCAAGTGCTCTCTCCCGGATATCGTCCAATTCTTTACCCTGACCAAGATCCATCGTTACCGCAACAATTTCAGCATCGTACTTGTCGGCAAGCCATTTAACAGCTACTGATGTATCTAACCCACCTGAGTACGCCAATACTATTCGATCCATTTTTAACACCTTCCCTTACGCAAGATTCCTACCTACGTGCCCATCCTTCAAATAACCTGGTAACTTCTCTTCCTGCTCTAGCATGGCGAGTAATAATCAAGATCGTGTCGTCTCCAGCAACAGTTCCAACAACTTCTGGAAGTTCAGAACGATCTATGGCAACCGCAAGAGATTGAGCTTGTCCCGGATCAGTCCTTAAAACTATTAACTGTTGCACCTGATCTAAGCGTCTCAAATATTCAGAAACAGCACGCTGAAGCCCAGTGCCAGAGAAAACAGCTCCGCCGGGCGGTATACCTGGTTTTTGATACGCTCCATCTGCGGCTCGCTTCACCAAACCCAAGTCTTTAATATCTCGAGAAATTGTGGCCTGAGTGGCATGAAAACCTCGATCCCGAAGTTTTCTACGCAATTCATCCTGACTTCCCACTGACTGTTGCGTAACTAAATCAAGAATTGCTGATTGCCTATATTTCTTCATTTTTATTCTATATTATGAATTATTATACATAAAAACATAAAACTTAGAAAGCTATTTACTTGCTTTATTATAAGTATTTAAATAGATTATGAGCCTTAAAACTGTATTATATTTATATATTTTTACGAATAAAAATTAATTATGGAATCTATTATTCGCATTGGCGTACTGGGAGCAACAGGTTACGGTGGCCAGGAACTACTTCGTTTTTCCGCTAGACACAGCAATATCGAGGTCACGCTAGCCATGTCTTCACATAAAAATGAAGAGAATAGGACACTTTCTGCATTAACAGGAATCTGTTCCAAAGAAATCGAACCCTTATCACTAGACAAGATCGCCAAAAACACAGATGCCGTCTTTTTGGCGTTACCAGAAAATGCCAGCGCTGAAATACTACCTGAAATAGCTAAAACAGGGATTCGCGTGTTCGACCTATCCGGATCGTTCAGGCTAAACAATCCGAACTTACGAAAAAAATGGTACCCAGATACCCCAGAACTTGAAATACAACCCGTATATGGATTAACTGAAAGAAAACGTATCGAACTTAGGGATGCGAAGATCATCGCCTGTCCCGGCTGCTATCCAACAGCCGCCCTCTTGGCCCTTGAGCCACTAGTATCTGCAAATTTCCTGGATGGTGAAATCGTGATCGATGCAAAATCTGGCATTTCTGGCGCAGGAAAGAAGCCGAGCGAACGAACTCATTTCTCGGAATGTGACGGCAATGTTTCGGCTTATGGGATCTTTGCGCATCGCCATACAGCGGAGATGGAGCAAGAACTTGGCAAACAAGTAACCTTTGTGCCTCATCTCGTCCCCCTCAACCGCGGACTCATCGCAACCATCTACACTCACGTAAAAGACAGCGTTACTTACGAAAAAGTAAGTGCCATTTATGAAGATGCTTACACCGAATCCCCATTTGTACGCTTAAGAAGAGAAGAACTACCAGAAATCAAATACGTAACTAACACAAATTTCTGCGATATCGGATGGCGTCTCGACAAGGCCACCAACAGATTGATCATTGTTTCGTGCCTAGACAATCTTATTAAAGGTGCGGCCGGACAAGCATTGCAGAATTTTAACGTCGTCTATGGTTTGGATGAACAGACAGGCCTACTCTAATGTCTCGAACGCGCGTAATTAAGCTTGGCGGGGAACTGATTGATGAAACACTAAAACTAAAACAAGTCGCGCGACAGATCCGTGTTGCCGCAGAAAGCCGACCGGTTGTGGTCGTACACGGTGGCGGACAATCTGTAACTCAACAAGCAGCAAAACTTGGACTCAAAAAACAAACGGTCGACGGATTACGCATTACAGATGCTGAGACCATGGAGGTTGTACTCGGTGTTCTCGCGGGTTGTGTAAATACTCGTTTAGTCGCAACCCTGACTTCCATGGGTCTTCGCGCAGTCGGATTGACAGGGGCAGATGACAGCACTGTAACTGTTCGTCGAGCACAACGTTACCAAAGCGTCGATGGGGATAAAATCGATTTAGGTTTTGTTGGCATTCCCAAGGGTAGCGATAAAACGCCAAAACTACTTAAAAACTTAGCTGCATCTGGATACATTCCGGTTATCGCTAGCATAGGAAGTAACAGAAAAGGTGAACTTTTCAATGTCAATGCTGACACATTTTCGGCGGACCTCGCGGTCCGTCTCGGGGCTTCCTGGTTAACTATCGCGGGCACCACCAGTGGCGTGCTCGACAGAAACGGTAAAACCATTTCATCCGTTGACGACAAAATGCTTATGCAATTAATCAAGAACCGTCAGGCCAATGCTGGAATGGTTGCAAAACTTCTTGCGTGTCGAACGGCAAAGCATGGCGGCGTTAAGCGCATCGAAATCGTCGACGGAAGGTCTCGAAATGCATTAAACAAAACAATAGGGTCAAATAAAACAACCATTCGCTAGTGAAGGAAAAGAAACGCTCATGACGACAACTGCTGATAATATCCGCAATCTAGAGGCAGAGCATATTCTGCAAGTTTATAAGCGGCTTCCGGTTGTACTTACCAACGGCAAAGGCTCTCGGGTATTCGATACAGAGGGCAATGAATACATTGATCTTTTGTCTGGTATTGGAGTCACGGCTCTTGGCCATGCCAACCCGGATCTCAATTCTGCAATAGCGTCACAAAGTCACGAACTGTTGCATACATCAAATCTATTTTTTAATGCTTTGCAGGGTGAAGTCGCGATGCGGTTATCCAAGCTATCGGGACTATCTCGAACTTTTTTCTGCAATAGCGGCACAGAAGCCGTCGAAGCCTGCTTGAAATTTGCTCGAAGACACTGGCACAGCAAAGGCGATCATGAACGAAAAGGCATCATCGCTTTTGAACGTTCATTTCATGGACGAACGTTTGGCTCTTTATCGGTAACTTCCGGACAGTCTTACAGGGAACCATTTGAACCCTTGTTACCAGACGTCAAGTTTGTTTATTCCGACAATCCTCAAAGTCTTCGTGAAGCTGTGTCTTCCACGACCGCCGCGATTATTATCGAACCAATCCAAGGAGAAGGTGGAGTCTGGCCAGTATCACGAGAAATGGCGAATACAATAACTTCGATTTGCAAAGAGACAGGCACTCTACTTATAGCGGACGAGGTTCAATGCGGCTTGGGGCGCACAGGCAAGACTTTTTTTTCTGAGAGCATTAACTTAACACCAGATCTGATGGCACTTGGAAAATCCTTGGGCGCCGGTGTACCGATAGGAGCAACATTACTAAGCGAATCTGTAGCGGATACTGTTAAGTTTGGAGACCACGGAAGCACCTATGGTGGAAACCTTTTAGCCTGTCGCGCAGCTTTAGTTTTTCTTGATGCCCTAGAAAATGGATTACTGACTCGGATTAATGTGGCAGGAGCTTACTTGGAGAAGGGACTTCATTCATTGGCAAAGAACTTTTCTTGCATCAATGATATTCGCGGCGCCGGATTGATACAAGGCATTGAGGTTGAACCTCAAGTGGCCGAAGATATAGTGCCAGCAGCGCTCTGTCAGGGCGTGATCATTAACCGCACTGCAGGGTCTGTAATCCGCTTACTACCGCCTCTTAATATTACCGATGAAGAAATCGATGAAGGCTTAAAGAGATTAGGCGCCGCTTTTGGAGACATAACGTGATTGAAGTTAGTTCACCGCCAATGACCAAGACAACGGAAGGCAGCAATCGCGGAAATATTCGTGTTCGTCAAGCGACCCAAAATGAAGCGCCACTATTGTACGCCCTGATTTCCAATAACCTCGCTGAAGGGCACTTACTACCTAGGTCACTTGAAGAAATCACCTTTCATGCATCTCGTTTCCTAGTAGCGGTTCAGAATAACGAGGTTATCGCTTGTGCCGAACTCGCAGAACTTGGATCACGTGTTACAGAGATTAGATCGTATGTTGTTTCTGGAGCACATCGTGAGCAGGGCATAGGTAAATACCTTTTACAGGAGCTCTTGACTACGGCGAAGGAGCGCGGCCACCAAATGCTGTGCGCGTTTACGCATAATCCGCGCCCCTTTATACGTTTCGGCTTTTCGATTGTTCCCCATCCGTGGGTGCCAGAAAAGATTTCGACGGATTGTCGCAGCTGTAGTTTGTTTCAAAACTGCCAACAATACGCTGTAGTGCTGAATTTCCAGTCAATGGAGAACTAATATGAAGAGTTTTGTCACAGGAGGAATAACAGCACCTTCAGGTTTTCGCACCGCCGCTGTTGCGTGCGGTCTAAAAACAAAAAGCTTGGATCTAGCGCTTGTCGTTGCAGACGAACCAAGTAGCACTGCCGCCGTGTTCACAACTAACCTAGCCTTAGCTGCACCAGTAATAGTATCTAAAAAACACCTCAAAGAATCTAATGGCATAGCTCAAGCGATTGCCGTTAATAGTGGCTGTGCTAATGCCTGCACGGGGGAAACCGGTCTAGTTTCAGCCCATAAAATGGCAGAATCCGTTGCTCAGGCAACCAGCTGTCAACTCAGCCATGCTCTCATTGCGTCAACTGGCGTCATTGGTGTTCCGCTCGACATAACCAAAGTACACGATGGAATTGTTGCAGCTAGCCATCAACTTAATAAAAACATGCATCTCAAAGCTGCAGAAGCAATTATGACGACTGATCTATCCCCTAAAGAAAGGGCTATAAAACTAGATACCCCATCTGGATCAGTCGTGATTGGTGGAATGGTAAAAGGGGCGGGCATGATTGAACCGAACATGGCAACCATGCTCGGATTTCTCACAACTGATGTAACGATAGAACCTCACCTTTTGCAAAGAGCACTACTCGACGCGGTCGGAAATACTTTTAACGCCATCTCAGTAGACGGGGAATGCTCCACTAATGATTCTGTATTTCTGATGGCCAGCGGTGCTAGTGACATTAAGATCGACGAGAATTTACTGCCACTCTTCACAGATGGACTAAGGGACCTATGCGGCTCACTAGCGAGAGACATCGTTCGCGGAGGAGAAGGAGCCACAAAACTGGTCACAATTTTAGTTAGTGGCAGTCGGTCATCTGAGGAAGCTAATCGTGCTGCTCATGCAGTGGCAAATTCACTGCTTGTGAAAACAGCACTTAATGGTGGAGATCCTAACTGGGGACGATTAGTCGCAGTCGCTGGTCGCGCAGGCGTAGAATTTAATTTGTCCCGGGCAAAAGTTCGAATCGGTCAGGCATTATTGTTGGCAAACAATACGGTCTATCCTGATCAAGAATCCATAGCGGCCGATCATCTTGCAGAAAAAGAAGTAGAAATAGAAGTAAATCTTGGAACAGATAGTCAATACAGCGCGACCGTATGGACATGCGATTTAAGCGACCAATACGTCCGTATTAATGCCGACTACAGAACTTAATATTCAGTTGAACCGTTATGGATCAAAAATCGAAAAAATTTATGACAAAAAAAAAGGCCACCCCCTCTGCGGTTAGACAAAGTGACGGGACTGTCATGAACACATTGAGTGGTAGATGCTTTCTCTCCGTACTCGATTTTGACGCCGACGATCTTGAACACCACCTAAATTTAGCAGCGTTGTTGAAACGTGATCGGCACCTCGGTAGAGAGGCGGCGACTTCGGCGGCGCTACAAGGAACCTACATCGCAATTTTGTTTGAGAAACCTTCTTTAAGAACTCGCTCTACTTTTGAAATCGCTATTCGAGAATTAGGGGGCGATTTTGTAGATCCTTCTGCTGACGTTGCTCTAGGTCAACGAGAATCACTCGCTGATGTTGGTCGCAGTTTAGAACGATGGGTCGAGGGTGCTGTCGTTCGCACATTTGAACAAGAGCGCATCGTCGATCTCGCGATGGCAACCACGGAATTAAGAGTTATCAACGCTCTAACCAATAGCGAACATCCCTGCCAGGCACTAGCTGATTGCTTAACCCTGCAGGAAAGGTGGGGTGAACTAAAGGGGCGGACTGTTGCTTTTATCGGAGACGGTAACAATGTTGCAACATCTTTCGTTCAAGCTGCGACAATGCTTGGAATCAATGTCAATATTTCTTCACCAAAAGGGTTTGAACTGCCAAACCGAATTGATTCTGACGTGACAAAAATTGCCAGACACAACGCTACTCTCAATAGATTCACAAATCCAAAGGAAGCTGTCCAAAACGCAGACGCTATCTACACAGACGCATGGACATCAATGGGAGATGAAGCAGAAAAAGATCTTCGGCGAAGATTGTTTATGCCATACCAAGTAAACGACCAGCTAATGTCTCTGGCTAAAAAAGATGCTTATTTTATGCACTGCTTACCGGCACATAGGGGCGAAGAGGTCACTGATTCAGTAATTGACGGCCCTACTTCTATCGTATTTGAACAAGCCGAAAACAGACTACACACAGAAAAAGCACTATTAGTGATGCTGTTTGAAGATTAATTAGGCAAAAGTTGATTCTTCAACTTTCTTAGCAACCTTTTCAACTTTCGCTGCAAGAGTTTGTTTGTACTGCCTTAAACTTTCGGCAACCGTCTCGTCAGACAAAGCAATAATTTGCGCGGCAAGGACCGCAGCGTTAACTGCTCCAGCATTACCCACTGATACCGTAGCTACCGGCACCCCGGGAGGCATTTGAACGGTGGCCAGTAAAGCATCCCACCCCTTTAAGGGTGACGAATCAATTGGCACGCCAATAACTGGTACTGTCGTATGAGCCGCCACAACACCGGCCAGATGCGCTGCAGCACCGGCACCGATAATAAAAACCTTTACACCGTTTCCACATGCTTGATTAATAACTTGCTGTACTCGATCTGGTGACCGATGCGCCGAAGCGACCGTCATATGACAAGAAATTCCGAGCTGACCAAGTGTATCAAGTGCTTTTTTCATTACTGGTGCATCGGAATCTGATCCCATTAATATCTTTACTTGCTGCTTTGCCATTTTTCTACCTCACCTTATGTCTTCACCGACAGCCGTAAGTGCTTTAAGTCCTATGTCTGTTCGGATGTGTTTTCCTTCAAACTCAATACATTTTGCAGCTTTATACGCCTGCTCACGTGCTAAATTAAACGTTTCACCTCTGCCAACCACTGTAAGTACCCGCCCTCCGTTGGTCACAAATGAGTCATGTAAAAACCTTGATCCTGCATGAAATACAACTACATCGGAAATTGCAGCCGCCCGATCCAGTCCCTGAATTGCCAGATTCTTCTTGTAGAAACCTGGATATCCACCAGAAGCCAACACAACACCCACGTGAGGTGTCCGAGACACTTTCCACTCAACATTTTCTAGGCTTCCAGTAGCGGCAGCATAAAGAACAGGAGCAAGTTCCGTTTCAATCATTGGCAAAACAACCTGAGCCTCCGGATCGCCAAATCGAACATTAAATTCAATCACCTGTGGCCCAATCCCCGTCAACATAAGACCAACGTAAAGAACACCTCTGAACTCATGACCTTCTTTTCGTAATCCATTTAATGTTGGTTGGACGATTTTCGACATTACTTGTTTTTGAAGCGCTATCGACATGAGAGGACTTGGTGCAAACGCACCCATACCACCTGTATTGGGCCCCTTATCATCATTAAAGATACGTTTATGATCCTGCGCCGAGGGCAAAGTGAGACCACGAACACCGTCACATAAAACAAAAAAAGATACCTCCACTCCAGTCAAACACTCTTCAATGATCAGACGCTTACCTGCAGATCCAAACCGAAGTTCTGACATGGCTTCCCGTACCGCCTCTTCAGCTTCACCGCGATTACCAGCAACGGTTACGCCTTTGCCAGCAGCCAGCCCATCCGCCTTAACTACAACAGGAAAACCAAAATCATTTCCGGACACAGCAATAAGGGCCTCATCCTCAGCATCACACACCTGAAATCTTGCAGTGGGAATCTTATGACGGGCCATGAATTCTTTAGCAAATACCTTACTGGATTCGAGTTTCGCAGCACTTCGGCTTGGACCGAAAAGTGGATGCCCAGCCGTTTTAAACACATCTGCCACACCATTCGCCAACGGAACTTCGGGCCCAACGACAGTAAAATCTGATTTTTCCTTCTTGGCTAGTTCAAGAATCTCTCCTGGGCTAGTCATATCTAACGGCAAACAGCGACACACCGCAGCGATACCTGCATTTCCTGGACCACAAACAATATCGTCTACGCAAGACTCTTGTGACAACTTCCATGCCAAAGCATGCTCACGTGCACCACCTCCGACCAACAATACTTTCATTAATTTAAACTTTCAAATAATCATCTAGAGCTTTAATTTTTCTTATGCGAAAACTGAAAAACATCTCTCTTTATAACAACTAACAAAGGAAAAAAGATAATCATAACAATCGTTGTGTATTTTAAAGGGAAGCCACTTTATAAAGTGCAGCATTAATGACTAATTTAAATATTTCCTGTTTACCTAAAATACATCCGTTGACGCTGCCTTGCCTTTCAGCCTAAGATTTAAGGTTCGGTCCCGGCACAACGAACTTTGGCGGGAATCATATGAGGGGGTGAGTTTTTCTTTGGCCGAAGTCCTACTTCAAGACGGTGAATCTATCGAGGGAGCATTACGCCGTTTTAAGCGAAAAGTACAGCAGGAAGACATAATTAAAGATATTAAAAAACATTCTTACTATTTAAAGCCTGGTGATAAACGGAGAGCAAAACAGGCTTTAGCGCGTAAGCGCAGCCGTAAGAAGATGCGACGCGACGTAGATTAGACACTCTTGAACGCGCTGATCGAGCCAGCGCGTTCAACATATATTTCAAGCAAGCGCTACATGGAGCGCAATAGCACATCCCATCTTGTGAACGATTCCGTATCTTATAAAGCTCGGTCTACACATGGGCCCTTGAAAGCCTTCCTTGTATCTATCCGCATTGATCAGTGGACCAAGAATTTTATCCTCTTTGCTGCTCTAGTATTCGGAGGACAATTACTAAACACAGCGGCACTTGTTCAGTCTTCTATTGCATTCTTAGTTTTTTGTTCACTCTCAAGTGCAATGTATCTACTAAACGACGTCGCCGATCAAACAGAGGACCGTAGACATCCAACAAAACGCTTGCGACCTATTGCAGCAGGTACATTAAGCCCAACTCTCGCAGTTCTTGGTGCAGTGCTTCTTGGAGTAACCGGAATCACAATTGGATTCTTTTTGAGCACAGCATTTGGCATTGTAGCTGCGGCTTTTCTCGGTTTACTGATTCTGTATAGCCACTGGCTTAAATTCGTCATTATTATTGACGTAATAGCTATCGGTGTTGGTTTCGTCCTGCGAGCCATGGCCGGAGCACTCGCGATCGATGTTCCGATCAGTCAGTGGTTACTGATGTGCACCATTTTATTAGCGTTGTTTTTGGGATGCGCAAAACGTCGACACGAGTTGACAACCTTAGGCGACGAAGCTTCCCTGCACCGCAAGACACTCTCAGAATATCGCCCGGAATTTCTCGACCAGCTACTTTCTATTCTTGCCGGCAGCACAATAGTTACATATATTTTTTACACGATTGACCCGACTACTATTAAAAATATCGGAACCGATTGGATCACGATTACCCTTCTATTCCCAATTTACGGTATCTTTCGTTACATGCATTTGATCCGACTGGAAAATAGCAAAGGGAATCCGTCTGATATTTTGCTTAGCGACCGTCCGCTTCTAACGTGTATTGTTCTTTGGGTGCTTACTGTGGCAGTTATCATTTACCACCCATTTCTGTTATAGAAATAGTGACAAGAAAAGCAGGGCAAAACTAAAATACCGAACATATCTTTTGAAGGTAACACTTATGTCAGAGTTTAGCGTTGAATCCGATGCAGTCGATATAGAAAAAATCATGGAACAGATCCGTGATCGAATTAAAGAAAAAAGGGGCATAGATTACACCGAGGAACAGATCCGTGAAATGGCAAGCGTTAAACTCGAACGCTTTCTTGATCCTAATAAAGTTCGCTCGGATCTGGTTGCGCACTATCGTCAGCAAAGCAAAGACAGGCAATCTAAGCTGGTTTTTCCTGACAAACTAAAAGATCCCCCCCCTGCTCCCGAATCTTATAATTTTGATCATGAAAGTATTTATCGATCAGGTCGTGGTGGGATTACTGGTACAGTCTTATATCGAATTCGAAAAATATTTAGTCCGTTGTTAAAATTCTTTATAAATATTGGTCCGATTATTCATGCACTGCAAGTGCAACGCGAAATTAATGAACGCCAGAACGAGGCAATTAATTGGATGGTACAAACACAAGCTGAATTTATCGATAGGGTGATAAAACTTTTTGATATGAGTAGTTCGAGACTCGCAGCGCGAGAAGAAATTGATGCACTAAATTACGAGGTTATGAACAATCTCGTTGTAGAAATGACTCGTCTCTCTATAGAAATGAGAAATCACCGTATGCGCGTCGAATCTGTCGCTGGGCGATTGGAGTTTAGCGAGAGACGCGCAAGAGCTCTTGAAGAAACAGTTCAGTACCGAGATGATTCACAAAAACCAGGGGGTAACAAATCCAAATCCGTTTCCTCTGATGGCTCTGAACAGAAACGGAGGCGGCGAAGACGCAGCCGGCGACGCCCTCCCTCAAGAACGGACGCAGCGAGCGTGGAGAACAATCAATCAACGGAGATAAATGAAGACACTCAGTCAAAACATGACGCAGTTGAATCTTCTCAAACTACTGAGAACATCAAGGCTGAGAGTTCCGCTTTAGAAAGCTCTACTTCTGAGAGTGCACCAGAATCCGCTGAAGGAACCCAACAAGTCAAGGAAAGCGAAGCACCTACTACTTCTGAGCAATCGTCTAGCGACACGGATTCTTCAAAAAAGTGAAACTGGCTATCGTCGTCCAGCGATACGGAGCAGAACTTAACGGTGGCGCTGAGCTACACGCCCGGTACGTTGCCGAGCATTTAAACAAACATAGTCACGTAGAGGTTCTGTCGACATGCGCCAGCGATTACATCACTTGGCGAAATCATTTTGAACCAGGTTTAGAATCCATCAACGGAGTTTCGGTAAGACGTTTTCCAGTCTCGAAGGAACGTAACCCTGCTGATTTTGGACGTCGTTCAGAAAAAGTATTTAAAGAAAAGCATTCTTTTGCCGACGAATTGGCATGGCTCTCAAGTGAAGGACCGCTGAGTCCCGCCTTAGTCAAATACCTTAAAGAGCATGAAGATCATTACGATTATCACATTTTCTTTAGTTATCGTTACTATCACGCTTATCATGGAATCCGAGCCTTACCGAACAAAGCTATTTTAGTACCCACGGCAGAAAGAGACCCGGCTTTAGGTCTTTCCATCTTCCGTCCTATCTTTCTAGGAGTTCGAGCTCTTATGTATAACTCTTTTGAAGAACGCTCGATAATCCAAAACATTTCTGGTAATAATCACGTCCCGGGCGTTGTAGTGGGTGTGGGATCTGAAATTCCCCCACGATCAAGCGCTCGAAGATTTCGTCAAAATACCGGACTAAAGAATCGCTTCGCAATTTACGTTGGCCGCATCGACGAAAACAAAGGGTGCGGAGAGTTGTTTAAATATTTTAGCCAATATGCAAAATCCTCCCAGAAGCTCGATTTAGTCCTAATCGGAAATCCTGTTATGGAAATTCCTTCACATCCTCGTATCCACCACTTAGGATTTCTAAGCGACAGAGAAAAGTTCGACGCAATGTCGGCAGCAAATCTTTTAATAATGCCTTCCTATTATGAAAGTTTGTCGATGGTCACGATTGAAGCTTGGGCAATGGGATTACCCGTACTGGTTAACGGAGCCTGCGATGTGCTTCACGGACAGGTCATTAGAAGTAACGCTGGCTTGTACTACAACAACTACGAAGAATTCTCTGAAACCCTAAAACTGCTAGAACGTAAGCGTGAGCTTCGTTTTGCACTTGGGAGTAATGGTCGCAAGTTCTTCCGAGAAAATTATTCATGGCCGGTGATTGAAAGAAAATATCTTGAAACTTTCGATCATTTAAAAGATCAGGATAAATCCTATCTAAATCACACTCTTGAACCTGTGCCCGGTTGGCTCTCAAGATACCGGAGAAATCTAGCACCTTCAGCTGAAATATTGGAAAATTTACCTAAAGGTCCCGCAGTTTATTCCTCCAATGGTCATGATCAAACATTACGGAGTCAGAAATAATGGTGGGTGAAACCAAGAAAATACAGGTACATCAAGTTCTCGCGACCTTAGGGTATGGTGACGCTATAGGTCATGAGGTTCTCGGAATCCGCAATGTGTTAAATAAAGCAGGTTATGCCTCACGAATCTATGTACAAACTGCTGATCCAGAGCTTGAAGATCAAACGGACGACTATCGAGATTTAATTACTGACAGCAACCCTGACAATATCTTAATTCATCATTTTTCCATCGGTTCGAGAGCATCAAGGGTAGCTTACGCTCTGCCTGAACGGATGATTCTTGTTTACCACAACATAACTCCACCTGAATATTTCGTCGGTATTAACAGTACTCTTGTAGAACTTTGTCACAGCGGTCGCCGAGAACTAAGCGCCTACGCAAGTCGATGTGAATTAGCCCTTGGCGATTCTGAATTCAACAAACAAGAACTGGATCTAATGAATTTTCCCCATACGGATGTTCTTCCTGTCATTCCAAACTTCGACCATCTTGACGTTCTTGGGAATCGGATACTTGCTGATGGTTTTGATGACAATTGGACAAACATTCTTTTTGTCGGCCGCTTGATACCAAACAAAAAGATTGAAGATTTAATTAAAGCTTTTTATGTATATAAGTCTCGATACAATCCTAAGTCCAGGCTACTACTGGTAGGCGCCCAAAATGGATTCAGAGATTATGTATCTTCTCTTTACAGTTTAGTAGCAAAGCTAAATACAAATGATATTCATCTAATTGGTCACATTTCAAATGAAGAACTCACAGCACTGTATGACATCTCAGATCTGTTTCTTTCTGCAAGTGAGCATGAAGGCTTCTGTGTCCCTTTACTTGAAGCCTTCTATAAAAATGTCCCGGTTATAGCTTATGCTGCGAGCGCCGTTCCCACGACTATGGACGGAGGTGGGGTGCTCTACGAAAACAAAGATCCCAGATACATCGCTGCAACAATTAATGCAGTTTTGTCGGACAAAGAATTGTTAGACAAGGTTTTGTCTAACCAAGACGCGGCTCTGAAACGTTTGCAAGAAAAAGACTTCTCTAAACTTTTATTGGCTTTTGTTAATCAAGTTAAATCATCAAAACGGATCGATTTGCCACCAGTAACAAAAGATTTTTGGAAGCAATATAAAGATTCTGAAATGCTAGAACAGCTCAGAATTGATCGGCCGTCCGCATTTAATGCACTACCAAAAGCGCGGACCAGTAAGAACTCAAATGAAGGTTAGTTTCATTTTGAAATCCTTGCTTGAAATGACTTAGCGTAGCTTTTGAAAATGATTATCAACCAATGGGTTCCAGCGGCACATAAAGGCGACGCCATAGGTGACAGCGCACGCCGCCTGAGAAGCCTGCTGAGAAAACAAAAACACGAATCAGATATTTATGCAATTACCATAGACGAAGAACTGCAAAATGATGTTAGACCTTTTACGGACCCTCACAGTCGAAAAGCTGATGCCACTATCTTGCATTTTGCCGTTCCATCGCCAATGAGCCAAGCCTTCACTACTCTCAGCCACTATCGAATCTTGCAGTACCACAACATAACTCCTCCTCATTTTTTCGCTCAGTACCATCCGGAGATCTGTCGAATCACTAAAATGGGAAGAGAAGAATTATCAACACTGGTGGGTCAAGTAGACCTCGCACTGGGTGACTCTGAATACAATCGTAATGAACTTAGAACGTTAGGCTTCGAGCAGACCGATATTATGCCAATTTTCGTCGGGCTGGATCGTTTTAACAATTATCAGTCTCTGCCTCCCTTGGAACAGATATTAGATGATGGAAAAGCAAACATCTTATACGTTGGGCGAATAGTGCCCAATAAATGTCTTGAAGATCATATTAGACTGGCGGAACACTACAAACGTTATGTTGACACAGATTACCGATTCCTTTTCGTAGGCCGAACAGATGCTGTTCCAAGTTATTATGCAGCGTTAAGAAACCTTATTCTTAGATACGACATGCCCCCCGATAGGTTTATCTTCACGGGCGAAGTCTCTGAAGTGGAATTATTGACCTACTATCAAAATGCACATGCTTATCTGTCTCTTAGCGAACATGAAGGTTTTTGCGTTCCTTTAATAGAAGCTATGGCCAATGATGTTCCAGTAGTCGCGTACGGGACGACGGCAATTCCGGAGACCCTAGGAGGAGCCGGACTTTGTTTTACTCCAAAAGATCTTGAGCATGCAGCAGAACTTTTAGGAATGGTGATATACGATAATGTATTACGTTCAAAAGTAATACAAAGACAGCGGCAACGATTAGCGGCCTTTGGTGAGGCCGCTGCGGCGAAACAAATCGAACATTTACTTAAATATATCAACTGAAGAACAGTGAAAATAGCTTTTATCGTCCAACGATACGGAACTGAAATAATAGGAGGCTCGGAGTACCATTGCCGACTGGTAGCCGAACATCTATCAGAGAAACACGAAGTAGAAGTACTCACCACCTGTGCTAAAAACTACATAACTTGGGAGAACGAATACCCCGAAGGGACTGACAGAATACAGGGAGTCACCGTTCGTCGCTTTACCAACAGCCAAACTCGTGACATCGATTCTTTTAACAAATATTCCGACTGGATCTTCTCGAACTCACACACTGATCAGGAAGAAGAGGAGTGGTTAAAACAACAGGGACCATGGTGTCCTGCTTTAATTAATTATCTTGAACAAAAACATGCATCTTATGATGCTCTTATTTTCTTTACTTATTTATACGCACCAACAGTGCTGGGACTCTCCGTCGCTCCAAAGCGTAGCATTCTCGTTCCGACTGCACACGACGAACCAGCCATTCGTTTAAATATTTACAAATCAATTTTCTCTAAACCTGCGGCAATGGCGTACAACACTACCGTCGAGCGTGGTTTCCTTAAAAATAATTTCTCAATCACTGCCAAACGTGAAGAAATCGTAGGGTGTGGAGTCGAGTTGCCGACTGAAAACAACTTAAACCTCGAAAAGATAGATCAGGCTTTTCTCGAAAAAGATGACGAAGACAGCGACACTTTCATGCCATCAAATCCGATACGCGGCTCAGCTTTTCGACGTCGACACCGTCTTTATGCTCCGCTGGTTCTTTATGGGGGGCGAATCGACCCGGGAAAAGGCTGTGAAGAACTAATCGAATATTTCGATGCATATGTAGACCAAAAGGGAGACGCGACCCTAGCGTTAATGGGCCTTAAATTAATGCCTATTCCTGAAACTCCCTTTATAAAATTTGCTGGAATGCTGTCAGAAACTGAACGACTAGAGGCCTTAGAAGCAGCCGACGTTGTTGTCGTGCCCTCACCCCATGAAAGTCTTTCACTTTTAGCCTTAGAAGCTTTTTCTGTCGGAACTCCTGTTCTAGCCAGCGCTCGCAGTGACGTTTTAACAGACCATTGCCAACGGAGTAATGCAGGATTGTACTATTCAGATTGTGATGAATTTGTGGAATGCCTTAACTTGTTGATTGAAAATAGAAAGCTTTCTCTTTCAATGGGCATTAATGGAGTAAATTACGTGAGAAACAATTACAGCTGGCAAGTCGTCCTAGCGAAATATGAACGCCTTATCGGTGGAATAGCTAAAAAGCGCAATAATCGTTCGTCAAGAAGCGGAAGATACCAGAAACGAAACAACCGTTCCCAAACACGCCCGAGACAGTAACATTAGTCATACTCATTGACAAGTAAGGGTAATCAAGGAATTTACTGGCGGTTCTGCAGCTATCAAAAACCCTATCCTTGGAAGCTTATTCCTCGCCAACAGTAAAATTTAGGTTTTGGGATACCTCAGAATCACCTTCATTATCCGTAATCGAGATCTCTAGTCGATAATCTGCCGGAGGAAAAAGATTTAATGGCAAGGAATAACCTGCTACGACCTGGTGTCCAGCTTCCAGACTGAATCCAGGAGGAAGAGTATCCTTATTGAACTCTTGAGGATTCGTCTTGTTAAAGAACTCTTCGCCAGCATCTGTTATCTGATGAAAATTGTACTGAACCGTTACGTCGGGAACTCCTCCGTCAGAAGCCTCTGGGTTATATACCAACATCATGAAGGACAATTCTTCAGTCTTACCAAAATTAAGATCATGTTTTGGCTCAATACGAAGGTTTCCCTGAGAATACGGATACAGCAACTGCTCCTCACGACTTAGCATGCCGTTTTGGGGCTCAACCACAGCCGTCACAATCACAGAGCTAGTTTGCAGTTCATCATTCCACAAATTTGGCACTGATACTTTTTCCCTAAACAACAATGGAACAACAGCCTCTAATTCCTCTTCCTCTGCATCAGGCCCCTTGCTGTCTCGAAGCCCAATCAACACCTCATATTCTCCACCGGGAACATAGAACGCCCGACTGAGATACACGGAACCTCCATCCTTTGATACTTCAAGAAAAAATGCATCCTCAAAAGCAGGATCGCCTTCCCCATCATCATCATCCGATTCTTCAGTTGGAGAACTAAGATCTTGTACCTGCATATATACAGCCACAACGGATTCACCAATTTTTTCCGGATCAATGGTTAAGGTAAAAGGAATATGCGTATTGCCATCCGTGCCTTTTACAAATGTAGGAGTAAGCATAAAGGGATTGTCATGCGGAGCCTGTTCACCTTCCTGCGCCTCATTAACTAGATTCAAAAGACTTAACAATTCTTCTCTTTCCCATTCTTCAAGAACTGCCGGAGCTGATTCCTCATCATCCTGGGCAAAAAGCGGTACTGAAAAGATCAAAGAATTAACTAGTACAGCTATTAAAAAACCAAAAAACATACTTTTATTACTCATGGAAGGTAATCTCCTGTGCGGCCCTCATGAACTGGATTAAGCTTTTAAATAATAGGCGAGACATAATATCAAGTCAACACGTTCAAAGTTCGGCAAACTATTGGAAATACATAGCTTTTCTAGTAAAAACAATGCACGTGATATTATGGCACTTTTTAAGTCATGCCCAAAAAGCATTCACCGCTCGTTTTGGCCGTTCTAGATGGGTGGGGTTTAAGTCTAAACGAACGAGCTAACGCCATCGCCTTAGCTCGAACCCCAACTTTTGAAGAACTTCTCAACCATTACCCCCATTCACAATTGATTACAAACGGTGAGGCCGTAGGTCTTCCTCCAGGTCAAATGGGAAACTCGGAAGTCGGTCACATGAATCTAGGGTCTGGCAGGATCGTCTATCAGTACCTTACCCGTATTGACAAAAGCATCCAAGATGCAACATTTTTTAGTAATCCAGCCCTATCTTTATCTATGAATCGATGCAAAAACGATCTACATGCGCTTCATCTTATAGGTCTTGTTTCGGATGGAGGAGTACATAGCCACCAACGCCACCTCCATGCACTAATCGATATGGCTGCACAGCATAAAGTCTCAAGAGTTTTCGTGCACGTCATCACAGATGGACGCGACACCTCGCCTGTTGGTGGAATCGATTTTATTGCTGCACTCCAGCGAAAACTTGACACCCGTGGAGTCGGGAAAATAGCTAGCGTTAGTGGACGGTACTACGCTATGGACCGCGACAGTCGATGGGATCGCACAGAGCGCGCGTTCATCGCGATGACGAAAGGTGCGGGGGGTAAAACCTTCTCCGTTGATAATTACATCGAAGAATCATATAGGCTCAATATTACTGATGAATTCGTTGAACCAGCAGTCATTGTCAATCAAAGCGATCATCCTGTCGGATGCATTGAAGATGGAGATTCAGTAATATTTTTTAACTTTCGTTCAGATAGAGCAAGACAGCTTACCCGTGCACTTACTTTTGAAAATTTCATCGATTTCAAAAGAACAACCCGATTAAATATTCACTGTACAACCATGACAGAATACGATGCCACCTTTGATCAACCTGTGGCCTTCTCTCCAACGACCATGTCTGACAACTTAGCTGAGGTTTTGTCTCTTAATGGCCTTAGGAACCTTCGCCTCGCTGAGACTGAAAAATATGCGCACGTAACATATTTCTTTAATGGTGGAGAGGAACAACCTTATCCGGGAGAAGATCGGATCTTGGTACCCTCACAAAAGGTTCCCACTTACGATCTAAAACCTGGGATGAGTGCGAATAACATAACTACAGAGCTAATAAGAGATATTGAGTCCGGCCAACATGATGTCATAGTTTGTAATTTTGCCAATGCAGATATGGTTGGGCATACTGGTAAGTTGGATGCCGCCGTGGAGGCTGTTGCAACCGTAGATCAATGCCTCGCGAAAATCGTTACAGCAGTTCAAAACCATAATGGAACCGTTATTGTGACAGCGGACCACGGCAATGCTGAACAAATGTGGGATGTCGAGCGACAAGGTCCTCACACAGCCCATACGACGAATCCCGTTCCCCTGCTGCTCATTAATTCTGATTTTAAGGATCGGGGATTAAAGTTGAAAAATGGATCGCTTCGTGACGTTGCCCCAACCATACTCGGTCTACTTAAAATTAAGTCACCAAATGCAATGACTGGAACGGATTTACGAGAGTGGGCCCGATAATTAAGATTCCGTTATTCCACCTGTTGGCTTTCCTCGGCTGAGATACGCAACGACCTAAGAAACCTTCTATCAGTATCGGTTATCTTGATTTCAGAATCTGGTTGATCGATAAAATCTTCTTCTATGGGATTTTCTTGGGGCTTAGAGTCATCCTTACTGCCAAATGCAACCACCGCCTCAAGAGAAACCCGCATTTCGTACCCTTCGGCACGAGCTCTTTCATGACAAGCCTCCACTTGAGGATCTTCGCTTACGGCATCACCAATGGCATCAGCTAACTCCCTCGCCAGTCGATTCACGACATCACTCATGAAATTATCCTCCTGAACAACGCCGGGCTGGGGGGACCGGAGAAAAATAAAACCTATCGTCTTCGCGCAATTTACTCGGTGAAAAAACCAAAAAATAATTACATCAAAAAAGAACTAAAATCGGGGCAGATTGTAAACGGGTAAGAAAATGCTGTCAAGAAATAACCACACCATGTCGTATGTTTTTTGTTAAAACCCTCAATATAATGTGTGTCATGCTCGCTCTGTACGAATCTTATCTCAATCAAGAATTAGTCTATTTCCAGTATTTTTAGCATTACCTTGTAAAATCGTTTGAATAATTATGGCTTCAAAAACTTATTCTTCGTCAGATTTAAACAAATTTAACGCCGACCTCGATCTTGGATTACCTGGACAATATCCATTCACCAGAGGGATTTATGAGTCAATGTATCAAGGACGACTCTGGACAATGCGTCAATATGCAGGATTTGGAACGGCGAGTGAGTCTAATAAACGTTATCGCTATCTTCTTAACCAGGGCGTAAGCGGTTTAAGTGTAGCCTTCGATCTTCCAACACAAATTGGATATGACTCGAACCATTCTCTATCTTCTGGTGAAGTTGGACGAGTCGGAGTCGCAATTGACTCCATCGAAGACATGGCCGATCTTTTTGATGAAATTCCTCTGGAGCGCGTTTCGACTTCGATGACGATTAACGCAACCGCAATCATTTTATTGGCACTATATGTAGCTGTCGCGAAACGCCAAGGAAGTAATATTAGAAAGCTTGCGGGGACGGTGCAAAACGACATTCTTAAGGAGTACGATGCACGTGGAACTTATATATATCCCCCACGAGCTTCTCTTCGCATCGTAACAGACATCTTCGCTTACTGTGACAGCGAACTACCCAGTTGGCATCCGATCTCTATAAGTGGTTATCACATACGAGAAGCTGGTTCAACAGCGGCGCAGGAAGTTGCGTTTACATTTGCACATGCCGTTGCTTATGTAAAAGCAGCGATGGATAGAGGATTAGACGTTAATTCTTTCGGCCGCCGCCTGTCCTTCTTTTTTAATGCACATAATAATTTTCTTGAAGAAATTGCAAAATTTCGCGCAGCCCGTCGTCTGTGGGCACGGATTATGCGTGACAAATTTGGCGCCACTGAACCAAAAGCCCAGCAACTACGATTCCATACACAAACTGCGGGAAGCACACTGACCGCACAACAACCAGACAACAACGTCGTCAGGGTCGCTCTCCAAGCTTTAGGAGCAGTGCTTGGGGGTACACAGTCACTTCACTGTAACGGCCTTGACGAAGCGCTAGGCTTACCAACCGAGTCAGCCGCTCAAATTGCTCTCAGAACGCAGCAGATAATAGCGACAGAAACAGGGGTCGTAAAAACGGTTGACCCAGTCGGAGGCTCTTGGGCAATCGAAACGTTAACAACAAAAATTGAAAAAGAAGCCGAAAAATTAATTTCTGAAATTGATAATTTGGGTGGCGCCCTTCCAGCAATAGAAACGGGATTTATCCAACGTGAGATTCAAGAATCAGCCTATCAATATCAGAAAGCAATAGATTCCGGACAATCTATTGTCGTCGGAGTAAACCAATATTCAACTCCTGATCCAACACCTTTAGAAACATTAAAAATCGACCCAAATCTTGAAAGCGAACAAATAAATCGGCTCAATAAGATGAAAGCTTCACGAGATGAATTAGCCTGTGAAAATCAACTCAAAGCAGTTGAAGAGGCAGCGAAAAATGAAAGCAATCTTGTGCAACCGATTATTAGTGCTGTTGAAGCTCATGCAACTGTAGGTGAGGTGGCTGATGTGTTGCGTAAAGTATTTGGGGAATATACCGAACAAAACTGACAATCAGCTATGAATACTCTCTTTTTCGTCCCCTCGTAAATCTTTCTCTACCTTGCCATCTCGAACTTGAACAACCCGTTCCGCATGCATAGCGACATCGGCCTCGTGCGTAATGAGAACTATAGTATTCCCAGCACCATGAAGACGTTCAAATAACTTTATGATTTCATCACCCGTCTTAGTATCAAGATTGCCAGTTGGCTCATCTGCTAATAAAAGTGAAGGAGAGTTTACAAGCGCTCTAGCGATAGCAACGCGCTGCCGTTGACCACCTGAGAGTTCATTTGGACGATGAGACATCCTATCCCCTAATTCGACCATCTCCAACACTTCCACCGCGCGACTTTGACGTTGACGTCCGGCCATTCCAGCATAAATTAAAGGAAGTTCAACATTTTGGAGAGCGGTCGCGCGAGGAAGCAAGTTAAAGGTCTGGAAAACGAACCCAATCTCTTCATTCCGAATTCGAGCAAGCTCGTCATCATTCATCTCATTGACAGCCTTACCGTTAAGACAATAACTGCCACGTGTTGCCGTATCTAAACAACCTATCAGATTCATTAATGTAGATTTCCCTGACCCAGAAGGACCCATAATCGCTACATATTCACCACGATCTATAGTAAGAGATACATCTTGCAAAGCATGTATCTTCTCCTCACCCATTAAATAGGTTTTCCACAGACCTATTGTCTCTATCAGAGCCATTGTCTTAATTGTACAAATTGATTTAATGCTCCACCGAAAGCCACCACACTACCGTAGAAATCTTGTTCAAGACTATCAAGCGAAAATTTGATTTCTCAAAATCACCACTGCGCCCCGATCGAGAAAACTATTTACGAACGAGAATGGCCGGGTAAAACAATACCAAAACACTTAACAAGCCTGAAGTCACTTATTAGTCGTAGTACTCAAGGCCAAGATGAGTAATGAGATCTTCACCTCGCAGGTACCTCAAAGTGTTTTTCAGTTTCATGAGCTGAATAAACAGATCGTGTTCAGGGTAAACATCTGGAGAATGAATGGGACTTTTAAAGTAAAAAGAAAGCCATTCTTGGACGCCAGACATATCTGCTCGTTTTGCAAGATCGAGAAACAAAACAAGATCAAGAACAATTGGTGCCGCAAGTACACTGTCACGGCATAAAAAATTAATCTTTAGCTGCATTGGATAGCCAAGCCAGCCGACCAAATCAATGTTATCCCAGCCTTCTTTGTTATCTCCGCGGGGAGGATAGTAGTTTATTCGCACTACATGATGCAGATCGCTATAGAGAGAAGGGTACAAATCTGGCTGCAAAATATAATCTAAAACAGATTTTTTACTCTCTTCTTTAGTTTTAAAGGATTCTGGATCATCTAAAACCTCACCGTCACGATTTCCAAGAATGTTTGTAGAATACCAACCAGAAACACCTAAGAGTCTCGCCTTAAGCCCTGGCGCCATAATAGTTTTGATTAGGGTCTGACCAGTCTTGAGATCCTTGCCTGCTAGAGGCGCGTTCGTCTTCGCTGCCAACTCCGTCAAAGCCGGTATGTCGGCACTTAGATTAGGAGCGGCGTTAGCGTAAGGAATTCCTTCCTTAATAGCTGCATACGCGTAAATCATACTTGACGCAATTACTGGATCAGATGCCTCCAACCCCTTTTCAAAAGCGTCAAGCGATTGATGGACAGGTTTGGGCTCCAAGAAAATCTCTGTACTTCCACACCACACCATTACAAGGCGATCCAGCTGGTGCTTTTCTTTGAAAGTACGAATGTCTTGTATGACTTGCTCAGCTAACGCCTTTTTATTTTTACCTTTTTTAATGTTTGGGCCATTCAACCGCTTAACATACTGTTGATCAAAAACCGCTGGCCAAGGCTCAATGGCCTCTAATTCTGGACGTACCTTTTCAAGCATTTCAGCTTCTAGTACTCCAGCTGTCTTCGCAGCCGCATAACAATTTTCCTCAAAGATATCCCAACCACCAAAAACGAGATCATCTAATGAAGCCAGCGGGACAAAGTCACGAATCAGAGGAGAACGCCCCTCAGTTCTTTTTCCGAGTCGAATTGTTCCCATTTGAGTCAAAGAACCTGTTGGATCTGCCAAGTTCTTACGAAGTGCATAAACACCAGCAATAAAAGTAGTACTAACGGCGCCCAGTCCAACCAAGAGAACACCGAGGCGACCATTAGGATTGATAATTTCTTTAGGGCTTTTCACGGATGGAGAATATATCATTTAGTTCCTTCGCAACACTTTTCTGTTGCGAATATGTAAATTATTTTTCTATGAAACTACTAACTTTTCTTAAAAAGAGCCGCCCGAAAGAACTTGAGCGAACAATGGCTGGTATCAAGATCGGCGCAAGCGTGTTACAAATCGACGGAAAGGACAAAACTTTAGCAACGGCCCTAGCTTCATCTGTTGGGCTGAGTGGTGAATTCTTTGTTGTTGCTCAAGATTCACAGCAATTGGAGTCAATCAACCGTGCTGCGGCAAGCGCAGGTGTCTTAGTGGAAACCAAGATCAGTCAATTCACCTCACTACCTTACGAAAATTTCTCCATGGATCTCGTCGTGATTAAAGACATTCTTGGACAACTGAAACAAAACGACCGGGTGCTACTTCTCCAAGAGGTGCACCGGATACTGAAAATAGGCGCTCGATGTCTTGTTATCGAACCATCATTACGTGGTGGTTTGGGCGCACTGTTCTCACAACAATCACTAGACAAACAATACTTTCGGAACGGAGCCAAATTCTTTCTCAGATCAGAAGGTTTTAGAGGAGTCCGCGTGCTTACAGAAAGAGATGGACAAATTTTTACCGAAGCAACAAGAACCGAAGAATAATTTTACTTTCATTTCATTACACAAAATCGACCGACTAAAATCAGTGCCTAGATTGAAGAAACAACGGTTCACTAACTTAAGTTTTAATTTCTTTATTTATTTTCTTCTCTCAGTGATACAATTTTCGATTCTATGACCATCTCGTCCGGCCGTCTATTTCTGATCGACGGCAGTTCTCAGATGTATCGCGCATATCACGCGATTCAAAGTCTCACAAATACACAGGGAAAACCTACTAACGCTGTTTACGGCTTCGTGTCCATGCTTAGAAAACTACTCGAAGACCATCAGCCCGATTTCATTGCCGCGGCCTTCGACCTACCAGGACCAACTTTTAGAAACGAACTCGACTCCACCTATAAAGCGAACCGGGGCCCCATGCCCCCAGACCTTGCAGAACAGATTCCTTGGATTCACGAAGCATGTGAATCGTTGGGGGTTCCAGTCATTACTCTGAAGAAATACGAAGCAGATGATGTGATTGGCACACTGGCGATGCAAGCAAATGCGGATGGTCTAGAAGTAATTATAGTTTCCGGAGATAAAGATTTTTTTCAGCTTGTTGGAAACAGTGTGACCGTTTTTAATCCGAAGGAATCAGGATCTTGGTTTCGCCCCTCAGATGTGAAGAAAAAATTTGGCGTCGCACCAAATCAAGTGATCGACGTACTCGCACTTATGGGCGACTCTTCCGACAACGTGAAAGGTGTTCCGGGAATCGGTGCAAAGGGTGCGCGAGACTTAATTAATGATTTCGGTTCACTTGATGAAATCTTGAATAAAATACCGCACGTAAAAAAGAACGCGCACCGTAACGCGCTCATTCAACACAAGGACGAAGCCCTACATAGTCGCACCTTAGTTACCATAAAAACCGATGCCCCCGTGACATTTGACACGGAAGATCTGCAATATAAAGGACCAGACAGAAAACGCTGTTTTGATCTTTTTTCTCTGTTGGGCTTTAAAAGTTTAACGACAGCATATTCCCCTTCAAAAGTTTCCTCAAAGACCGATTATCAAGTGATCAACTCTCTGCCCGATCTTGAAAAACTTATTCGTGTGGCCAAAAATTCTGATCGGTACAGCCTGCACGTTATTGCTGACAAAACTCAAGCGAAAGAGATCTATCCAGTAGGATTGGCAATTTCTCTTAGAAAAGGTCACGGCCGTTACATACCACTCAATTTGAATAAGGTTGGTACAAAAAGTGCAGTTTCTAACGAAAAACTAATAGATCTTTTATCACCACTCCTAGCTGACAATTCGATACAAAAAACTGGGCACGACCTCAAATTTCTCAATTCAGCCTTATCACGCCACGGAGCGAGGATATCGGATTCTGATATTGACACGATGATTGTCAGTTATTTGTTAGATTCCACTCGAACAAACCACGACCTTGAAGCACTCGCACTGGAAATACTCGGACATAAAATAATCTCCACTGAAGATCTTTTGGGCCGCGGTAAAAAGGCTGGCACCTTTCAGGACCTACAAATTCCTGCCATCACGAAATACGCTTGTGAATGCAGCGACCTAGTGCTTCAACTTGGAGAAACTCTTTACACTTCACTTGTTAGTGAATCTTTAGAAGATTTATATCGAAATATAGAGCTACCTCTGATTCCCATTCTCGGAACCATGGAAAGTTTTGGTATCGGCATTAATACAACCGATCTGGCTGAGATGTCCACTCATCTCGAACAAGAACTCTCGTTATTGCAGGGAGACATTTACAAGTTGGCCGGCAGCGAATTCAATATAAATTCACCAAAACAGCTATCAAAAGTATTGTTTGAAGATCTCAATCTTACTCCAACGAAACGTACGGGAAAAACCCGCGTGGCATCAACTGCGATCGGAGTGCTAGAGGAACTCGCACTGACTAATGCAATCCCACGGAAAGTACTTGTTTGGCGAAGTCTTCAAAAACTTAAGGGAACATACATAGATGCGCTACCAAAAATGGTAAACAGCAACACGTCCAGAGTCCATACATCATTTAATCAAACTGTCACTGCGACAGGGCGGTTAAGCAGCAGCGAACCAAATCTACAAAACATTCCGATCCGAACAAAGATCGGACGCCAAATCAGAAGTGCCTTTGTTGCACCCCCTGAATCTATGCTGATTTCTGCTGACTATTCGCAGATTGAATTGCGAGTTCTTGCTCACCTTTC
Source organism: uncultured Vicinamibacteraceae bacterium (assembly GCA_964342695.1). Lineage (GTDB taxonomy): Bacteria > Acidobacteriota > Vicinamibacteria > Vicinamibacterales > UBA8438 > CAYFFV01. The sequence continues at coordinate 58,450 of CAYFFV010000008.1, forward strand.
ACAAGACGCCAATTTGATTGCGGCATTCAAGAGAAACGAGGATATTCATACTCAGACAGCACTTAAGATTTTTGGAACTAACAGTATTCTAGAAGCTCATGAACTTCGGCGGCGAGCCAAAATGGTCAATTACGCTCTCCTCTATGGAAAAACGGCTTTTACACTTGCAAAAGATATCGGCGTTACCCAAAAGTCTGCTCAAAAATTTATTGATGCGTATTTTGACGAATTTCCAAACGTGCGTTCATACATTGACCACACTCTTATTGAAGCTCGTAAACATGGTTTTGTTCAAACAATGTATGGACGAAAGAGAAAAGTACCTGAACTGACAAGTAAACATGGACAAATTCGGGCGGCTGCGGAACGAGTGGCCGTTAACATGCCAATTCAAGGAACAGCAGCAGATATTTTAAAAATGGCGATGATCGATATTCATAAGAAACTTCCCAAAAGCTCGATCATGATTCTTACGGTGCACGACGAGTTACTTTTCGAAGTGCCAAAAACAGCGTCAGACACCGTGACTGCTCTCGTTAAAGAACGGATGGAACAAGTGGTATCCTTAGATGTACCCTTGATTGTCGATATCGGTGCGGGAAACAACTGGAAAGACGCGAAAAGCTAAAGATATCATTCCTACCGTATAATCCTGGTATTGGTTGAACCGCTGGTTGTTCCTCGTTCCGCACATTCAATTTCACGAAGGGCCATCGATCCTGACGCCCTCAAGGTATTGCATCGACTTCGTAAGCACAAGCACACCGCGTACTTGGTGGGTGGGAGCGTGCGAGATCTTCTCGTCGACAGACATCCCAAAGATTTTGATATAGGAACGTCAGCACACCCTCACGAAATAAAAAAAATTTTTAAAAATTGCTGGATTATTGGTCGCCGATTTCGACTCGCTCACATTAAATTCGGGCCGAAGACCATTGAAGTGGCAACTTTTCGCCGACAACAAACTTCAGATGACATCCCCCATGCAGAAACCGAGCGTAGGAATATCCCGATTGCAGTAAAAGCAGTTTCCCTAGAATCTGAAACAAAAAAACGCCCCGTCATCAGGGACAACAATTTCGGTAGTGCAGAAGAAGACGCTTTTCGAAGAGATTTCACCGTTAACGGACTTTTTTACGACGTCGCGACCTTGTCTGTTATTGATTACGTTGGCGGGTTGACCGATCTTCGTAATCGCCTAATCCGTTCAATAGGTGACCCCAACGAGCGGTTTATCGAAGATCCTGTGCGCATGGTTCGGGCTATCTCGTTTGCGGCCCGTCTAGATTTCAGACTTGATCTTCCGATTCGCAAGGCCATCGAACGCCATAAGCAGGAAATCACCAAAGCCTCTCCAGCACGAATGACCGAGGAACTATATAAAATCCTGCGTAGCGGTGTATCCACTGCAACATACAAGCTAATGCTCAAGCTCGGTTTACTTGAATGCATCGCTCCAGAACTCGCCAACGGTGTCTCAAAACAAATGTGGAAATCACTGCAAGCTCTTGACAAATTCAGAAATAGATTTAGATCTTGCCCGTCGAGTTTAACCAATGCAATCTTGTTAGGTAGTCTCTTGAATCCGGTTAAACAGATCGACTTGAGACCGAAAAAGCAACGAGATGAACGGGAGGCTGGGGTTTCAATTGGACAACTACCCGTGGCAAAAAAAGACGTCGAGCGTTTACGTCAACTCCTTCTTCTGCAACCAAGACTACTTAAGAGTGAGCTTCCATCAAGAGTGCAAAAAAGACTCATGCACCGCAGTGCCTTTCAAGAAGCCCTGTCATGGATGACGATTCACACAAAAGCTAAAGACGCCTTAGATCGATGGGAAACGCTCGTCGCTAAACACGGGATACCCACTAAAAAAAAGATTGTTCGGCGACGTCGAAAACGTCCGCGAAATAAAATTCTTGAAATTACTAGTTGAACATTAGAACTTTTCTATGTGGAACTCGCTATCCACCTAGAAGTGCTTCCGTAATTTGTACGAACGACATTACAAAACCCAAAAACGTCAGAATAATTAAAATTAGTGTTGTCAGTAAAATTGGTGTGCCTTCGCGTTCTTCGTCGATGAATCCCATGAAATAGGCGGCGGACCATCCCCCCACAAATCCGCCAAAATGAGCCCAGTTGTTAACCCCGCGCATAATAAACCCCAGAACAAAAAGAATGATTGCCCACTGCCACAACTGACGTTCCATCGTGGAGACCCCTCTTCTACGGCCATAGACGATCAGCGCTGCCAGAAGGCCAAAAATTCCACCAGAGGCTCCAATGGTTGGACTGGCAAAACCAAAATTTGAGAGAGCACTCATAACATTGGAAAATAAGAATCCAGTAACTCCAGCCACATTGAATAAAACAAATGTTCTGGCTGGTCCAAAGACCTCAGTGCTCACAGGTGCCAAGTTTCGTACCCACATCATGTTAAATAAGATGTGCAACAATCCACCGTGTAAATAATTTGCCGTGAGTAAGGTCCACCACCATCCTTCACTCCACGCCACACCACCAGTCATACCAAGCTGATATAGAGCTCTGCTACCAGGCGACAAGATAGAAAACAGACCACCACCTGAAAAGATAGCCTCTGGTTGTAATAACAATGAAACCGCAAACATCGTCACACAGGTCATCAGAATCAACGACACCAAATCCAAACGTCGTCCGAACAATCCTTGGATGAACGGTGCCCATCCGAATAAACCAGGTCGCCATGCTTCGCAGTAAGGACACTTGTCCTCATTGATGCCAACAAGTTTCCCGCATGAGCCACAAACGACCGATCCCTGTGTCTGTCTCACATCTAGGAGAGTATTTTTGAGAGAAAGCGAAAGTATTTTAAAACTGCTTAAGACTCTTGCGCTTGATCGATAGTACGATACGGTTTAGCAAGTCCAAGTTTAGTCAACAAAAGAATAATGGGCCATGCCGGATCGAATTCAGTCCAAGTGTGACTGAATTTCGGGCTTCTTGGAAATCCGTGATGATTATTGTGCAACCCTTCTCCACCAGTAATTAACGCAAGTAACCTAATGTTTCTGGCCGTATTATCAAAATTCTTATAGCCACGATAGTGACATAATCCATTAATGGAAGAAGACAAAATAAAAACGTACGTCACACCATGAATAGCAGCAGCCAGTAATCCCCAGCCTACCCCAATTAAGGCACACAAAGAAACAATGCCGACTATGGGACCAACGAGTGTATGTCGAAACAAATGTCGCTCCCACCAATCATCAGCAATGTCCTGTGCCCATTTATCTAATAATCCAGGAGTCTTGGCTTCTCGCGCATAATGAAACACATTACCAATTTGAACTGACCAGAAACCTGCAAGTAATGGACTATGCGGATCTCCTTCTTCGTCGGTAAAAGCATGATGCTTACGATGCACAGCCACCCATTCACGTGTTGTTATACCTGTCACAATCCACAAAGCAAACCTAAAAACGACTTCGACCGCTGGGTGGAGGACTAAAGAACGATGAGTTGCCGTTCGATGTAAGAAAATTGTCGTTGAAAAAACGGCCACTTGGGTCAATATGGCTGCCACTAATAGCGCAAAGAAGAATGACATTAACACTCAAACCTCCAAAATTTGTTGCGATGGTTCCTTTTAAACACGCCCCCCACGAACACAACGCTTCACTGTAACACGAAACGCTATTTACCTGCGAAGCGCGCAACACTTAATATTTACCGCGTTAATAAGAGTTATCCAGTTTTCCTTTCAAAATCCTTCATAAAGGATAATAATGTGTCGACTCCCTCCTCAGGAAACGCATTGTATATCGAGGCACGAAGACCCCCAACCGACCGATGCCCTTTTAATCCTACAAGTCCGGCATTGGTAGCCTCCGTTAGAAAGCACTTCTCCAATTCCTCATTCGGTAATCTAAACGTAACATTCATCAACGAACGACTATCAGGATCGGCAGTGCCCTGGTAAAAACTACTACTGTCGAGGATCGAATAAAGTTTTCCGGCTTTTCGTTCATTTGATTCCGCAACGGCTGTCAACCCACCTTTTTGCAATAGCCACTTCACAACGAGACCTACTATATAAATGGCAAACACCGGTGGCGTGTTATACAACGAAGCGCTGTCCGCAAACGTTGCGTAGCGCAGCATCGTTGGAACTCGTTCAGGCAATTCTTTTTTTCTGATAACTTCATCTTTCACGATGACTAAAGTCACCCCAGCAGGGCCAAGATTCTTCTGAGCTCCTGCATAAATCAACCCGTGTCGACTAACATCAATCGGACGACTGAAAATGTCAGACGATGCGTCCACTACTACTGGAGAAGTGTTCGAGACGGGTGGAGTAGATCTCCACTGTGTTCCAAAAATAGTGTTATTGGACGTGATGTGGAGATATTCAGCGTCGCTCGAAAATTTAAGTTCGTCCTCCGTTGGAATTCTGACAAAATCTTGGTCCTCACTCGAACCCACGATCTTGACAGAACCGAATCGCTGAGCCTCTTTCAATGCCTTCTTTGACCAAGAGCCTGTAATCACATAATCGGCTGATCCATTTTCTGAAAGCAAATTAAGAGGCACCATCGCAAACTGCTGCGTTGCACCTCCTTGGAGAAACAACACATGATAATCGTCAGGCACATTAGCCAAGGTCCTGATATTGGCAACAGCAGAATCAAAAATCTCTGATACTTCTTTAGAACGGTGACTCATCTCAAGAACAGACATACCTGCATCTGGCAGAGACCTCAAATAACGTGCAGCCTCATCAAGAACAATCTCGGGAAGAACAGCAGGACCAGCACTAAAATTAAAAATTCGTTCGGTGTTCATAATGCAAAATGTTTGACCAGCTTGTTAGATCTCATGAATTAGTAGTCCGTCCCTAAGTTTGGGTTCGAACCAAGTCGATTTCGGTGGCATGATGTCACCTGCATCCGATACGGCAAACAGTTCATCAGTTGTTACTGGATAGAGTGAAAAAGCAACCGCCGCCTGACCACGATCAACTATCTCTGCAAGGGTTTCCGTTCCACGCGCACCGCCAACAAACGCTATGCGCGGATCTGTTCGAACATTTGTCACATTCAATAAGGGTTCGAGTAGCTGATCTTGCAATCTCGCCACATCAAGACCAACGGCAACACCTTTTGAACCATCAACCGGTAAAAGCTTGACAGAGTACCATATTCCTGCGAGATACATGGCCACAAAACCTCTCTTTGGAGCAGGATTTCCATTAATCTGTACCTCAAACTTTTTTTGCACATCATTAAGAAATGCAAGCGTTGTTTTTCCGTTGAGATCACAAAGCGTGCGATTGTACGCTTGGATCTTGGTTTCGAAGTCTGGAAACGCCACACCGAGCACAAAGTCCGCCTCACAAATGTTGCCATCGCCTCCTGCAGCTAGTTTTTCTCTAGTCCTCGCTGCACTCGCAATACGGTGGTGTCCATCAGCAATATAAAGGACAGGAACCTGTTGAAATGCTCTCACCATCTGATTCTGATAGTCGGCGTTAAGTCTCCAAATAGTATGCCTAACACCATCCGAAGCAGTAATCTGAAACAAAGCTTTTCCATTACAAATCTGCTCAATTAACGCAGTAATGTCGGGAAGCGTTCGATAAGTAAGAAACACAAGTCCAGTCTGTGCCCTCAGAGCTGCCATGTGTTGTGTTCTGTCATCTTCTTTGTCGGGACGCGTCCGTTCGTGCTTACAGATTAAACCTCGCTCATACTCCTCAAGGGAATAGCACGCGGCAAGTCCTGTCTGCTGATGACTTTCAGAATTCAAACGGTAAACATAAAGTGAATCCGTCTCTTCTACAACAAACGGTGCTTTCTTCTTTAGCTCTTCGAAATTCTTCGCTGCAGATTGGTAAACCTCTTCGCTATAGGGACTTACATCTGGGGGAAAATTAATTTCAGACCTAGACACATGGAGAAAGCTAGTCGGGTTTCCCTCAGCAAGATGTTTTGCTTCATCTCTAGAAATAACGTCATAGGGTACTGCTGCAACCGCTGCTGCTGCGTCGGGTTCTGGTCGAAGAGCTCGAAATGGACGAATATGGGCCACGTTATTTAGTACAGCCTCTCTTACACCTAATTGGTTAATTCAATTTTCTCGCGTGTAGATATTGACGAATGCATGCGTAAACGTGCCTGATCACGACTTGCAAAAAAATCAGCTAAATATTCCTCAGGCACCGGATCTCCGGGAGGTAATTTACGATGTTCGAGAAGAGGGTTTACAAATGTCCCATTCTTTCGCATCCGGTAATCTAAATGGGGGCCAGTTGATAACCCTGTGTTCCCTACTTTCCCTATTTCTTGCCCTTGGGTAATTCGTGCGCCCGCAACCACACCTTTCCCAAAAGCTGAAAGATGAAGATAATAAGTCTCATATCCATTGGTATGCCGCAGTCGCACCATATTTCCCGAGCCACCACTTCGTCCCGCTGAAACGACTCTGCCATTAGCCACTGCGATCACAGGCGTTCCCGTTGGGGCACCATAATCAACTCCCAAATGAGGCCGATGAACTCCCAGCACAGGATGCAATCGTCGATAAGAAAACCGCGATGTGACTCGAGGTTCAAATTTGAAAGGAGACCGGAGAAACAATCGCTTTAAGGAACGCCCCTGTTCATCGTAATACAACACTTCATTATCCTTAGGCAAAACGTATCGGAAAGCTTGCACAAGTCGGTCGTCATTAACAAATTCGGTCGCGATAACATCACCATAACCAGCAAATTCACCTTCACGAAATTGCTTTTCAAAGAGAACATTGAATCGATCCCCTTGCCGCAGATCATTATTGAAATCGATTTCACCACTGAGCACTTCCGCCATCATAATGCCCAACATTACATTCTCCCCGGATCCGTTTAACGCAGCGACCAAAGAACTACTCTGTGCATTTATAGAGCCTGTTACTGCCAACTCTAAAGTTTCTTTTGTATATGCAACCAGCTCAACATTAAAGGACGAACTGGAGTGCGGCTTTAGGACAGCCTGTAAAAAGTGATCGTTATCTATGTGATATTCAAATCGCCGTAGCAATCCATCATCGGCAATTACAAGGCTATATTGATTACCAGCCCGGATCCGGCGCGGGTCAAAGACAGGTCTCATCGTCTCAATAAGTCGCGCACTCAACCTTCCGCCAAGACCGTGATCAGCAAAAATACCAGCTAAAGTTGATCGCCGCGGGACAACCCCCGTAATCACATGTGAATCAGGTTCCAAAAAGATGTCGCCAGCTTCGGTTCTTGGTAGTTCTTGAGTAGGTTCCTCAGACCAGACATGCCGGTTACAAGAAGCCGTTAATAGCATGGCTGCAAGAACGACACACGATTCAAAAGAAAATCTATACATAAAGATCTTTTGACTTTAACACAAGAATAAAACGAAACATGTTGCGGTCTAACTAAAAACGCCTAAAAACTGATCGAAGTATCTTTAATCCCATCGGAGGAAACCAGTCACTTCAACTGTAATGTCTCAAGTGTTTTCTGAACCTTTTCAGCATGACCCAAGGATTTAACTGACCGCCAATGGTAAACCACGATGCCCTTGTCATCGATTAAAACAGTGGAGCGAACAACCCCGATTACTTTTTTTCCGTATAAATTTTTTTCTCTCCAAGCACCATATGTTTTCATGGCAGTGCGTTTAGGGTCAGAAAGCAAACTAATACGGAGGTTGTGCTTTCTGATAAAAGCACGGTGTTTTTCAGGCTCATCCGGACTACATCCCAATACAACAGAATTTAATTTTTCGAAATTCTTAAGTTCGTGTGAAAATTCACAGGCTTCAGTTGTACACCCAGGCGTGTTATCTTTTGGGTAAAAATAAAGCACTACCCAGTTTCCTAAAAACTGACTTAAACGAACTGTTTCCTCATTTTCGTTCTGCAGGGAAAAAGCTGGAGCTCGGACGCCTACCGTAATCATTTCATTCTCCTAAACACTTAGTTTATAAATTGAAAATGTTACCAACCTAGAGGTCCATCCAGATGTATTCATCTCCCTGACCACGTGGCAGCACCACACCCACATCTGCAGCGTCGGCATAGCCCAACTGGTGCAGAGTCTTTAAACACGAATCAACATGGAGTGCTGGAATGCTAGCCATCAAACCTCCAGCTGTTTGTGGATCAAAAAGCACTGGATATACCGTCCCTGCCTTTGCCTGTTCGTGATTCCCAATAGCGTCACAAACTCGAAGATTCTCTGGATATAGAGAACTATGCATTCCGTTTTTCAACGTGTCTTCAACCCCAGGCAAGATCGGAATCGACTGTAAGTCAAGCTTCACCTCAACCTTTGAAGCACGCACCATTTCAAGAAGATGACCGGCTAGACCAAAACCAGTGATGTCCGTACACGCTGTGGCTCCGTGATCGCGCAAGCAGTCAGCCGCCTTTTGATTTGACTGCAACATAGAACGTACGGCTCCGTGAATCCACACACCCTTGGCTCTTAGACGCATATGTGCAGCAAATAGAGTCCCAACTCCAAGAGGCTTGGTCAAAATAAGGTGATCTCGTGGCTCCATGCCACCTTTTCTCAGAAGCAAGCCCGGATAGCCCACACCACTGACGGCCAAACCCAACATCAGCTCATTGCCTTCAATCGTGTGCCCCCCCACCAAGGCTGTGTTGGCCTCGTTAAGCGTCTTAATAGCACCGGAAAGCAGTTCTTCTAACATTGCCTCCATCTTTCGTTGCGGAGCCATTGGTAAGGTGACAATGGCCAAGGCGCTAACAGGATCCGCACCCATGGCATAAATATCTCCAAGACAATGATTGGCTGTAATTTGACCGGCAAGGTAAGGGTCATTCACTATCGGAGGAAATGCATCCACAGTCCTTACCGCTACCATCTCATCTGACATTCGTTCGACGGATGCATCCTCAAAGGAGTTCAACCCCGCAATAATTTCGTCTCTCCTAATAGGTTTCAGCCTTGGTAAGACACGGTCGAGCAAATTTGATCCAACCTTGGAACCGCATCCCAAACACCGAATATCTAAACCTGACAATCTGCGCAACTCATCCGGAGAAGCCAGTTGTTCTAATTTTTTTGACGATGTCTTGAGAGAACGGCTCATCTCTGGGAGATGGCTAAACTGTCTCATGAATCGTCGGTCAATTCGATCTTTCCATTTCCATACCCATCGCCCTTCAAGAGCCCATATTCCTCGAGAAGCTACCGCATATTTATCTCCTGTACTAATTAAACTGAGGAACCGTTTTTGTGGCACAAATCGACGCAGCGACTTTTTGAATAATGCCCGTCTTAAATTCCTTTCTAGTGGTGGCCCTTGGCGAACCGCAAAAACACCTGCCTTCTCACGTGGATAATTAACCACTGACGCGATGTCTCCAGCTGCAAACACCCCTGGATGAGAAATTGATTGCAGGGAATCCGCAACTTTGATGAATCCGTCGTTATCAACTGCGAGCCCGGCTTCTGCAGGCCACTTTTGTGCTGCCGCCTCGGTCGCCCAGAGAATTTCATCTGCAGCAAATGAAGTTCCGTCCTTCAGCTCAATCGTTCCAGTATGAACAGCGGAGACAGGCGCTCCTGCGTGCAGTTGAATGTGGCGACTCCGGAGAATTTCAACAAATTTTTTTCGAACTCGAGCGTTATGAGTTGGCAAAATATATTTGTTACCACTAAACAAATGAAAAACTGGTTCAACTTGTCGAGAACCTTGACCTGCTAAGAATTTCTTAACCGTATGCTGAACGGCCAAGATCAACTCGACGCCTGCAGCACCTCCTCCAACTACGCCAATTTGCAAAGCGCGTTCGGCATCAGCAATGCGCAGTTTCAACTGCTCCCACCGGTGAACCAATTTAGCAATTGGTTTGACGGCCACAGCATTTACATCCGAGCCTGGGACACTAAGAACTGGTGTTACACCAATATCTATAGACAGCACATCGTAGGAAAGCGGCGGCCTTGCACGACAAAACACAGCTTTGTCAGAAAGATTCAACCCGATCGCCTCTTCATGAATGAGACGTGCCCCGGCAAACTGGGCAAGCTTCAGAAGATCAATATGCGCATCCTCAAAATCATAATGACCCGCTATCACACCGGGCAACATACCGGAATAAGGAGTTTGTATATCGCGAGTCACAAGAGTTAGTCGAACCCCTGGAATCGGATTCATACCAAACCTCTTCAACACAATGACATGGCTGTGACCGCCCCCGACAAGCACCAAATCTTTAAGTGTATGTGGCTGAAGATCATTCATCAGAGCAATCACCGCTTCCCTGATTGGACACATGAGCGACGAGTCTGTTAATACCTTCTTTAAACGTAGGTGGTTCAGACATCAAACTGACAACTAAAAATGTTTCATCGGGAAAATCAAAAAAATATCCAGGATGCACAAGCACGCCTTTATGTTTCAGCAAATCGATCACGACAGACTCATCATCCAGCCCAGATAGCACACGCAGCACAGCGTACCAGCCTCCGCCTACAGGAAGAAGTTGCAGGGAAAAATTCTTCGGTATCATCTTTTTAAGTGTGCCGTAATTTTTATAAATACGTTCTTTGATTCTTGCAGCAATGGATCTTCCAACCTCAAAAAATTCTTGCGTGGCGACTTGAGAAAAAGTATTAACCGAAAGATACGTATCACTAATTAGCTCAAGCCTCTCAAGAGCAGGCATCGTTAATGGTTGTGGCCCATTTACAATAATCCATCCAAGTTTTATCTGCGGAAGACCGCATGCTTTTGAAAACCCACCAAGAACAAACGTCAGCACTTCTGAAGTGTGATCAAGGATACTTGGACCACGTTTTTGATCGCCCGTCATGCTATACACACCGAATACCTCATCTACAATCAGCGCCAACCCTCTCTTTTTGCAAACTTGAAGGATCCTGTTAAATTCATCGCGCGAAACGAAAGAACCTGTCGGGTTGTTTGGATTAACCACTACTACTGCTCGGACCTCGGAATTTATCGCGCGCTCAAAGCCCGCGAGATCTATCTTCCAAGAGCCTTCATAACCAAGTTGATAAGGAATCGTGACAACCCCTTCCAAGCTAGTTAAATGCTCAAACAATGGATAACCCGGTCGAGGAACGAGTAAAGCGTCGCCAGGGTCACACAATAATTTACACAGGTAACCATAACTTTCACTAGTACCTGTCGTAAGTAGGATCTGAGATGAAGAAACCTGTATTTCCAGACTTTTCAGATACCTAGCCACAGCATGCCGCGCCGACAAAAGGCCGTACGCTTCGGGTTTATATCGCCCAACCTCGAACCCGGCAATCTCTCTAAGAAAATCATCAGGAAGTGTAAATCCCACTTCTGTGGGATTTGACACTGTCAGATCTATAATCGTGTCGACATCTGAGCCAAGTTCGCTAATACAACGACTCACAGCATTCACTGTCAAATCGCGAGGAATTCTTAAGGAAAACATACTTTTCTAGAGATAGACGTCAACTTAATGTTAAATTCTCTTAATTAGCTACATGAACCAAAATTTTCATTATTTACGAGACTCCATTGTGTTACAAACTAAACGTATATTTACCTCCAAACCACAGATAAATAAAACTTTATGCTGGGGAATGCTCCTTGTTTCCACAGTTGGAGCCTATTTTGAATCTACAAAAGCTCAAACTGATCAATTCAATGGTCAATCGGATGCCATCTTAACAAGTCCCAGTGGAAATGTTGTTGCTATCTCGCAATATCGAATAGAACCCAACTCCGTTGACAAGGATAATCTCTGGAAGGCCGGAAAATTGCACATTAACACAAGAAACAATACTGCCTGGCCTTCTCAATCAATCGATCAAATCACTGTAATAGAAATCGAACGTAACCTTAAACATGAAATACTGGCCCCTTTTAATACAACTTTAGGTTGGATCAGATATTCACCTGACGAACGTTTTCTTTCGTACGCAGTCCTCAGAGATACGGGTTTGGAACAGTGGGTGCTCGATATCAATAGTGGAATTCCTCGTCCCCTTACATCTGCATCATTGAACGCAACATCCGGAGAACCCTGCCAATGGCTTACAAACAGCGCGGGCATGCTATGTAAATTTCTTAGATCCGCCAGAGGTTCACCCCCCACCACAGATACTCATTCAGAGGATACAGACACAGAAACGTTTTCCTATTATTTCACGAGCCAGCTCGCAACAATTGAACTCAGCACGGGACGACGAACCAATGTTGGCCGCCCAGGTTTTTACGAACAAGCCACTTTGTCTCAAGACGGAAAAACTATTATTGTGGTAATACTTCGAGAACCAGGCTCCACACTGATGACATCATTTCCTGAAAGTCGTCTAATTGAACGATGGGACCACAGCGGCAAAGTGTTACTCAGTTTTGACGCTTCTCAATCGCAGATTGTTCCTTGAAGGAGTGCGCACTACTTACTTAGTGCGGTACAATGGAATTATTAGCAATCATTACAAAAAAGGACCGACATGGGAGAACATACAGAAACACTTAGCGATAACAACTTCGATCAATCAGTTATTAAATCAACAGTTCCCGTGCTAGTCGACTTTTGGGCTGAATGGTGTGGCCCTTGTCGAATGATAGCACCGACGGTGGATGAATTAGCGCAAGATTACAAAGACAAAATTGTCGTCGGCAAACTCAATGTTGATGACAATCCAAATACTGCTATGCAGTTTGGTATTCGTTCTATTCCTACTTTGCTTCTCTTTAAAAATGGCGAGGTAGTTGAATCGATTGTAGGCCTTGCAGACAAAACAAAACTACAGGCAGCAATAGATAGTGCTCTTCTGTCTGAAAACTCTGCCTAAAACACTTAACTTGAGATGCTTTTGATAAAAGCATCGATGCCGGCTTGGGCTACTTCCTCGTCTTGATCAGGATGGCCCGAGCTGCATCCAACGCCACCAACAATCTGATCATTAACAAATAAAGGCACCCCCCCAGCAACGATCATAAACCGCCCCTGATTACTCACATGAATACCAAAAGCAGGCCCGCCTGACTGACTTACCTCTCCGTAAGCCCTAGTAGAACGACGAGCTGCTGCCGCTGTAAAAGCTTTATTAATTGCAACGTCAATACTTGTTATTCGAGCATCATCCATACGATGAAACATCAACAAATTCCCGCTATCGTCAGTAATAGCAACATCCATATCTACTCCGATTTCACGGGCTTTAGTTTCCGCTGCTTCCATAATGACACGCGCATCATCCAACGTAAGTTTAGGAACTGTTTTCACTTTTCCTCCCCGAAATTAGTTTACGGCTGAACCGCCTCAAACATAAATTGATCTAATATATTATTGCGATCAGCAAGTTCCCGTTCACCAACTGGAAAATCATTGGCTTGAAACATAAACGCCAAGATATCAGCCTTCTGTGCCCTCGTTACCGCCGAAGGATTCTCCTGTGGCATTGAAATCCTTAAACGTTCAAATAATTGGCCGACGGTTAATCCACTCCAGTTCCACACAAACTCACCACCCACTAGCCCAGGAGCCAAGTCGCCTCCGGATAAGTCCGGGGAATGGCAGCTTGCACACCACTCTTGATATAACACTTCCCCGCGTGCTGCCTGTGTTGAAGTATAAATACCGTCCCACACTGTCTTTGACTGACTCAATGCACTAGAAGAGTTCACCACCAGCAATCCAATAAAAGAGACAATGGCACTTCCATAACATACTCGCATCTATATCCTCGACAAATGACAAGAATCTTAATTGAAAATTTGCAAATCGATCGACCGGCCCATCGCCGCATATCCAAATATGTTTGGATGGATACCATCGCAGTCATAATTTGAATCGATCAGATCCATGTTTTCAGCATCTTTAACGACTAAATCAAAGTCTAGCACTGCATCCAATACATCATTTTGTCGAATCCACTCATTAATGTTGTGACGCCGTACGTTTTCTTCCTCTCCAAACCCTAAGTCAGCAGGTAACCCGCGTCTTGGTCTCGGATTTCGTGGAATGATGGTCGCAGCAATGACCTTTAAGCCCTTAAACTTTCCTCGGGTTATGATCTCCTCAAGGCCTTCTATAACTTGTTGTGACGTCGCTCCTCTTCGAAGATCATTAGTACCAAGAAACACTATTAAATGTGTGATTCCAGAAAGACTCAGAACATCCCTGTCCATGCGTTCGACAGCAGGAGTACTTGTCACGGGCGGCACACGAATCGCCGTGTTCCCACCAATCCCAGCGTTAATCATGCCGAGACGAGGGCTGCTCATAGATTCAAAGAGTCGTGTGTGAAGAACATCCTCCCACCGGTCATGTCCGTCTACGGTCGCACACGATCCATCTGTGATTGAATCGCCAAATGCAACAATGGCACCAGCCGCCGAAGAAGAAAACACTTCCACAGCAGACAACCAATGCATCGATGTGGTCGTTAACACGTATGGTTCGCCATTAATGTTTGCAGTCCGATCGCCAGCACCTGTTTCCGTGATATAGGACGTTGTAATTGCACCTCGGTGAATACTGCTTCGGACATTTGCATCGGAAATATACAACGTGACCGCGAGACTCTGCTCTGCCTGAACGGATAGTGTTATGGGATCACTAATAACATAATTACCTGCGTCAATCCTCACTCCATCTGAGCCTGCAAATCGAATCTCTCTGAGCGAACCTTCAACTAATGACGCCGTAATGTTTTGTATACCTATCGAAGCTTTTTTAATCTGCAACGCCTCCTGCCCATAAGTATTTTCAAGCCTAATCCTCACACGATCTCCAGAAATCGACGACCGCGCTATCAGACGGATTGACGCATCAGTCAACGACCAATCTTCAGGTGATACACCCTGCATAGACGAGCCCCACGAAGCCACCCACTCTTGGGCTGTGACTATCGCATGCACGTTGAAGACAAAAAGAAAAAGAAACATACAAAACATACTTCGAATCGTTGGTCGTTTAAGATGTTTCATCCGTGCACGCTCCTACTACATAAAAAGTATCAGGTGTTGTATACAGTTATGGCACCGAAATTGCCAACAGTATAATTGTGTCTCCCCAGTGCATCCGCAATTCGGCATCTTTCTTTTCAACAGTCGAAAAGTAGAATGCCAATGTTTCCATGTGCTCACCGATTCTCGGGATAACTGTAAGTCGAAGCTCCTCATGTTCCTCGCCAGGGTACGGCTGATGATAAACGTCTGCGGCACGATTAAACATGACCTTCCACTCGTTTCGACCAGGAATCATCCAAATGCTGTAATCACCTTTCTGCAGCGAAAATCCGTTTACAGTAACGGAACGGCTAAAGGAGACTTTTGTTGCATCGTTGGCACCAGGATTCCAGATTTCATCGTATGGAACAATGCCACCAAATAATTCTCTTCCTCGAGCGACAGGACGATCATAAGTAACATTAATTTCTGTATTGGCGACAGCTTGAAATATGGAACCACTTTGGCTCGGTTTAACCTCATCTAGCGGGATAACATCCGAGACAGTGGGAACTGAACTGGGTTCAGGAACTTCGCCTATATCGTTATTTTGACAGCCGTGGAGCAGGAGACAAGCAAGAAGAATACAGTTTAGATAAAAGTGCCGTTGAATATTCACATCGCCCTCACTTATTGTCTGATTGACGACTCCTTGCGGGGAAAACGTTCGTCGAGCATCGCAGTTTTATAAGCAAAAACAGCTGCTACGATCGCCATCTGTATTACATCTTCTTTTTGTACTCGGTCAAAAAAGTCCATGTTTGAGTGATGGGTTCGGGAGTTATATTCCAGACGATCCTGCATGAACTGAAACCCAGGCAGACCAACTTCGTCAAAGGAAATATGATCAGTGCCCGTGGGAGAACGCAAACCCAACGTTGACACGCCAAGGTCTGCTAGCTGGCTTAACCAAGGTTCTATAATTCTTCCGACTGCATCATTATCCTGTAACCACAGACCACGGACTCTTCCAGCGCCATTATCAAGATTGTAGTAAGCAGATAACAAGGCGTGCTCCGGTTTACGTAATCCGGCTCCTCGATCAGAGAAATGATGTCTTACGTACTCTCTTGATCCCAATAGACCCTGTTCCTCTGCTCCCCATAACGCAATTCGAATAGTTCGCCTAGGAACAACTCCGACCGCCTTTAAAATCCTCACCGCTTCCATCATCGCTGCAGTTCCAGCAGCATTGTCTGTAGCACCTGTAGCCGCGTGGGTCGAGTCAAAATGGGCACCCAATATAACTATTTCGTGGGCCAGATCCGAACCAGGAATTTCACCGATAATATTGAAACCGTTTAGTGTCTCCTCTTCTTCATGAAAACGCGCACTGATATTAATTTCGACTCGTACTTTCAATCCTCTTTCTAAAAGTCGAACCATCCGATTGTAGTGTTCCACTGCTATCGTCGCGGATGGCACCACGATACCGGCGTCTTTATCCCAAGAACCACCTCGACCAACAAACACAGTTCCTCCATCCGTTCGTTGGGTAGGCCAAGAAAGACGACTCCCACTCGGAGCTCCATTGACCATAAACACATCACTGCCTCGATCGATAACAGCGACCACTCCTTCATCAACGTAGAATTGTCGAAGTTCCTCCAAAAATGTGCTTGTCATCCTCGGCGAAGCGTAGCCCGTCCTCGCCGAAGTCCTGTCAATCGGAACTTCTGCCTTTTGTAGTAAATTGTCATCCATCCTCAAAACCAGTTCACCTTCAAGCATCCAAACTTCACGTGCAAGTTGCGGAAGAACAATTTTTCCAAGTAATTTTCCTCGGTACTGAGCGAAATCCTGTCGCGTCTTAATATCAATGCTTACAACATCAGCCGTTACGGTACCCTTCGTGCTACTGCTCCAAGCCTTCGGAAAACCTATGAGAGGCATTATCTGTGGTTCCGTCATGTGGGCATGAAACCGTTCAATCGACCATCCTCGACCAAAAGGAAATCGTTCTTCGTGCACATTATCTGCACCCCACTGTTGCAAACGAGTCATTGCCCACTTCTTTGCCTCTTCGATCGCAGGTGAACCAGTAAGCCTTGGGCCATATACATCACTCAACCACCCCACCACATCCATTACCTGCGATCGCTGCAGGCCTTCTTCCTTAATAGCTTGAATCACTACGGCGTCATGTTCCTGTGCTGAAATAGAAGAAACAATTGTCATCCAAGCCATGACGAAAGAGACAACAATAAACTTATTTGCCATCATATTGATGAGTTATTGAAGGACAGTGCCATCAGCACCAACGGTAAGTAAGAGCGCATTGTTTCCGACAACAGTGTTAAGAGGTGTACCATTTGCTGTCACGCCATCTACCACTCGTCCATCAGCAGGACGGTTCATAACTTCAGCAACGCCCGTAGCTATGGGATTTCGTCTACATTCGTTCTCATCATGAACAGTCAGCGTGGTCTGAACATTTACGGGAACATCATTAAAAGTAGCAACGAACCTGTTTGCAGACATTTTGATTAAGGAAACATGCTCTGGATCAAACTCGGAAGTCTGACTATTATCCCGCCAACTTGGACGAACATGCGTTCCCGTAGTACCCAAACGCATTAAACAATCGTTAATATCGTCACTCTCTCCGACGGACGAAGCTAACGTACTACTTAAAGCGATTTCTACAGTAGTTATACTCGTGGGTACGGTTCCACGCGGTGTCTCGTCACATTGGCTCGCGAGAGAGGCAATCACTGGTAACAAAACCCAAGTTTTGCTGAAATTTTTAGACATTTATCGTCTCATTAACAATATCTTGATCAGATTTTCGCACAAAGCGTGTCTTCAAGCTGTCTTTCTAATTACTAAGTTAACAATTACTGACCCTTAATTATCAAATGAAAACCTTCCAGCGACCGATATAACTGAGTGAAAGTGCTCCAACTGACAATCAATGAGGTAAACATGTTAAAAAAATTGCTTACTCTGCCTTTTGTAACATTTTTTTCATTATCGTGTGGTTTCGTTGCCGGTATTCTACTTGCCCCGTCTTCAGGAAGCGAAACGAGGTCACAAATGTCTTTGTTCATGGAACAAAATCAACACACGATCAAACAAGGGTTCTTAATTGGACAGGAAACCTTTGCGCATGTAATCGATTTCTTAGGAGCTGAAGAACTCGTGTTCAAGAATGACGGCGACTAAACTTGGAAATGTATAGGGAAAAAATAACTTTCTTTTTAAGACATCGCTTCAACCCCGATCATGTCGAACCATCCATCAATATTAATACTTTCCAAGATCACTTTTTCGACATTCATCTTTTTGTTGGGAACAGCAAACTCCTGGGCACAAGACAATGAAAATAAACTGGGGTGGTCTGACACAGCCGAATTAACTGCTGTTTTTACCGAAGGTAACTCTGCAGCAAGAACCATCGGTTTTAAGAATGAATTGATATACAAATGGAACAACTCCACTTTTACAACTGATATCGGTAGCCTGCGCGCCGAATCAACAGAAGTGATCCGTTCCGCGGTAGGAGACTCACCGAAAAATTTCCAAATCGTAAAGAATTCCGTGACATCTCTGACCGCGAAAAGTGATTATGCGCGGGCTCGCTACGATCAAGCGATGAGCCCTCGTACATTCTGGTACACAAGCTCGGGATGGGAAAGGAATACATTTGCAGGAATTCAAAATCGGTATTCAATTGGTGCAGGACTTGGAAACACCTTTTTTGAGACAAATCGTACAGGTCTTCGAACATCGTATGGCGTGAGCTACACCATTCAAGATGATGTGATCGAGAATCCTGAAGGACAGAACAGATTTGCAGGCATTCGCTTATCTTACGATTACGATTTGACGTTCAATTCGAATACCACATTTACCAGTGTGCTTCTTGCAGATGAAAATCTCTCAGACGTTTCTGACTTTCGCATAGATTTTGTCAATTCAATTGCCGTTAATCTCGTTAGCCAATTAGCTCTGAAATTTAGCTGGCAGCTTCTTTACGACTTTCAGCCGTCTCTTATAGCAATCCCTTTAGTAAATTTTAAAAATATACCATCTGGTTCAATCGTAAATATCGACTTAGACCGCATGGACAACCTCATCACCTTTGCCCTAGTAGCGAACTTCTAGTTAATAACGTTTCAGTCATCAGAAAACGAACTGGCAAGCTTATTTCAGTCTCCTCTTACTAAGTGATAGTAGTCATTCTCGACAGCTTTGTTAAAATAGTACATATGATGCGCATTAGTTAAAGTGCATGACAACCACCGTGGGAGGTGACTATGGCAAATCGCGGTCGACCAACTCAGACAAAACGTCAGAGAGAACGTGCCCGTCTTGAGCGTTCAAAAATGAAAGATCAGCGACGCGCTGACGTTCGTGCACGTCGAGAAGCGGCCCCGCCCCGCCCGACTGACCATGATGCGGACTTGGCTGGTATGGTAGCCGGACCTCAGGCGCCTCCAGATTGGCAGCAAGAATTTTTGGACGAAGAACAAAAAGCCAAGGAAGCTGCAGAACTGAATAGCGACGAAAAATAACAGGGACTTTCGTCGCAAGAACTGAGGTGTGGTACTACCTTCATACCACACCTTATAATTTGATCACTTTCGGCTGATATTTTAATTTCAAAACCCAACACTCACTTAAGCATCTTCAATAATAGCGATGTGCCGTTTCGTTTTTGCCTCTTCAGATAACGGTAGCCTCAAGTCCAACATCCCGTTAGCAAATCGGGCAGACACCGCCTCCGTATCAACCTTTGACGGTAGTCTAAAGGCTCGCTCGAATCGGCCATAAATGATCTCAGATAAATACGAATCAGCGCCATTATCTTTGGTTTTTCTCTCACCTGTGACCGTCAAGATATTGTCATTCACGTCGACACTAACATCATTTGTGTCGATCCCAGGAAGAGCGACTTTAACGTTCCAGCCATCGGTGTCTGAAGTGATTTCAGTCGCAGGAACCATCGGCCGTCCATCTGTAGTCTCGCGTTGGGTTCGGTAAGAAAAGATATTATCTAGACCTCGATTTAAATTAATCAAGTCATCAAACGGATTCCATTGAGTCAAACTCATCATTTTTTACTCCCTTCATAAAATGTTATAAAAACAACATAAATATTATTACTCATATAATATGAGTTGTGTCTACTCATATTATAAAAATTTAAATGTTTCTGGTTTTTCTTTCTTCGTGTGAAAAATTTTGGGGCGGTCAAGGGGGACGCTTCTTAGTACTCAGCTGATTTCTTCTCGTACCAATAATTGAGACCGGGATCCCTTAATGTCTGAAAAATTTCGTCCCGACTCTCCCACACCGAAAGGCGTTGAATATCAATACCAGCTAAATCACAAAACACGAGGGCGAAAGCAATCGCATATTCTTCCGGAAAAGCTGAACCTGACAAGCCTTGTACGAGGTCCACGTAACTACTGTTCTCTTCGACTATCCAAACCGCGGCCTGCTCGACCTCGAACGCCCTCGGTGGATATAAGGTCGGTGAATCATCGACTGTATAGGTTCCTTCTTGGATATGATCCATGAGATTAGCAACATCCGTAAAGGTGCTTCGTGGAAGGACTCGTAGCTGGCGGTCTCCACTTGGCCATGCGAGATCCTTTTGAAGTGACACGACCCGAAAAGACCATGTCACCCAAGCATCCGTATCAAGCAATACCCAAGCATCTCTACGCGAGACAAAATCGGTCACAGATTCTTCTGTCTGAAAAAAAGTTGCCGCCGGAGAGGTAACCACAACCGTTTGATTTAAACGTCGCCGAATACGAAACTCCACTGTTAAGTCTTTAAGAACCACAGACCCAATCTCCAACATTCCATCGTCTAGCCCTCGAAATAAATCAAGATGCTGGATGCTATCCCCTACACCCTCGCTCCCTGCTTGAAAGAAAAACAAGTGCTGGGTCGGGAGAAACTCATGTAGTGCTTTTAAATGAAATCCTGCCTCGTTCCACTCTCGCATCACCTGTCGCACTGACATGACGTGATCGGCCTTAATTTGGTCCCCTGTCCCGTCCTCTCCACGATATTCCAAAAGAGCGACTTGACCGCTAGTCGACAACGACTTCTTAATTTCAGACAACATAACCTTTGGCTTAGACATTTCATGGTAGACATCTGCCATGATCACCCAATCGACTTCTCCCGCTGGCAACTGCAAATCAGTTGAGGTTCCAAGCACGGGCTGAATACCATCAACACCTTCATCAGCAGCTATTTCCACCATAATTTCAAGCATTTCAGGCTGAATATCTTCACAGTAAACAACCCCGCCAGGCTGTACAAGCCTAAATAGACGACGCGCATAATATCCCGAACCACAGCCAACATCGGCAACGACATCACCAGGCTTTAACTGCATGACCTCAAGTACTTTCTCCGGCTGTTCTTCTGTCTCTCTACTATCTCGTTCTAGCCATTCAGCGCCACGAAAACTCATAAAGTCTGCGGGAACACGTTGGTGTGCGCTGTCCTGAATTTCTTGTGACAACGCTGGAAGACAATCGAAGATTAACAACCAAATAATAGCTACGCCTATCAACCTGTTCGTCAAAGACACCATGTGTCTACTACTCCTCTAACAAAAACGACGGTATTTAAAACGGATTCCACAAGTCTATGCCACCCCATGGTATCCTCGATACTTGCGTCGTTCATAATATCTCTTGAATTCATGCGAAATACACCTAGGCAATACTCGTGTCTCCTCGCTGTTGGTCTATTAGTCTTAGCGTCACTACTTTCACCTACTGCTTTTGCCCAATCTATAGACAAACCCTCAGAATTCTTTGGATTTAAAATCGGGACGGACGGTGAATTAGCGCGTTATCCAAGGGTTCTAGAATATTTCCGCCACCTTGCTGATCTGTCTGACCGTGTTGACTTTGAAGAGAGGGGCAAAACAACAAACAATAATCCGTACGTACTTGTGAAGTTCAGCTCCCCAAAAAACTTAGCGCGGCTGGACCGATTAATCGAAATTAACCACAAACTCTCTGACCCTCGAAAAATTTCTCCGGATCACGCAAAACTATTAACGGAAGAAGGTGTTCCATTCTATTTCCTTTACGCCACGATCCATTCAAATGAGGTTGGGAACGGGCAAAGCATCATCGAAATAGCGCACCGGCTTGCAACAGAAAATTCTGCAGAAATCAATGAAATCCTTAACAACACCGTTCTTCTTTTAGTACCTTCGCAAAACCCTGACGGACAAGTTCTTGTGGTTGATCATTGGTATGAGACCCAAGGAACAAACCATAGTCGCCTTTACCCTGATCTCTATCATCGCTACACAGGCCATGACGATAATCGCGACTGGTTTATGTTTACCCAAAAGGAAACACAATTAGCCATCGAGATCCATAAAGAATACAAACCTCAGGTTACCCATGACATGCACCAGATGGGACCCCACGGCGCTCGAATCTTTGTGCCCCCTTTTCAAGAACCATATGACCAAAATATTCATCCTCTCCTCATCAAAGGACAAGAACAAATCGGCACAGCAATGTCGTCAGCATTGATTAGCGCAGGTAAAAAGGGAGTAATCTACGATGACCAGTACGATCTGTGGTCACCAGCAAGACAGTACATGCTGTACCATGGCCAACCACGGATCCTTACAGAAATCGCAAGCGCCCGTTTAGCCGATCCCTTTTATAACCTGACGGGTCTTGGGCGGCCCTTAGGCCCTCAACGGCCACGGGCTAATTTCCCCGTACCGTATGACAAGAATGTATGGCGACTAGCTGATATTGTTGACTACGGGCAGATTATCGTGTTCGCCGGCCTTCAACAAATGGCGAAATATCGATCGCAATGGCTTGAAAATTTTTTTAAGGTTCATAAAGATTGGGTCGACTACAACCAAAGCCCCCATGCATTTGTGATTCCGGCCACACAACACGATCCTTTCGAAACCTTCAGGCTTCTTTCAATACTTGATTTTGCGGAAGTTGAAATACATCGCGCAAAAACTGCCTTTACGGTAGACGGGGAAACGTACCCCAAAGAGTCTTGGCTCATTCAGCTCGCCCAACCATATGGCGCGTTTGCAAAGACCATGCTGGAAAAACAATCGTACCCGGATCTGAGACGTTATCCGGGTGGGCCTCCCGTTCCCCCATACGACGTAACAGCACATACACTTGGTTTGATGATGGGAGTCGACGTTAGAAAAATAGAAGAACCCGTGAAAGGTAATTTCGAACTTCTCTCAGAAATTATCGTTCCCCAGACACCGTTTCCCTCAAAACCTAAATGGGCTTATGCTATTTCTCCATCATCGAACGCGAGCTTTGTGGCCACCTCACGTCTACAGACTGCTGGTATTCAGATCTTTCGGGCAGCCAGCGAAGTCACTTTATCGGAAGATAAAACGTTTAATCCTGGTACGTGGATTATTCCTGCTACTGAACAGGTTGAGGATATTCTTAGAAAAGTAGCCAACCAAACAGGGCTGTCAGTATCAGGGCTCGACCAACCACTACCAGTTCACGCTTATCGACTCAAGACCAAACCACGTGTGGGGCTATGGCGCGCTGCAAACAATATACCGGCTGGTTGGATGAAATGGCTTTTCGAAGAATATGAAATTGCCCACCAAGATATTTCAGCTCATGACTTTTCAAGACCTTTGTCTGATAAATACGATGTCATCGTACTGCCTTCAGGAACCACCCGCCAACGCATTGTTACCGGGCTTAATCCTCGTCGCCACGACGACTCGTGGAGTTGGGCGTTTGGAATCGGTGAAAGCGGTTGGGTACAGCTCCGCCAATGGGTTTTAGACGGCGGCACTCTTATTGCCTTAGGTAATGCCGTTGAAACAGCACGCGAACTTCTTAATCTTCCAATAGAACCAGTATTACCAAGTGCGAACCTAGCTACAGTAACTACCTCGAGATCAACTAACGATCAAGCGTTACCAGAAAGTGAATTAACGCGTCGCCTCACAAATGCATTTCGGAATCCTGCTGAATCTACAGCTACATTACGCGACGCCGTCGATCCAACATCTGTTTTTTATTGTCCAGGCTCCCTACTCAAGCAGGAACATAATCCAAATCATCCAGTTGGATTCGGCATGCCAACAAATTGGCCCATATTCTTCCGTCTTGATCAGGCGTACAACCTAACCTCGAGCTTCAACATCGGAGCTGAAATAATATCTCGCTATCCTGATGTTCAAGATATGACTGCCAGTGGCTGGCTTTTAGGGGGAGAACTTCTCCGAAATAAAGTAAACGTCGCTTCCTTCGCAGTAGGTCAGGGAAACGTCGTAACCCTGGGGAGTCAAGTGACATTCCGCGCACAAACTCGAGCTACTTTTAAATTATTGTTCAACGCAATCTTTCAAAATCAGTCAACCTTAATTAACCAAGAACAATTAGCTACACTGGATTGATAGCTGGTTCATTGGATAATCGATCGGGGCACTTATTTTCTAAAACCTGCAATCGGATTAGCTTTAAGGTGATCCAAGATCAATGAGTGCATCATAGAAGGGTGCGTAATAGGTGCTAGATGTCCAACCTTCTCAAGGGATCGTAGTTTTTTGCTCCCGATACCTTCTGCTAACACTTTAGTAATTTTCTGTGCAGTTGGCGTTCCAACGGTTCCAGCAGAAACAAGAATCGGTTGTTTCAACTGCGCATATTCTTTTAGCAGATACGGAGTCTCAAAAATGGCTCGGAACTCTAAAGGTAACTTTGAAATTACGCGGGACAATTCATTCTGGACACGACTAGGTAACGCCACCCAAGAACCTTCACCTTGCCAATAGTCTAGAAACACCCTAGCCGCATCGACATACCGGCCATTGTTTATTTTATTTTGCAAAACCAACGACAGGTCCATGATTTCTCGGGCGACACATCCGAGTCCTTCAGTTCTTGTCAGTTGAAACACAACGGGTTCATGTAAAACCAAACTTCTTATCCGTTCAGGAAATTTCATGGCAACGGCAAGAGCAACCACTCCTCCATAGGAATGTCCCACGACATGAATCTCAGTCTCTATTTTATCTAGCAGTGATTCAACGAGCATAACCTCGTCATCGATGGAAAACGTTTCTGGGTTGGCAGGAAAATCCGTGTCCCCGTACCCCAACAGATCTGGAGCCACGATTCTAAAACTGTCGCGAAGACTTTTAATAATAGGATGCCATTGTCGCTTAGAAGAACACGAACTGTGCAACAAAAGAACTGGTTCACCACAACCGACATCGTCGCAACCGATTTGCATCATGCTTCCCGACTTGTAGACGATTCTGAACCGTTTGAGAATTTGTCTAAGACTTCCCCTGCCCCTTCAACGACACTAGACGTGTCAATCGTCTCGCGTAACGGAATCTCTTGCAGAAACCACGCCAAGACAAACCCAAGGACCATCGGCGGAACTGCCCAGATAAACACAGTGTTTATTGCTAGCTCAACAGATTCAATCACCCCAGATGAGACCGCTTGGGGCAACGACCGAATAACTTCAGGACTGCTTAGAAATTCACTCAACCGCCCACCAACCTTCTCTAGAGCCTCTGGAGGCACTCTGGACGGAAGATCAGCAGCTAAACGATAATTCATAATCGAACCGAACACAGCCACACCAAACGACCCGCCCATTTGCCTGAAAAATTGCGCAGCCGACGTGGCCACACCTAGATCGCTATGATCAACGGCATTTTGAACAACAAGAATTGTGACTTGCATCGTGGACCCAACACCCAAACCCATAATTAACATATAGAGTGAACTAGCAAAGAAAGATGTCTCGGCAGTCATTAGGGATAACAAGAACATCCCGACAGCGGCAAATGCTAGCCCCCCGATCGGCCAAATCCGATAACGTCCCGTATGACTAATGACGCGTCCAGACCCAACCGAACCAATCACTACCCCGGCTGTCAAAGGCAACAACAACAACCCTGAACTAGTTGCCGAAACACCCAAAACGACCTGCAAGAAAAGTGGAAGAAAGATAACACCCCCAAACATTCCGCAACCAGTCAGAAAACCGAGGGCCGAACTCACGCTAAATATGGAGTTCTTGAAGAGTCGCAATGGCAAAATCGGTTCGGCCGCTCTGTCCTCCCACCATATAAATATAACGAGCAAACTCATTCCGCTAATCAATAAAATTCGAATGATTGATGAAGACCATGGATACTCTGTCCCTCCCCAAACCAAAGCTAATAAAACTGCACTTACCCCACCCACCAAAAACAGAACACCTTCAATATCAATACGATGCGATCGATACACTGTGGGCAGACGAAGAACGCTCGAGGTAACAGCAAAAGCGACAATTCCGATTGGCAGATTAATCAAAAAGACCCAGCGCCAAGACATGTTGTCAACTATGAATCCACCTATAAGTGGACCAATGACGCTTGCAAATGCCCATGTCCCCGCCAACAGACCAATATACCGCCCGCGTTGTCGTGGAGACACCACATCTCCTACTACCGCAAACGTCATCGCCATTAGTCCACCAGCCCCTATACCCTGAACAGCTCTACAAAAAATTAGTTGCAACATTCCTTGTGCCAAACCGGCAAACAATGAGCCAGCCACGAACACTAAGATTGCGACTTGGAACATTAACCGCCGGCCATATAAATCACTAAGCTTTCCATACAGGGGTGTACTAACGGTTGTACTCAACAAATACGCCGTAACGATCCATGAGTAATAATCAAGGCCCCCAAGTTCGCCAACAATTTTAGGAAGTGCCGTAGCGACAATAGTCTGATCGAGTGCTGACAACAGTAATCCTGTCATCAACCCAGAAAAAATAAGCAGGATTTGTCTATGCGTGAATGGCTGTATTTGGGTTTTACTTGGAACCAGCGCAGTCAAATATAAGGAACCCTTTACGTTCAACAAGACGTGTGATCATCGGATCAATGTTGCAGGCTTTGCCGACATCAATTGAGAATAAAAATCGTTACCTTTGTCGTCAACTACTATAAAAGCGGGGAAATCTTCGACTGCGATTTTCCAGATCGCCTCCATACCAAGCTCTGGGTACTCGAGGACTCCAACATGTTTAATACTGTGATCTGCCAAGCGCGCAGCAGGTCCACCAATGGATCCTAAATAAAATCCCCCGTGCTTTTTGCATGATTCTGTAACCGATGCCGACCTGTTACCTTTGGCCAACATTACCATACTGCCTCCATGCGACTGAAAAAGCTCTACATAAGAATCCATTCGACCTGCCGTGGTTGGACCAAAAGAACCTGAAACCCGATCTTGCGGACGCTTCGCTGGGCCTGCGTAGTACACCATGTGGTCTTTAAGGTACTGCGGAAGTTCCTCGCCTTTCTCCAATCTTTCTTTCAATTTCGCATGCGCAATGTCGCGCGCGACAACCAGAGTTCCGCTCAAAGACAATCGGGTTGCTACGGGGTAAGAGCTGAGTTCTTTAAGGATTTCTGCCATGGGACGATCGAGATCGATCTTTACGACTCGCCCTTCCAGTTGATTATCGGCAACGTCTGGAAGATACTGAGCGGGATGCTCTTCTAATTGCTCAAGAAACACGCCTTCCCGAGTTATTTTCGCTAGAGCTTGTCTATCTGCCGAGCATGAAACACCTAATCCAACAGGACATGACGCTCCGTGTCGTGGGAGCCTGATGACTCTTGCATCATGCGCAAAATACTTGCCGCCGAATTGAGCTCCCACACCGATCTTTTGTGCAATTTCTAAAACTTGCTCTTCCATTCGGTGATCCCTGAAAGCTCGACCGTACTCGTTTCCTGTGGACGGCAAACGATCCAAATATCTGGCACTTGCCAATTTAACGGTTTTCATTGTGAACTCAGCCGACGTGCCACCAACAACCAGCGCCAGATGGTAGGGGGGACAAGCTGAGGTTCCGATTGTTTTTAACTTACTTTCAATAAATTCAAGCAAGGACTTTTCATTTAACAACGCTTTTGTCTCTTGGTACAAAAATGTTTTATTTGCCGAACCTCCCCCCTTAGCCACAAAAAGTAGCTCGTACTCATCACCGGGTTCTGCATAAATCTCAACTTGTGCTGGCAAATTAGAAGATGTATTTTTTTCAGTGTACATATCCTGCGGAGCAAGTTGAGAGTACCTCAAGTTTCGCTGTTCATAAGCATCAAAAATACCTTGGGATAAAGCTTTGGCATCGTTACCACCAGTTAGTACTTTCTCCCCTTTATGAGCCATGACGATGGCGGTGCCCGTATCTTGGCACCCGGGAAGGACCCGACCAGATGCAATGTTCGCATTGCGTAATAGTTCAAGGGCCACAAATTTATCATTCGGTGAAGCTTCCGAATCATCAAGAATAGATCTCAACTGCGCCAGATGTCCCGGTCGAAGAAGGTGTGCAATATCATCGAAAGCCTCGTGCGCCAACAACCTTAAAGCCTCTGGTTGAACCTTAAGAAATGCTTGACCTTCAATCTCAACCATTGTTACACCATCACTTGTTAGTTTTCGATACGGTGTGATATCGGGTTCGAATTCAAACAGTGGCTGGTAATGAAAATTTGTCGACATCTTCGGGTGGTTCTCCTTTTAACTAACGCCAATATAACCTACCTCATTATTTATAAGGTAGACCTACTACAATCTAGCTAGTCGGCTTGGCAATATTAACAGTCTGGATTTCGGTAAAACCAAGAAGACCCCAAGGCCCATTCTCTACACCAATTCCAGACCATTTAGCTCCTCCAAAAGGAGCATGGGGAAGAATGTTGAGATGTTGATTGATCCAGGTAGTACCACATTCGAGTCGCCCAGCTAATTCAACTGCTAAATCGGTGTCATTCGACCAAACCGACCCTCCCAAACCAAAATGGGTTTTATTAGCACAAGTAATTACATCTTCAACATTTTCGTACGGCACGATTGGCAAAACTGGACCGAATTGCTCCTCATCAACGAGCCGTGTGCCGTCCGAAATATCCCCAACAACAGTTGGTTGATACAAGTATCCAGCTTGTCCAACCGGGTTTCCACCAGTCACGATACGCGCACCGTGATCCCGTGCATCCTCAACAAGTTCAGTGACCCGTTCAAACTGTGGCTTATTATTTATAGGACCCATTTTTGTACTTTCGTCAAGACCGTTTCCGACTTGCACCTTTTTAGCAATTGAACTTATTTGTTGAAGAAAATCCTCATATTTTTCCGTCGGCACATAAACTCGCTTAATTGCGCTACATACTTGACCAGCATTTTCAAAAGCGCCCCAAAAAATCCGTTTCGCAATGGCAGCAGGCTCAACATCGGGAAGAATAATCGCAGGATCATTCCCTCCGAGTTCCAAAGTTACTCGTTTTAAATCGTCCGCTGCTGCCCGTGCTACGAGTTTTCCAGCTGAGACAGATCCAGTAAAAGAAATTTTTCGCACCAAAGGATGAACCGTCATCTTGGCACCCAAGGCATCACCTCCTGATACAATATTCAACACTCCAGCCGGAACAACATTTCTCAATATTTCTCCAAGTAATAGAGTCGACAACGGAGTAAAAGGAGATGGCTTAAGAACCATAGTATTACCCGCTAAAAGCGCGGGAGCTATTTTCCAAACAGCTAAGGATACGGGGTAATTCCATGGAGTAATTGCTGCCACCACACCACATGGTTTCCGATGAACTTCAATGCGGACACGATCATTGTCAAGCGCGATCTCGACCGGACATTCCAGCTTTGAAGTGTAGTCAAACCATTTCGCGGAACCCCGTATTTCAATACGTGAACTAGCCAAGGGTTTACCCTGCTCTAATGTCAATAGGTTGGAAAGTTGTTCCGCATGCCCATTAATAGCTTCGGCGCAAGCTCGGAGGACCTCTCTTCTGCGTTCAGGGCTTTTTCGCCATTCTGTGAAAGCTCTTTCTGCTGCAAGCATCGCCTCGTCGAGTTGTTCAGGAGAACATTCTGGAGCAGAATTAAAATTCTCGCCCGTAGCTGGATTAATCACATCTATCGTTTGGTTAGATGCGGCGGGTTTTCCGCCGATAGTCATTTCGAATGAGGCAGTAGAGGGCACTGACATCAGGACTCCTTTGTTTGACAGCTTCGACACCTGAACATTGCACAAGTATAGTCTGGGTTCTTCTCGTCTAGACCGGTTAAACTAGAACAACATTATGAATACTTTTGGTTTTATAGTCCTCGTAGCGATCCTTGGAGAGTACGTCTTATCCTTCACATCGACGTTTCTAAATCTTAGGGCACAAAGTCCAACCGTACCCAAGGAATTTGAAGCCACTTATGAACCGCAAGAGTACCAACGCAGTCAAGACTACACACGCACTCAGACACAATTTGGAGTGATTACCAATACGATTCAATTGGTTATATTTCTGTTGTGGTGGTTCGGTGGTGGATTTGACTGGCTCGACCAGATCATTCGGGGGTTCGGGTACAACTCTATTATTAATGGCCTCCTTTATATTGGCTCCTTATGGTTAGCAACTACTCTGCTCGCGTTACCTTTTAATATTTATTCAACTTTTGTTATCGAACAGAAATACGGTTTTAATCGCACAACTCCTGCAACTTTTTTCTCTGATCAACTGAAGGGACTCGTGCTAACCATCCTTTTGGGAAGCATTCTTGTGTCTGTCATTTTGGCGTTCTTTGAATGGAGCGGTTCCGCTGCCTGGCTCTGGTGCTGGTTAGCAACAAGTTGTTTTCTTCTCGTTGTCCAATTTGTTGCGCCAACATGGATTATGCCAATTTTTAACACTTTCACTCCACTCAGATCCGGTGAACTGCATGAAGCGATTCTCAATTGCTCTCGTAAAGCTGATTTTCCGCTAAAAGAAATTTTTGTCGTCGATGGTTCTCGTCGCTCGTCGAAAGCGAACGCTTTCTTTACTGGCTTTGGAAAGAATAAACGTATCGGTCTCTTCGACACACTTGTTGAAAATTACAGTGTGGGCGAGCTTGTCGCTGTAGTAGCTCACGAGATAGGCCACTATAAAAAGAGACACATTCTTAAGAGCATGATTCTGAGTCTTCTCTACAGCGGGGCAATGTTTTTTTTACTCGCTTTAGTTTTGCAACAACAGGGTCTTTTTGATGCGTTCTACATGAGCAACTCATCACTTTACGCCGGTTTCGTATTCTTCGGTCTACTGTTCACACCAATTGAGCTAGTGCTTTCCCTGTACATGAATAGAAGCTCGCGAAAAAACGAATTCGAAGCTGATGCCTTCGCCGCGGAAACAACTGGTCGCGAAGAAGACCTAATTTCAGCTCTAAAGAAGCTGTCGGCCGACAGCTTGTCCAATCTTACACCCCACCCCTTACATGTGTTCTTAAATTACTCGCATCCTCCTGTTTTACGCCGCATTGAAGCACTGAGGAGAAACGCAGAAAACAAGTTGGAATCTGTGAGTAGTTGAACGTCTATCTGTTCCGATCAAAAAACTAAAACAGTGTTCATCGCTGAGTTTCACGGATGGCGCGAAACTCGCTTGTTGGACTCCACGCCGGCCATTTATTTCCCGTTGCCAAGTGAACACCCATTTGATAATAAAACGCTAGATCCTCAATTGCTCCAGAGAGATCCCAATCGGGTTTTACTTCATCTGAAAGAGCGTGATAATCCTCAGCAGTGTACTGTCGACGTTTTTCAATGCCATACCCGTCTGGTTTGTCGTAATAAATAATGCCTGGATCTACGTAGAAAGCCGGAATTCCTGCACTTGCAAAGGAAAAATGGTCTGACCGATAATAGAAACCCTTTTCGGGTTCAGGGTCAGGTTTTAATTCACGCCCCCGTTCTTCAGCAACAATTGCTGCCACAGCGTCAAGCTCAGATTGCCCCATTCCTACAATCGTCAAATCACGAGTGCGACCCCAAGTATTAAGCACATCCATATTTAGAGCAGCGACCGTTTTTCCGGGTGGATACAGGGGGTTCTCCGCATAGTATCGAGAACCCAGCAAGCCTTGTTCCTCAGCAGTAACAGCTAGAAATAAAATCGACCTTTGAGGAGGGGTGTCTCTTTGAACAAACGCTCTGGCGATTTCAATCAAACCAGCAGTACCAGTCGCATTATCTGCGGCACCATTGAAAATTTGATCACCCTCTAAAGTGGTGTCAACCCCAAGGTGATCCCAATGTGCAACGTACATTACGACCTCATCCGGAGCGCCCACTCCTGGAAGTCTCGCTGCCACGTTTTGTGAATCAATCGCCCGCAGGCTATTACGAACGCGTGTCGTCCCTGAAACCCCGAGGGCCAAAGGTTGAAATGACGCGCTCGCAGCGCTCTGCTTGGCAGTTTCAAAGTCGTACCCAGCCATGGAAAAAATGTCTTTGGCCGTTGAGTGTGTAATCCACCCTTCTACTTCAGCCCGGCCCAAATTTTTATCAGGAGAAACCAAATCAAACGACTCACCGTAAGGACTGCTCCCTACAACTTCCCAGGGATATCCAGCTGTTGTGGTTTCATGGATAACGAAAGATCCCGCTGCCCCCTTTTCAGCAGCAATTTCGTGTTTATAGGTCCAGCGCCCATAATAAGTCATCGCTGGTCCGCCAAAAATTCCCTGAACTGGAGGGTCATTAACTAAAAACAGTAGAATTTTTCCCTCGACATCAATATCTTTAAAGTCATTCCAGTCGTACTCTGGTGCTTCAGCTCCGTAACCCACAAAAACAAACTCGGCATCAAGTGTTACCTCATTGACTGCATGTTTCGTCCACGCAACATAATGCTCCCCTGGCTGTAAAATCTGTCGTTCAGAATCTTGATAAACCGTCAGACTATTTCCTGGCTGCGGAGTCAACCCGACCAAAGGTACAGGCTGCACCCACTGGCCATTTGGATTACCTGGCTCAAGCCCAAGCTCTTCAAAGTTTTCTTTAAGGTACTCGACGGTTTTAGCTTCACCTGACGAGCCTGGAGCACGACCTTCAAAATCGTCAGAAGCCAATACCTGTATGGCATCCATCAAAGTTTCCACGCCAATACCAGACACTAATGCAGGTTCCAGTCCCGGATCCGAAAACGACATGTTTTCTGAACTGCTGCAGGCGGCAGCAAAAAGGACAACACCAGCAGACACCAAGCAACCGAAAGTAGAACAGTTAAATTCTCTCATTCAGGATTCTCCACCAACCTGCCATAACAGAAAACTTACGATATCAACCATTTCCTCGATTTGTTGACTAACCGGTTGGCCTCCAGAGTGACCGGCTTGCGTATGATACCTGAGCAAAACAGGAGATTCTGAGCCATTGCTCGCCTGCATCAACGCGGCCATTTTACGCGCATGTAATGGAGCGACACGTGTATCCCCATCACCGGAAAGATACAAGGTTGCTGGATACTGCCCCCCCTCGTGGACGTTATGGTAAGGAGAATAGTTCCTAATATACGAAAATTGTTCAGGGTCTTCGCTCGACCCGTATTCCGGCACCCAGAAACTGGCGACCAAAAATTTATGGTAGCGAACCATGTCTAATAATGGATACGTACACACAACCGCACCAAATAACTCGGGGCGTTGGTTAGATACGGCTCCAACTAACAGACCACCATTACTCCCCCCCTGAATGGCAAGATGCTCCGAGGTCGTAATACCTTTCGCAACCAAGTGTTCGGCAGCAGCTATGAAGTCATCAAAAACATTTTGTTTTTGTTCAAGCATTCCGGATCGATGCCAAAATTCACCGAACTCACCACCACCTCGAAGATTTGCCACCACATATACACCGCCTTGTTCTAACCAAGTAGTAGCCATCGGCGAAAAACTCGGAGTTCGACTTAGATTGAACCCCCCGTAACCTGTCAAGAGCGTTGGAGCCGTTCCATCAAATAAAGTACCGCTCTTATGGACAACAAACATCGGCACTTCTGTTCCATCTTTTGACTGAAACCACATTTGATTGACTTCATATTTTGTCGCAGCCACTGGTGCCTGCACTTGCGCCCAAACACGTTGGGAACCCATTTCTAAATCATATTGATAGATAGTGCTCGGCACATGAAAACTCTGAAAACTAAAAAACACCTCGTTACTATCCCACTGACCAGAACCCCCTCCTACAGACCCCGTTGTTCCAAAAGAAACATCAGTCAAATGCTGACCGTCAATTTCGTGGATCGCAATTCGTGGTTGAACATCCTGTAAGTAAGAAAGTGCGAGCTTCTTACCCAGACCCCAAGCTCTTTGAATCACTATATTTTTTCGCTCAGAAATAACTTCACGCCATTCTTCGACAACAGGATTCCGTGGATCAACGAGCACTACTCTGTTGTTAGGTGCTTCCAGATTCGTAGTAATGACGAGTTGTTCTCCAGCAAATGCAGCCCAAGATTCAGAAACACCATCTGCGATTGCCGTCACAAAATCGCCATTATTATCCAAATCCTTTACGTGAATCTCCGTAGGGCCAGAGGAGCCTTCAATGACGTGGACGACCAACCAACGCCCGTTATCAGACAGACTTGTGACCGGAATATGGTGTATGTCGTATCCATCTCCAAACACTTTGACATCCATCGACGTATCACTTCCCAGCTCGTGATACATCACCCTCGGCGGAACGTCTCCGTAGCGTTCGTAGTAAAAACCTTTGTTATCAGGAGTTAGAACAACCTCACCATAACGGGCTGGCGGAAGAACATCTGGATATTCCTCACCACTGTCAATATCCATTAATCGAATTGAAACTTCGTCAACGCCGCCTTCCCGAAGTGCATATGCAATTATTTTTCCATCTTCGGAAATGTCGCGAAGCGAAACACTTGTCGTATGATCGGAACTCAACGAATGTGGATCCAAAATCACATGATCTTCGCCGTCAACACCCTCCCGCATATAAAGCACCGACAGCTGTTGATCGGCGCGGCGTTTACTAAAAAAATATCGTCCTCCTCGCTCGGTAGGTACCCCAATAAAATCTCGCTCTAATACACGTGTTACTGTTTGTCGCAATTCATCCCGCCCAGGCAACTGGCTGAGCAACGAATCCGTATAATCATTTTGACTGTCGATCCAATCACGTGTCTCTTGCGAATCCTGATCCTCCAACCATCGATACGGATCGGGTACGGCTATTCCGTGAACCACATCTACAACATCCTGAACTTTTGTGAATGGTGGGCGTGCCACAGTGATGGCTTCCTCCTTTTTCTCGCATCCTACCAAGACTATTAAACAGGATACCGTTGCGATTAATTTATATTTACTCATCCTGCGTCTCCACAATAGATGACAATTCAAAAACATTTCTTAACCAAGAGGCGATGTCACACAATTCCTCATGGCACACTTGATGAGCCATTTCGTATTCGTGCCACTCAACAGGATATCCAGAAGACTCTAAGTGTTCGCAAGTCCGTCGCCCACTGACATAGGTAACGATCGTGTCTTTGACACCATGCGCCTGAAAAATAGGGACCCGTGCATTGGCACCACTGACTTCGCCAGAAAAAACTTCCAGCAAGGGAAGATATGCCGAGAGACATAATATTCCCGCCAAGGTTTTTGGGTATCGAAGTCCCGTAAACAAAGACATCGCGCCACCTTGTGAAAATCCGGCAAGTACAATTTTATTTGCTGGGACCCCTCGTGTTACCTCAAAATCAATCAGCTCGGTAATGTGTTGAGCAGATAAACGTATCCCGGCTTCGTCTTGTGCACGTGGTTCAAAAGTAGTGATGTCATACCATGCTCTCATTACAGTACCCATATTAATGGTTACGGGTATCTCGGGAGCATTAGGGAAAATGAATCGAATAGGAAATTCAGCTGGCAATCCCAACTGGGCTGGAACATTAAGAAAATCAGTCGCGTCAGCCCCAAGCCCATGCATCCAAATCACAGAACCTAGAGCGGGACTGGGAGGATCGAGTTCAAGGGTATGAAGATGGGTGCCGGTCACGATATCAAGATTTGAATGAGGCTGGCTTAGTTAATTATCTTGGGATAACGAACGATAATACTCTTCGATTAATTCTCGGAATCCTGGTGGCACATCATCCGATGATGCAAGATATAAATCTTGACTCTCCACATCAAGTTCTCTCCGTAAACGATATTCGAATCGCTTTAATTCTTCTAACACTAATCTTTGCAAATCAGCGAGGATTTCCGCGCTTTGATATGAACGTTGATCATCAAATTCCCGCATCTGCTGAATGATTTCATCGAGATCCTCAGCAGAAAATTGTTCTCCCTCTAAAATTCTCCGGATATCCTGGGCCTCACCCAAGCGTTCCTGGAATTCGCTTCGCCACTGTCGAACGTCTTGGGGATCAAAAACACCGGGCCGTCGATCACCTGAACCATCCGCTGTGAAGGACTCACCTACTGTGTCTCCCTTACCGGAACGTCCATCGGCACGACCAGCCTCAGCCTGCTGCCCCCCCTGTCCCGATGTCTGGCTTCCGTCCTGTTCTTCGTCACCTGATGGCTCACTCTCTTGAGCCATCCGATGTTCAAGTGTTTCAAGGCTGCGCATGAGATCCCTCGTCTGGTCGAGGGCTTGGGCCATCTTGTCCCCCTCAGAGTTTCCAACGGCGTCAGAAGCTGCACCAAGTTTTTCCTGTAAATCGGCTATATCGTTGCCAATTTCTGTTTCGAACGCCTTCGCAGTTTCGGGAGCTCGACTGCGAACTAAACCCTTTGAATAGCGAATCTTTTCCTTTAGTTTATTGTCCCTAATACTATTCGCTGCTTCAGTTAAGCGACGCGATGCATCACGTTCTTCCCGCTGAAATTCTGCAGACGTTGAATCGAGATCACGCTCTAGTTCTGCAACATCATTTTCCATCGCATCTTTCCGATCCATCAAACTTCGTAAACGATCAGCACGCTGTTGATCATCAAGTTCAGAAAGTTCGTTGACATCAGCTTCAATTTCACGTTCCTTAGCAGCAAGCTGATTAGCTCTTTTTAAGGCATCTTCAATATCACGTTCCAAACGCCCAGTTTGTTCGGCCTGTAAACGATCCTGCACTTCTCGTAATCGATCAAGAGCAGCACCCGCCTCTGCAAACCCAAGGTTGTCATCATTAG
>CAYFFV010000009.1:0-92818 GCA_964342695.1 uncultured Vicinamibacteraceae bacterium
TCCCCGCTAACGGTTTTCAAGACCGCCGCCTTCAACCGCTCGGCCATCCCTCCGGTAATGCTTATCGACTAACGTCAGTTTCAGTTGGGTTCAATAATTTCCTGATCGTTCATATATGGTTGCAATGCGTCAGGAATTAATACTGAACCATCTTTTTGCTGATAATTCTCAAGGACTGCAATCAAAGCCCGCCCAACCGCAACTCCAGATCCATTTAGTGTATGTACAAATTCTGACTTTCCTTTTCCTTCCCGACGAAAACGAATATTTGCGCGTCTAGCTTGGAAGCTCTCTGTATTACTGCATGAGGAAATCTCTCTATACGCCTTTTGGCTCGGAAGCCATACTTCGATATCGTACGTCTTCGCTGCAGCAAAACCCATATCTCCTGTACACAAGAGTACGGTTCGATACGGTAAACCAAGACGTTTTAAGACCTCTTCTGCATGATGCGTTAACTCTTCATGAAGTGCATACGAGTTCTCCGGATCTGAATAAGCCACCATTTCAACTTTGTCGAACTGATGCTGGCGAATAAGACCTCTCACATCTTTACCGTACGAGCCAGCCTCACTACGAAAGCAAGGTGTGTACGCCGTATACCGAATCGGTAGTTTCCGGCCGTCCAGTATCTCATTGCTATGAAGATTACAGAGAGGTACTTCAGCTGTTGGAATCAGGTACAGATCCCAATCTCCACTAATCTTAAAAAGATCGTCCTCAAATTTCGGTAGGTTTCCCGTTCCGACTAATGACCCTGCATTCACAAGAAACGGTGGTTCTACCTCCACATAGTTGTGATCTTTGGTATGCAAATCAAGCATGAAAGCAATAAGAGCCCTCGATAACTTCGCTCCCGCACCAACAAGCACAGAAAATCTTGCTCCAGCTATCTTCGCCGCGCGTTCAAAATCGAGAATCCCAAGAGCCGCACCAAGATCCCAGTGAGGCTTAGGATCGAAATTCAGGCTGGGCGCGTCTCCATGTCTTCTCACTTCTGGATTGTCCTGAGCCGACCGGCCAATTGGAACACTCTCATGCGGAAGGTTGGGCAAGGTTAGAAAGAGGGTTTGCCGGTCTGTTTCCACTTTCTCAAGTTGCTCTTCCCAATCTTTAATTTGACCGGCGTATTGCTCTCCTGATTGCACGAGTGTGTCTATAGACAATCCCTTACTTTTTGCCTGAGCAATACGAGCACCCAAAGCTTTTCGATCGCGTCGAGCCTGCTCCAATCCAGGCAAAATCATCCGGCGCTCGGAATCCAATTTACCCAGCTCCTTAATGGTCGCACTAAGGTCCTCTCCCCGGCTTTCAAGCCGCCTACGGACAGTTTCAACGTGATCGCGGATCAGTAATGGGTCGAGCATCTTTTTATCCCTGATAGTTTCTCGTACTTCATTCTAATCTAGTCCTACTATACGATCGTCCTAATATGTCGAATCCTTTAGGCTCTGTGGTGTTTCCCGCTGCTGGTTTGGGTACAAGAATATTACCTGCGACCAAGGCTTTTCCAAAAGAGCTGCTTCCGCTAGTGGACCGCCCCATTATTCAATACGGTGTTGAAGAAGCTGTCCAATCTGGTGTGAAACACGTGGTCCTTGTGACCAGCCCAGAAAACCACATGACTCCTGCACACTTTTCACCTGATCCAAATCTTGAGGCATTCTTAGAACAGCGCAAGAAACTTGACGCCCTAGACGCGGTCCGCAACCTATCAAACATGGCAGATATTTGCACTGTCCATCAGAAACATCCCCTTGGTCTGGGACACGCTATTCTTACCACCAAGAAACTCGTGCGAACCGAAGCTTTTGGCGTCGTTCTTCCTGATGATGTTATTGATGCTAGTCCCCCAGCGCTTCAGCAAATGATTGACGTATTTAAAGAGGTCAACGGTCCAGTGTTACTTGTAGAAAAAGTTGCTCCTGAGGCGGTCGACCGTTATGGCATTGTAGACGCGACGCCAATTGGGGAAAATATATTTCAAGTACACAATCTCGTAGAAAAACCATCCTTAGAAGCTGCGCCTTCTAATCTAGCCATTGTTGGGCGATACATACTGACATCGGACATCTTCTCCGCACTAGAACGAACGGGCACGGGCGCGGGAGGCGAAATTCAGTTAACCGACGCAATCAGAATTCTTCTTCAAGAACGGCCGATCTACGCATGCCTTATTAACGGCACACGACATGACGTCGGCAACCGAGTGGGTTACCTTGAAGCCTCCCTGCACTTTGCGTTGAAAGATCCTGATCTTGAACCCATACTGCGAAAATTTATCCGCATGCACACTTAACACGGCTATTCCACATAGAACGTAGGCTTTTTAAAATTATTTCGAGCTAGGAGAAGATTTTTGCTTCTCTTTAGTGGTTGATTTAGATTTCGAGTCTGTCTTTTCTGTCTTCTTGGGAGTCTCCGTTTTCTTCGTGTCGCTCTTTTCGGACTCTGCGGCGCCTTGTCCGCCACTCGGTTTTCTCGCGTAATCCGTAATATACCAACCAGACCCTTTAAATTGTATTGCCGGGGAGGAAAGCAGTTTCTTGACTGGTCCGCCACAGGAAGGACAACGCTTTACTAATGCATCGGAAAATTTTTGGATTTGTTCAAATCTATGAGAACACTCGTCACACTCATATTCATATAGCGGCATAACTTATTCCTTATTCTATGAGTGTTCCTACATCACCCAACATCAGTTCTCGGTGCAACCAGAACGGCAGAACTCCCTGGGATAAGAATTGGTTATGAAAAGCTCCAAGGGAAAACTTTTCACCCATCTTGCTTTTATAATCGGTTCTAAGTTTATTAAGCATATGCTTGCCTATGGAATACATAACATAACTCGCGTCAAACGTACCTCGTTCAGCTTCTTGCCTCGCAGTGCCTTCTTCAAGAAAAGCCTCTTCTTGAAAAAATCGTACACCTTGTTCCACTGATAGATCCTCTGTGTGTAAACGAATACCTACTACTGTGCGCGCCAGCCGAAGAAGCGACTCGGACAACTGTCCCAACCTAATTTCTTTGTTACCCCGTTCAAAACCTTCCTCTAGCATCATCTGCTCACAATAATGCGCCCACCCTTCCGTCACTGAAACAGGAGCAAACAAGTTCGATTTTCTAAGAGGGTTCTCTAATAGCCGCAAATGTTCAGCATGAAGAAAATGTCCTGGAAACACTTCATGCATAGAAATCGACCACAAAGACGCTTCGTTAAGATCCCGTAAATGTTGTTCCTGTTTGTCAGCCGCCCAAGACGGATCAACATTCGTCACGTAGTAATAAGCCGGTAGCGATTTAGATTCAAACGGTCCAGCAGACCAAAGACTGGCAAAAGTCCATCGGTAAAAGTCGGGAGTAGGTGCTACAATCGGGAAAGGATGCTCCGGCACTTTCATGAGGCGTTTTCGGCGAATGAAAGTTAAAAGGGCGTTCAGTTGACCTTCGGCCACAGCCAATAATTCGTCCGCACTGGGGTGTCGGCCCTTGAGCGTCTCCCAAGCACCTGTCGCTCCTCCTGCTAGTTCTGAAGCAACCGACCGGAACTCATCTTTTTTTTCCTGTAATTCGCCAGATGCGATCTCTAACAACTGTTGCGCTGAAATTGCTATGCCTTCCTCCAGCTGTAGTTTGGTCGAAAATCTATCAGCACCCAATCGGAACGAAGCGCGGCTCCGAGGCGCGACAGTGTCCCGTAAATGCACTAAATAATTCCGTAGAGCATTACTGGCTAACGTGGAAGCATCGGCAAGATCCCCGAGTATATGCATGTCATCAAGATTGCGAAACACTTTTGGAAGATCGCGCTCTACGAAAAGCAAGACTCCTTCAAACGATTCCAGTCCAACCCGCACAAAGAGACCAGGCGGATCAGAAATGTTTTCCTGTGCTGCGTCGAGAAAACGTGGCACTTGTCGCAATTTTGAAACGAGGCGGCGCGCACGTTCAGAGACAGGGGCATAGTTAAACAGAACCTGACTAGAGAGACTGGTGGCGAGCGTTTCCGCGTAATGCAGGGGGTTAGATTGCCATGGGCGAATTTGCTCAAGTTGAAATAAACGCGCACGGATACTATCTGCAAGTACTTTTCGTTCTCGCTTTTCCCCACTGGTTAGCGTAGAAGCATGGATGCCTTCCAACCTTCTCGACCAACCACCGAGTTCACGTATCTGCGCCTCAATAGCTTCTTTGCTAGGATCCTCAAGTAAATCGTCGTACTCGTGAATGCCATCTAATCCTGCAATCGTCGGATTCGTCTCGTGTAGATACGAAACGTATTCATCCAAAAGTTGGGCTAGTGGCTCTGCCGAGTGTGTCGATGATAACCTCATAACGTTAATCTCTTAGAATGGTACAATAACTGACCGTTCCATTTTTCCAGCAGACTCGTGGTGCCTAATTCCAGTCAATCAAAATCTCGTAATCCGCGCACCAAAACAGCCCCCGCTGAAGAGGGAACTCTTTACGTAATTGCCACCCCAATTGGTAACCTAGAAGATATAACCCTCCGGGCGCTTCGTATTTTAAAGGAAGTTCGTCTCATTGCTGCGGAAGATACCCGCCGAACGGCAAAACTCCTTGCACATTATGCCATTCCCACTCCTCTCACCAGCTTCCACAAGCATAACGAACTCAAAAAGTCTGCCAGCTTACTGCGTCGCCTTAAAAATGGCGATTCTCTCGCCCTAGTCTCTGACGCCGGCACGCCTCTTCTCTCAGATCCAGGAGAAAAATTAGTCGTTGACGTTCTCTCCGCAGGCCTCTCTGTTCAAACCATTCCAGGCGCCAGCGCCATTACTGCAGCCTTATCTGTGTCCGGCATTAACACCTCCTCCTTCGTCTTCCTAGGATTTCCACCAAATAGGTCAAATAATAGAGAAAAATGGTTTTATTCCCTCATAGAAGAAAAAAGAACCCTGATAATTTTTGAAGCACCCCACAGAGTTCGAGCAACACTTAAGTGTGTCCATAAATTATTTGGAAATAGGCCAGTTTCTCTCTGCAGAGAAATGACAAAGAAACACGAGGATTTGGTCACTGGACCTATTAATAGAATTATTCGTGACCTTAAAGAACCTAAGGGCGAATATACAGTCGTAATAGGTGGAAATACCGATCCCATAAAACCCAAAGATATTCAGGAAGCAAAAGAAATAATGCAAGAATTCTGTTATTTGACCAAAGATGGGCTGACTTCTCGCCGATCTGCCATCAAAATCCTTGCAGACCGCTATTCAGTCAGAAGCAAAGAGATTTACAATCTCATAGAAAAAGAAAAGGGATTAGGTCATAACACATAAACAGATTGGTTACGGAACGCTTGACCAGATGGCCCCGTTTTGTTAGATTGTGTGGCCTTTCACGCGCGGCGTGTCTTAAATTTATTAACACAGCGGTCACAAAAATAATGGCAAAAAGACAAGCAACTACCAAGAGCACGACCAATAAGGCCTCTCGCAAGCCAAGAAAAGCATCGGCGGCTCAAAAGAGCCAAGTAAAATCGGTCGTTGAAGCGCGTAAGAAACGCTATCAGAACGCCCTTCGTGTCTATCAAGAAGGGTTAGAAAGTTTGCAATCTCAAAAGTACAAGGCTGCAAGGACAAGTTTTGAAGACCTAATTAATGACTACGCTGACGAACGAGAGCTCGTTGAACGCGCTCTACTGTATCTTCGGGTCTGCGAGCGGGAACTCCGCCCCTCCCAGACAGTAGAAACCTTTGAACATCGACTCCTAGCGGCCACGATGGCACTAAATGCTGGGCGACCGGAGGAAGCCCTTGAACACCTTCATGAGGCTCGCACACAGCAGGCGGACAGCGACAAAGTAGAATACCTGTTGAGCTTGGCAGCAGCCGCTCAAGAGGATCATCAAACTGCGGTGGCACATCTTCTTCGAGCAATTGAATTAAATCCGGACAACCGTTTTCCAGCTCGATCAGAACAAGGTTTTGATTTCATACGAGAAGATGAAGGCATCGTTGAGGCCCTTGAGATTCCACAGGATCCAGATGCAGAAGAAACACAGGATCCAGATGCAGAAGAAACACAGGATCCGAATTTACACGAAACAATGGAGTAGTTTGCTCCTTATAACCTTATGGGTACCCGCCATGTAATTGTGCTGGCGGCCGGGAAGGGCACGCGTATGGGTTCCCACCGGCCAAAGGTATTACATCGTCTCTCTGGGCAAACATTAATCACTCATGTACTCCGCG
This sequence comes from uncultured Vicinamibacteraceae bacterium, assembly GCA_964342695.1. GTDB lineage: Bacteria > Acidobacteriota > Vicinamibacteria > Vicinamibacterales > UBA8438 > CAYFFV01. The sequence goes on from CAYFFV010000009.1 coordinate 6,219, forward strand.
CGGCGAGAACCTTGGATCCCAAATCCATCACAGTCATTGTTGGCCATCAAGCAGACAGGGTTCGAAAAAGCTTAGCAACACACCACGATCTGCAATTCGTCCACCAGGAAGCACAACTTGGCACTGGTCATGCCCTCCTACAGGCAGAATCCATGTTTTCTGGTATGACAGGAAATCTTATTGTGCTCTCTGGAGATGTCCCACGAATAAGCAGGAAAACGCTTCGCTCCTTGACTAGTGCGCACGAAAATTCACATGCGGTCGCCACCGTGCTGACGGCGAAGCTTAGTCAACCATTTGGGTATGGGCGCATTGTTCGACACAACGGTACATTTGTCGCAACCGTGGAAGAAAGCGATGCCACACCAGCACAAAGAGCGATTCATGAAATTAATACCGGTATTTACGTCTTTCAATTAGGAGCTTTGTTTCCCGCGCTGCACCAAATACCTAAAATGGGGCCTAAGCACGAGCTCTATTTACCTGCATTGCTTTCAAAATATCATCAGAGCGGTCTTAAAGTGGAGACCGTTTCCACTGAAGATTCGAATGAAATTCGAGGTATTAACAGCCAAAATGAATTGGCGGAAGTAGGCATCATGATCAGAAATAGCAAGAACGAAGAACTCATGGCAGCCGGGGTGACGATAGAAGACCCGCCAACAACCTACATTGGAGTTGATGTGTCGGTTGGGGCAGACACCGTCATACATCCCGGTGTGACTTTAGAAGGAAAGACCTCCATCGGGGCTCGATGTGAACTACATTCCGGAATTAGAATCGTGGACTCGGTTGTCGGTGACGACGTCACTATTAATAACTTTTGTGTGATTAGAGATGCTCAGATTGAACGGGGTGGGCAGATCGGCCCGTTCGCTCATCTTCGCCCCGGTTCCACCGTAGGCGATGCCGCCCGTGTAGGAAATTTTGTGGAACTTAAAAAAACCTCGCTTGGTTCTGGCTCCAAGGTGAACCACTTGACCTACCTCGGGGACACGAATGTTGGTGAAGGTGTGAATATCGGAGCTGGCACTATTACATGTAACTACGATGGACAAAGTAAGCATGAAACAACAATTGAAAATGATGTCTTTGTTGGAAGTGGTACACAATTAGTAGCGCCAGTAACGGTAGGTCATGAAGCCTATATCGCAGCCGGTTCATGCATTACAGACGATGTACCGTCAGGTTCTCTCGCAATTAGCCGTGGGCAACAAAAAAACAAGAAAGGCTGGGCAACAAAAAAGAAGTCCGGCAATCATGACGATTGATGACACAGCAGTTTATGCTTAACTGAAGAAAGAAACATCATGTGCGGCATTATTGGATACATTGGCAAAAAGGACGTTGTGCCAACCCTTATCGACGGACTGAGACGCCTCGAGTATCGAGGCTATGACTCAGCAGGTATCGCCCTCGTCCGAGACGGGGCGGTGGAAGTGCGCCGCAGTGCCGGTAAACTGGACCGGCTGGAAGATGTTCTACGCAAACAACCTATTAGCGGAGAGTACGGGGTCGGACATACGCGCTGGGCAACCCACGGCCGTCCCACGGAAGAAAACGCACACCCCCATCGTGATTGTTCGGGCAATATTGTCGTCGTCCACAACGGGATCATCGAAAACTATCTGGAATTGAAAACCGAACTCCTCAACCAAGGCCACCGCTTCGAAACCGAGACGGACACAGAAGTTGTCGCACACCTCGTAGAAACAGAAAAACGAGATGATGGTTTAGAGGAAGCCGTCCGACGCGCACTTAAACGATTACAGGGATTATTTGGTCTCGTCCTCGTGGATGCCGAGAACCCGGACAAAATCATCGCTGCCCGCAAAGGTCCTCCCATTGTTATCGGGATGGGAGACAAAGAATTCTTAGTAGCGTCTGACATTCCAGCCGTCCTTGGCCACACCAATATGATCGTGTTTCTCGGTGACGAAGAAATGGCATCGATTTCTCGTACTTCCGTGAGTTTTAGTGACTTTCAGGGAAATACCGTATCAAAAGCCAGCGAACGTATTCAATGGGACCCGGTGATGGCAGAAAAATCCGGATATAAGCACTTCATGCTGAAAGAAATTTTTGAGCAACCGTGGGCGATTCAGGAAACGGTGCTTGGGCGATTATCTGAAGAACAAGGCACTGTCTCGCTCGACGAACTCAACATCCCAGCCGAAGACCTTCAAGCCATCGAACAAATTTCAATTCTCGCGTGTGGCACATCCTGGCATGCGGGGCTCGTCGGAAAATTTCTCATTGAACAATTAGCACGGGTGCGCGTCGACGTCGACTACGGCTCAGAATACCGATACCGGGGTCCGATCGTCAGTACCAACACTCTCGCGCTCGCGATTACCCAATCCGGGGAATCTGCCGACACACTGGCTGCGCTGCGCGAAGCAAAATCCAATGGGGCCCGCAGTGTGGCGATCTGTAATGTGGTGGGCAGCATGGCCAGTCGTGAAACAGAAGGCACCGTGTATACCCATGCCGGACCTGAAATTGGAGTCGCCTCAACCAAAGCGTTTACGTCACAGCTACTTGCGCTGCATTTATTCGCACTGTATCTCGGGCAACTCCGAGGAACGGTGACGCCGGAAGAGATGCGCGCCCAATTACACGCGGTCACTCAACTACCTGGGCTTATGCAAGAGGTGCTGACTTGTAATGAATCCGTCGCCGCTGTCGCGAAACGCTTTTATCGGTGCGCTGACTTCCTCTATCTTGGTCGCGGGATTCATTACCCGATTGCGCTCGAAGGGGCACTCAAGCTGAAAGAAATTTCCTACATCCATGCAGAGGGATATCCCGCCGGCGAAATGAAGCACGGCCCGATCGCCCTTGTTGACGAACACCTGCCCATCGTCGCACTGGTACCCCGTGGGGCCCTGTTTGAGAAGATGATGTCTAATCTTCAAGAAGCCAAAGCGCGCGGTGGCACTATGATTGTTGTGAGCGACGCAGACGAAGAAGCGTTTCGGGAAGTGCTCAACCTGAAACAAGATGCCCTGATCACTGTCCCAACCACCCATCCGCTCCTCACCCCAACACTGATGGTGATACCCCTGCAGCTTTTGGCTTACCACATCGCCGTACTCCGCGGATGCGATGTTGATCAACCACGTAATCTCGCGAAAAGTGTTACGGTGGAGTAAGTTCAAAACTGTCTCAAGTCTGCTGGGTTGCGTGGATCATAAGATTCTTATAGATAAGATAAATCGACATTTAGTGCTAATTCTGGCAAAAGAGATAATGATTAAACATATCCGTATGAGAGTAGAGAAATTAGTAAAAACTTTAAAAGAACAAGAAAGCCTGAAACAGAATTAAAGGAAAAATAAAATGTTAATAGCAGTAAGAGCAGAAGTAGAAAGTGTTGATCATTGGAGAGAAAAATTTAAAACACATGTGGACTTGTTCAAAAGTCAAGGTGTATCCATTGCTCATATGGGAGCAGCAAATGCTAATACAGTAATTGCAGTTTTTGAAACTAATAATCCTGATGAGTTCGTAAGAATATTTAATGATCCTGCAACAGGGGAAGCAATGTCAAAAGATAAAATAACAGGCGGCGTTGAGATGTTTCTTCTAGATGAGACATTTAAACCTTAATACCATTCTCACCACTATGTTGATTTATGAAACAGCAAGTAGACACCTTATATACAGTCAGTCACCGTGGAATTTCTCGACGACTTAAATCCTGAACAACGCAGGGCCGTCCTCCATACAGATGGCCCGATGCTCATCCTTGCGGGTGCTGGGTCTGGGAAAACGCGCGTGATTTCATACCGGGCGGCCTACCTGATTGGTAATGGCTTCGCCGCACCCGAAGAGATCCTCGCAGTCACCTTTACGAACAAAGCCGCGGAAGAAATGCGGCAACGTGTCGAACGCCTCTTAGAATCTGAATATCCTCGCCTTTGGTTATCAACATTTCACGCGTTTTGTGCACGTCTCCTGCGGCGAGAGGGAGATCTCCTGAATCTTTCTAAAAATTTTGTGATTTATGACACCACGGATCAATTAGCCGTTGTCCGGCGTGTGATGAAAGAGCTAGACATTGATGAACGGATCACATCGCCGCGTGCGGTCCGTTCGAGAATCAGTGACGCAAAAAATCAAATGCAAGATCCCGCAGACATTCGATCGTCTGCCTTCGGTTTTCGAGATGAAGAATTGGCCAAAGTGTACGACCAGTACAACACTGCATTGACACAGGCGAGTGCCCTTGATTTCGACGACCTCTTACTGAAAGCCGTAGAGCTCTTTAATGTCTCCGCGGATACCCGGGAAAAATACTCGCAACAGTTCCGGTACATCATGGTCGACGAATACCAAGATACAAACCGCCCTCAATATCAATTGATTCGACACCTAGCTCACCATCGCAACCTGTGCGTCGTTGGAGATCCCGATCAATCAATCTATAAGTGGCGTGGGGCAGATCTGCGAAATATCCTTGATTTTGAGCAGGATTTTCCCGACCCAACCATTATCCGCCTGGAACAAAACTATCGTTCCACGCAGGTGATCCTCGACGCAGCGTCTGGTGTTATTAGCAATAACCTTGATAGACCAGAGAAAAACTTGTGGACCGACCGTAAAGGTGGCGAGCGCATTATTTATCACCGTGCTCACGATGAGCTCGAAGAAGCTGACTTTATTCTCCAACAATTACAATCCACGCTGGCCGCTACTTCTGAGACAGCGGCGGTGTTGTACCGAACCAATGCTCAGTCGCGTGCAATCGAAGACACATTAACCAGAGAAGGCGTCGCGTACCGAGTCGTCGGTGGCGTACGGTTCTACGAACGGAAAGAAATTAAAGACGCGCTCGCCTATCTCAAGTTGCTCATGAATCCGGATGACGACGTCAGTCTCCGTCGCATCATTAACGTCCCGGCGCGCGGCATCGGAAAAGGCGTTATGGAAGCCTTGGAGAACCTTCCTCCAGACACAGGTGAATCTTCGCCCCTATTTCTCGAATCGGAAGACGCATCAAACTCTTCAACGCTCTGGAAGAAACTTAGCCGTGCCGTCACTCAGAAACTGGTGCCATCCAGAGCCGCATCCGCGCTGGGACGATTTCATAAATTAGTCAGCACCCTTTCCCATCTTGGCACTACCGAAGCCGCTTCTGTCGTGTTGGCGAAAACGCTTGAAGAAAGTGGGTACGTGCAAGCCTTACGGGATGCCGGTACAGAGGAAGCAGAAAATCGCTTAGCTAATTTGCTGGAACTCGTATCTGCCGCACGCGATTACGAAATACGTGATCCGGACGCGAGTTTAGGAGGCTTTGTCGATCGTTTGTCACTGCTCTCAGAAGCTGACGAGGAAGAAGGGGCACCCGATGCTCGTGTGTGGCTCATGACCTTACATGCCGCGAAGGGACTCGAGTTCCCACTTGTTATTATGGCGGGCTTGGAAGAAGGTCTGTTCCCACACGCTCGTTCTGCCGACGACAATGAACAACTTGAGGAAGAGCGCCGCCTCTGTTATGTGGGTATGACACGAGCTGAGGCCCAATTAATACTCACCAGCGCGGAGCGTCGGAGAGTGTTTGGCGAATATCAATCTACAGAACCATCACGCTTCATTGACGAGATTCCATCAGCATTAATGCAAGTGATTGAGCCGCTCGGGGAAAATCCGCATGCTTACGCGTCGCGCACGCACAACCGCCGCGGGAATCGGTATACGAACACTACACGTCCTCAATTTAATGATACTGCTCTCTCAGCGCCCTTTGATGATGCTGACGAGGATCAGTCAGCAACACATCTTCGGGTTGGGGCCCGCGTCCGCCACGCTACGTTTGGTGTCGGCACGATTATGGGACTCGAACAATTGAGTGCAGATATAAAAATAACTGTACGTTTTGAGGAATCCGGTCTGAAAAAATTACTCGCACGCTACGCGAAACTCGAACCCGCATAGTGAATTTCCTTTAGAATCTTCTGTAGTGAAACAACTTCTTGTTTTTTTAGTTCTACTGGCATTCTGGTTTATTTTGTCGGGACACTTCGATCTTTTTCATATCAGCGCAGGCATCATCTGTTCGGCACTGGTCGCACATTTTTCATCCGATCTTCTGAGGCGCCAAGATATATCTCAGGACCGCCTCCATCTTGGTCGGCTTTTGCAATACCTTCCATGGTTGTTCTATCAAATCATCCGGGCGAATTTTCACGTCGCCTACTTAGTGCTCCGGCCACAGAAGATTCATCCTCAGATCGTTCGCTTACGCACCAGCCTAACCAGCGACGTTGCCATAACGGTCCTTGGTAATTCAATTACCTTGACACCGGGAACTATCACCATGGACATCGATCGCGACGAATTAATCGTACACGCCTTAAGCGACAAAGTTGCTAACGATCTTCTTGCGGGCCACCTGGAACGCCGCGTAGCACATGTGTTCACAGTGTCAGGAGGAGATCCTTCATGACCCTATTTTTCCTCAGTGCGGCATTGTGTATCTTGGCCTCTGTGTTCCTTGCGTTATACCGCGTCATCCGAGGACCGGTGGTCATCGACCGCATTGTGGGCTTGAATGTGATTGGGACCAAGACGATCGCGGTTATTTTACTGACTGGGTGTTTATTTGAACGTGTAGAGTTTTTTATTGATATCGCGTTTATGTACGCGTTGATCAACTTTATCGGAGTGCTCGCGTTCTCTAAATATTTTGAACAAAAGGGTCTGAACACACAGAGGCGTCAAACATGACGATCGTCTCGATTATCTGCATCACGTGTGGCGTGTTTTTCTTAGGGTTAGGTGCTGTGGGGCTGCTCCGCTTTCCTGATTTTTATACGCGTATGCACGCAGCAGGGAAGTGCGACACACTCGGCATTCTGCTGGTGTTGGTAGGACTCGCCATTTTAGAAGGGCCAACCCTCACGGGCGTTAAGATTATATTGATCGGCGTGTTTCTTTTTCTTACCAGTCCAACAGCTACCCACGCGATTGCAAAAGCGGCTTTGTCAAATGACGTGCAGTCGCAGGAAGACAACACCAGTTTATGATTTGGCAAATTGATATCGTCCTACTTGGGTTGACCGTCATCTGTGCTCTCTGTGCCATCAACGTGAAGGATCTCTTGGCTTCCATTATCTTCCTGTCGGCGTTTAGCTTGTTTATGTGTTTGCTCTGGCTCGAAATGGGCGCGGTGGACGTCGCCTTCACCGAAGCTGCTGTTGGCGCAGGGGTTACCACCGTGTTATTTGTCGTCACCGTGTTTAAAACAGAAAGGATGAGTCGAGATTGAGGTATCTACATCTCATTATGACCGGACTGACTGGGCTGCTGTTGGTGTACGGATCGTTAGACATGCCCGCCATCGGTGACGGGATGTCACCTGCAAGTACTCGAGTCTCTCCACGGTACATCGAAGATGGTTTCGCAGAAACGGCAGTACCGAATATGGTGACCGCAGTCCTTGCTGATTATCGTGCGTTCGACACTTTAGGCGAAGTAACCGTCGTGTTTACCGCTGCAATAGCGGCGTTACTGATTCTCTCCGGGAGAACCACCAAAGGATAACCCATGCTGACAGAGCCACAGAGTGCCATCGTTACGTGTGTGGTGAGAACGCTAGTTCCGTTTGTTCAGCTCTTTGGTTTATACGTCATCGTGCACGGTCACACCAGTCCCGGTGGCGGTTTTCAAGGGGGAGTAATTCTTGCGGCAAGTGCGATCTTATTGTCGCTTGCTTTTGGCGCCCGTGATCTTCAACGTCGCTTTTCGGTGATGGCACTAACGTCTTTCACGAGTGCAGGGGTCTTGCTGTACGCAGGGATTGGCGTCGTATGTCTCCTGCTCGGTGCAAATTTTCTCGATTACGGCATTCTTCCGGGAGCTGAGCCGAGGAGTCTTGGCATGCTTGGTATTGAGATCGGAGTCGGCATCACAGTGACCGCAGCCCTGATTCTCATTTTCTACGAGATCCTTACTTTCGAGTAAAAATAACATGATTGATTTTGTTATCGGCCATTTCAATGTCGTCACCTACGTTGTGCTGATGATGATTGGGTTTTATGCAATGACAGGAAAAGCCAACCTCATCAAGAAACTTGTGGGGATGAATATTTTTCAATGGTCCATCATCTTGTTTTTTGTCTCTCTAAGTGCGAAGCGCGGAGCGACGATTCCAATTGTCTTACAGGACTCTCAGACGCTGGACCATGCGAGAGAACCGGTGATTACAGCAGCGCAATATGCAAACCCTCTTCCACATGTGCTCATGCTCACAGCGATTGTCGTGGGGGTCGCAACAACTGGAGTCGCGCTGACCCTATTACTTAGAATTTTTAAACGTTACGGGACCCTCGAAGAAGATGTTTTAGTGAAAAAAATTCGGTCAACACCTCGATGAATATCCATCAATCCGCCTTACCAGTCCTCATCGTTGCAGCACCTTTGTTGCTAGCCTTCATCCTACCTGTACTTGGACGATGGAGAGCTTCATGGGCTTTTTCAATCACGATTCTCGCGCTTGGTCTTTCTTTTTTGGGATCGGTCGCGGTCACTAACATCGTACTCACAGTAGGCCCAGTGCAGTATTTCATGGGCGGATGGATGCCCCCTTGGGGTATTGAGTTCCGGATCGACACCCTAGGAGCCCTGATGTTGCTGCTCCTGAGTTTTATTTGTCTACTAGTAGCGGTCTTTGCAAAACAAAGTATTCTGAAAGAAGCTCCTGATCGAGAACCTACTTTCTATAGTGTCTTTTTGTTACTTGTCTCTGGTTTAACTGGTATCGTTGCGACAGCGGACATGTTCAACATGTACGTTTTCCTCGAAATTTCCTCGTTAACAAGCTATGCGCTGGTAGCACTGGGGGGCGGTGCCGCCGTCGTATCTGCATTTCGTTACGTCATTCTAGGTACAGTCGGTGCGGCCTTTTATCTTCTCGCCGTCGGCTATTTATACAGTGTCACTGGTTCACTGAACATGGCTGATCTGACGCTGATCTTACCTGACGTCTATCACCTAAACGCTGTACGTGTGGGTTTCGCATTTTTAGTAATAGGATTGGCAATCAAAATGGCGCTCTTTCCAATGCACGCGTGGCTACCCGGGGCCTATTCAGATGCCCCGTCGAGCGTAAGTGCACTAATTGCTGCAACCACGACAAAAGTCGCTGCTTACGCGTTGATTCGTATGATGTTTTTTGTCTTCGAGCCAAATTTTTCCATCGAGTTGCTCCCGGTCACAACGCTCCTCAGTTGGATGGGAGCCATCGCCATGGTTCTCGGTTCAGTCATGGCCCTCGCCCAATCCGATTTGAAGCGCATGCTGGCGTATTCGTCGGTCGCGCAAATTGGGTATATCGTCCTCGGTATAGGCCTCGCGAATACCAATGGATTTACGGGAGGGGTGCTGCACTTAGTAAATCATGCGTTTATGAAAGGTTGTCTTTTTTTGGTGGCTGGTGCCATTGTCTTTCGAACCGGCCGCCGTCATATTCGGGAACTTAGGAATCTTTCGCACGCAATGCCATGGACCGCCGCAGCCTTCACCGTCGCGGCCTTTTCAATGATTGGCATCCCTCCATTAGGTGGTTTCTTCAGCAAGTTATATCTAATCCTTGGAGCAATCGATTCTAGACAATGGATCTTCGTGGCGGTGATTCTTTTGAGTAGCGTTCTGGCCCTAATGTATTTTGTGAATGTCATTAGATTCATGTACTTCCCTGATAGCGATGGTTCCGACCGAACTGTGCCACTGGAAACGCAACAAGAGGCACCCCTCTCAATGCTTGTGCCAATCGTAACGTTAGCAGTGGGCGTGATCCTTCTCGGTGTATTCAATGGGAATATCGTTTCTCATTTCATTACCGCTTCGATGCCAACAGGTTTTATCAGGTGATGATATCGTGATTGTATACGCCGCTTGGACCTGTATCGTGGCACCACTAATAGGGACGTGCATTACGCCTCTCTTGGCTCGGCAATCGCTGCAGTCTGCCCGTCTTGGTGCGGTGAGCTTCTCCTGCATTGCTGCGCTTGCAGCCCTCTGTTTACTTCCAAGTTTAACGGACGGACAGATGCTCCCTCTGCAAAGCGAAATCGAGTGGCTAGACTATCCAATTGATCTTGGGTTTGGACTCTTGATCGATCCCTTGAGCATTGTATTAACCAATGTGGTCGCCGTCGTCAGTTTCATCATCATGGTCTACTGCTTGGGATACATGGGTAGCAACTCCAACCAAGTGCGTTTTTGGATGTGGATGAATGGCTTCATAACAAGCATGTTGCTGCTCGTGCTCTCCAACAACCTGTTATTCATGTTCGTTGGATGGAAGTTGGTCGGCGTCTGTAGCTACGGCTTGATTGGCTATTATTATCAAGACCAACGGTCGTACTGGATAGGCGGACCCTCACCCACGCACTTTGTTACCCCATCACAGGCAAGCCTGAAAGCACTCGTAGTCACAGGTGTTGGGGACATGTTTATGTTGGGTGGCATTCTTATCTTGTACTTCTATGCTGGCACTCTTAATTTCGTCGAGCTTTACGCTACCGCCCCAGAGTGGTTAGCTGTAATGGCCGAACGTTCTGGCATGATTCTCCTTGTGAGCGTGCTACTACTCGCGGGACCCATTGGAAAATCAGCACAATTTCCGTTACACGAATGGCTGCCTGAAGCAATGGCAGGACCAGGACCCGTATCAGCACTGATTCATGCGGCCACGATGGTCAAGAGCGGCATTTATTTTGTCGCACGATTGGTGCCCCTATTTTACATGGGGCGTTGGGTTGTCGGTATAGAGGAGGCCAGCTGGTTTTTTCAGATCGCGGCCTGGGTAGGGGGGTTCACGGCTCTTCTAGCCGCAACGCAAGGCATAGTAGCCGTAGAGCTTAAGAAAATCCTCGCGTATTCTACGGTAAGCCAAATTGGTTACATGATGATGGCCCTCGGAGTAGCCGGCCTGGGACCAGGACTGCTGATCGATGGATATACTTCCGGCATATTTCACCTTGTGAGCCACGCACTGTTTAAGGCGTGTCTTTTTCTCTGCGCCGGAACAGTGATTCACGCAGTGCACGCTATCTATATCCATGACATGGGATCACTGAAGCGATGGTTACCGCTGACCTGGCTATTGACACTCGTTTCCTCCTTGTCTCTCATGGGACTCCCTCCATTTCCCGGGTTTTGGAGTAAAGATGCCGTTTTACTTGTCACATTAGAAGCAAATCGGCCCCTCTTTATGCTTGCGTTAACTACTGTCGGTCTTACAGCGTTGTATACCGTTCGTCTCTTAGCCACCGTGTTCTACGGTCATCCAAGCCAATCCGTAAAGAAAGTGTTAGCACCCCAAAACACGAGAACCGACGGGACCCTTTCTATGCGAGTAGCTGTCATCTTCCTCGGCATATTGATTGTTGTCGCAGGTTTGGGCGGACCGCTCTTAGAAACAACACTGCATACTAGTTTTGAAGCAAACAATTTAGGTTTTGCATTATCTCAAACAGCAGAATCCTACAATGCGGATAAGTCCCATGTGCTCGTCTCCGTTCTAGCGCTTCTATTTCTCTTGGCTGGTGGTATTCCTGGCTATTATTTTTATAATCACACACGGTCTTCTCTAGATACTCTCTTTAAACAATCACCCGCTCTTGTCGCTACCCACCGCTTTCTGTGGAACAGGTGGTGGATTGACAGGTTCTACACGGTCGTCTTTGTTGATGGCACAACACGGATCGCTGCATGGATTACACGCAGTCTTGAAAGTCGTTGGAATAACTGGGTTCACGACCAAATGCCACGGGCATTTACAGAAAATGCTGAACGGTTAATTCGTCGTCTCCGAACCGATACTGAAGAGTTGTTGTATAACGTATCGTACGTCCTAGTGTTATTTTTGTTAATGCTGATCATGTTTATTTTTCGACCTGTGTGAGTTGATTCATGCCATTTGTACTATTGCAAATTCTCGTAATACCGCTACTCGCGACCCTAGTGATTTTTCTGGGACGTAAATCATGGGGATACGCTGCCGGATGGGTAGTTGCTCTCGCGATGTCATATACAACCATCTTAGTCTTGTCCGTTGGTTTCACGGTGCATCGTGGTGAGCCCTTGTCAGAAACCTATCTACTGATTGAACCAGGTATCCATCTCGGTCTGTTGGCCGATGGCCTCAGTGTTCCCACACTGGCTATCGTGTGTTTTTTATCTGCGGTGTTGGCCTTTTACTCCATCCACTATATTGCTCATCGGGTCGAGGTGCTCTACGCACAGGAATCAGCAGATGTCCGTCGCAGTTATTACGTGCGATTTTTTTACCTCTTTCCCCTCTTTCCTGTTGGTTTTATTGGAACGATTTTAAGCACTAACCTAGTGTCAATCTATTTCTTTCTTGAGGTCCTGACACTCACCTTATTTTTTTTAATGGCATCCTTCGGCTATCGAGAACGCATAAAAATTGCGTTTGTCAGCCTGTCGTGGGGCATCATTGGCGCGCTCCTTTTCCTCGTAGCAGCCCTAATGGTCTACAGCCAAATCCAAACTTTAGAAATTGCTGCGTTAGGAGGATTAGTAGGCAATCCACTGGTTGTCGGCATTATTTCTGTTTTTCTGATCAGTCTGATAATGAAACTGGCCCTGTTTCCGTTTCATGTTTGGATGCCGTCAGTACACGCAGAACATCCAACGTGTATTGCCGGCTTGTTAGCGATTTATGCCAACCTGGCTTTATACATTATTATTCGCGTTCTGGTCTTACCCCTGACCACAGATTTTGAACCGTTCAGTTTACCGTTAATGTTTCTTGCGCTTATCACAATGGTCTACGGCTCGTTACTGACACTTGCCCAGACAGATATCAAACGGCTAGCCGCTTGTTCAACAATTAGTCAGATCGCCTATTCCGTGTTGGGAGTTGGGGCACTAACAGTGGCTGGACTCGAAGGTGGTATGTTTTTCTTTCTCAGTCATATCCTTGGTAAAACTCTTTTCTTTTCCACCGCTGGCATTGTTGTCTATGTCACAGGCATTCGTGACATGAGGCAGCTTGGCGGTTTAGCGCAAAAAATGCCCATTACCGCCACTTTGTGGATTGTCGGCTGCATGATGCTGTCCGGGTTCCCTCCATTCAGCAGTTTTACAGCGGAATGGATTATGTTTACGGGTATTTTCGAGCGGGGTCTCGTGAACAGTCCCAGCGCGATTGCGTTAGGTATTGGCGGACTACTTGCTATTTTGCTTACGGTGAGCTATTCGTTCGGTGCTGCCAAGAAAATATTTTTTGGACCTCTAAACCCTGAACTGCAAGCCAATGAAACCATTCGCGATCCGGGATGGTTAATGACTGCCCCTCTTTTTGCCGTTGCGATTATCTCGATGGTTCTAGGTTTATATCCACAAATAATCATGGATTTCTTACACACCGTGTTGAACGTGCACCTATAAGAAAAGGCTGCCAAGTCGTGTTAGAGACCCAAGCAGCCTTAAAAAATGCTTTTAAAAAAAGACTGGCCTGTTTAGCTAATGTTACTAATGACCCAGCGGCCATCGACTAAGCCATCTGGTCCATCGAGTTCCACTTTTTCCAGCGTGATGACCATCGTTCGATCTGAGGAAGCTCCGTCGAGTTCAACAGTTGCATTAATCGTAACTTCTTTTGAAATTAAGGTGCCACCAAAATCCTGAACCGCAATTGGATTATTGGGATCAAAGGCACTAACTGAAGCAACCGCGCTTTCCGCACTCAAAGCGTTTTCTGCCTCGGATACGGAGCGTGAGTGCTCTTGTGATTCATCTCGATAAGTCGTCCACTGCTCCTGAACCTCTTGATCGCGAGAACGAACGTCTTCGTCTGCCCTTTCTGCTTCAATTACCCGGGCAATCGCATCAAGGTTCTCATCTTGATACATTTTCATTTCGCCGGCGAATTCTTGCTGGGCCTGTTGAGCTTCCCTAACGGCGCCCGCCAATTCTTGCATCCTCAGCGGTCGTCTTGCTTCCTCCGCAACGTTTTCAACATCAAACCCACTTACATTGCCATCCGTATTGATATCAAAAGACACCATGGCGATATTTCCAAGGGTTGCGCGATCATTAACCCGGGAAGCAGTAAAAAAATTTCTTATTAAAGAGCTTTCTTCCCCTCCTCCACCACACCCGACCATTGCTATAATGATAAAAAACAGTCCAGCGGAAGTAATTGTTTTTCTTGATGATCTAGAGACTGTCATGGCTGCCTCCTAAATTATCCAATTCATGGCTTAAACGCCAACTACAGATTATTCTCTTCTTTCTCGCCTTCTATAATCCTGTTTTCGCTCGTATTTGTTTCAAGCAAACGCGCTACCGACACTACTCTGTCTTCCTTGTCAATACCTATCAGACGAACACCCTGAGTAGCCCTCCCTATGGGGCGTATATCCCGCGTGTCCATCCGTAATATCTTGCCCTGCTGGGTGACAAGCATCAACTCATCATCCTTGGCAAGACATGCGATACCAACAACTTTACCGTTGCGACTACTCGCTTGGATATTAATAATACCGACTCCCCCTCTCGATTGCACGCGGTATTCTGAAAGAGGGGTACGTTTTCCATAGCCATGTTCCGTTACAGTCAGCAGTGTCCCGCTCGGCTGGACAGCGGCCATCGCAACAACTTCATCACCCGCACGGAGAGCAATTCCTCGAACACCGCGGGCTGTTCGACCCATAACCCGTACGTTACCTTCTTTAAAACGGATGGCTTTTCCGTTGCGAGTCCCGATAAAAATATCGCTGTCTCCATCAGTCAATTCTGCTCCCACGAGAGCGTCACCTGGCCCGATACCTACAGCAATAATGCCACCTGCACGCGGACGCCGAAAAGCACGTAAATCTGTGCGTTTCACCACACCTTTGCGTGTGCCCATCATTACAAATCGTTGCCTGTCTTCCTCAGGCCATTCTCGTACAGTTTCAAGAGCGGCAATTTTTTCTCCTGCTTCCATCGAGACCAAGTTAGCAATAGCCTTACCCTTACCCCCTGGCCCAACATCTGGAATTTCGTGCACTTTCAACCAATATACTCGACCTCGATCAGAAAATATCAGGACATACGCGTGGGTCGATGCGACAAACAGGTGGGTTAGAAAATCTTCTTGCCGAGTGCGCATACCAATGCGGCCCTTACCTCCTCGGCGTTGATTTCGATATTGCGTTACTGCGGTTCGTTTAACGTATCCTGTGTTACTGACCGTAATAGCGACCTCTTCGTCAGCAATTAAATCTTCTATGCTGAGTTCACCCTCTGCAGCAATAATTTCTGTCCGGCGGGAATCGCTGTACGTTTCTTGAATAGCCCGCAGTTCGTTAACCACAATTTCCATCAACAGAGATTCATTTTCTAAAATGGACTTGAGTCGCGAGATCGTTTTTACTAATTCGGCGAGTTCGTCAGCGATTTTCTGTCTTTCCAGGCCTGTTAATCGCTGAAGTTGCATGTCCAAAATTGCCTGCGCTTGTATCTGTGACAGCGAAAAAGATTCAATTAGCCCGACACGTGCTTCGGCAGGGGCCTTGGCACCGCGAATCAATTTAATTACTGCGTCCAAATGATCGAGAGCCGTCCGCAAACCTTCCAAGACGTGCGCACGCGCTTCAGCTTTTCGGAGATCAAATTCCGTACGGCGACGAACAACCTCGCGTTTAAATTCCAGAAAGTGTTCAATGAGGGAAAGTAACGGTAATTCTTGGGGGCGCCCACCAACAATGGCCAGCATGATAATTCCAAAGGTGGTCTGGAGAGATGTATGTTTGTAGAGGTTATTGAGTACGATTTCTGGTATTTCGCCCCTCCGAAGCTCAATAACAATACGCATCCCGTGACGATCGGATTCATCTCGAAGATCGACGATCCCGTCAACAACCTTATCCCGCACCAGTTCCGCGATTCTCTCAAGCAGCCTTGCTTTGTTCAGTTGATAAGGAATCTCTGTCACAATAATCGCGACTTTATCGTTCTTCTTGAGAGGTTCAATCGTAGTCCGGGCGCGCATAGTAATCGATCCACGTCCAGTGCGGTAAGCATTTTCAATACCTGCCCGTCCAACGATGAAGCCCCCTGTTGGAAAGTCTGGGCCCGGAATAAGATTCGCCAGCATTTCAGCTTTTGTATTTCGCTGCTCTTGCTGGTTTTCAGCCACCCAAACAACGCCGTCAATGACCTCTTTCAAATTATGTGGTGGAATGTTTGTTGCCATACCCACAGCGATTCCAGACGATCCATTGACTAGTAGATTGGGGTAGGGCGCCGGCAAGACCGTGGGTTCTGTAGTGGTTTCATCGTAATTAGCAACAAAGTCAACGGTTTCCTTGTCGAGATCCGCCATGAAATCATCGCTGATCGCTTGCAACCGAGCTTCTGTATACCGCATGGCCGCCGGGGGATCTCCGTCTACGGAGCCAAAATTTCCTTGGCCCTCTACAAGCGGGTGACGCATATTAAATCGCTGCGCTAAACGCACCAGAGTATCGTAAATGGAGGCATCACCATGGGGATGGTAGTTACCCATCACCTCACCCACAATCTTGGCGCACTTCCGGTATGGTTTCTTGGCTGACAGCCCCATCAAACGCATGCCATATATCACTCGGCGATGCGCTGGCTTAAGACCGTCTCGAACATCAGGAAGCGCACGGCCGATGATTACGCTCATCGCGTAATCCATATACGACCGCCTCATTTCATCTTCTATGTTAACGTCGATGTTTTTTGGTGCACCCGGTTCTGCCATGTGATCTTCTGCTTTACTCTGAAAACTATTCGTTCTTAGACATCAAGATTTTTCACATCAAGAGCATTCTCTTCAATAAACTTCCTGCGCTCTGCCACGTCATCACCCATTAGCGTCACAAATGTGTCGTTCGCTTCGACCTCGTCCTCTGCATGGACTTGTAGCAAGGTTCGACTCTCCGGCTTCATCGTGGTGGTCCACAACTGATCCGGATTCATCTCCCCAAGACCTTTGTACCGATTAATGGCTACTCCTCGTTTTCCAACCGCAATAATGTGATCTAATACTTCGTCAACAGACTGTAGCTCCACCGATTTCGTTCTTTCTGGGATACCGTGGGTTTCCGTCTGATCCACAACGTCAGACACGCCTTCGATAGCATCATTGCTTTCTCCCTGGGCCTGGACCAGCGAAACCAAAAACGGCCCCACTAACTTTCCAAGGGACGCATTTTCATATGCAGCAATAAGAGCTCTATACTCCGCCGATTCAACGAAAGCAACACCGACGGCCTGCTCCTGAGAAACACCGCGCTGGCGATCCTTCACTCTTAAAACAAAAGCGTTATGTTCCTCATCACGACCAACGATTACTTGCCTCGTCTCGGAAGTCAGCGCTGCCGTGATATTTTTTGTGTTGTCGTCATCCAGAAAAAACTCTCGTCCTCGGGCGCCGTGTGTGAGCAACGAAAGCACCAAGTCACCATTGAAACCCCTTCGCTCTACAACAGACAACAGTTTGCGAAAAGCCAGAACTTTATGAAGCGTACTTTCAAGTTCGGACCCGGAAAATTCTTCACCCGTCTTTACAACACGGACACACCTAGATTCGCTGGCACGTTTGATTAACCAGCCGTCTAAATCCCGGTCGTCCTTAATGTAATGCTCGCTACGTCCACGCTTCACGCGATATAAAGGCGGTTGGGCAATATAAATGTGACCTGCCTTGATCAAACTCCCCATCTGACGATAAAAAAATGTCAGCAGTAATGTGCGAATGTGCGATCCGTCAACATCCGCATCCGTCATAATGATGACTCGGTGATACCGAAGTTTTTCAAGATCCACTTCACCTACACCAACCCCACAACCAAGAGCCGCAATCATTGTTTTAATTTCATCACTGCTCAACATCTTGTCAATACGGGCTTTTTCGACGTTCAGAATCTTTCCTTTAATCGGAAGAACCGCTTGGAATTTACGATCTCTACCTTGCTTCGCTGATCCACCTGCGGACTCGCCTTCTACAATGTAAAGTTCGCTGCGCGTCGGATCACGTTCTTGGCAGTCTGCAAGTTTTCCAGGAAGCGAACTGTTGTCCAAAGCTCCCTTTCGGCGCACTAGATCGCGTGCTTTTCTTGCGGCCTCGCGCGCTCGCGCAGCATCAATTCCTTTGTTCACAATTTTCTTCGCGACCGAGGGATTTTCCTGAAGATACGCACCAAGTTTGTCGTTGAGAATCGTCTCGACAATACCTTTAACTTCCGTATTCCCCAGCTTTGTTTTTGTTTGCCCTTCGAATTGCGGTCGAGGAATTTTCACACTTACTACTGCAATCAAGCCCTCCCGGATGTCATCGCCGCTCACGCTTTCTTTCAAATCTTTGGCAAGATTTTTTTCATTCGCATACGCATTAATTGTGCGTGTGAGCGCCGCACGAAAACCAGATAAATGTGTACCGCCTTCTTGAGTATTAATGTTATTTGCAAAGGAGTAAACGGTTTCAGCAAACGCATCGTTCCACTGAAGAGCTATCTCAGCCTCAATTCCGTCCCTAGTGCCCTGCATAAATATCGGGTCCGCATTAACTGTAACCTTGTTTTTGTTTAGGAACTGAACAAAGGAAACGATGCCGCCTTCGTATTGAAAGCGGTGGTTTTTACCAGTGCGCTCATCGTCCAAAAGAATGGTAATACCGGCGTTTAAAAACGCCAATTCCCGGAGGCGATGCGCCAGGGTGTCAAAACTAAATTCGACCGTTTCAAAAATCTTGGTGTCGGGGGTAAATGTAACTTGGGTACCTCGTTTTGTTGTAGTGCCCGTTGTTTCAAGATCCCCTATTGGATTTCCCCGCTCGTAGCTCTGATGATATACCTGTCCCTCTCGCCAAATCTCGAGATCCAACTTTTCGGAAAGCGCATTCACGACTGAAACGCCAACGCCATGCAACCCACCAGATACCTTGTAACTGTTATTGTCGAATTTCCCGCCTGCATGAAGGACTGTGAGAACAACTTCCGCAGCAGTCTTTCCGCTCGCGTGTTGATCGACTGGAATGCCTCGCCCGTTGTCAACTACAGTAACTGAATTGTCAATATGGATGGTGACGGAGATCGTGTCACAAAACCCAGCCAGCGCTTCGTCTATAGAATTATCAACTATTTCATATACCAGGTGATGGAGGCCAGGGGCACCGGTTGAACCAATATACATGGCTGGTCGTTTTCGAACAGCCTCTAGGCCCTCCAAGACTTTAATCTTGTCTGCTCGGTAGGTCTCTCCTTGTTCAAGCCCTTCTATTTCAGGGGGAGAGACTCCAGTGCCCGGCGGATCCCCACCGTCTTGTTTATTGTGATCAATGTGCGACATTAGATTCCGTTTTTCGGATGGTTTTAACCTTAATGAGGACCACTAAACCCGCATTGGCATAATAACGTAGGTATAATCAGCATCCGTCCCGCCTGCTGGTTTTAGAACCGCTTGACTCATTTCATCCTTAAACTCAAGTTGAACGGTTTCGACACCAGCAACACCAAGAAAATCCAATACATATTGGGCGTTAAAGCAGATATCAAGCGGATCGCCAGAGTACTCTACGGGTAGGGTTTCCGTTGCTTCACCAACTTCTGGACTACTTGAGGTTATATCGATTTTATTTGGTTCTATTTTTAATTTCACAGCACGAGAGCGCTCACTTGACAGCAGGGCTACTCTTTTAATCGCGCTGGTGAGTTTATCCCTATCAAAATCGACTGTTTTATCGTTTCCTGTTGGTATCACTCGCTCATAAGCGGGAAATTGCGCATCTATTACCCGTGAAATTAATTGTCGTCCGTCAACATTAAAAAAGAGATGGTTGTCTCCATTCTCATACTCAATATCGTCGTCCCCATCCCCTAAGAGTGTTTTTAGTTCCCAAAGTGTTTTTTTGGGAAGAATGGCTTTTACTTCATCTGTCTTTTTTCCTTTTAGTTTAACCATGACTCGTGCGAGGCGGTGACCATCTGTCGCAACCAAACTCATTGTGTCGCCGGTTAATATAAAAAGCGCACCATTTAAAAAATACCTTGTATCTTCCCCTGTGATGGCAAATTGTGTTTTTGTGACCATCTCCCGAAAACCTTCTCGGGGAAGAGCTATTAAGTCTCCACTTCCGGCCTCTGGAAGTGTGGGAAAGTCGTCTCGGGGTAGGGTTTGTATCCGTGAGTCAAATTTATCAGCGGACACCTTTACTACACCTTTCGTTCCTTGTTTGATTTGAATATTGGTCTCAGGAAGAGCCCGAACAATTTCATATAGTTTCTTTGCCGGAATAGTAAGAGAACCTTCTTTCACGTCTGATGCAATACATTTACTCCTCAACCCAACTTCTAAGTCTGTTGCTAGTAAATTAACTTGTTTTTCCCCATTTGCTTCAACAAGGATGTTCGCTAAGATGGGTATTGTGTTTTTTCTTTCAATAATTCCTTGAAAGAGCTGCAACTCTCTTAAAAGATCTGTCCTTTTCGCGCTAAATTCCATGTGGTTGATAACCTCTATAGAGGGGCCTACAAGATCAATTAATAAAATCTTATTAATTGAAATTAATAAATAAATTATAACAGGAATATATACTGTTTTGAAAGTAGAACGGTTTTTATAAATAATTGGAAACAAACCATTTAATCGGTTTTTTTTATGTTGATAAAACAGTAATGATTAGTTTTTTGCTGTGGGTGTTTTTAAGTCCACATGAAAAGCAAACCAGCGAATCTGTTGATTGTGTGTAAGAACAGGAAAAGGTTCTTGTTTTATTATTGAAAAGCTTGGAGAAAACTGTTGATAAGGGTGTTGAAATCTCTATCTGCTTTGCACCGATCATTCACTTTTCTAATGGAGTGAATCACAGTGGAATGGTGTTTACCCCCAAAGCTTTTCCCTATTTGTGGTAACGAGGCGTTAGTTAAAGATTTTGATAAGAACATAGCGATCTGCCTTGGAAGAGTAACAGTTTTTGAGTTGTTTCTTGATTTTAGATCACTGATTTTTAATTTATAGTGATTCGCTATAAATTTTTGAACGTTCTCGATTGTAATTGGTTGATCATCCCGTTCGAGCAGATCGTGGAGAACTTCTTCTGCTAAGGAAAGAGAAATTTCAGATCCTGTAAGTGATGCATAAGCAAGAAGACGAATCAAAGAACCTTCAAGTTCCCTAATATTTGATTTAATCCGACCAGCAATATAGAGCGCGACGTTATTTGCGAGAGGAACGGCCTCCGCCTCAGCTTTCTTTTTAAGGATGGCTACCTTTGTTTCGAGATCTGGGGGTTGTATGTCCGCAATTAATCCCCATTCAAAACGGGATCTTAGCCGTTCCTCTAAGGCAGGAATTTCATGAGGGGGGCAGTCGCTACTTATAATAATTTGTTTTTGGGCGTCGTAAAGCGAATTAAACGTATGAAAAAACTCTGTCTGGGTTCCTTCTTTTCCAGCGAGAAACTGTACGTCATCAACAAGAAGGATGTCCATGCTCCGATACCGTTCTCTAAAATCGAGAATACGATCGTAGCGAACCGCATTAATCATTTCATTCATAAATCGTTCAGAAGAAATGTATGTTAATTTAAGATTTGGAGATTGTTCCAGTAAGTACTGGCCAATAGCGTGCATGAGGTGGGTTTTTCCAAGACCGACCCCACCATATAAAAACAGCGGGTTGTAGGAGCGAGAAGGAGCTTCTGCGACAGCGAGTGAAGCTGCGTGGGCGAATTGATTTGAGGGTCCGACGACGAACCGATCAAACGTATACCTGGCACTTAATCCTCGTTGTTGCGATGGAGAGTTGGCGATTTCAGAGACAGGAGGAGGCGGAAGGGTTTTCTCTTTAACCGGTTTAACAATCTTAATTTCTTCCCCTGTTTTAAAGGTTATTTTTACTTCTTGTTGATTAATTTCGTTCAAAGATTCTTGGATAATTCCCGCGTAATGCTTGTTAAGCC
The DNA here is from genome assembly GCA_964342695.1 of uncultured Vicinamibacteraceae bacterium. Lineage (GTDB taxonomy): Bacteria > Acidobacteriota > Vicinamibacteria > Vicinamibacterales > UBA8438 > CAYFFV01. Next base: position 28,171 of record CAYFFV010000009.1, read on the forward strand.
AATCCCTAAATAGCGTGTTTGGAACACGGATCGTTACTACTGGACCATTTTTATCAACAAACGAAGTCGGTTTAAACCAAGTGTAGTAACTGTGACGGTTTATTTTACCCTCGATGCGAGTAAGGACTGAACCCCAAATATCTTCTTGCATGCTTAACCCAAACCAAAGGTTCTCAAACTGTTGGTTTATTCAAAAACTGTTAAACCAGTAAGAGCCTTTTCCCTAGCCAAAAGGAGTAATTCTCATGGAGCCATCCAAAGTTTTGTTTTGATTCCCTAATTTATTCCCATAAATTACAGAGACGGTAACCCCACCGCACAAAATAAAATTTCCACAACTTTTTCCACAGTTGTGGAAAACTGCTTAGAAAATTCATGTGCAGAGCCGCGAAATGTACCACAAACGGCTATTGGCCGCAATAAATTAAGCTCGAATCGATTTTTTGTGAAAAAACGTAAATTAGCTATGTAACTTTTTGGTAAACCAACTTCAAGCGTTGACACCATCAAGACGCGTTTACTACTATCTCAAGCTCGGCTTTTAAAAATAAACCACCGACGTAGAGCTCGGTGTGGAGCCAAAAAACAATGAAACGCACGTATCAACCCAATCGTCGGCGTCGGAAGCGCACTCATGGTTTCTTGACGCGAATGAGTACAAAAAACGGTCGACTAGTGATTAAGCGTCGGAGAGCCAAGGGTCGTAGTCGTCTTGCTGTGTCGTAAGATACTGTAAAAAAAAGACTTGTTGGATTATCGAAGAATGCTGGTCCGCAGCGAACGGATTCGTCGGAGACCTGAATTTTTGAAGGTTCAGCGTTCTGGCGCTCAAGTTCGTGGTCGCTACCTAACCTTGTTTGCTCTCAAGAACCACACACTAGTGGCTCGTATGGGTGTGGTTGCTACCCGTAAATTAGGAAAGGCAACTTGTCGGAATAAGGCTAAACGTCTCGCTCGTGAACTCTTCAGACTCAACGCAAGACCGAGCGGTTTTGATTTGGTGGTTATGCCGAGACGAGGTTTTATAGATGCGGCTTTTGTTGATGTGGAAAAGGACTACAGGGCACTTCTGTCGCGAATAAAAGAACAGAAATGATTAGAATCTGGTTTTCTCAACTTCTCACACGCGCTGTGATGGCCTTTATTTACGTTTATAAGGTGACGCTGTCTCCCATTTTTGCGGGTTCTTGTCGATTTGTACCCTCCTGTTCTGCATACGCTCTTGAAGCGGTAGAAAAACACGGGGCTTTTATGGGTTCTTGGTTGGCGATCAAGCGTCTTTTTCGATGCCACCCCTTTTGTGCTGGGGGCCTTGATCAGGTACCTACAGTTCCCGAGTCTCCGGTCGTCCCCAAAAGGTAAATTTTATCTATGGATCAGCGCAGGATTCTCGTCGCGATGTTCTTGTCAATGTTGGTAATAACAGCTTGGCAATACTTTTTTGTTCCACCACCGAACCAAGTCCAGCCAGTTACTACTGAAAAAATAGGCCTTCCAGAGGATTTGCCGTCAGAGTCGTCTTCGACAACACCCCCACCGGCCGAAGCATTCGGTAGGATGGCGTCCACCGTTGATCCAGTTTCTCCGGTTCGTTCGGTTGTTGACATTGCGACGTCCGATCCGGTCGTCAGTGATACCGAGGAACGCGAAGTGTTGGTTGAAAGCGATTTGTTTAGGGCAGTTTTTTCCAATCGTGGAGCGGAATTGATTAGTTGGCAGCTGAAGGCTCACCGGGAAGATGATGTCCTAATTGATTTGGTGCCTCGCGATCTTCCGCTTGACGAACCACGAGCTTTTGGCATTGCTTTTTTTGATCAACCAGACCTGACTCAGATTGCGAAAGAAGCTCTATTTAAAGCTAATATCACCCAACTTAAATTACAGGATCGCGCCGAAACCGTGGTGTTTGATTACGAAGACGCCAACGGACTCAGGTTACGGAAGACTTTTTTATTTAATCCATCGATTAGTCCCTATGTCGTCACAGTGTCGGTAGAAGCCCACCAGGGACAACAAACATTGAAGCCCATTCTTCGATGGGGTCCCGCGCTCGGAGGGGTCGAGCGTTCCAGTGGAGGAATTAGTTACAAAGAGGGACCGCGAGGCATTCTGTACGGTCGTGTATTAGAGGCTGGGATTTTCCAAGAAACGGACATGACTCGTCCAGATAGAAGCGATATAGACGAACAGTCCACCTATGAAGGCCAGATGTTATATGCCGGTGTTGACAACCATTATTTTTTGGCAGCAGCCCTGCCGGCATCACGCTTGGGCACTATCGATTATCGGAATGTCTCACTACCAAACCCAGATTTGGACGACCGAGCTTTGCTCGCTTTTGATCTAGCGTTGGAAGATGGGATAGACGAACTGGCCTTTTACTTGGGACCCAAGGAATTTAACGTTCTTGAAAGCGCCGGAAATTCTCTACAACTCGCAATTGATTTTGGATTTTTCGCCGCATTAATTGTTCCGTTACACCGTTCCCTAACATGGGTTTATGAAACTGTAGGTAATTGGGGTATTGCGATTATTTTGTTAACTATAGTCATCAATCTAATTATGTTTCCGCTTCGGCATAAGAGTGTGATGTCCATGCGGAAAATGCAGGAACTACAACCCCAAATGAAAGCGATTCAGGATCGTTACAAGCATCTCAAAGCGACTGATCCAGAAAAACAGAAGATGAATAAGGAAGTAATGGCGCTGTATACGGAAAAGGGAGTGAACCCCATTTCTGGCTGTTTACCGATGCTTCTAACCATGCCTGTTTTGTTTGCCTTCTACCGTTTACTTTCGTTGTCAATTGAAATGCGAGGTGCTCCATTTCTAGGATGGATAACAGATCTTTCTGCGCAAGATCCCTATTATGTAACACCAATTGTGATGGGTGCGAGCATGGTCCTACAGCAACGCCTGACCCCCTCCCAAGCTGAACCCATGCAGCAGAAAATTATGATGCTGATGCCTGTCATTTTTACCTTTATGTTCCTCAGCGCGCCTAGCGGATTAGTGATTTATTGGCTCACAAGTAATCTTTGGGGTATTGGGCAGCAGTTGATAACGTATCAGCTCACGGGTCCACTCAAGACCAGTGCAGTCAGACCTCCTGCGGAGGGACGAGCCAAGAAAAGCGACCGCAAAAGAAAAGGCGAAAAAAAAATTAAGAACGCAGCGATCGAACCAGAATAATTGAGCGAAGTGAAGAAAGAGAGGAAACCATGGCCGATGATCTAAATTCGGAGATGATCGAATTTGTAAGTTCGATCACGATTGCAATGGGTCTTGATGCTGACGTTTCCGTTGAATCAATCGAAGACGGTACACGCATCGTCATAACAGGAGAAGGCAGCGATGTGTTTCTGCAGCGTAAAGCAGCAGGTTTGGATGCCCTCCAACATGTTGTGAATGCAATGTTTCGGCGCAAGCATGAAGGGCAACACCTTGTGGTCGATTGTCTCGATTATCGAAAAGGGAAAGATACTGAGTTGGTCGAAAGTGCCAAACTTTTAGCCCAGCGAGCATGTGAAACAGGAGAGCCGCAGGAAATAGGTCCCCTGAATCCATATGCTAGGAGAATAGTCCACCTTGCCATTGCCGAAGACCCTTCAGCGTCTTCTGAAAGTATCGGCGACGCGTTCATGAAAACGGTTGTCATTACATCGGATGAACCGGTAGGCGATTAAGAATAATCTTTCACCTCAGGGTTGTTGGTCCAAGGCGATTTATAAATCATGTACTCGTCTGACGATACGATTGTAGCTATAGCGACTGGCCTCGGCCGCGGGGGAATCGGAGTGGTGCGTATTAGTGGGGTCAATGCTCTCGGAATTGTGGACAGTATCATTGATTCAGAGAATGACCTGCAACCCCGATACGCGACGTTTGTGAAAGTAGTTAACAAACTAGATAAAACTCAGTTTCTAGATCAGTCACTTGCCACATATTTTCCCGGACCTTCGTCTTACACAGGCGAAGACGTGGTTGAACTAAGCTGTCATGGCAACCCTGTCATGCTCCAAGAAATTGTCCAGATTACCATTAGTGCCGGTGCCCGTTTGGCGGAACCGGGTGAATTTACGCTACGGGCTTTTCTTAACGGTCGTCTGGACTTAATCCAAGCTGAAGCCGTCTCTGATCTTGTAAATGCGGTTACTCCTTTGCAAGCACGCATTGCCTTCGATCAGTTGGAGGGCACGACAACTAGCGCAATAAAAGAAATCGATGAAAATCTCTTTGATTTAATAGCTCGGCTTGAGGCATCTATTGATTTTCCCGAGGAAGACTACCATTTTGTGGGTTCGAATACGGTGGCATCACAAGTTCGAAATCTGCTCGTTCAGACAGGCCGGTTACTCGACAATTCCACAAGAGGTCGGCTAATACGAGAAGGGTGTCAAGTGGTCATTTTGGGGAAACCCAATGTTGGTAAGTCGACTTTGTTTAATCGCTTCGTTGGTGTGTCGCGAGCAATCGTGACAGATATTCCAGGCACGACACGCGATTTATTAACAGAAAAAATTGAGGTTGATGGAATTCCGATTACGTTGGTTGACACAGCCGGCATTAGGGAAACCTCAAACGCCATAGAGCTCGAAGGTGTCAACCGTGCGCGAGGAGCTTTAAGCGTGGCGGGAGCAGTCATACTCGTTCTGGATGCCTCAAGGAGACTGGAAGAACAGGATTTAGTGCTTCTCGAGGAAACCCCAGAAAAAAATAGAATTGTTGTTATCAACAAGAACGATTTACAACGAAAATGGCAGGCAAAAGATCTCGGAGATGTTAGTAATGTTATTAACATCTCTCTCCACGAAGAAACAGATTTTAGTATTCTTCGGTCGGCTCTTACGGCAATGTTGGTCGGGGGATCTGAAGAAATCTTGCGCGACACGCCTATGTTGTCAAATCTCAGACATATTGGTTTGGTAGAGCGTGCAGAGACAGCATTGAGACGTGCAGAAAAGGCTGCTGAAGACGCCCGACCGGAAGAATTAGTATTAGCGGATCTACAAGAAGCGCTTGAAACAATGGAAGAGGTAACAGGAAAGCGTACCGCTGATGATCTCCTAAATAAAATCTTTACAGAATTTTGTATTGGAAAATAAGGGAATTAGAATTCAGTCCGAGATGCAAAAGTTTGATGTTCTGGTAATTGGTGCGGGGCATGCGGGTTGTGAGGCCGCACATGCTGCGGCACGCCTAGGGTGCCGAGTGGGGCTGTGCACCCTATCAAGGGATACGGTAGCCCACATGCCTTGTAATCCAGCTGTTGGGGGAACCGCCAAGGGACACTTGGTTCGAGAGATTGATGCACTTGGTGGAGTAATGGGCGAAGCGATTGATGCGACTGGCATTCAGTTTAAATTGCTTAATCGGAGTCGCGGGCCAGCCGTTTGGTCTCCTCGAGCGCAGGCGGACAAGAAACAGTATGGGTTATGGATGAAAAACAAGCTTGAGCAGGAGCGCGGCATTGAATGGATTATTAGCCAAGCAGGCGCATTAGTTGTGGAACAAAACAAAATCATTGGGGTCGAATTAGAGGACGGCGATATTCTTCGGTGTCGCTCGGTAGTGGTGACAACAGGCACTTTTCTGAATGGATTAATTCACATTGGGCCGGAAACTCAATCTGCTGGTCGCTTTGGAGAACGTGCAACTCACGGACTCGCCGAGTCGTTGAAGATGTTAGGTCTTAGATGGGGTCGACTGAAAACGGGAACTCCTCCTAGACTGGATCGAAGGAGTATCGATTTCACAGTCTTTGAGGAGGCGCCAGGAGACGATTTACCGGTTCCTTTTTCTTTTATGAGCGAAGAAATAAGGCGACCTCAGATCATGTGTCACCTAGTGCATACGAATGATCAAATTAGAGATTTAGTGCGTTCAAATATCGATAAATCACCACTTTATAACGGTCAAATAAATGGTGTCGGCCCTCGTTACTGCCCATCACTCGAAGATAAAGTGATGCGGTTCCCAAAACGGGAGCGCCATCAGGTTTTTCTTGAGCCGGAAGGTTTAGATGTTAATGAAATATATGTAAATGGGTATTCAATGAGTTTACCCCGCCACGTACAAGAAGAGCTAGTTCATGCTCTTCCCGGGTTGGAAAACGCCAAGATGATTCGGCCTGGATATGCTGTCGAATACGACTTTGTACAGCCCACCGAGTTGTTCCCAACCTTTGAAACAAAACGCGTGGAAGGTTTGTTTTTGGCTGGGCAGGTAAACGGCACGTCTGGTTACGAAGAAGCCGGTGCGCAAGGTTTGTTGGCAGGTCTTAACGCTGGGCGTCGTTCTCGCGATGAAGACGGAATTGTTATAGGAAGGGACGAAGGCTACATTGGGGTGCTGGCTGATGATCTGACGAGCAAAGGTTGTCTTGAGCCCTACAGAATGTTTACCTCGAGAGCCGAACATAGATTGCTTCTACGTATAGACAATGCCGACCTACGTTTAACCAAACTGGGACGAAAGGCCGGACTCATTAATGATGAACGTTGGGATCGGTTTGAGTGTCGGAGAGCAAGGTTTGAAAGCAATAAAAGACTCCTTACCCAAACCACGGTTCGAGTAGGAAATGGCGAAAGGCTTAAAGCATCAAAGGCTTTACGCCGTCCGACCGTTCAACTAGAGTGGTTGTTGGACCAAGGGGAATTAGATCTGCAATTACAATCAAGTGACCGTGCAATTGACATCGCCAGTGTTGAGACGGAATTTAAGTACGCAGGATATTTACAGAGACAGTCAGCTGCAGTGAAACGAAGTCTTCGGTATGACAGAGAATCAATTCCAACGGATTTTTGTTATTTGGGTTTGCCGGGTTTGTCACGTGAAATGATCGAGAGGTTAACAGAAATCAAGCCGGTAACATTAGGGCAGGCTCAAAGGATACCAGGAGTGACGCCGGCAGCAGTTGGAGTGATTGAAGCTTGTCTACGGCGGGACAAAAAGAACATTGGTAAAGGTGTGGGGCACTTCGCACCGGAATCTACTTTATAAATACTCAAAATTAAGTTGGTGAAATGAGAAAAGAGGATCTTGCGGGAAAGGTCCGCACTGCTGCAGTGCGTGCGGGTGCTGATCAACCGGAAAGGGTGATCTCTGATTTGTGTTCGTATCTTTTGCTGCTTTGGAAATGGAACAAAAAGATAAATCTGACCAAATTGGACGATAGTATCTCCGGCCTAGATCGCCTTGTGGTAGAGCCGCTGACGGTGGCCAAGGAAGAGATGAGAAGGAAACCCTCTTACAAAGTGATTGACATAGGTTCTGGCGGTGGAAGTCCGGCGATCCCGATGAATTTGGCTAATAGAGAGAGTTCTCTTGTCATGGTGGAAAAGAAGGAAAAGAAGGGAATATTCCTTCGGGAGGTCATACGCGTCTTAGGCTTGGAAAATGTGTCGGTTACGACTGCTCACTATCAGGACTTAGTGGTGGAGTCAGGTTTTCAGAAACAATTTGATCTTCTGACCGTTCGAGGTGTGCGGGTTGATAGAAAGGCATTGTTGACATTGAAATTATTTCTTAAGGATGGTGGCCGTTTACTCGTTTTCGGGTCTATGGAAAAGATGGGAAACGAAGAGCTGAGAGAGAGTGGTTTTAGTTCCGTAGAGATAAAAAACTTTGTTGTCGGTCAAGTGGAAACGACGGTGTTTACTTGTAGCGAAAAAAAAGCGAACCTTATATTTACTAAATCTGTGAAGTGAAATGCGAGGTTGTTAAATTAAAATATCTAACCAACATAATTTAAACGTTTTTTATTTACCAATTGTAAGCCTTATGTCACTTTTTTATAAGAGAGCAAAACGTAAATAAATAAGGAGGCTTTGAAATTTTTACTCTTAACACAAATCGCTATGAGGAACATCAAAGTCTGAGAGTGAAAAATATTAAGGATTAGTGTTCCACGTGGAACAAAAGTTAAGTCAAAGACTTAATAAAAAAAATTATAAAGATGAAAAAACTCTTAGACCACTCCCCTATCTTTAATTCTTAACAGGCTAGGATATTTTATTTTCATAATAGATTTAATAAACCTAGTTTGTCTTTATATTTTAAAATATAAGATGTTTTCCATGAAACGTAAAAATCATATTTTTATTGTTCCACGTGAAACAGATTGACTGAAAATTAATGAAGATATAAAATAAGGACGAGCACACAACTTTAGGTTATACAACATAATATTTGGGGTGTTCAACCTATATATGGTGAGATCTGCTGTCGCGATTGCCAATCAGAAGGGTGGTGTGGGTAAAACAACCACGACTATAAATTTGGCCGCTGCATTGTGCCGCCTAGGCAGAACAGTGTTAGTGGTCGATATGGATCCACAGGCCAATCTGACTAGTGGAATAGGTTTGAAGGGTAGGCCAGCTCCGGGGGGAACAGTTTATAACGCTCTGACGGGTGAGTTCGATTGTGATTTTAGAGATTTTGTGGTGCCGACGGCAGTTTCTGGTTTATCGCTCATTCCTGCGGATAGAAATTTGACAGGAGCGGAGCTAGAACTAGTGAACCTTCCTCGGAGAGAAAGCCGGTTGCGGCCGATAGTGAATGGCGCGCGCCGCGTTTTTGATTACATTTTTATCGATACTCCGCCGTCTTTGGGCCTTCTTACCCTCAACGCTTTGGTCGCGGTCGACGAGGTATTTATACCGCTCACATGTGAATATTTTTCTCTGGAAGGTCTAGCAGAGTTGACCGCGACGGTCCAGCGAGTTCAGGCAAGTTTTAACGCCCAGCTTGAAATTGGTGGTGTTCTTCTGACTATGGCCGACTTGAGAACGAATCTTGGAAAACAGGTGACGCAAGAAGTTCGTGGATTTTTTAAGGAGAAAGTTTTTGAGACTGTTATACCGAGAAATATTCGTCTGGGAGAAGCGCCAAGTCATGGACTACCCGTTCTTACATACGATAGCCGATCACGCGGTGCTGTTGCCTATGTCGCGTTGGCTGAAGAAGTAGAATCGAAACGAGAACCAAATCTACCATCTTAAGGAGTTAAAGATAGTGCCTGACAAGCGTCCTGCTCTTGGTCGAGGTTTAAGTGCCTTGATACCAGATATTCCACAGGCAAATTCTCCGAGTTCAACTTCGGTGACTAATGAAGTCGATCTTGACCTGCTTCAGCCTAACGAAGATCAGCCCAGACGTTCTATTGATGAGACTAAACTTGAAGAATTAGCCCAATCTATTCGTGGGAGTGGCGTTATTCAACCGATAATAGTTCGACCAAAAGAAACCGGAAAATACGAGATCGTGGCAGGTGAACGACGGTGGCGCGCCGCACAAAAAGCGGGTCTACTAAAAGTGCCTGTCGTTGTTAGGGAAGTCGATGATAATAGGCGGTTAGAGCTGGCTTTAATTGAGAATATACAGAGAGAAAACCTGAATCCTCTTGAAGAGGCAAAAGCGTATAAACAGCTAAGTGAACAGCTCACACAGGAAGAGATTTCGAGTGTTGTTGGTAAAGATCGAGCAACGGTTGCCAACTATCAACGTCTTCTTGCTTTACCCATTGAAGTCCAGAACGATCTTGCGGCAGGTGGCTTAAGTATGGGGCATGCTAGGGCTCTCCTGAGTCTCACGGATCCAGCGATTCAACGACGGTTGGCGCGTGATATTCAATCGCGAGTACTTTCCGTAAGAGACACAGAATTATTGGTCAAAAGCATTTTGTCACCAAAACCTACAAGACTAAGTACAAAGGAACCAGATGTTCATACAAGAGCAGCTGAGGAGCGCCTGCGGGTGGTTCTGGGAACACGAGTCCAGATAAAGCGGAAGGTTCGAGGTGGCCGTATTGAAATTCAGTTTACTTCAGACGATGAATTACAGCGTCTCTTTGAACAACTAACAGCGCAGTAAGTGCTTGCGCCTTGTTGACCCTGAATGGTATAAATATCTGTTTGGCCAGCAATGAATCACCCTAGACTGGAAGGTTTTCGCGAGAGGTTGTCTTCTCTAGGTTACAACCGAGAAGCATCTGGTGCTAAAACGGGGGCCAGCCAGTTAGCAAATAAGCGAGTTATCTGACTATGGCAAATCGCGCTGCCGCGATGCGGTATGCACGGGCATTATTTGAAGTCGCAGAGCAGGAAAATCAACTTGAGACGGTCGGAAGAGAGGTGTGTGAATTTACCGCTCTAATGACTGAGTATTTAGTGGTTGAAAAAAGCCTGCTCAATCCGGCAATACCGGTTGCTAAAAAGATAGGTATCGTGCAGGCGATTACCGCAAAAGAGACGACCTCAAAGATTACCACTCGGTTTTTAAATTTATTGGCAGAGCGGAATCGTTTTGGGATCCTACACGAGATTCATAAAGAGTACACAGAACGTTTGTTGGTTCGCCAAGGAATTCTTCGGGCTCGAATAACCACGGTTTCCCCTTTGTCGGATGAACGCATTAACGACATAGCTAAAAAACTCTCAAGAACATTGGGTAAAGAAGTCACAGTCGACAATGACGTTAACTCGTTGATGCTTGGGGGAGTGGTGACGCAAATAGGAAGCATGGTTTGGGATGGTAGCGTCTCTCAGCATTTGACTCGACTGAGGAAACGCTTTTTGGGCGAGGTATAACGGGACAGATGAGGTAAAAGGATGGACATCAAGGCTGACGAGATTTCAAAAATTATCAAGGACCAATTGGGTGATTATTCACTCGACGTTGACGTTGCCGAAGTCGGTACTGTGGTTTCAGTGGGCGACGGTATTGCGAGGTTACACGGCATTGAAGGAGCGATGGCGACTGAGATGCTGGAATTTCCACATGGAATCTTCGGAATCGCGTTGAATCTTGAAGAGGACGGGGTTGGTGCTGTGCTCCTTGGATCGTCGACAGACATCAAAGAGGGTGACACGGTTAAAAGAACAGGCCGAGTAATCTCAGTTCCGGTAGGAGACGCGATGTTGGGACGAGTCGTGAATGCACTTGGACAGCCGATAGATGGAAAAGGCCCTATTGCTGCTGAACAACAATCTCCTATAGAACGGATTGCTCCTGGTGTTGTGGATCGGCAGCCTGTTGCAGAGCCGATGCAGACAGGATTAAAGGCCATTGATGGAATGGTTCCAATTGGGCGTGGTCAGCGGGAACTAATTATTGGTGACAGACAAACGGGTAAAACGGCTGTTGCGCTGGACGCCATCATCAATCAAAAAGGCCTTGGGGTTATTTGTATCTACAACGCGATTGGCCAAAAACAATCGACCATTGCGCAGGTGGTAAAAACCCTGGAAGATGAAGGAGCTTTAGAGTACACGGTTGTCGTTGCGGCTGCTGCTTCAGATCCGGCTCCCCTTCTGTATATAAGTCCTTATTCTGCTTGCACAATAGGAGAGTTTTTTAGGGACTCAGGACGGCACGCAGTTTGTATTTATGACGATCTTTCAAAACACGCTCAGGCATATCGCGAAATATCGTTGTTACTTCGAAGACCTCCTGGCCGGGAGGCCTTTCCAGGAGATGTTTTCTACCTTCATTCCAGATTATTAGAGAGGGCGGCGAAGTTAAACGACGAACTTGGTGGTGGGTCGTTGACTGCGTTACCCGTCATTGAAACACAGGCGGGAGATCTTTCTGCTTACATCCCAACAAACGTCATTTCTATTACAGATGGGCAGATTTTCTTGGAATCTGATCTTTTTCACCAAGGTGTTCGTCCGGCAATTAACGTTGGTCAATCGGTTTCGCGTGTTGGAGGTAATGCTCAAACCAAAGCTATGAAGAAAGTAGCCGGAACCCTTCGCTTAGATTTGGCGTCGTATCGTGAGTTGCAAGCATTTGCCCAATTCGGTAGTGATCTTGATAAAGCAACCTTGAAACAACTTAATAGAGGAGAAAGATTAGTTGAACTGTTAAAACAACCACAGTATGCACCGCTAGCGGTTGAGCGACAGGTCGCCATCCTTTTTGCAGGAACGCGGGGTTTTCTTGACGAGGTGGAAATAACTGATTTAGCAACATACGAGCATGATCTTTATGAGTTTCTTGAGAATAGACACTCAGAGACAATAACTAAACTTCGCACAGAAAAAGTATTGGACGAAGAGTCGTTATCGGCGGCGGTTGGTGAATTTACAGAGCAATTTATTTCTGCCCGTAAAGGTGCGGCGGCCTGAGAACCTGAACCATGCCATCACTTCTTGATCTTCGAAGACGTATCCGTGCAGTTAAATCGACGCAACAGATTACTAAGGCGATGAAAACCGTTTCCGCTTCAAAATTGCGCAGAGCGCAAGATCGTGTAATTGCTGCGCGTCCTTATGCGCGACTTATGCAAAGGGTGCTCAGTAGTGTGGCAGCACAGGCTGACCCTGCGACTCATCCTTTACTGGCGGGACCAGTAAATTCTGATGCGCCAGTTTTGTTGCTTCTGATCACTGCAGATAAGGGACTTTGTGGAAGTTTTAATTCTAGTTTGCTTCGAGAGGCGACGTCATACTGTGATCGTTCTGATCGAAACGTTTCCATGGGTTTAGTGGGACGAAAAGGACGGGATTTTTTTGTTCGCCGAAACGCGGACGTGCGGTTTGAAGAAGTCAATATTGCGGGAGGTTTGCAGTACGCTCATGCTGAGGCAGTCGCGAAAGTTGTGATAGATGAGTACACGTCAGGAAAAGCGTCTGGCGTTTCTCTTATTTACAATGAGTTTAAAAGCGTGATTCAACAACAAGTCGTTGTGAAAGAACTTTTACCCTTACCGAAGGGCGATTTAGATGATGGGGATTCTACGGAATATTTGTTTGAGCCATCCCCAGATTTGATTTTGAGAGATCTTTTGCCACAGCATATAGAAACACAGCTTTTTCAGGCGCTACTTGAATCAATCGCGGCTGAGCATGCTGCACGAATGACAGCAATGGATGCCGCAGTTCGAAATGCTGGTGAAATGATAGATAGCTTAACACTTCATATGAACAAAGTGCGTCAAGCGGCCATCACACGCGAATTAATAGAGGTGGTTTCAGGAGCAGATGCGCTTTAGGCCGTTAAAGATTTTAGTGGTTTGAGTGCTTTGATAAGGACTAACGATAAGAAAGACTTGAGGGAAGACAACGATGGCACAAGCAGGTGAAGAGAAAATTGGCAAGGTAGTCCAGGTAATTGGACCAGTCGTCGACGTAGAATTCGGTAACGACTATTTGCCTGCCATCTATAATGCGCTAGAAATCAAAGGGAATGACACCCAGCCCGCAATCATTGCTGAGGTAGAACAACATCTTGGTGAGAACCGAGTTAGGGCTGTAGCAATGACGATGACGGATGGGCTTCAACGAGGCACAGAAGTTGTTGATACGGGTGCTCCAATTTCAGTACCTGTGGGTCCCAAGACGCTTGGGCGAGTTCTCAACGTGTTGGGAGAACCAGTAGATTTTCCGGATCAGCCGGTCCAATCAGAAGAAAATTGGCCGATTCATCGGTCGGCTCCCACCTTAGAGAATCAATCGACCGAACGGAACATGTTTGAAACAGGCATAAAAGTTATTGATCTCCTTGAGCCCTATCTCCAGGGAGGCAAGATTGGTTTATTCGGTGGGGCGGGTGTAGGCAAGACCGTTATTATCATGGAACTGATAAACAATATTGCACTCAAACACGGTGGTGTATCGGTATTTGGTGGTGTGGGTGAAAGAACAAGAGAAGGCAATGACTTGTGGAGGGAATTCCAAGAAACCGGGGTTATCGATACAGAGAACCCAGAAAAATCGAGGGCGGCTTTAGTTTATGGGCAGATGACGGAACCGCCGGGAGCTCGACTGAGGGTGGCATTGAGTGCATTAACTCTTGCTGAATATTTTAGAGATTCTGAAAACAAAGATGTTTTGTTGTTTGTCGATAACATTTTTCGTTTTACCCAAGCCGGTTCGGAGGTTTCTGCATTATTGGGACGAATGCCTTCAGCGGTTGGGTATCAACCGACACTGCTTTCCGAGATGGGTGATTTACAGGAACGCATAACTTCTACAAAAAAGGGTTCTATAACATCGGTCCAGGCGATTTATGTTCCTGCAGATGACTATACAGATCCGGCTCCGGCCACAGCGTTTGCTCACCTTGACGCAACAACAAACCTTTCTAGAAGTATTTCAGAAATGGGTATTTATCCTGCGGTTGATCCTTTGGCATCAACGTCGACCATTCTGGATCCGAGGATAATCGGTGAAGAACATTATTCGGTCGCGAGGGACGTGAAGCAAATATTACAACGGCTAAAGGATTTGCAGGATATTATCGCCATTCTCGGAATGGATGAATTGTCTGAAGAGGATCGCCTCACGGTCTCCCGAGCGAGAAAGATTCAAAAATTTCTATCGCAACCATTTTTTGTCGCGCAACAATTTACAGGAATGGAAGGGAAATATGTGTCTGTAGCAGATACGGTACGAGGGTTTAAAGAAATTGTTGAAGGTAAACATGACGATCTTCCGGAACAAGCATTTATGTTTGCTGGTACTATTGAAGAGGTTGTAGAAAAGGCTGCACAGATGTCGGAAACGGCATAGTTTGTTTTAGGGAAAAATTTATGGCACTGCCGTCCAACTTGACTCTCGAAGTAGTTACAGCGGAACGATCTCTCGTAAATGAAACCATTGACGAAGCTGAAGTTCCGGGGTCGGATGGTTACTTTGGTGTTCTGCCTGGGCACACTCCATTTTTGGCAGCCCTGAAGGTGGGTGACCTGTGGTTTAGACAGGGTGAAAAAATAACGCATCTATCCGTTGCTTTTGGTTTTGCAGAAGTATTACCAGATCGTATTAGGATTCTTGCTAAGAATGCAGAGTTAGCTCAAGAAATTGACGTCAATCGGGCCAAAGAGGCGGAACAGCGCGCACGCGCACACTTAGGTGCAGAATCAGTTGAGACAGATTTTGATCGCGCCAGTCTGGCTCTTGAAAGGGCTCTCATCCGTTTACGTGTTGCGGCGACAATTGGATCGTAAAGGTTAAAAGATTTAATTAGATTCTTTGTATTTTCTATAAATCTTTCGAGATGTCAGACGGTATAGCCCAAGATTTTGTAGAGAATAAATGGGCTGCGAAATGGCGCGGGATCAATGGACATTTTCTGGGCTGCTTGCTCCGACCCCGGTCTTTGTCGTGCACAGAATGAAGATTCTTTTTGTGCACGTCAAGAGTTGGGTTTATACGTGGTGGCTGATGGTGTTGGTGGTAATGTGGGAGGAGACGTTGCTTCGCAACTTGTTGTGGAAGTAATCACACGAGAAATTCAACAAGGAATAGTTGCGGGAACTTTCAAGGCCGAACCTAATATTTCTGAAGTACCGAAGCAAATTAATCGAAAGCGTCTCTCCTCAAGCGTTGCAGCTGCGAACAAGAAAATTTTTGATCATACATCGAGCACGCCAGTTCTTCGAGGTATGGCGACCACCGTGGCGGCCGTCTTGGTAGAGGGGCTTTCTATGGTAGTGGCTCATGTTGGTGACAGCCGCGTTTATCTGCATCGAAATGGTCACCTTAGACGATTGACAGACGATCACTCTTGGGTGGCGGAACAGATGCGGGCAGGGGTTCTCTCTGAAAAGGAGGCCCAAGATCATCCGTTGCGTAATGTTGTTACAAGAGTTTTGTCCGGTGAAAATTCGGTTAATGTTCAGGTTTCAGATTTTGATTTATTAGAGGGAGACCGAGTACTTTTATGTTCGGATGGTTTATCTTCTGTGCTTTCCGATCCGATTATTTCAACCGTGTTGTCAGAAAAAAAAGAGAGGCAATATTTGTGCGACGAATTAGTGCGCCGCGTGAATAATAGTGGCGGTCCTGATAATGTAACTATCGTAATTTTTGACGTTTATGTTAGTTAATCTTCGTCGCTTGTTTCGGTATCGGGGACTTATACAAACGCTGGTTGCTCGTGAACTCAAAGCGAGGTATCGAGGATCTGTGCTTGGATTTTTTTGGTCATTTGCAAATCCCTTATTGTTGCTGCTTGTCTACACTTTCGTTTTTTCGGTCATTCTTCCTGGCTTTCGAGGAGGAGATCTTGAGCCGTACGCTTTATTCCTTTTTTGTGGTCTGTTGCCTTGGACATGGTTTTCTTCGGCTCTGCTTGAGTCTTCCAATGTTCTCATCGCGAATGGAAATCTAATTAAGAAAGTGATGTTTCCTGCTGAGATATTGCCGATAGTTTCTGTGCTTTCGAATATGTTTCATTTCTTTTTTGCAATACCAGTACTTACGTTATTCCTTTTATTTTATGGTTTAAATGGCCAGCTGCCAGGAACAATTAATTTCACAGAATTGATTTGGCTTCCAGTTGTTGTGATGGTGCAGTTTTTGTTAACCCTTGGATTCGGATTGATCTTAGCTGCGTTAACTGTTCACTTTAGAGATCTCAAGGATTTGCTGGGAAATTTACTTACCTTATGGTTCTTTGCCACACCAATAATCTATCCGATGAGTATGCTCCCTTCGGGCGGTAAGTTTTTGATGGATCTTAATCCCATGGCCCACCTAGCAATTTCTTATCAAGAAATTCTCTTTTATGATGGGCCTTTTGGCCACTGGAAGTGGTTAATTGTTTTGGCTATTCTTGCTGTAGGTTTGACACTTTTGGGATACGCACTTTTCGATCGATTACGTGATTCGTTTGCGGAGGAAGTATGAAACCTGCTATCGAATTGAAAGACGTATCAAAAGTGTACAGGAGGTACGCTTACCGCCGACAGTTTTCAACCTTAAAGAGTGCCCTTCTTCGGGGAAGCCTAGCTAGTGATTTCAGTCCAGAGGAAACTTTTTCTGCTGTTGATAAGGTTTCATTTCAAGTCACAAAAGGAAGTGCATTTGGCATCGTGGGCCGCAATGGTTCAGGTAAAAGCACGATGTTGAAACTTATCGCAGGTATTACCAAGCCAACAGCAGGCTTTCTCTCAGTGCAGGGACGTATTTCAGCATTGATCGAGCTGGGGGCAGGTTTTCATCCAGAAATATCGGGACGCGAGAACGTTTTTATTAATGGGGTTATGCTTGGGTTAACTAAGCGTGAGATTTCGCGCCGATTTGATGAAATCGTGGAATTTGCTGAACTTGAAGATTTTATCGATGCACCGGTTAAAACCTATTCATCGGGTATGTATATGCGATTAGGTTTCGCAGTGGCTGTTCATGTGGATCCGGATGTTTTGCTGGTTGATGAAGTTTTGGCTGTAGGTGACGAGGGTTTTAGTCTGAAGTGTATTGATAAGTTCTCCGAGTACAAGCGACGCGGCAAGACCATTGTTCTCGTAACGCATGGCCTGGGCATGGTAGAACGTTTTTGCGACGAAGCTCTTTGGTTGGACGGAGGAGCTCTCCGCGGAATCGGAGATCCACGGCGGGTTGTTCATGAATATGTAAATGAAATAGGTAAAACGGAGGAACGAGTATTAGCTTTGGGGGACCAAAAAGCTCAGGAGGCGGTTGGCAGTACGGTAAGCGAAGACATTGAGAAGAACCAAGAGCGTGGTGAAAATATGGTTCCGCGAGAAGAGCCTAAAGATATGTTTCGTGCGGCAGAAGGGCGTTGGGGACCAGGTCCGGTAAAGATTGTTAAGGTCCTTCTAGAAGGTGACGACGGACGGCGTCATGTTTTTCAATCAGGCGATCGATTCGTGGTCAGGATGCGTATAAATTCCCCAGAAGAAGTAAAAGATTTTGTTTTTGGAGTCAGTATTTTCAATTCAGAGGGAGTTTGTTGTTACGGGACGAACACTTTTATTGAGGAAATGCAGTCCACTTCACTTAGCGGCGATGGTGAGGTTCTATTTTCCATTGATCGTCTTGATCTTGTAGAGGGAACCTATAAGCTTGACGTTGCTACACACAACAGAGACGGTTTTCAGTACGATTATCATCGTTTATTGTATACATTCCGAGTGAAGTCGAGAACCAAAGACACTGGTATCTATAGACCAGGGCATTCTTGGAGCTTTACTCCGAACATCAAATTTGATTCCTCTAAACGGTCCTAAGGTTTCAGTGCTTAAGGGTTCCCGCGAGTCTCTCGAGTTTTCATCGACAACGTTCACTGGTGTGCTGCAAGAGCAAATCAAAAAGACTCACACTGACGCGGTTCCTCTCGTTACGGGCCTTTCAAATTCTGCGCAGGCTTTTGTGCTGGCTTCCGTTGCACTCAAGTCTAAGATCTTTGCCGTTATACCTGTGGATTCGGCCTTAGATGAATTCACAGCGGACGTAAGATTTTTTTATGGTGCTTTGGCTGGGCTTTCCGGGGAGACTCTTGAACAATTGGTCGTACCTTTTCCGTCCCTTGAGACGGATCCATATCGGGCGATCGAGCCTCACTTTAAGGTGACTTCCGATCGTGCTCGAACGTTGACTTTAATGAATTCAGGCTCTGCTCGAGTGGTAATCGCTCCCGTTAGAGCAATTTCTTCACGCCTCAGTGCACCGGGGCGTCTAAAGTTGGCCGTAACTGAGCTCCACGTGGCCGCTGATTTTGCTCTAACCGATTTAATGGATATTCTTGCTGATGGTGGATTTTCTCCTAGCGATCCGGTTGATCAGCATGGTGAGTTCTGTGTGCGAGGTGGGGTACTAGATTTTTTTCCGGCGGGAGAGGATTATCCGGTTAGAGTCGAATTCCTTGGCGACACCATTGAATCAATTAGGCAGTTTGATCCAGAAAGCCAACGTTCAGTTAAGAGTCTAACGAATGTATTAGTGATGCCAACGAGAACCGTGTTTGAGGATGGGGAAGTTTCTGAGCGCAGAGATTCTTCCATTTTTAATAGGGAGTCAAGTGTATTCGATTATATAGATGACCGGTCAACTTTAATTTATGTTTCTGAGTCGTCCGAGTGTTTTGAGCGTCTTGAAAAACAACATAATCAAATAGAAAAAAGTTATCAGCTGGCCCTGAATCAGGGAAGAACACCAGATGCGCCTAATTCTTTGTTTTTAAGTCTTAAAGATGTTGATAGTTATTTAAGAACGGCTATGCGTTTCGAGAGATTAGGTTACGAGGGCGAACATAATCTTAGGGAAATTATTTGCCAGCCGGTTCTTTCGTTTCATGGGCGTGTTTCTGACTGGCTGAAAGAGATAAAAGATGGAAGGGAGCGAAGTGAGATTCAAATATTTGTTGCTTCTTCGATAGGAACGCGCCAGAGAATTAGGGAATTTGTCGAAGAAGCGGGAATTGAGTGCTCTGATGGTGATTCAACTGATGAGGTTTCGGAGGGAACTCAAAAAAAGTTTCTCTTGACCACAGGGCAATTATCGAAAGGTTTTAGGTTCAGTGAGACAGGTCTATCCATTTACACAGAGTCAGATCTTTTTGACCAAGAGATCAGGACTTCTCCACGCGTTGCATCAAGATCGTTTCTTTCAGACCTTAGGGACTTAAAGGTAGGAGACTACGTAGTTCACGTGGACCACGGAATAGGCAGGTTTGTGGGTCTGAAACAGATGGCAGTGGCCTCCACAGCTCATGAATTGATGGAGGTCCGTTACGCTGAGGCAGACAAGCTTTTTGTACCTGTACAGCAGCTTGAGCTTATCCAGAAATACACAGGAAGTTCTCAGCCGACCCTAGATAGACTAGGGAGCACAAGCTGGGAAAAGACGAAGAGTCGCGTACGCAGTAGCGTGCGGGACATGGCTCAGGAATTACTCAGATTGTATGCTTCTAGGAGGACAGTCAATGGTTTCTGCTTTTCACCAGATACACATTGGCAGTCAGAGTTTGAAGCTGCGTTTACTCATGATCTCACGGCCGATCAAAAAACTGCGGTAACAGACATTAAGAAGGATATGGAATCTTCAGCGTCCATGGACCGACTTCTTTGCGGAGATGTTGGCTATGGAAAGACTGAGGTTGCACTGCGCGCAGCTTTCAAGGCCATTATGGATAGTAAACAGGTTGCCCTGCTGGCGCCAACAACCGTTTTGGCTTTTCAACACTACAAGACGATAGTTGAAAGGTTTGCTGCTTTTCCAGTTCGAGTTGAGATGGTGAGTCGACTTCGCAGCAGGTCGGCCCAAAAGAAAATTTTGGCTGACTTAGCCACTGGAAAAATAGATATCATTGTTGGAACGCACCGTCTCTTATCGAAGGATATTAAATTTCACGATCTTGGTTTGCTTGTTGTTGACGAAGAGCAAAGGTTTGGTGTTGGCCACAAAGAAAAAATTAAACAAATACAACAGAATCTCGACGTCTTAACTTTGACCGCAACACCAATCCCTAGAACGTTAAACATGTCTTTGATGGGTATCCGAGATATGTCGGTAATTGAAACCCCACCGAAAGACCGATTATCGA
This sequence comes from uncultured Vicinamibacteraceae bacterium, assembly GCA_964342695.1. GTDB lineage: Bacteria > Acidobacteriota > Vicinamibacteria > Vicinamibacterales > UBA8438 > CAYFFV01. The sequence goes on from CAYFFV010000009.1 coordinate 48,466, forward strand.
TTCAGACGAATGTAGTGAAATTTGATAAGGAAGTAATAGAACGTGCTATCCGCATGGAATTGGATCGCCAGGGACAAATCTATTTTGTACATAATCGGATAGATTCAATCTATGCCATGTGTGATTTGGTTAAGCGACTAGTTCCGGGGCTCAGGCTAGCGGTTGCCCATGGACAATCAACGGAAATAGAACTAGAACGAGTTATGGTTGGTTTTATTAATCATGAATATGACCTTCTTTTATCTACTACAATAATTGAAAACGGGCTCGATATTCCAAATGTCAACACAATAATTATCAATCATGCAGAACGGTACGGACTATCCCAACTGTATCAATTACGGGGAAGGGTGGGCCGCTCAGATCGACGAGCCTATGCGTACTTTTTAGTGCCCGCAGAAGACCAGCTTTCACAGGTAGCCAATCAACGGTTAGCGGCGATGAAAGAGTTCAGTACTCTTGGTAGTGGTTTTCGTGTGGCTGCGTTAGACCTAGAAATACGTGGAGCAGGAAATCTACTTGGCGCACAGCAGAGTGGCCATATCGAAGCGATAGGTTTTGATATGTACGTGAAATTACTTGAGGAAACTGTACAAGAGTTAAAGGGCGAGAGCGTTAGTGATGTTAAAAAATCGACCGTTAATCTTGGTGTTGACCTTCGAATAGATGAAAACTATATTCCTGATACAACTCAGCGACTAAGTGTTTATCGACGGATTGCTGATGCACCTGATGTAGAAATTCTAGAAACCATAATTGAGGAACTTTCAGATCGGTATGGCCCCCTGCCTTTCTCAGTTGTCCAATTAGTGGAATACGGAAAAATAAGGGTGCGCTCGAGTCGGCTTGGCATCGAATCTATAGATCGAGAGCGTGACATTTTGGTAGTACGATTTGGGGACAATTCCGCCGTTAAGCCGGAGCGCTTAATTGCCTTTGTTCAATCCTGCGCTGCGGTGACCTTGTCTCCGCCGGCAGTTCTTCGAGTAAACCTTAAAGCGCTCGCTAATAAAAGTGTTGGGGTCTCAAAATCCATCCCGGAAAGTGAAAAATCTTCTTGGTGGATTGAACCCAAAAGAAAAAAGTCAAAGAAAGAGCTAGATCACACAGCTACAGAGATTCTTTTTGGTCAGGTCACTGATTTCTTGGATGATTTGGGTGCTTTATAAAAGAAGAGCTAGAATTTATCGATAGACAGCCTTAACGGAGTTTCATTATGCAATTGATCATATTTAATTTACTAGCAGTTTTTATTTGGGTGTTCGCCGTTTCAGTGCAGGCCCAAGAAAATTCTGATCAGGTTCAGACGACTCCAGGAGCGCGGATAATTGAACGGATCCTTGTGAAAGTCAATGGGGAGATTATCACGCAAAGTGATTTGGAAGATCGTCAGGTTGCAGCGATTCGCGCGAGAGGCGTACAACCAAGCACAAACGCAGAATTGTTTCAGCTAATTAATGAAGTTACGCCAGAGGTGCTAGCTGCTGCGGTTGAAGAACTTCTTTTGATTCAGAGAGGAAAGGAGCTTGGCTATCAGCTTTCTGATGATCAATTCAGAGATTTCGTTGACAATTTGAAAGAGGAAAATGGATTTGAAACAGACGAGGAATTTGCTGAAACATTAGAGCGGCAGGAAGGCATGACTTTTGATGATTTTCGTCGATTGATTGAAAAGCAGATGTTGGCCAGTCAAGTACAGCAAGTGGAGATACTTAATCGAGTATCGATTACGGATGTGGAGGCAAGAGAATATTACGACGAGCATATTGATGAATTTACTGATCCTGCTACTACTACGTTGCGGGAGATTTCACTTTCTATTCCAGAAACTGACACTGTGAACGTGGTGGCTGAGAGTGCTACAAGAAAGAAAATGGAAGAGATTATAGAAAGATTAGTTCAAGGTGAAGATTTTGCCACGTTGGCCCGTCAGGTTTCAGACAGTCCTTCGAAAGCCAATGGCGGTTTGATAGGTCCATTCGAGCTTACAGAAATATCAGCGGAAATTCAGGAATTGATTGGGACGCTTGAAGTTGGAGATATAAGCGATTTGAGACGGACACCTCAAGGTTATCAGTTATTAAAGCTTGAAGAACAGACGGCGGCGGTTGCGCAACCGTTTGACGAGGTGCGTTCTCAAATATCAAATAGTGTTTTTAATGATCGCCGTCGCCAAGAATACCAAGAATACTTGGAGGAGTTGCGCGAAGAAGCCATTATTGAATGGAAAAGTGAGGATCTAAGAAAAGCCTATGAAGAATTAAGAGAAATAGGGCAGTAATTTCACAGCTTTTCTTCTTAAGCTGTGCAGTGATCCGAGTTCTTTCTATTGGCAATCGAGACGATTATGAAAATTGGAAAAGTTAAGCTTGAATCGCCTTTTGCACTCGCTCCCATGGCGGGAATGACGGATACAGCTTTTCGGCGTTTAGTTAAAGAGCGTGGCGGCTGTGGGCTTGTTGTTACGGAAATGGTTAGTTCCGAAGGTTTGGTAAGGGGTATCGATCGGACATTAGAGTATGCGGAGTATACAGAAGAAGAACGCCCTGTCTCGATTCAGATTTTTGGTGGTAGTCCTCACACCATGTCAGAAGCCGCAAAGATAGTTGAAAACATGGGGGCTGATATTGTTGATGTGAACATGGGTTGCCCTGTCCGAAAAATTGCTAAACATAATGCTGGTTGTAGCTTGATGAAGGATCCTTTGCATGCTGCGAAAGTAGTTAGGACTATGAGTAAGGCTGTTAAGATTCCTGTTACCGTGAAGATGCGAGCTGGGTGGGATGACAGTCAGATCAACGCACCGTTCATGGCTCGATTGATGGAAGATGCGGGAGCTTCGGCTGTTGCGGTGCACGGACGCACGGCGGCTCAGTCTTATAAGGGACTTTCTGATTGGGGATTGATCGATGAAGTTTCTCACGGTGTCTCGATTCCTGTTTTTGGAAGCGGGGATTGTGTGACAGCGGATCAGTTGATAACGAAAATGAGCAAGACGGAAGTGTCCGGGATACTTGTAGGTCGAGGCGCTCTTAGAAATCCATGGATTTTCCGGCAAACAATGAATCTAGATTCTGGGGTGGATCCTTACATGGTTACGGAAAAGGATCGGGGTGAGTTCTTATTAAAGTATATCGATATGTTGGTTAACGAGGGTGTAGATGAGTGTGCGGGTTTTCGGCATCGTGTTGCGAATAATGAACGGTTCTCTTTTCCCTCTACTAAAGGTCGTGAACGCTGGGTAGTCAACAAGTTGCGTGCACTTGCTTCATGGTATACAAAAGGATTTCAGGGTGGAGCCTCTTTACGAATGTCCATTAATCAGGCTCAATCGATTCAAGAACTTCGCGACTTGGTGCAAAGGTTTTTCCTTGAACCAAACCCCGTTGAAAGTCTTTTACCATGATTTTTCCTGTTTGCGGAGAAATCAATCCTGAAGGCCCAATCTAAAATCGAGTCATTCTTAACAATATTCACCGGAATTCTCCAAAAATATTTCTAATGGTCATCTCAAATGTTGCTCAGCAGATAGAAAAAATTGATTGGGGTAAATGGAAGCCCGTGGATGAAGCCACTCTGATTTTTGTGATTAGACGTAACCAAATATTACTAATTCGAAAAAAACGTGGTTTAGGCGCAGGTAAGATTAATGGCCCCGGTGGAAGGCTTGAAAAAGGTGAAACCCCGGACGATTGTGTGGCCCGAGAGCTTTATGAGGAGTTGTGCATAAGGCCAGTCAAACCCGTCAAGTTCGGAGAACATAGATTTCAATTCCTTGATGGGTACTCGATTTATGTTCATGTTTACCAAGCTTCTGGTTATATAGGAACACCGATAGAAACCGAAGAAGCGATACCGATGTGGTTTTCCATAGATGCCATTCCCTTTGATGAAATGTGGGAAGATGATAGGTTGTGGTTACCGTTGTTGCTTGAGGAGAAACACTTTTCAGGTTACTGGATTTTTGAAAACGACCGAATGATAGATCATCGGCTGGTGACAAGGTGATGTGCAGAATAGGTTTTCGCTAATCGATATCTAATTCGATAAATTAATATTGAGGCGCTTGATCTTTTCTATGAGGGTAGTCGGCTTCACGTTTAATATTTTGGCCGCGCGTCTCTTGTTTCCATTTGTTTGTTGTAATGCTGACCGTATTAATTCACGTTCGACATGCTGAAGTTTGTCGTTCAGATCCATCGATTCTTCCGATGTAGAAGGTGCTAGGGTAATAGGTAAAGCTTCGCCTTCATTTAGCTCCGCCGGCAGGTCACCACTATCAATCTGAGATCGACCAGGGGAAAGAGCTAAGGCGCGCTCGATTAGATTTTCCAGTTGCCTAATATTACCCGGCCAATCATAAGCCATCATTACCCGCATAGCTTCCTGAGAGACTACGACACTAGTTCGAGGTGGGTTCATTCGTGTTCCGAGTTTCTCAAGGAAACTCTGTACGAGTAGTGGGATATCTTCTCGCCGATCCCTTAAGGCTGGTAGATGAATAGGAATTACATTAAGCCGATAAAAGAGATCTTCACGAAAACTACCATTACTAACCATCTCACTGAGATCTAAATTTGTAGCGGCAATCACACGAACATCTACATTGACAGATTCGTTATCACCGAGGCGTTCAAATTCTCTTTCCTGTAGAGCGCGTAGCAGTTTAGCCTGCAAGTTTGCACTCATAGTACCGACCTCATCCAGAAAAAAAGTGCCTTTGTGTGCCTGCTCAAGTCTTCCCTGTCTAGAATTTACAGCGCCTGTAAATGCTCCGCGAACATGCCCGAACAGTTCGGCTTCAAGTAGTGTTTCCGGCACGGCACCACAATTAAGAGCGATAAACCGATTTTTTCTTCTTGGACTGTTGTGATGAATGGCACGTGCTACTAGTTCTTTTCCAGTACCGGTCTCTCCTGTGATTAGAATTGTGCTCGTGGTATTTGCAACGGTTTCCATTAATTCGAATAATTGTTGCATCGGCACGCTTTTTCCGACGATTTCCTTAAAGCGGTAGCGATCTTCTAGCTGGGACCGAAGGTAGTCATTTTCCGTTCGAAGGCGCCTTTGTTCCAAGGCAGTTGATAGGAGGTGCAATAAATGATCGAACTGAAGTGGTTTTGTAACGAAATCGTGAGCGCCACGTTTGATAGCTTCAACGGCATCTTTGACTGTCCCGTAGCCAGTTACTACGACTACGATAATATCCGGGTATCTAGTTTTCGCTTCCTCTAGCAACTGGCTACCATCAATTCCAGGAAGTCTCAAATCTGTAATAATGACATCAAAAGCAAAATCAACGAGTAGTGGTCGTGCCGCTTCCCCGGACGTCACATGAGCAACTTTATAACCATGGGTCTCAAGTCGTTCGGCCGTTACTTTAGCGAGCTCTTGCTCATCCTCCACAAGCAAAACATGCGTTCTTTTATTACTCATTCTCGTATATGTTCAATATTTTGAACATGTTGACTTTTCTCGTCAAGATGGCTTCTACTGCTTTTTGATATTTGTCCTAATTTTAAGATTTTTAACACTACAGGTTTAGAAGTTCTCTGCCGATACCTCATTCCAAGGAAGTTCTGTCGTTCGGATCGTTTTGTTCCGGCGTGACTAAGACATAGAACCGAGGCAAATCAAATGCCAAATGAAAACACACTTGTTGAAAGAAAGACCATTTCTATTATGAAGGCATGCGAATTGGTTGGCGTAAGTCGCCGAACCATATATAACTGGATTTCTAGTGGAAAGGTGGAATACGTTCGAACAGCTGGGGGATCTGTAAGAATTTTTGTTGATTCTTTATGGCGTAGCCCCGATGAAAAGACTAGGCGTCAACCGGCGAGGGCCCGTATTTCTACTTCAGCTAGACGAGTAGGTTGATGGCTGGTCGAGGCGCTCCGTCACCTAGTAAAAACGTTCCAAAAAATATGAATGCGACTACTGGGACGTTAGAGCTCTTTCATAAACTGAACAATCAATTAGGTATTATCCTTGCCAATGCCGAGCTGATGGAGAGTAAGCTTGATCAGGCTGATAAAAATTACTCAAGAGTTTCTCAAATAGTGAATAGTGCGATCCAAGCTATAAAAACTGCAAAAGATCTTAGAAATATATCTTAAATTTTTTAGCTGAAGCTAGAACTTGATGAAATATTTAGTCAAATAAATGACTATATGAATTTATGTATTCATTTATTTGACTAAAAAAATTTCACACAAAGGCAAATTTCTACATTAAATTTCACGCTCTATCTCTCAGAAAAACGAAAATCTCTTTTAAATCCAAACTTTTTAGGCTCTACTAACAAAAAAATTTTATTTAAATTTTTATTGGCACGTTATTTGCTTCTAAAGAGCTACCTTGGTCTGTATTTGTGTAGTGCTGAATTTTTGGGAGCAGTAATGACTAAAAAAAAGAGGAGTCAACAGCGGCGTGTCGAAGGTGGTCTTCCGTTTGTGCAGGCCTTGGCGAAACGGGTCGCCTCATCGATGCCTAATTCGGTTGAGCTTTCTGATCTGGTTCAGGATGGAATGATTGGTTTGATTGACGCAGCGAATCGGTACGACGATTCACGTGGTATCAAATTTGAGACGTTCGCCGAACGTAGAGTACGTGGCGCGATGATTGATGCTCTAAGGAGGGATGCTTGGCCTCGGGGCATCCGCCGTATGCGGCGCGAACTTGAGGCGGGTCGGGAGCATTTAAGGCATAAACTTGGTTGCGAACCATCCCTGTCAGATTTAGCGAAATATGTTGGATCTGACGAGGTGACTCTAGGCAGAACGATCGTCCGTATTAACACAATTGAGTCGACGTCGGCATTAAACGGTGGGGAAGGGGTGGACGAAAAGACTTTACCTGCTGTCATGGTGCCTTCTGAGCCCGTCTCTCCGGACAAGGAGTGTGAGTCACATGAAGTTGAACAACGTGTTCGCATTGCACTTGCCTCTCTTCCTGCGAGAGAAAGGCAAGTAATGGCTATGTACTATTATGGTGATGTGACGATGAAACAGATAGGTATTGAGATGGGTGTGAATGAATCACGAGTATCTCAACTGCATACTCGTGCGATTCAGAAACTTCGTAAGCTGCTTGGTCCGGACGTTGAGTCTGCAACTTTAAGTTCTGCGGCCATGCCGTTAGGAAACCTTTCAAAGTTGAGTGGTGACACAAGAAATCTGGTTTCTAATAACGCGACAGCTAATTCGGTTGAATCAAGAAACGAGGTGACTAATATTCTTTCCCGAGTGGTTCGAATTTCTGGACGGACATCAAAAACCAGAATCAAAAAACTAAATCAATCGACTGCCGTGGCGTAAAAACTAAAAATATTTTAGGAAAGTAAGTCTCTGGTCATCCGCAGCAGATCTTTAAGGCGAAAAGGTTTTGCAAGCCATCGACAACCGGTTTCTTGAAGAAAATTTTCGGTCTCCGCAGCTGCCACATCGCCAGTCACGAACAGACAATTTTTTGCTAAAGTAGGTTTTGTTTTTGCAAGCGATTCGTAAAAAGTACGACCGTCCATTTTTGGCATCTTCAAGTCGCAAATCACGAGATCGTAGATTTTATTTTCGATGCGTGTCAGAGCTTCTTCTCCATTAGCCGATCTATCTACAGTAAAACCAGCGTCTACTAAGGTTTCGACCACAGCGGTCGCAAGCGCAATTTCATCTTCAATCACTAGAATTACAGCTGTTTTGAAAGAAGTGCGTTGTAAAGGAACCGCTTTTTTTTCAAGTGTTTTGTTTCTCCACTTGGGCTCACTGCTTGCGGGAAAATATAGAAAAAACGAACAGCCTTTTTGCTCTTCTGATTTGACCTTAATTTGTCCGCCGTGTTCCTGCATAATTGCATATGCAACAGTCAGGCCAAGTCCTGTACCTGTTCCTACTGCTTTTGTCGTAAAAAAAGGATCAAAAATCTTAGTCTGAACTTCATTAGTTAGTCCGAGTCCGTCATCGTTTACTTCAAGAATTACAAGATCTTTTTCAGCATCGTGCCAGGTTCGAAGAATTAATGTTCCCCGCCCATGGGCAGCTAACATTGCTTGTTCAGCATTAATTATCAGGTTAAGCAGTACTTGTTTAAGCTGATGTGGATCAGCAAAAACGGGCGGTAATCCGTCAGCGAAGGCATCAAGAACTGTAATGTTTGTAACACGGTGTTCATAGGTTCGTAATGTTAGAGTTTCTCTAATGACTTCGTTCAAATTAACCATTGTCCTTGTTGTGTGTCTTTTCCGGGCGAAGGTTAATAAGTTACGGACAATTTTGGCAGCGCGTTCAGATTCACTTTGGATAATTTCGATACCCTGTTTGGTTTTGTTGTCTAGCGACTTATCCGTGAGACGCTCAGCCCAAGTAAGGATCGTTGCTAATGGATTATTTAGTTCATGTGCGACACCAGAGACAGTTTGTCCCAATGCTGCTAGTTTTTCGGACTGGAGGGTCTGATGGTAAACATCGCGCCCTTGATCTTCCATGCGACGACGCTCACTAACGTCTCGAATTAATGCATCTAAACGACGGCCTGAGGTATTTTGATGGTTATGGAGGCGGGCTGTTACTTCCACCCAACATAATGAATCATCAGAGCGTCGAAGACGAAGTAGATAATCTGTAACTGAGCCGTCACGTTGAAGCTGCTCGATAAAAGCAACACGCGACTGAGGATCAACAAATCTGCGTACTTCAAAAGGTCTAATAGTGTCGACAGGTTTCTCGGCAGGGTACCCTAACATTAATCTTAGACAAGGATTTGCGAAGATAGTTGTATCGCTCCCTCCGTCTAGATAACCGAGATAGACGCCTTCATTAATAACCTCAAAAAAGTCAACGATAGAATCTAAAAAGCTGACTTTAAGGTCTTTCTCGGATGAGGAGGTGACGCGGGGCGACACCTCCAAATTATAGCAGGGGTTAAATGTAATGAGGCAAAAGAGATTTAATTTGAAGGCTCAGGCGTGGGTGTCATTCGAGGGAAACGAGATGCGTACTTGGTCTCGATAGACGTCCGCACGTCCTTGACAGATGCTCCAGAAGCATGAAGTTGCATTGAATCTCGAGCAACATCAATACAAACTGCACAACCCATCCCATGATTTTCCCATGTTCTTACGGTGCCGTCACTATTTCTGGATTCAACAAAACAGTGAGCGTTAGCTTGATGTCCTGCAGATTCACAACCGCAAAAACAAGGTACAAATTCTAGGATGTCTGGATTTCTTCCGGCAAATTCATAAACTTCGTTAATCAACTCAGTGGTTCTGGGCATACCATTTGGAATAAAGGGTAATGGAGGCAATACTGCATCGGACGGGGGCTTGACAATATTAACCGTTGTGACTGTGGGAATGTTTTCATCTTCGTTTAGTGCTGACGTAGTATCAATATGACCGTGGGAGTCTGTCGATCTGTTTTCCAGAGAACTCTCATCAGTATCAAAATTTATCGGTTCGGAGGTAAAACGAGGATAAAAACCTACACCTAGGAGTGCGATTACTCCAACTACTCCATAAATTAATATCCAAGGAGTTCCGCCTTTATTTTCTATTCCTGATGTCTTGAACTCTTTCTTAGTTCCCATGGCGGAATTCTACATCAAAAAGTTGAAGTAAATAGGTAATCTTTCAATACTACCAGTCGTGGTGAGTTGAGAACTCAGTAAGAATTAATGCTTAACACGAATTAATTTTTGTTTGGCGGCGCTGGCCCTAGAGCAAAAAGCATCGTTCCTTCTACGGCAATCTCTCTGTTTACACGAGCAAAACCTTTTAGGCGTCCCATTCGACTACGAAGTCTATCGACACTAACTTCTATAACAACCGTCTCACCGGGGTGTACCGGTCTATGGTAACGAACATGGTCGATGCCCATAAAGTATGGAACCTTTTGGCGGTTCTCAGGCTTCGCCAAAATGAGGATTGCTCCAACTTGAGCCACGGCCTCAGTTAAGATCGTTGGGGGAAGCACCGGTTGTTCTCCTACTCGATGAGACAAGAAATTTTCATTAAGAGAAACGTTTTTAATACCAACAATACGTTTGTCTTCTTCAAATTCAACAATTCTGTCAACTAGTAAGAAGGGGTACCGGTGGGGAAGAATCTTTTCAATTGCAGCGTTGTCAAGAGGTAAAGAAAGTTTGGTTTGCACTAGGTGAGTATATCGGAGTTGTTAAGTTTTTCCTTAGGCTTTTAAGTTTAAATATTTGAATAATGTTCTCTGGAAAATAGGGGCTAAGCCTATATTTATCATCCTTGTGCGACTCCAGCCTCAAAGTCACTATCTGTCCGCACGATTGTTGCCAGTTGAGCGGCTAAAATGACCATTGTGGCTTGGATGCTTTCATCTGTTTCTCTGCCGTCTCTAATCTCTGCGGAGATGATTCCGACACAACTTGACGGTGTTAGAAGTGGAGCAACCAAGGAACCAAGTGATGTTTCATCACAAGGAACAATTTGCAACTCTTCGCTACGGAATGCTTCAGTGGCTGCATTTTCACTATTGCACGATACAGCGCCTATTTCTTCAAGAGACTTTCTTGAATAACCGTGTGCTATTGCTGGTCGTAGTCTGTTTCCACCGACATCGCTTACCCAAACTATGAAACTGGAAGCACTAACGAGGCGGGCACAGAGCGAGAGAATTTCTTCTAGAGTAGATACATCCGCTACGCGACCGATATTGGTACAGAGCTCAGCGACATCATTAAGTTCACTTGTCTGGGCAGCGTCTAAAATAATTTCAGGTTTTGAATCCTGAGCCTTTTCCGCCACAGACATTGTTGTGATTATTCGATTCTCACTTGTTATCAAAGCATTCTCTGCGGCGGGTGCTTGTTTGTGGTTTCGGTATTTCACGGGCAATAGCAAGAAAGAGACAAGTAATACCGTGCCCAAACCGAGCCCCAATGAAAAGAGTTGGTTTTCTTTACTCTTTTGCCTGCGAAGCTCGTAAGTTGTTCTCTCGGCTTTCCTGGCATCGACCAAATAATTGATTGCCTCTTTAGTCAGTTCAAGGCCGTCAGTGAAAATTAAATCTGATGCCATTAGGGTTTGTTCTGCTGAGATATGTTCGAGGGTCAGGGTGTCAACGTCTTCGATCTGTTCCACGATTGCTGCGGCCTTGTCGAGTGCGATCGTGGCCTGGGTTGTACTCGCGATGCTTCGTAAGAAAATAAAATCTTCATTAATTCTTATTAAGCCACCAGAAACCTTTTCGACCCAGTAACCAATATCCTGTCCAGTTGCCACGTACGCTTGTTGCGCAGCCATTAGCTCAGAGAGAGAACCCGTTGTAACCCAAGATTGTGCTAAAAAGGAATACTCAGATTCGCGTTGTGTGTCTATCTGTTGTTGTGTCTGGAAAAGATTGAAGGCTGATGCGGTGATCACCATCAGCATAATCATGATGACGGTGACTCTCACCACGCGTCGATGCATATGGTGCTTACTATACCACTCTATATAGTGTGAATATAAATTTTAGGTCGACTAGGTGGTGCTTTTTACTATTTAAATGGATATTTTGTCTGAATTTTCTAGAATTCGATGGGTGCCCGCGATTTATTCTGGGCGCAGTATTGCGTAAGTGGGGAGACCAATTCCTTGAAAGTGGGCCATGATTTCGCTAGCGGGCGATATACTGGGATCTTCAGCTTGGAATTTTACTTTCACGTAATTATCTAGTCTTGTTTGGACATTTTCATTTTTTAGAGTCGTTTGGTCCATCGTTAGACAATTTTTACACCAGGTAGCCCAAACATCTACCAAAATAAGTTTGTTCTCTTCGCGTGCTTCTTCTAGGGCTGCACTTAAAGAAGAATGCCAGCCTTCTTCGAGCATTTCCTGAACACTGCTTGCAACTTCATCCGGGTTGACCCAACGTTGACTGAAAAGTCCGTAAGCTAATGATCCGTAATAGATTGCAGTGCCAAGGATAAAAACACCAAATGCTTGTTTAACCCGGACCATCCATGCACCCGGTCTTGGCATAATTGATAGTCCAGCACCAGCGAGAGGCCACGGAATTGCCATACCTAAGCCCAAGAGGAAGGGTAAGCCAAGTGCAACAACGTTACCAGAGAGATACAGGCTGCTTGAAAAAAGAATAACTTGGATAACCACAGGCGCTACACATGCACCTGCTAACAAGGCTGCGATAGTGCCCATACCAAAAGCTAAGAAAAATGATCCTGTGTTTGAAGAATTACCGGATTTAAAAAACCTTTGGTACGAAGAGAAGTCAATATTGACGATATCAAACATTGCTAATGCAAGCACTATAAACACGACTGCTATACCTAGATTAAACCACGGCGAAGAGTTAATTGTCCCAAAAGTTCCCGCAGTCAGAATGACCACTAAGCCAAGGAGACCGTAAACAATGGCCATAGCTAGACCATAAGCACTACCTAAAGCAAACCCGCGTTTCCGCGAACCTGCTTGAGTCCCTGCACCGATTATTGCTAAGTTGATTGGTATCAATGGAAGAACACACGGTGTAAGGTTCAGCGCTAAACCACCCAAAAGAACTAACAGCACGATCATGAATGGACCCTGACCTTCAAACCATCCTTTTTCCTGCCGACCAGATTCTGACTGATCAATAAAATTGAGAAAGTCGGTTGTGTTTAGATATCCGCCTGTCGTTCCCAGCAAACTAAACTCACTGAGTTGTGTTTGAATGTTAGTAACCACTGATTTGGGTACATTTGTGTGAGCATTTTCCCGAAGAATGTTGGGTGCTGGTGGTGAAGCGTTTTCGAAGTCAAGACCTGAAAATATTTCAGCGTGTTCAGGAATAATCTCGTTTATTCCACCACGCACATTAACGATAAGTTCGAATCCTTTTGACGAGGGCAAATAACACATGGTCGCATCACACGCTTGGTAACGAAGAATGCCCGGTACAACGTATGAGCCATCAGAGAGTTGAGGATCTAATGAAAGTGCTATTCCTACGGCAAATTCTTCTTCGAAGACTGCGAGAGGGTTCTCGGCACCTTGTTGCTCTAACATCACTGGTTGCGGCCAGGCGAACCGGGAAATCTTGATTCCATCAGGTGCTTCTAACGTTAAACCTGTTGGAATTAAAAAATCTTCTAAAGGTTGGTTGGAATTAACATGGAAACCTGGAGACAATTGAGCTTCTATCGCAACACGAAAGATTGAGCCAGGATTCCCGCTTTCGGTTTGATAAACAGGGCGAAGAGTGATTTCACTAGGTCCCGATTGACCAAGCAAGATCGTTGAAGCAACTCCCGTTATCAAAGTTCCAATTAAGAGGTTTCGCAGGGTTTCCATGGCAGTCTTAGTTTTTGTTAAATCTACTCATTTCGAAACACTTTAGTAAAGGCTTTGATTGATTTGAAATGATGATTTAGCTTCTCCAACGTGTCTAGGAATACAATGCGGAAATACCCTTCAGATGGATCTGCTCCAAATCCAGATCCATAGACACACAAAATACCTGTTTCTTGAAGAAGTCCGCGGACAAAATCTTGGTCTGTCTTACCGGGCGGTAATTCGACTTTCGGTAGTGCGTAAAAAGCTGCTTTCGGGGCAATACAACTAACACCTTCTATTTCATTTAATCGCTGGCTCGTTAAGTTCGCGCGTTCTCTTAGTTGATTGCGAAATTCATCTTGATAGCTTCGGTCTCCATCTAAAGCTGCAGGTACAGCGTGTTGCATAGGACCATTGGTACAAAGGCGTCCGTCGGCTAGTCTCTTTACGGCGGCAAGAACTTTATTAAGTCGTTTCCCAGTTGCAACGACCATCCATCCGGTTCTCCACCCTGGAGCCACATAAGCCTTTGAAGCAGATGAAAAAGAAATTACAGGCGCTTCTGGATTAAGTGAACCAATAGGTTGCACTGGGCCATCATATACAAGGTCCGTATAGGCCTCATCTGACAACAACACAATATTGTTTTCATCAGCGATCTTGAGGAGTTCCATACGAGTTTCTGTTTGATATACAGCCCCCGTAGGATTATTTGGGTCAATAACTACTAGCGCTTTTGTTCGAGGGTTTAAAAGTTGTTTTAACTGATCTAAATCTGGCTCCCAATTATTTGAAGGATCCGTTGGGTAATATACTGCTCGTGCACCCAGCTTGTTGAGCACTGCCGTATAGAACGGATAGGTTGGAAGTGGAACGAGCACTTCGTCACCGTGGTCAACGATGACACTGATTGCCAGTTCGATTCCTTCTGAAGTTCCAGAAGTTAAAATAACCCGGTCGGGTGACATGTCGAATCCTCGGGACGTGTATTCAGCGGCCACTGCTTCCCGAGCTGACATAATTCCAGAAGCATGAGTGTAGCCGTTATGTCCGTCTTTCATGGCTCGTATTACGGCTTCTACTAGGTGCGGAGGTGTTTTGAAACCAAAAAGGACAGGATCTCCAATGTTTAAATAATGCACTTCCCGCCCGCTTCGCTCGACAGCTTGTGCCTCGGCGACGATATTTCGAATCGCATAGTCAAAGCCTTCCAAGCGGCTAGCTACTTCAATTGGAGCAGCAGACGATTGTTTCATATAAGTGATTCTATCGGATATTTTAAAAGCTCTTTTATAAAGAGGGCCACTGCCCGATACTTTCCTAAGATTTTATACTATCGCCAATGATGTCTCTTTTGTGACAGAGTCTCCAAGTTGAGGTAAGCTGAACAGATGGCAATTCGAACAGAACTTTCTCTTAGATTAAAGAATAGCCCTGGTGAAGTAGGCCAACTATGTAAACACTTGTTGGATGAACGTATCAATATCTTTGCTTTAAACTTGGAAGCCGGCGGGATACTTCGTTTAATTGCGGACAATCCTTTAAATGCAGTCGAAACACTTAGAAATAAACAATATTCTGTCACTGAACGAGAAGTTTTGTTTGTTCAGCTTCCCAACAACCCCGGAGCACTACAGAACATTACAGACACACTCTTTAAGTCGGGGGTCAACATCGATTATCTCTATGGCTCGGCCCTTGAAGATCATTCCCTGGTTGTCCTCATTGTTGCTGTGGAAGACGTCCAACGGGTTGCCATGGCTGTGGGGATATAGTTCAAAAAATAACGGGGTTTCAAAAAGAATATATGCGTTTATACATTGATCCTATGAACGAGGTATTAGTTGAGTGTGATGCTAATGGTCGAATTCGTCTTGATGGCGAGGACTGGACTTCTCCTAGCCTTCAAGAAAAAAGAGCGATCCTTTTTGCTGCGGAAAACGAAATTCAGGAACTGAAAGAATTAATAACTGTTCTGGAAAAACTATGAGGTAAGTTGCCTAATTATTCTGCGGCTTATTCACTGCAGCTTCCCAACGGTTACACTGGCGGGACGTAAAATTTTTTTGCCAATAAGATAGCCTGTTTTCACGGTTTCGATAACGATGTTGTCCTTTTTAGACTCAGAGGTCTGAATAACAGAGACTGCATCGTGATAATTGGGGTCGAAAACGCTACCAGTCGTGTCCATTTGACATACACCGTGGGTTGTCAATGTTTTTAAACATTGACGGCGGACCAGTTCTATTCCTCGTCCCAGATTTTTATCAGTGGATTGGCCATTACTTGATTCGAGGGCGCGGTCAAGGTTGTCCACAACTTCTAGAAATGCAATGAGAACCCCGCGGATTTCTTTTTCAGCGTCTTTTTTAATCTCTCGTTTCATTCGTGTGCGAACATTTTCAAATTCTTCCGTGATTTGCTTATGTTTAACTAAGATGTTTTTGATCTCTTCATCTTTATTGATAATTTGTTTTTCAAGTTTTTCAATATAGGTAGGTTTGTTTGACTGAGATTTTTCTTTAATGTCTTCTTTTGATCTTACCCACCAACGTTTATCCACTACCCGGACATTTTCAGACTTCCCCGTATCGTCGGTTTTACTGTCGGAATCAGTAACTGAATTGTTCCCTTGATTCTTTATAAATACCTTGGAATCAGGTTTTTTCAAATTACTCACTGGCTGTGTTCTCAACACTCTGGCCGACAGTTTCTTGACTAGAACTCGTATTAGCGTCGTAATCGAAAATCAAAGAGTTTTTACGAAGTCCTATATGTACGGTTCCTCCGTGTTCTAGTCGACCAAATAAAATTTCGTCTGTCAGAGGATTTCTCAAATGGATCTGGACTAGACGCGCTAAGGGACGCGCACCATATCTTATGTCCCTCCCTTTTTTTGCAAGCCAACGTCTGGCGGCTGGAGCAAGGGTAATGGCAATCTTTCGTTCGGCTAATTGGGTCTCTAGTTGCAACGAAAATTTTTCAACAATCATCTCCATAGTTTCTGTCGATAGGTTTTGGAACGAAATAATTGAATCGAGGCGATTTCTAAACTCTGGACTAAATATGCGATTTATTGCTGACTTCATTTTTCCGTTTTTCACTATGGACACGCCATCCCCAAAACCAACGACAGGTTCTCCAGCTTCACGAGATCCGGCGTTCGATGTCATAATAATAATCACGTGCCGGAAGTCAGCATGTCGCCCCATGTTATCTGTAAGTTTGGCGTGATCCATTACTTGGAGCAAAATGTTACAAACGTCTGGATGAGCTTTTTCAATTTCGTCGAGAAGCACAACGCTGTAAGGATTTGCTCGCACGGCATCAACAAGCATTCCGCCTTGTTCAAAGCCTACATATCCGGGCGGTGCACCGATTAATCTAGCTACGGCATGTTTTTCCATGTACTCACTCATGTCGTACCGAATAAACTCATTTCCAAGGTGAAGGGCTAATTGTTTGGCGAGTTCTGTTTTTCCTACGCCAGTTGGTCCGGTAAATAAAAATGACCCGGTAGGTCGGTCTAATCGTCCAAGTCCGGCGCGGGCTCGTTTTATTGCTGTTACCACAGACCGAACTGCTTCATTTTGACCGAAGACTACTCTTTCGAGGCTTTCTTCCAAAGAACGAAGACGTTCTTTATCTGACGAAGAAGTCTGTTTTTCTGGAATGCGTGCCATTCTGGAGACGACCTTCTCAAGGTCCTTCACGCGCACCGTTTTGGCATCAGGCTCTTTAGGGTTACTTTCCTTCAGACCAAAAACTGCGCCCGCTTCGTCAATGACATCTATTGCACTATCAGGAAGTTTGGTTTCTCGTAAGTGTCTGTTGGCAAGTTTAGCTGCTGCGTCAATGGCTTGGTTGCTATATTCAATACCGTGGTGTTTTTCATATCGTGAGCGAAGACCTTTTAAAATTTGCGTGGTTTCCTCAATAGATGGTTCCTCAATAACTATTTTTTGAAATCGTCGCCCTAGAGCTCGATCTTTTTCTATTTGTTTAAACTCGTCGAAAGTTGTAGCACCCACGATACGAACTTCTTCCGCAGCCAAAGTGGGTTTGATAAGGGTGGCTAAGTCCATCGTTCCACCGGTGGTAGAACCTGTTCCAACGGACGCGTGAACTTCGTCGATAAAGAGGATGGGCATCGAGCGATTTTGAAGTTCAGAAATTACTGTTTTGAATCTTTCTTCAAAGTCACCGCGGAACCGTGTTCCGGCTAGAAGCGCGGCCGTATCCAGCGAAAAAACTTCGGCTCCTCGCAACCGTTCAGGAACATCTTTAGACGCCAAATAAGCGGCCAGTCCTTCAGCTAACGCCGTTTTTCCTACCCCTGCATCTCCTACAAAGATGGGATTATTTTTTCTGCGGCGGCACAAAATCTCTATGGTTCGCTGGAGTTCAGAAACGCGGCCAATGAGTGGATCGAGTTTTTCGTTAAGAGCACATTCCGAAAGGTTCGTTGTGTATGATGCGAGTGGATCTCGCGTGGGATCAGATGTCTCATATTCGTCGTCTGTGTAGGGTAACTTTTCAGGATTTGATGTTTCAGTACTATCGCTGTTTACTATTGGAACCTTTGAAATTCCGTGAGATATGTAGTTTAGGATGTCCAGACGTGTGATTGTCTGCCTCACTAAGAGTTGAGCCGCATGGGATTTAGGTTGTTGAAGAATGGCAGCTAAGATGTCTCCAGCTCGCACCTCGTCTTTTCCCGCACTTTGCACATGAAGCACCGCAGTTTGAAGAACTCGACGAAATCCTAAAGTCTGGGCAGGTTCTGTTGTGGGTTCGTCGTTTGAAAAAGTTTCAAGATCTTTCAGACACTTATCTAGCGCATGTCGTAACAATGAAGGATCACCACCACATGCAACTAAGATTCGTTCTCCTTCAGGGTCATGAGCGAGGGCATAGAGAAGGTGTTCTAATGTTAAATATGTATGTCTACGAGCTGAGGATTCTCGGTACGCAACATTAAGAATCAATTCAAGTGATGCGCTGAACATATCAACCTTCTTCCAGTTTTGCTTGCAGCGGAAAGCCTTCTTTTTGAGCGTTGTCGTACACCAGAGCAACTTTTGTTTCAGCAACTTCGTATGTATAGGCTCCGCATACCGCTTGGCCATCTGTATGGATTTTCATCATGAGGCGAAATGCTTCAGCAGGACTCTTTTGAAATAGTCCTTCGAGAAGACTTGTCACAAATTCCATCGTTGTATAATCATCGTTCAATAGAATAACTTTATAAGTTTTTGGGGTTTTTGACTTTTCCTTCGCGCGTTCCTTAATGATATCGCTAGTTTGTGCGGTTTCTCTTGTGTTCATATCCAGTGGTCAGCGTAACGAGCCTTGTTTTCATTGGTCAAGTTCTTAAGCCATCAAAATTTTGACGGTCCATAGTAGACTTTAAAGTGAGATGTATACAATTAGTAGCGGCTTACATTATATGGACCTCGGATTCCAGGGCCGTGCTCGGGTCATTGCCTCCGCGGTTGTGCAAAGCAATAGCGGTGTCGCCATAATCGATCCGGGTCCTTCCTCGTGCTTGGACGTTCTATTAGGGGAGCTGGATCAGCACGGAATTATGATTTCCGACATCCAAGCCCTCCTTTTGACTCATATTCATCTCGATCATGCTGGATCTACAGGCTCACTGATCAGGAAAAATCCTGAAATTAAGGTTTATGTTCATGAACGTGGTGCAGCCCATATGCTTGATCCGTCGAAGTTGTTGGCCAGCGCTTCGCGACTTTATGGGGAGGATATGGATCGACTTTGGGGAGAATTCCTCCCCGTTCCCCGTAACAATATATATAGCTTGTCGGGCGGAGAACGAATTAATGTGGCAGATAGAACATTTGAAGTCGAATACACACCAGGACATGCGTCTCATCATGTTAGCTTCTTTGACCGATCTAGTCAGGTTGCCTTTGTAGGTGATACGGCTGGTGTTCGTACCGGAAGAGCTTTGTTTGTAATGCCGCCTACTCCACCACCTGATATTGATGTGGAAGTGTGGCTTGAAAGCATTGAGCTAATACGAAAGTGGCGAGCGACCTCGCTATTCACTACCCATTTTGGATTGCACGAAGATGCCGAAGCGCACTTAGATGCGCTTGTTGAGCACTTAATTGCGATTTCGGAGATCGCTAAGACTGTGATTATTGAGAGAGGAGACGCAGACCAGCAACTTAATAGTTTTACGAGACAGGCACGTGTATATCTCAGGAGCCGTCTGCCCGTCGAAGAGGCAGATCTCTATGATTTTGCTGCACCCTTGGCACTCGGTTGGTTTGGTCTGGCGCGCTACTGGCGAAAACGCAACATACAAGAGGCGTAAAGAAACCAAGTCAGGAAGTTGCTCTTTTAGTCAGCTGGTAGCAACTTAATTTTTTGGCCGCCTATCCAAACTGAGTTAATGGTCTGTGAGTTCCGAATGTCGTCGAGAGGATTGGCCTCAAGAATAACAAAATCAGCCAACTTACCGGGTTCGAGCGAGCCTATCTTGTTTTCTTGCAGAAGACACCGCGCTGCTTGACCTGTCGCAGCAAAAATGGCCTGCATCGGAGTGAGACCCGCTGTGACCATTAATTCAAGTTCCGCGTGCTCAAAGTACCCCTGAAATCTTCCTACAGGACCTGAGTCTGTTCCCATTGCGATACGAGCACCACCAGATTGAAGAAAGTTTAAGTTGGTCAGAGCCCTACTAAGTCCCTGTTTGTATATCTGTGAGGTTGGGCGGTTGCGTACCTGTTCTTGATATTCAGGTGTTTCGAGTTCTGTAATAACGAGAGGATCTACCTCTTTGAAAAAAAATGGATCGTCAAACCATGCAGGACGTTCTTCGTATACAAATGTTGACACTTCACGCATGAGGGTCGGGCAGTAACATACATTTTTTTCGACGAGAAGATCGACCAATTCATTATCAACCGGTTGGTCTCTCACGCTGTGAGCAAGAAAATCCACACCAGCCCGCAGTAACGCCTTAGCATCTTCTAGGTAATACAAGTGAGCAGCCACCCTTAAACCAATGCGATGAGATTCTTGAATGACTGCGTGATAGATCTCTGGAGCCATCTTTGTTGATGCTCCCAGTGCATCGTCAACGCGTATTTTGATTATGTCTACTCCGAGACTCGCTATTTCATTAACCCGTTTGATGGCTTCGCTTGGAGAGTTGGCAGTTAGAACAGGTCCGGAAAGATATAGGCGTGAGCCCTCACGCTCTGAAAGAGGCTGATCCCTCACTCTGACCCCAGCTTCTCCTCCTCCACCTAAGCTCATAACCGTGGTGACGCCGTAGCGGGCGTAGCGCGCCAGTTGTGTTTCTACGTGTGCCTCTGTATAAAAAGAAGAATCCGCTTCAAGGCCAATGACATCGTTCACATGTCCATGAGCATTAACTAGTCCAGGTATAATTGTGTTTCCTGTCACGTTAAATACTTGTGCATCCGACGGCACTTGAACCGACGAACTTGTACCCACAGCACTAATCTTATCTTTTTTAGTAATGAGAACACCGTTTTCGAAAACGGTGTTGCCGTCGCCAACAATGATGTTGGCTCCCACAAAAGCGAATGTCGAGGCCGAATTTTGTTTTATGGGTTCTTGAACAACCTCCAAGCAACCGGGCAGTAAGGTAGTGATCACACAAACAGCCCATGCACTTTTAATGATTTTCATATACCCAATTCCCTGTAAACCTCTAAGCGACGATTTTAATCTTCGGCTTCGATGGTTTCTAGTTGTTCGAGAATGTCACCTAGACTTTGAATTTCTTGACCGTAAGTAGCCCAATTACCTTGGCGTTGAGCTTCCATGGCCTGTGAATAGTGACCTTGAGCTCGTTGGGTGAGTACACGGGTATTTTGATTCACATTTGTACTCTCCTGAGTGGACGTTGGCGCAATGGTACTCGCGGTTGATTCGGCGACGAGGGTAGCAAGTGGCGAAGGGGCGGGGCTACTACCACTGGTTTGCCCAAAAAGTTTCTCTAAAGCTTGGTCGAGTGTTTCTTCCATAACAATCTGATTCTGATAAGCCACGATTACCCGTTTCAGTTCAGGAATGCGTCCCCCGGATGCTCGAAGATATAAAGGACGAATGTACAGGAGAGCTTCTTCGATTGGAATCACAAGGAGTGTGCCCTGAATAACCTCTGAACCCTGTTGATTCCATAGAGTAATTTGGGGTGAAATCTCTTGGTCCTGATTAATGCGTGCAACTATTTGTGAAGGACCAAAGACAACTTTTTGTTTAGGAAACTGAAAAACTAACATTTTACCGTAATGTTCTCCGTCACTACGAGCCACCATCCAAGCTGCCAAATTGTTTTTACCACGGGGCGTAAACGGTAACATCTGTATAAATTCTGCTCTGTCCTCGTTCGGTAATTTCATAATGGTGTAGTACGGTTCCATTTGTTCACTATCGATAACAGGTACTTCCCATTCGTCTTCTTTGTTATAAAAAACTGCTGGATTTGTCATGTGATAGGTTGAGTACATTGCTGTTTGGAGGGCAAAGATACCTTCTGGATAACGGATGTGACTCTTAATATCATTCGGCATATCAGCGAGAGGTTTAAAGAGATCGGGAAAAATCTTCCCGACAGTTGTTGCGAGTGGGTCATCTGGTCGAGCCAGGTAAAACGTGGTGGTGCCGTTGTAGGCGTCTATCACTACTTTTACAGAGTTACGTATGTAATTAATTCCCCCCGTCACAGTGGTCGCGTAAGGATAATTCCCAGTAATCGTATAAGCATCCCGCATCCAGAATAGACGTCCATTTGAGACAATTAGATAAGGATCAGAGTCGTACTGAAGAAAGGGTGCAATCGTGGCAACCCGATCCGCGATGTTCCGATGAAAAATCACTTTACTTTCTGCAGTTAACTGGCCACTGACCAAGATTTCGTACGAGCGGAATCTGATGCTATATAAAAGGCGTTGGAAAATATTTCCAAGTGCAAGGCCTCCGGATCCGTCGTAGCGTACGGAGATGTTATCGTCACCTTCTGGATAATGGAACTCGTCGGTCCGCGTGTTGACTAGCACGTATTCGTTCGAAAGTTCACCAAAGTAAATACTCGGTTCTTCCACCATAAGATCGGTTTCTGAGCGGGGCGGAAGATCTTTAATAAAGAGAACAGGTAAACCTTCCTGTGTTACTTGATTGACAGGTCCGAGTGCAACGCCAAATCCGTGTGTGTATTGAAGATGTTCGTTGACCCAGGATCGATTAGGCAAAGTCTCAGAATTTAGTTCACGGCTAGAGACCATGGTCTGCCGGTATTCTCCGTCGATCATGTAGCGATCGTTGTCGACGGAGGCAAATTGATAATAGGTACGAATTTCTTGGAGTTGTCCAAAAGTATCGAGAAGCGGCTGATGATCCCACAGTCTGACATTGTTAATAGTTTCGTCATTGTTCCGAATGTCATTCTGGGTTAGGGTCGCATCGCCTGATACTTGCCGTTCTTCGACTTCGTTTATGTCGAAGGCTTCCCGTGTTGCCGCGATATTTCGTTCAATATAGGGAGCTTCTTTTTGTTGTTCGTCTGGTGTTACGATTAATTGTTGTACCGCAGTTGCTACACCGCTGCCCCCGATCCAAACGATGAGGTAACCCGCAAAGCTGGCGACGATTGGCCAGGTCTTCGATGTTTTTGCAGCGTACAACGCGGCGATTGCGCCGAGTCCACAGACAACGGTTAGGAGTCTTAATACTGGTAATTGCACGAGTACGTCGGTGTAGGAAGCGCCTTGAATAATGCCTGCAGGTGTAATTAGCATGCGAGGCATATCTAGATATGCGCCAGCAGCAAGAATTAAGAAAAAAACTGCGCCAAGACAAGCAATATGACGACGCGGCTTAGAGCTAATTTGTAAACCCTCAGGTGTGAGGCCTAGCTGTCCTGCCATGACATAGACAGCTCCGCAACCAAGAAGTGATAAGACAACAAGTGTTAGTAATAGATAACGAACAGTATCTAAGAACGGCAGACTAAACACATAAAATCCTACATCTCGTCCGAACTGTGCATCCGTTTGCCCAAATGGAGTCGCATAAAGATAGTTGAGAAGCACCATCCATTGGCTCGAGGCAATGTTCCCAATAAATAAGCCCGCGACGGCAGACAGGCCGATGGAGAGCCAGCGTAGTTGTTGAGGTTCCAGAACGATTGGCTGAATATCTCCTCCACCAGGAAATAATACATACGGCCGCTGAAACGCCTTAAGGGCTATTCTTAAGTTGCTATACAGCGCTGCAGATACGACTAAAAAAACGCTGATTCCAAGAACCCATTTAATAACGAGGCTCTTAAGGAATACTGACTGATAGCCAGCTTCTCCAAACCAAAGCCATTCAGTATAGATTCCAGCAAATGCTGGCAGTCCAATGAAGGCTAATAAGACAATGACTGCAACGATAGATATTCTTGGCATCAGCGCTAGGTCTCCTCACCTTGGCTCTAAAAAGGCCGCCTATGCGTAGGCGTCCACTGCTAGATTATTGGAGTCGGTGGATTAAACGCAATAGATGTTGCTCAAGTTGGTTTTATTGTGTGGTAATCAGTATCCTCAAACTGGAGTTCTTTTTTCATGGATATAACGCGGCGTGCGTTTTTGGCAACAAGTTGTTTGGCGACGGCATGGCCTGCACGATTACAGGCCAGAGCAAATCAGGCAGTTGAATTTCCTTGGTCTGATGTGCGTAATGTTCTACAGGAACGCTTTTCTGCTCTCAAGCGCCACATTATTTTTGAGTACTACCCATGGTATGCGAACGATCCATTTCGACACTGGCAGCAATGGGGGCGAGTGCCGCCTGCAGATATTGCCACAAATTTGGTTCCACAGCTGGGGCCTTATGATTCGAGGTCTACTGCCGTTATCGAACAGCATGCCCGCTGGATTGTTGAAAGCGGGGTTGGTGTCGTCGATTTAAGTTGGTGGGGCCGTGATAGCTTCAGTGACACCGTTGTTTCGCGTGTTATGGATGTGATGGCCGATTACGATATCCATGTAACGTTTCATTTAGAACCCTATGGTTTAAATCGGGTTGAAAACATTTTGTCTGATGTTAGGTATCTCGTTCAGGAGTTTGGAGAAAAACGAAACTGGGACTGTTTTTATCTAAACCAACGAATGGATGGAAGCAAAGGACCAATTTTTAAGTTCTTTAATACCACCTTACCTGAGCATATCGAAGATTGTCACGGTGAGTTGCAGAAAATTACTGGTTATTTTCCAGATAGTGTCTGGCGTAAGGCTACTGATGAGTTAAGGTTGTTCTTAGAAAAAGAATTTCAACATGTAACCCTTCTGTCAAACACACGAGATGCTCCACGTGCTCGAGCTGCTGGCTTTGATGGCATTGCCACCTACGATCCTGCGATTGAGCCGGAGCAATATCTTGATTTTGCGAGTTCGGCCAGTCAGAATGATATGTTGTTTTCGTTTAATGTGAATCCAGGCTGGGATGAAATTATTCAGAGGAATGTCCCTGAGAACTCCTGTTATCAAGAGCGGCCATTTCTTCCACGGACGCGAAAACTTAACTGGGCTGAAGCCGACGACCGTGAACTTGCGCGATTACTTTCAGAATCAAGAATTTTGGAGAGTCTTCAAGGTAATTTGCTTCTCCAGCTTCATCCGTGGTTCGGTAACGTAGATGCAGGATTCTTCTTGGTTTATATAACATCATTTAATGAGTGGCATGAGGGAACTGCATTTGAACCTATGCAAAATAGAGCAGAGATGTCTACGTTGCAACAGGCTATGGAATATCACAATCCCAGCGATGGATACTATCGACTCCGTTCTTTACAAGAGCTACTAGCCAAATTGTTGTGACTCATCTTTGTCTAGCGCCCAAACGGTAAACGATATACTAGCGCTGTTAAAATCCGCCTTTGTTTGAGTGGTTTCAATCGAAACACATACCGATAATCAAAGGAGAGACGAACCAAGAAGCTGCTATCTAGCGGCACGTCAAATCCCCCCCCGAATTGGATGGCTGGCTGGGTGTCATTAAGATCTGCTGAAGATAAAATTTCAAAATCTGACGAAATCTGTAAATCAACGGTTGTTGTTCCTCCCAAAAATTGTATAAAAGGACGTAGTTTCCACCAATCTCTCGAAAACTTCGCACCTGCCAGTAGACTCAGGAAATTAGCATCGACGTCTAAAAGACCAATGTCTTGTTGCTGTTTGGTGCCTTCAACTTCAAAAGTAATGCCTAACCACTGAGTCGCGTTCCAGGTGCCATTGCCAACCCATCCAATTCCATAACCATCGACGATTTCAGAGTTATGCAAAAATGTGTATGCGCCGGAAACTTCAAGGTTTGCGGGATCATCCGTTTGGGCAGCCAAGGGGCTGACAAACAGTAGGATCATTACGAACACATTGGCTGATACAATATTTCTCTTCATATGTCTGCACATGTTGGTGACGTTGCCCCGGATTTTGAATTGGAAAGCCACAAAGGTGGTTCCGTGAGGTTGTCAGACTTCCGGCGCCGTCAAAATGTCATCATTGTGTTTCACCCTTTGGCATGGACCCCAGTATGCGCTAGTCAATTACAAACATACGAGCACGATCTTGAATGGTTTACTTCTCACGATACTCACATTCTGGGCCTAAGTGTAGACGCGATTCCCTCTAAAATTTCATGGGCCAAGAGTTTAAATGGAATAACTTATGATCTTCTTAGTGATTTCCACCCCCACGGCGCAGTAGCCGAGGCCTACGGTGTGTTACGTGAAGGTGGAATCTCAGATCGCGCTGTCTTTGTAATAGACAAGAATGGTGTCGTCGTTTTTTCTAAGGTTTACGACATTCCGAACTTGCCCGACAATAATGAGGTCAAACACGTAATCAAAAACTTGCGCTGATCAACGTGCAACGTTTTTACCATTCTTCCATTTCGAATTTTATATTTCGACGGTTGGCAGTTTCCTCGATATCAGCCATTGACCATGGATTTCCACACGTAAGAATGACAGTTTTAGAGGGGTCAAAGCGGTCGCGTAATCCAGATACTGACATATGTTTAGGTAATTGGGGTTTAGGGGTTCGTTGCATCCCAGCCTCTGCGCGGGCCAAATCGCCCTTGCCAGCTTTTGCGGCCGCCAAAACTTCTTCTTCTTTCATGGGAAGTTCAAACATGTGACGGAGCACATTGTTTGCTCTGCCAGCCCCCATTTGATCATCGTCTAGGTCTCTTTGTGCTGGGCGACTAACGGTCGGTATGTAGCTAAAGTCAAAATTTCCAGCTTTATCCATGTCAAGTAATTCTTGATGGTAGCCAAGCTCTTCATAAGTTCTGTTTGTGTGGAGAATGGTATATTTTCGTTGATCACCGCGACCCTGTTTTGCTTCAAAATCTAACTGTTTGGCCATTGCGATAAATGGGGCCAGGCCGGTACCAGTCCCTACCATTAAGATGCTGTCAAAGCCAGAAGCACGTTCGTCGAGTGTGAAGTTGCCGGTAATACGATCAAAATAAGTCACCTGATTATCTTTTTCAGGATCAAGATTCATAAAAACCGGACTTAGGCGACCGAATTCACCTTTTTTTATTACTTCGAGCACGACGTAAAATTCAAGATATCCATGTTCTTCTTGTTCCCATGGAGCCGAAGCGATCGAATACGAGTGAGTTACTTTCCCAATTTTCTGATTTCCGGATTCGTCCAAATCTGGACCATAAGTCTTAGAACCATCTTCATTGACACCAGTTTTTTTGGTGAGCTTGCAGTCATCTCTAGAAAGAGCGATGTACTGGCCCGCCTGTGAAGGAGGGAAGGGATTTCCTTCTTCAGGCATTAACCGAAAAACTGTCAAAATGGATGAGAGATCTTTTTTGTAGGTTACCGAGCCAACTTTACGTCCTGCCATTCAAAGTCCTTTCACAAGAAAACATGGTCATCTGTAACAAAGATTACCAAGATAATGCTATCTATATAAAACGTGACCCAACAGGATCCTGCATCCTTGGATCAACTGTCAACTTTGGATCAGAAGATTCTTAGTGCACAAAATGTAAAAATTGCGATAATTCAAATATAAATTAGGAACTGAAGAGAACTTTATGTCCAGAAAATACAGACAACAAGGCTATCAGAATGACGGCAACAGAAATGATGACAAGCCAAAACACGCTGACGAAAATAAGCGTGATCGGGGACCAAGGCGTGGCTATGGACCCCGCGAGCCTCCCAAAATGAACATGCCAGGATTTTTTGAAGTAAAGAAATGCGGGCGCTGTGGAAATAAGATAAATAAAGCTATAGTTCATGATAGTCAGTGCAAACAATGCGGTAGTGATTTAAAGAGTTGTTCACAATGTGCCTGGTTTGATACTGCCAATCGGTTTGAATGCGGGCAGCCGATCACGGAACGTGTTTCCCCAAAAGACAAAAGAAATGAATGTAATTTTTTTGAAGTACGTGTCACCGTAGAACGTGCAACCCATTCGACAGGAACCTCTAGGACTAGTAAACAAGAGTTTGATGATTTGTTTAAGTAGAAAAAGGGTTGAATGTCTATCTTAGAAGAATTTCCCAGTCAATTTCCCGCATTAAAACACGAAGTAAAGCTAATTTTTTTCACTCAAACGTTTGGTTGTGACACTTGCCTACATGCTCAACAAATTGTCGAAGAGCTGTCATGTTTGTCTGAGAAGATTAAAGTTGAGACATACGATATGGTCCTTGATAAGAAGGAAGCAGCTGAATTTGGAGTCGGGCAAGCACCTGCAATTGTTGTGGTTGGTGTACGAGGCATAATTATGCGGTACTTTGGTGTTCCTGCTGAGTTAGAGATCGAATCTTTACGGCAAGCAATCTTATTGTCGGCAAAGAAAGATGTGGGTCTGTCGGAAAGAACCCAATTGGTTGTTTCCGCGATAACGAAACCAGTTGATCTAAAAGTGTTTGTGACGGCCACCTGTCGATTATGTCCACAGGTGGTTAATTTAGCGTCAAGGCTAGCGGCCATTAATAGTCAGATAGCTCTTTCTGTGATTGAGGCAACAGAGTTTCCAGAATTGGTTCATCGATACAGCGTGTCAGGTGTTCCGAAGACTGTTTTTAATGGTTCTATTGAAGTGTTTGGTCAGCAGAACGAGGAAGAGTTTGTGCAAAAAATATTAAGCTTGGATTCGGCAAAGTAAAAATTCGCTGGCAGTAAGGTCTTGACTGTAATCATCTTTCTGGAAAAAGCACTCCCGGAGCAAGCTTGCCTGAGGGATCCAATGCCTTTTTTACGTTACGCATCTGTTGAATACCGGCATGACCATAGAGTGTTTTAAGGAGGGTCTGTTTAACAGTGTTTCTGCCAACACCATGTTCGGCCAGTGGACACCCTCCGAGAGCGACAATTTTTTTTCCGCATTCAAGAACAGCATCTTCCCCTTGACGGGCATCATTAAGATCTCGGGGAATAATGTTAGGATGAAGGTTCGCATCAGAAATATGTCCCCAAATTGCAAATTCAAGGTTTCGTTTCCTGAACGCATGTTCAAATAGTTCGATACTTTCTCTAAGCAGGGAAAATGGAACAATCATGTCCGCTGCAATTTTCTTAATTCTTGAATCGACTTTTTGTTGAGCCATTTTGATACGCCTGTTAATAGCCTCAGGAACAGCCTCGCGAAATCCGAATAGCTGGTTTTTACGACGTTGGTCTTGCGGTAATACGATTTCTGTTCGTTCGAGAACGTCAGCTGCAGACAACAAACGACAAAGACGTACCAGTGGGGTATCCGGAGCTGTGGCCGATAGGGCCTCACCTATCTGCTTGTATGCGTCGGAAGACATCTTGACTGAATCTGCAGGTACTTCTATTTGTGCTAAAAGCGACACTTCTGTATCGACTGGTATCGAGACAGAGAATATTTGATCAATTTTATCGGCGCGTAATAGATCTAAGCTATTGCGATCGATGTGCTCAACCGAGACTACGTCAAGGCCACGTGAATCATGTGATTTCCACGTGAGTCGAGATTCCGCGCGAAGTTGTTCAAGAATCGAAAATGCCTTTGATACCTTCGGTAAAGTTAGCCAAACGAGAACAGTCGTGGGACGCGGCGTGATCACTTTAAAACGGATTTCCGTAATAATTCCAAGCGTGCCTTCTGAACCGATAAAAAGATCAATTAAATCCATTTCTTCACTGGCAAAGTATCCAGCGGAGCACTTCGGTACGTTGGGTAATTTATAGGATGGCACGGGTATCCGGCATGTTCCATTTTGACTAATGAGTTCAAAAAACCCATCAGTGTGGGAAAAAATCTCTCCACGAGATACTTTGAGAATGCTTCCGTCAGCCAGCACAACCGTTAATCCATTAACCCAATCACGCGTTGTTCCGTATTTGAAAGTAGTAGCACCGGCGGCGTTTGTGGCGACTACACCACCGGAGAAGGCGCCCCCGAAAGTTGGCACGGGAGGGTAGTACGCGTTTTGATTGGCAAGGGTTTCTTGCAGGACTTCAATTGGAACACCTGCTTGAGCGGAAATTTCAGTGCCGTTGTAAGACGTTATCCTGTCCAAACGATCAGTTGCGATTACTAAGTCTCCCAAGGGTGTTGCACCACCTGTTAGTGAAGATTGCGCTCCAACAGGGAGAATGCGCTTGGCGTTTTGTACGAGTGTTGAAACATCAGCGGTTGAGGTTGGCCTGGCTATTCCTGATGCATGCCCACCGGGAAAATGAGCAGCATCTTCAAGATATTCCGCGATTGAACTACTATCCCGTTCTATCTGTGGATCACGTTTAAGTTGTGTGGCTGGTTCGGGTCTGATTTGATGTTTTAACCGCATGTTATTCAGTTATTTACGTTATGACATGCATACATGATCTAGCAACATTGATAGACGTTGATTGAGGCACAATGGTACAGTGGGGCTCGCTCATTAAGAGCCAAAGGGAGATTCTTTAATGAATAAGTTAATCAAGATGGTGTTTGGTCTTTTACTGTTGACCGTTGCTTTTTCAGGATGTGCGTCTGATTCCGCAGCTCAAGACCAAAGTGAAGTGGTTGCTCGAATTGGAGAGCTGGAAATTTCCCTTAGCGATTTGGAAGAAACTTGGAACGAGGAAGACCCTCGAGGACGCAACCGAATGCTACAAGAACTCTATGAAGCAAGGTTGCAGTCTCTTAATGTTCTGGTTGGGAACCATTTAATCGATCGAGAAGCGGCTGCACAAGGAATCAGCCGCCAAGAGTTACTTGATCGGGAAATTCCAGCCCGCACAACACCTGTGACAGAGGAAGAGGTTGATCTACTTTACGAACAGAATAAAGGGCGTTTAGGAGGGCGGACATTAGAAGAAGTTCGCCCAGAAATTCGTACAGCACTTGAGCAACAAAGACCGATTCAAGCGTTACGAAGATTTATGAACGAGTTAAGGGACTCTGCAGAAGATGTGGTGCTTACACTTAATCCTCCGCGTCAAAAGATCGAGATCTCAGAGGGAGACCGTTCGAAAGGGCCACATAATGCGCCAGTCGTTATTGTAGAATTTTCCGATTTTGAGTGTCCCTACTGTCAGAGAGCTACGGAAACTCTTGACGAATTGTTGAGGCGATATCCTGACGAGATAAGATTTATTTACAAAGATTTTCCTCTTCCTAACCACCCTAACGCTTTTAAAGCCGCCGAGGCCGGGCACTGTGCCAATGATCAAGGAAAATTTTGGCAGTTTCATGACATTTTATTTGAGCGTCAAGAGGCACTTGACGTTGAGTCTCTTAAGGCATACGCAGGAGAACTTGGCCTAGATGTAAACGTTTTTTCAACCTGTTTGGAGGAGTCGCGGCACGCAGACTCAGTTAATAAGGATATGTCTGTCGCTCGTAGTTACGGGACTTCGTCAACACCGACTCTTTTTATCAACGGTCGACCTGTCTTTGGAGCTATGCCATTGGAGGTTTTTGACCAGATCGTTCGAGAAGAGTTGGAAACGTTCACACGACAATGATGAACGATGTTATTGCAAGAGGGACAGCTCTTCTGCAAACCATGCATCGAAATCAGATTGTGATTGGACCGAAAACTCGGCTTTCATCCTGTAGTGTCCCAAGCCGCATAATTGGGAACAATTAATTTGATAATCACCTGGCACTGTTGGTTCAAACCACATGGGTATTTCCATTCCCGGGATGGCATCCTGTTTCACTCGCATTTCTGCGATACCTAAACTGTGGATGACATCTTGAGACGACAAATAAATAATGACGGGTTTGTTAACAGGAACGTTCATTCTATTAATTGACACCACATCATCTTTTGCGTTCGGATCACTTCGGTCTAGCCCAGTTACATTGGTTGGCGTGATCAGGCTTATATCCCGACGCCCAAATCGACCATCTTTTCCTGGGTAATGAGCGTGCCATTCAAACTGTCTGGCTATCATGTGAACAACGGTTGATTCAGATTCAGGCGGAAGATCATTAATGCGGTTTGCCCATGCCGGAATTGCGAATCCTACAAGTAAAACGGCTTCGATGACGACCACTGCAATATCAAGATAACTTGAAGCATGACCTGTTACACCTTTAAAGTCCGCTTTAGGGTTGGCCGATGCCCGAAACTTGAAAAGCACCCAAACGAAGTAGATTCCCCATCCGACGAAGAGGACAAACATCAAGTAATGAATCAAGACAATCATTCGGTCTATTTCACCTGCATGTGCTGACGCCTGTATTGGCAGGCCAAGAAACTCGCCCATCTATCGATCTCCTCTTTGCTGATTCAATGCTTGCTGTGATCGTTTCACCAAGTGGTAAATAAAACCGATAAATCCGCTCAAGACGCCCCCTGTGATTCCCAGTAGTGCAAACACGGCCCAATTCATTCCCTGGCCGAGCTTAGAACCAGGATCGATACCAAAACAAATAGGACACGCAGCGGCTTCCGATGGTATCAACGCTAAACTTACGGCAGCGAAAATGGATGCGGTTATCAACTTGCAAGACATACCAGTATTACTCCATTCCAATCTGTCGACTTCTTCGTGCGAAAAGGATCAGGTAAGTCGTCAGGCCACAGCCAGTTGCCAATGAACCGCATGAAAAAGCCAGATACCCCAAAGAGGTATCACTTGCCCAATACATGTTAAGGCTCCAAACTGCCACCATTCCAGACAGAAAAATAGAAGCCAAAATAAACACAAAATGAATTCCGCGGAGGGACATCATTAGTGGGCAACCTCCGACGGAGATTCGGCGTTCGAATTTGGTACTGTGACACGATTCCCATATGTATCTAAATGACCCATGAGGGGAATGAAAATAAGGACTATGAAAAAAAGCACCGTCAATAACAGTGTTCCAAGAATCCACTTTCGCTCTCCTATGAGATGCATAAAGTAACTCGACACCAAAGAACCTTTAGTTGCTGCCACAACTAGAGCTACAAAAATTGCAACTGGTACAGAAAAATCTATATAGGCGATCGCTACTGTTACTACGGTTAAGACCATTAACGCAGCACCGATCTTCCAGTAAAGCTTAATGTGTTCTCTGACCTCTTCTACGCTTTCGCTCATCGTGAGTTTCTCCTGAATCTTTCAGGCTATATTTCCGGCTACAGCAAGTAAAGCACCGGGAACAAGAATATCCACACCAAATCGACAAAATGCCAGTACAGTCCGGCGGCTTCGATGCGATTAATAAACTGTTCTTTATTTGTATTCCATAGTGCCGCACCTGGTCCCAAGAAGTAGCCATTCACTACCACACCACTAACAATATGCAGGGCGTGCAATCCAGTGAGCGTAAAATAAATCGCTAGGAATGTGCTTCCGGACGGATAATCTCCGTGTGAAAATTTGTCTGCGTATTCATAAAATTTTACACCGAGAAAGAGGACTGACAATCCAATTGTGGCTGCCATGTATTTCTTATAGCCGGCCAAGTCATCCAATTTGAGTGCCGCGTAACACATAACCATGGTTACACTTGAAGAAATTAGAACGACGGTGTTGAACGTGCCGATCGGGACATTCAGAATGTCCGAACCTAAGGGCCAGTCTGTTGCGTTTATCCGTAAAAGAATATAAGTTGAGAAAAGTCCTCCGAATAGCATGACCTCGGAGGCTAGGAATAACCAAATACCGAGTTTTACATTTGTGAGGCCTGTGTCAGGCCTTTCTTGAACAATATACGGAATGTCCATTAGTTTTATCCCTTGGCAGGTTCTGCCTGCGGTCCATTAGCATCGGTTTGCATTAGAAAATCAACCTCCGAACCAGGAACACTGTAATCGTATGGTCCTCTATGCACTTCGGGCGGTTCTGTAAAGTTTCCGTGTGGAGGTGGAGAAGGTGCTGACCACTCCAGAGTCGTAGCTTTCCACGGATTGTTACCGACTCTTTCACCTCTCTTGATGCTCCAAAAGAAGTTAAAAATAAACGGAAGTTGAAACAGGCCAAGAGTCCACGCACCCATGGAAATTACGGTGTTCCATATTAAGACATCTTCATTCATAGAATACTCGAGGCCTCCATCGGCCATCCGTCGATTCATTCCTGACAATCCTTGAATAAACATAGGCATAAACACGATATTGATTGCAATAAATGAACCCCAGAAATGAATGCGACCTAACAGGTCATTCATTTTTCGACCGGTTGCTTTGGGGAACCAGTAATAAATTCCCCCAAAAAGGGCCAGAACTGTGCCTGGGGCAACCACGTAATGGAAGTGACCAATAACGTAGTAAGTATCATGCAGGTGAATATCCGGAGCAGCCAGACCAAGAGGGAGTCCAGTTAAACCACCGATGCCAAACATGGGAAGAAATGCCAGTGCAAAAAGCATCGGGACTGTGAATCTTATTGAGCCACCGTATAACGACAACAGCAGTGCTGACAGAATTAACACGGACGGAATCGAAATGATCATCGTTGTAGTCTGGAAGAATGAGCTCATTGTTGTTCCCATACCAGTCATGAACATATGATGAGCCCAAACTACAAAAGACATAAAACCGAGAAAGATTACGGAACCAATAAGTAAGCGGTAACCCCAAATAGGTTTCCGCGTATTGTTCGCAATGATTTCCGCGACAATGCCCATAGCCGGAAGTATCAGCACATAAACTTCAGGATGAGCTAGAAACCAAAATAGATGTTGCCAGAGCAGTGGGCTTCCACCTCCACTTACCTCTAGCGGGGCATCACCTACCACTAAACCGCTTGGAAGGAAGAAACTAGTTCCCGCCACGCGATCCATGAGTTGAAGAACCCCCGCCGCTTCTAAAGGTGGAAATGCTAACAACAGAAGGAAGGACGTTACTAACTGCGCCCAAACGAAGAAGGGTAGCCGCATGAAACTTAAGCCCGGTGCACGTAACTGAACCGCCGTCACGATAAAGTTCACGGATCCCAGCAGTGAGGAGGTAATCAAAAATATCATGCCTACTAGCCATACGGTCTGTCCTGTGGTTGCAATGACCGAAAGAGGAGCGTAGGAAGTCCAACCGGAGTTTGCCGCGCCGCCTGGAACAAAGAAACTCGCCAACATCACAACGCCACCCAGAAAAAATGACCAGTAGCTCATCATGTTCAGCTTCGGGAAGGCCATATCGGGAGCACCAATTTGCAGAGGCAACACGAAGTTTCCAAAACCTCCAACCGCTAGAGGCACGACACCAAGAAAAACCATAATGGTTCCATGCATGGCGCCGAGTTGATTGTAAAACTCTGGCAACATTATTCCACCCGGTGCACGAGCGTCACCTAACCATT
This sequence comes from uncultured Vicinamibacteraceae bacterium, assembly GCA_964342695.1. Taxonomy (GTDB): domain Bacteria; phylum Acidobacteriota; class Vicinamibacteria; order Vicinamibacterales; family UBA8438; genus CAYFFV01. Next base: position 83,524 of record CAYFFV010000009.1, read on the forward strand.
CCCCGATAATGGGGATTGGCTGGAATGGATATGCAAGCTGCCAACGCATGATCATCATTAGGCCAAATCCAAAAAGCAGAAAAAGTAAGCCTGTTACTGCATATTGGATGCCGATCACCTTATGATCCAAGGAGAAGATGTAGGTGCTGAAAAAACCTTGGTCTTCGTGGTGGCCAGTTGTGTGATTTGACACGTTATGTTCGCCTGCCGTCACGTTATCCAACTCGTGACCCCTTTCTCAGTTTCGTTTCGCAATAGAAAATTTATAACCCTATGATCTTAAATTGGTTTCTATAAAAATAAAATCTATCTTTCACTTTAAATAATGAGGAAACATGATTCTATAGCATGTGTTCTCCCGTAAATTAAAAATCAGGGAGGATTTTATCTGTCGAAGGTGCGACGCGCAACAGTACTCAGTCTTGATTTTCAGTAACATCCTCCAAGGCGCGTCTAGCGATGCGAGTTACAAAAGCTGTTACAGCAATTGTGGCGATGAGACCAACACCGAGAAGCCCGTAATAGGCCGTTCCTTGGACCGATTCTTGGCCAGTGGCGAGGCGGGCAAGATCACCCGCTACTTTTCCATAGTAAACGTAGAGAAGCGACGCCGGAATCATTCCAATCGATGCGATGCAATAGTCACGAAATCTGATTGCGGTTAAGCCGAGCGCATAATTCAATAAATTAAAAGGAAAAATGGGAGATAAACGAAGTAAAAAGACGATTTTCAAGCCATCGTGGGCTATTGCTTTGTCAAGAATCCTAAAACGGTTGTTGTCTCGAAGACGTTGTTCGATCGTTTTTCGTGCAATGTACCGCGCGACCAAGAATGCAAGTGCGGCTCCTAGGGAGGCGCCAATAAACACGATGAACGTACCGCTAGCTATGCCGAAGAGTGCTCCCGCTGCAAGAGTTAATACAGAGCCAGGAATGAAAGCGACGGTAGCTGCTGCGTAGCCGAAAATGAACAACAGAGGTGCCCAAGCGCCACTTGTATCGATCCAGCCTGTAAAAGCGGGCAGATACTCAGCTGCTTGCCGTCCGATTGCAATTAGCCCGAATAAAATTACGATCCCGAAAAGCACTCGGCCGACAGGTATTTTTTTTGCTGGCGATGTGCTATTTGACATTTATTGGACCTCAATAATCAGAGTAATTATGCCAGTCGGAAGGTATACTCCGGTTTCATGGCGTGGGTATATATCAGTGTTGTGGTGGTGCAAATTACAGTGTTAGTGGGTTTATGGTTATTTTCGGCGCATTTTGGACTGTGAGTTCCAAGTTTATCAATAGGTTCTAAATACAAGGGTTGCATAATGTTTCCTAGAATAAAAATAAATGATTCTGCCAAATTGTATCGTTTGAGGTTCTAGGTTTTCTATATTTTCACAATGCATTTTATAGATTGGGCCATCGTCATTGGATATTTAGGTTGGATCTTATATGACGGCATAAAACGTACGAAGGGCAGCAAAGGAGTCGAGGGATATTTTTTGGCTTCTCGTTCATTGCCTTGGTGGGCGGTCGGTTTGTCCGTGATGGCTACTCAGATGAGCGCGATCACTCTTGTTGGCACAACCGGGCAAGGCTACAGCGATGGACTGAGATTCGTACAGTTTTATTTTGGATTACCAGTCGCCATGGTTATTTTATCAGTCACACTGGTTCCCTTTTTTCATCGAGCGCGCGTGTTTACTGCCTATGAGTATCTAGAGCAAAGATTCGATGTGAAGACTCGCGCGATGGCAAGCGGTCTGTTTCTTTTGTCGCGAGGTCTGAGTGCAGGAGTGATCATTGCTGCTCCCGCTGTGATTCTCTCTATTGTTTTAGATTTGAATCTGGTAATGACAATCCTGCTTATTGGCATTCCGACTACGGCATATACGATGTTTGGTGGTGTGCAAGCCGTCACTTGGGCGGACGTGAAGCAAATGGTTGTAATTTTTTTGGGAATGGGAGGGGCGATAATCGTACTAATGTTTGGATTACCAGAAAACGTTGGTCTTGAACCAGCGCTTCATGTCGCTGGGGCGACCGGCAGACTAGAGTCGATTGATTTTTCTTTCAACCCTAATGAAACTTACACGTTTTGGTCTGGGCTTATTGGGGGTTTATTTCTCATGCTCGGTTACTTTGGGTGTGATCAAAGTCAGGTCCAGCGATACCTCACGGCTAATTCCATTGATGCGGGCAGGCGATCCTTGCTGATGAGTGGTTTTGCAAAAATCCCACTTCAATTGTTAATTCTTCTGACCGGAATATTAGTGTTTATCTTTTATTTGTTTAATCAACCTCCTATGTTTTTTAACCCGGGCGACGATCAAAAGGTCCGTGTTTCCCGGACAGCGGAATATAACGAGTTGAACTCAGAATTTGAGGAAGCGTTTTCTGCGCGGCGTAGTGCAGCCGTAGAACTGGTTTCTGCTCGAAGCGCCCACAGTGACATCGAAGTGGACAAGGCGACAAAGGTGTTTCTTGAGAGAGATGTGGCCATCCAGAAGATTCGTACCCGCGCTTTCAATTTGAGTAGAGAGGTGAGCGGGGGGGATAGTTCCACGGACGTAAACTACATATTTCCGACATTCGTTCTAAATCAGCTGCCAGTGGGTTTGGTCGGATTAATGATTGCCGCAATCTTTGCCGCTGCGATGTCAAGCATTGCTGCGGAACTTAATTCATTATCGACATCGACCGTTATTGATTTTTATCGGAGGCACTATAGGAAGAAGGCCTCCGAAAACCATTATTTATTTGTTTCAAAAATTGTGACTGGGTTTTGGGGAGTGTTTGCATCCGTGACTGCATTGTACGCTGTGAATTTAGGGTCTTTAATTGAAGTTGTAAATCGTTTTGGTTCATTCTTTTACGGGTCGTTATTGGGTGTTTTTATCCTTGCTGTCGGGGTCCCGCAAGCGACCTCGAAAGGTGCTTTTTGGGGCTTAATTGGAGGAATGATGACTGTAATCGTTGTGGCTGTCATGACCCCTATCTCATTCCTTTGGTTAAATTTAATTGGCGCATCGGCGGTTTTCTTTCTCGGGATAATAATAAGCAGGTCAAATCGTGCTGTATTAACATGAAATTTCCTTATTTTTTACTTTTTAAACACCTGCTTTAATTGTAATTTTTAAAATGCTGTAGACTTAAAGATAAACACGACTGATTAGGTCGGAGATGGGATGATTTTGTGAGTACTTCTACAGACACAATAGAACAACTAGCGAACCGAGATTACAAGTATGGGTTTGTCACGGAAATCGAGGAGGACAAAATTCCTCCCGGTCTTAACGAGGATGTCGTCCGACTTATTTCGGCCAAGAAAAAAGAGCCAAAATGGCTTACGGAGTGGCGTTTAAAGGCATTTCGTTTCTGGAAGACTATGGATCCTCCTGCGTGGCATAACGTTTCATTTGAGTCTGTGAACTATCAGGACATCATTTATTATTCTGCGCCAAAGCAAAAGCCAAAATTAAATAGCCTTGATGACGTAGATCCTGAAATTAAAGCGACTTTTGACAAGTTGGGAATTCCTCTTGAAGAACAAAAACTGATGTCTGGTGTTGCGGTAGACGCAGTTTTTGATAGTGTCTCGGTCGGGACTACTTTCAAAGATAAATTAGCGGAACTAGGTATTATCTTTTGTTCTTTTTCTGAGGCTGTCCAAGATCATCCTGACCTTGTGCGACAGTATCTGGGCACAGTGGTTCCGGCGTCAGATAATTTTTATGCTGCACTTAATTCGGCTGTCTTTAGTGATGGATCTTTTGCCTATATCCCTAAAGGCGTGCGGTGCCCAATGGAGTTGTCGACATATTTCCGAATAAATGCTGCGCAGACGGGGCAGTTCGAGCGAACTTTGTTAGTGGCGGATGAAGGAGCTTCTGTTAGTTATTTGGAGGGTTGCACTGCTCCTCAGAGAGACGAAAATCAACTTCATGCGGCGGTTGTCGAGCTTGTCGCTCTTGATGACGCGACGATCAAATATTCCACAGTTCAAAACTGGTATCCGGGAGATAAAGATGGAAAAGGTGGAATCTATAACTTTGTGACAAAAAGAGGTAAAGCTTTCACAAACTCAAAAATAACGTGGACCCAAGTAGAAACCGGGTCTGCTGTGACTTGGAAGTATCCGAGTTGCATTTTGCAGGGCGATAATTCTGTCGGGGAATTCTATTCTGTTGCCGTTACAAACAATTTTCAACAAGCTGATACTGGAACCAAGATGATTCATCTTGGCAAGAACACAAGAAGCACGATTGTTTCAAAGGGGATATCAGCTGGGCAAGGGCAGAACACCTATCGAGGACTTGTACGAATAGGGAAGAAAGCGACAGAGGCCCGTAATTTTTCACAATGTGATTCTTTATTAATTGGCGATCGCTGCGGGGCGCATACCTTTCCATATCTTGAGGTAAGGAATACTTCTTCTAGAGTAGAGCATGAAGCCTCAACGGCAAAAATTGATGAAGATCAAATTTTTTATTGTCGTCAACGCGGGCTCTCTACGGAGGATGCTGTCAATATGATCGTCAATGGTTTTTGTAAAGAAGTGTTTCGTGAGTTGCCGATGGAATTCGCGGTAGAGGCTCAAAAGCTTTTAGGAGTGAGTCTTGAAGGGAGCGTCGGTTAACTTGTGGGGGAAAAGAGAACTTAATAACTTAGGATGAACTTGTTCCCGGTAATTCTTTTTTTGAGAACCATTTCGCGGTTGTGTCTTGAACCTAATGTCTGTGTTTCTGTAAGTTGGGAAAAATAAAAATGCTTGAGGTAAACGATCTTCATGCCCGTGTTGAAGAACGGGAAATTTTAAAAGGACTTAATATGAAGGTGAAGCCTGGAGAGGTTCACGCGATCATGGGTCCTAATGGATCAGGGAAGAGCACCTTAGCTGGTGTTTTAGCTGGTAGGGATGATTATGAAGTTACTAGTGGCTCGGTGACTTTTAATGATGAGGATCTTCTTTCAATGGAACCAGAGGATCGAGCGAGACAGGGAATATTCCTTGCGTTTCAGTATCCTGTCGAAATTCCTGGTGTCAATAATGCCTATTTACTGAAGGCAGCACTAAATGAAGTTCGAAAGCATCGAGGTGACACGGAATTAGATGCAATAGATTTCATGGCGTTTGTCAAGGATCGGATGGAGTTACTGGAGATGGATGACCGCTTGCTTAACCGTCCAGTGAATGAAGGTTTTTCTGGTGGAGAAAAGAAACGGAATGAAATTTTTCAGATGTCTGTGCTCGAGCCAAAACTTGCGATTATGGATGAAACGGATTCTGGGCTTGATATAGATGCACTGAAAATAGTTTCTCAAGGAGTTAATTCGCTGCGCACAGAAGATCGTTCTTTTGTGCTGGTGACACATTATCAACGATTGCTGAACTATATTTTGCCAGACTTTGTGCACGTACTTTCAGGGGGGCGAATTGTCCGTTCTGGTGGAAAGGAACTTGCGCTGGAATTGGAAGAAAAAGGTTACAGCTGGATCGATTCCTTAGATGCTCATCCAGGCACGTAACGGAGGGTATTTATGAGTCAAAGTGCAGTCCAGAATACCTACCTCGAAGTGTTTGAAAGTATCACGGCACATTCGTCATCTGTGGTGAATAAGCTAAGACGCGAAGGCGTAGAGAGTTTTGCATCACTTGGGTTTCCGACAACAGATCTTGAACGCTGGAGATTTACAAACGTATCACCTATAGCAAAGAAACAATTCACTTGTAGTAAGCGAGTTGACATAGAAGCTTCTCTATTGCCTTCCTTAAAACTTCAGGAAATAGATGGTCCACAGCTAGTTTTTGTGAATGGGTGGTTCTCAGAAGAGCTCTCAAACACGACCGGATTGCCAGCCGGAGTAGAAATTGAGAATTTAGAGAAAGTTTTCGATAATAAACCTGAATCAATCAAACCGCATCTTGGAAAGCTTGTTGGCCCAGATGTGTCCGCGTTTACTGCTCTTAATACGGCCTTAATTCAAGATGGTGCGGTAATCCGCATAGCGGAGAATGTAGTTTTTGAGACACCGATGCAGCTTTTGTTTATTGCTTCTGCGGATGATTTTCAGATGAGCCAGCCGAGGATCTTGGTGATTGCAGGTGAAAATAGCCAGATTAAGATCATCGAAAACTACGCAAGTCTTACGGACACGCGATATTTAACGAACACCGTTACAGAAATTTCTGTGGCAAACAATGCGATGGTTGATCATTATAAATTGATTCGTGAGAGTGCCGATGCGTATCACATAGGCAATATGCACATAGAACTGGGGCGAAGCGCCAGCTTTTCGTCGCATTCAATGACTCTTGGTGGTGCAATCGTTAGCAATGACGTAAACGCCAATTTAAGCGGACCAGGGGGCGAGTGCACGCTTAACGGATTATATTTAGTGGATCATCAGCGATTGGTAGATAACCACACCACGATTCGGCACGCTTCCCCGCACTGTACAAGTCACGAGTTATATAAAGGTATCTTGGCTGATCAGGCCAGAGCCGTTTTCAACGGCAAGATTATGGTAGCGCTTGATGCTCAAAAAACGGATGCAAAACAGACGAACAAAGCGCTCTTGCTGTCTGAAGATGCACAGATTAATACAAAACCAGAACTTGAAATATTTGCTGATGACGTCAAGTGCACTCATGGTGCCACCGTCGGTCAGTTAGATGACGAAGCGCTGTTCTATTTAAGATCTAGAGGTTTAAGTAAGGAACAATCTCGAAATTTACTAATTCATGCCTTTGCTAGTGATTTGCTCAACAGAATTCGGGTGGAACCTATTCGGATGCAGCTCGATTCGTTGCTTTTACAACAATTCCCCGGCAGTAGTGGCGGGTTTCTTTCATGACTAGTGCTGAGGAATATTCGTTGTTGTCTGGGATCTGCCGTGGTGATTTTCCGATTCTTCAGAGAATGGTACATGGCAAGCCACTTATATATCTTGACAATGCAGCAACGACTCAGAAGCCAGGGGCGGTTCTTGATGTGTTAAACAATTACTACACAGACAAGAATGCAAACATTCACCGAGGTGTTCATGTGCTCAGTGAGGAAGCCACGAATGCCTACAACGATGCGCGTCACGAAATCCAGACATTTTTGAATGCACGGTCTGACAGTGAAATTATTTTCACACGCAATTCCACCGAAAGTATTAATTTAGTCGCGAACAGTTTCGGGCGGAACAATATTCAAGCTGGCGATGAAATTTTGATCACTCATATGGAACATCATTCAAATATTGTTCCGTGGCAAATATTGAGTGAACAGGTAAATGCAAAATTAAAGATTGCTCCCATTGATGATCGTGGTCAATTGATAATGGATGAGTTTGAGGCTCTTCTTACACCTCGAACGAAACTGGTTTCGGTTGTGCACTTGTCGAATTCCTTAGGCACCATCAACCCGGTTAAGGAAATAGTGGATTTGGCGCATGACCATGGCGTACCAGTGCTACTTGACGGATCGCAGGCGGTTTATCACATGTCAGTCGATGTTCAGAGTCTTGACTGCGATTTCTATGTCTGCACGGGACATAAATTGTACGGGCCAACTGGTGTTGGGGTGCTTTACGGAAAAGAAACTATTCTGGAGTCTATGCCTCCGTATCAAGGTGGGGGGGACATGATTCGGTCAGTAAGTTTCGAGAAGACTACATATGCCGACATTCCTCAAAAATTTGAGGCGGGGACTCCGAACATTGCTGGTGTCGTGGGTCTTGGTGCGGCAGTGAAATATTTGAGAAACATTGGATTTAGTCGTATTGCGCCCCATGAATCGGATTTGCTCGCCTATGGAACCGAGGCGTTATTGTCAGTGTCTGGGTTACGTCTCATTGGAACGGCTGATAAGAAGGCAAGTATCTTATCGTTCGTGATGTCTGGAGCGCATCCACATGATATTGGCACCATCGTGGATAGGGAAGGCGTTGCGATTCGCACAGGACATCACTGCACACAACCAATTATGGATCGATTTGGAATCCCGGCGACCGCTCGGGCTTCCTTTGCGATGTACAACACGAAACAGGATATTGATGCTTTAGTACAAGCACTTGAACGTGTACGTGAGGTATTTCCATCATGACGGGGCTACGCGAACTCTACCAAGAAGTGATTCTTGATCATAATAAGCATCCGCGCAATTATGGTGAGACCGACGGAGCCGACTACAAAGCCGATGGGTATAACCCTCTGTGTGGGGATCGACTAGTGGTGTATCTGAAGGTACACGAAGGTAAGATTACAGAGGTGACTTTTGTCGGTTCAGGATGTGCGATCTCGAAAGCTTCGGCTTCGCTTATGACCGACGCTGTAAAGGGACTGTCGTTGACAGCAGCTAAGGAATTATTTGATCAGTTTCACACCATGATTACTGATAAGGTCGAAAAGGATTTTCCTGAGGAGCTCGGTAAGTTGGCGGTGTTAGCTGGCGTTCGTGACTACCCGACAAGGATAAAATGTGCAAGTTTGGCGTGGCATACATTGCGATCTGCGCTTGACAACAATAAAGGATCCGTTTCGACGGAGTGAAGAGAAGATTTATGGGTATATTTAATTTAAACAACGTTCCGCCCCCGAACGATCGAGAGTCCAGTGATTCGAATAATAGTTCTGATCAGAGTGCGAGTTTAGATACGAGTGCGCTCACAGAGCCCCCTCCAAAAACTGATGTGAAGGAAGTAGTTTCACCTACAGTTGAAAAAGATCCAGTTAAGACTTTGGAGTTCACTCCACAAATCGTTGATCAATTATCTACAGTGTTTGATCCGGAAATACCTGTAAATATTTATGAATTAGGCCTTATATACGACATCATTGTTGATTCCAATTCTGTTGCGATGGTTCAGATGACTCTTACAGCTCCTAATTGTCCGGCAGCAGTAACTTTACCCGCGGAAGTTCAGGGAAAGGTGAAAGCTATCGAAGGGATCACTAATGCCCATGTAGATTTAGTCTGGGAGCCTCCGTGGTCCAAGGACCGTATGACTGAGGCGGCTAGATTACAACTGGGAATTTTTGACTAACATTCGGTGGGAGCTCGCGTAAAGATATGATGGCTATTTGGGCGCCTATCGAAGTGGATTTACCGAAATGTTACGGAGTTCAACCGAGGATATTAGTCGCATCTTCTCATCTACATATGAGGGGGACAACATTTCCACGGGAACCCGCCCTCCATCGATTCCATAGTTTTCTTGATTTGAAAACAAGATATTTCCTGCTCGAATAAATCCAATGGCCTTTCTATAGCGTAAACCGCCATTAAAATCGTAGCCGAATTGCTCGATG
>CAYFFV010000010.1:0-89351 GCA_964342695.1 uncultured Vicinamibacteraceae bacterium
CTGGTCTGGCTAGGAAGCCTGGAATGAGTCGCGATGATCTACTAGCCAAGAATTATCAAATCATAAAAAGCGTTACGGAGGAGGTCGTTAGGTATTCTCCAGACTGCATTATTGTGCCAGTAACAAATCCACTAGATGCAATGTGTCAAGTAGTCTATCGGGTGAGTGGTTTTCCCCGTGAGAGAGTTATTGGGATGGCCGGTGTTTTAGACTCGGCGCGGATGCGAACCTTTATCGCACAAGAGCTTCAGGTTTCTGTTGAGAATACTCATGCGTTTGTTCTTGGTGGACATGGAGACACGATGGTTCCGCTTCCACGATATTCAACGGTGGCCGGAGTTCCAATTACAGAGCTCATATCGGACGAGCGTGTGCAGGCTATCGTTGAGCGCACAGCCTCTGGGGGAGCTGAAATAGTCAAGCTTTTGGGTACGGGGAGTGCTTTTTATGCTCCTGGCTCAGCTGTTGTAGAAATGGTTGAATCGGTTTTGAAAGACAAAAAGAAAATTCTTCCATGTGCAGTATTCTTGCAAGGTGAGTATGGTATTAAAGATTTGTTTGTAGGGGTTCCCGTGAAATTAGGTGCTGCGGGTGTAGAGGATATTGTAGAGATTAATCTTTTAGATGATGAAAAAAAGGCTCTCCAGGAATCTGCTGATGCGGTCAGGGAGCTGGTAGAAATCATTAAAGTATAACGCTGTGAAAATCCACGAATATCAAGCAAAATCATTATTTACAGAGCAAGGCTTGCGGGTTCCAAAGGGTGAGGTCGCTTTCTCCTCATCTGAGGCGCGAGCAATAGCAGAACGTCTTGGTGGCACGGTTGTCGTTAAAGCTCAGATACATGCGGGTGGGCGAGGCAAGGGCGGTGGCGTGAAAGTCGTGACTAGTGCTGATGATGCAGAACGAGCGGCTGAGGCGATGATTGGGATGTCTTTGGTTACCGCCCAGACGGGTTCTTCCGGACAGGTTGTATCGCGTGTTCTTGTTGAGGAGGGTCTTGATATTGATAGAGAGCTCTACCTCGGGTTGTTAATCGATCGGTCTCTTGGATCCCCGATAGTGATGGCCAGTTCGGCTGGTGGAATGGACATTGAGCAAGTTGCGGCGGATACCCCTGAACTCATTCTCCGGGAAGCAATTGATCCAGGCTTAGGCTTGACGCCTTTCCAGGCTCGCCGGTTGGCATTTGGTCTTGGGCTTAGCGGTGAGTCGGTCAAGCAGGCAGTACAGATCATGCAGGCGGCTTACTGCGTTTTCAATGAATACGATGCCTCGCTGGTCGAGATTAATCCTCTTGTTGTGACAAAAACGGCCGAAGTCTTGGCGCTAGATGGCAAAGTGACTCTGGATGACAGTGCTTTGTTTAGACATAAGGCACTTCTAGAGTTGAGAGATCTTGCTGAGGAAGATGACTTAGAGATTGAAGCGTCAAAGTTCTCACTAAACTATATCCGCTTGGATGGGACCATAGGCTGCATGGTTAATGGAGCAGGGTTGGCAATGGCAACCATGGATATCATCAAGTTGGCAGGGGCAGAACCTGCGAACTTCTTGGATGTTGGAGGTGGGGCAAATGCTGACCAAATTCGAAATGCATTCAGAATTTTGATGTCCGATGTGAATGTGAAGGCAGTTCTTATTAATATTTTTGGTGGAATTTTAAGATGTGATGTTTTGGCCGCTGGGGTTATTGCTGCTGTTAAGGAACTGAATGTAACTATTCCAGTCGTCATTAGAATGGAAGGAACAAATGTTGAGACAGGTAAGCAAATGTTGAACGATAGTGGTCTCAATTTCACGACCGCAGATTCCATGGATGAAGCGGCGAAACAAGTTGTTGAACTGTCTGGAGGGAAGCTCTAGCTTTCGATTGCGATGTCTGTTCTTATTGATGAGAATTCACGTCTTTTAGTGCAGGGGCTGACTGGTAAAGAAGGCACGTTTCATGCTCAACAGGCTGCTGCTTTTGGCACTACGGTTGTTGGTGGAGTGACTCCGGGAAAAGGAGGCACGACACATGAGGGCTGGCCAATTTATAACACAGTTGATGAGGCGGTTCGGCACACGGGAGCGACGGCCTCGGTAATCTTCGTTCCGCCGCCTGTTGCTGCTGACGCGATTATGGAGGCCGTGGATGCGAGGCTCTCGTTAATTGTTTGTATTACTGAGGGTATTCCGACGATTGACATGCTCGGGGTTATGCGTTGCCTTGAGGGCGGAACGACGAGGCTCATTGGGCCTAATTGCCCAGGTGTTATTTCGGCCGGTAAGGCGAAGGCAGGTATTATCCCAGGGCATATTTGCAGTCGTGGCCGAGTAGGAATTGTTTCAAAATCAGGAACGCTTACTTACGAAGCCATACATCAGTTGACCCGATTAAATCTGGGGCAGACTACATGTATTGGGATTGGCGGAGATCCTCTTATTGGAACTAGCTTTATTGATTCTCTTGAGCTTTTTTCAGATGATGAAGAAACGGAAGCTGTTGTTTTAATTGGAGAGATTGGCGGAACTGCAGAGGAGGAGGCTTCCCAGTTTATCAAAGAGGAATTCAAAAAACCTGTGGTTGGTTTTATAGCTGGCCAGACAGCGCCGCCTGGACGACGAATGGGCCACGCCGGTGCTATTGTGTCGGGTGGTAAGGGGACGGCGGCTGAGAAGATGAGTGCTCTAGAGGAAGCAGGTGTTTTAGTGGTGAAGAGTCCGGCTGAAATAGGTAGTGCGGTAGATGGGCTCTTGCGGTAAAGTTAGTGGATCTTTGTGTTTTCGTCTAACCGAGAGGCGTTAATGGCTCCTGCTGAAGTGATGACCGAAAAAGTTAAAACAAAAACTCCTAAAATAGAATTGGCAAACGATTTTAGTCTTCAAGTGGCTACAGCTAATGGTTCTGGTAGTCAGACGGCAAACCTTGTTCTCCTCCGTTCTATTTTTGGAATGGGTGTGCCGGTGTCTGGAAAAAACTTGTTTCCGTCAAACATTGCTGGCCTTCCGACGTGGTTCACAATACGAGCCAATAAGGATGGATACATCGCCCGTAAATCGAGAATTGATTTTCTTGTTGCAATGAATCCAGAAACAGCCCGCGAGGATGTGCTTTCCTTGGAGGCAGGTTCGGCCGTGCTGTATGACGAGCCGCTAGCCCTATCTAGCCTGCGAGATGATCTCGTCTTCTATCCGGTCCCCTTCGATAAAATCGTTGTGGATGTATGTCCCAATGCAAAATTACGACGTCTTGTTAAGAACATGATCTATGACGGAGTGCTGGGAAAGCTCTTGGGCATTGATATGGTCGAGATGGAAAAGGCACTCAGGAAGCAATTGGGTGGCAAGCCAAAGGCGGTTACGCTAAATCAAGGGGCGTTGGAGGCGGGTTTTCAATTTGCTGAAGAGAATCTAGTGAAGACAGATCGCGTAGGCGTTTCGCCTATGGATAAGACGGACGGGATGGTTCTTATTGAGGGGAATGCGGCGGCGGCTATCGGTGCTTTAATGGCCGGCGTGACAGTTGTGGCATGGTACCCGATCACTCCCTCGTCCTCTCTCTGTGAGACTTTGATTGATTATCTTCGAGAGCACCGCATAGACAAGGAGACGGGAAAAGCGACGTTTGCCGTGGTTCAGGCGGAGGATGAGATAGCTGCCTTGGGTATGACAATCGGTGCAGCTTGGGCGGGTGCTCGGTCAATGACGTCGACTTCGGGTCCAGGTATTTCACTTATGGGAGAATTCGCAGGTCTTGGATACTATGCGGAGGTTCCTGCTGTAATTTTTGATGTTCAACGTGTTGGTCCTTCCACTGGTCTTCCAACAAGGACAGCGCAAGGCGATGTATTGTCGGCGGCGTTTCTGTCTCATGGTGACACTCGTCATCTGATGTTATTTCCAGCGTCGGTCGAGGAGTGCTATTCGATGGCGATGGACGCGTTCGATCTCGCAGAAAGATTCCAGACGCCTGTGTTTGTGATGAGCGATCTTGACCTTGGTATGAATACGTGGATGTCTAAGCCGTTTGAATACCCTAAGAGAGATCTTGACCGGGGGAAGATTCTTGATCAGGAAACACTTGAGAGGATTGGAAAGTTCGGGAGATACCATGATGTCGATGGCGACGGCGTACCGTATCGTTCGGTGCCTGGTGATGGAATGCCCGCGTCTTTTACTCGTGGATCTGGACATAATGAATGGGGCCAGTACAGTGAAAGACCTGGCGATTACAAGCAGAATGTCGATCGCATTGCAAAAAAATTTAAAACGGCGCGAGATTGGATGCCGGAACCGGTGGTGGATATCAATCGCAAAGCATCAATCGGAATAGTTGCGTATGGAACGAGTCACTGGGCGATTCTGGAAAGCCGGGACCAGCTTAAAGATGAGGCTGATCTCATTACTTCCTATTATAGATTGTGTGCCTATCCGTTTCGTGATGCCCTCACTAGTTTTATCGAGCGCTATGACAGAGTGTATGTGGTCGAACAGAACAGAGACGCTCAGATGTTAAGTCTTATGAAGCTGGACCTCCCAAATAAATTGCTTGGACGGTTGAGAAGTGTTTTGCATTACTCCGGAAATCCAATTGATGCTAGAACTATTACAGAAGAAATTCTAATCAAAGAAGGGTATCGAACCCAAAAAAGTGAGAAGTAATTGTACCGGTTTATTTTTAATTGCTAGAGAGGAAAGAGCCCATGGCGACTCCGACATCTACCGAGCCGAAAAAGAAAGTTAATCGCATAGGACTCCAGACTCAGGAATACCGAGGTGGAAAGACTACGCTCTGTGCCGGATGTGGGCACAATTCTATTTCCGAGCGAATCATTACTGCATGCTACGAAATGGGTGTTGACCCAAGTCAGGTTATCAAACTTTCGGGGATTGGTTGTTCAAGTAAAAGCCCTGCGTATTTTTTAGGCTCGTCTCATGGTTTTAATTCTGTTCACGGTAGGATGCCTTCTGTGGGTACCGGTGCGATGCTTGCGAATCAGAAATTGATTGCCATTGGTGTTAGTGGTGACGGGGACACTGGTGCAATCGGTATTGGCCAGTTTGTGCATCTAATGAGGAGGAATCTTCCCATCGTATATATCATTGAAGATAATGGCTGCTATGGACTGACCAAAGGCCAGTTTTCTCCGACTGCGGATATGGGTTCGACCCTTAAAACTGGCGTTGTAAATGATTTGCCACCGATAGACACGTGTGCTCTTGCTGTAGAGCTCGGTGCCACGTTTGTTGCGCGTTCATTTTCTGGTGATAAGAAACAGTTGCAAGCGATTTTAAAAGCAGCTATTAGTCATCGTGGGACGGCTATGATTGATGTTCTTTCGCCCTGCGTGACATTTAACGATCATGAAGGTTCGACGAAGAGTTACTCATATGTAAAGGATCACGGTGATCCACTAGAAGAGATTAATTTTGTTCCGTTTTTTGATGACATAACTGTCGAGTATGAGCCAGGCACGACGCAAGAGGTGGCTATGCACGATGGCTCAAAATTGTATTTGACCAAACTCGCCGAAGACTATGATCCTTTAAATAAGATTGAAGCGCTACGCGTGTTGACGGAAACGGCGCGTCGTGGAGAATATGCGACTGGATTAATATATCTAGAGCCTGATAAAGATGACTTTTTAACACTGTTGAATCTCGTTGACAAACCACTTGCGCGACTGTCTCAGGATGAGGTTCGGCCAAAACAGTCTGCTCTCGATAAAATTATGAATGACTTGCGTTAGGCTGGGTATGTTGGTTTTAAAAATGTGTAATCTGGTTAAGTGGGTCTTAACTGCTCCCGGATATCTGATGAAACTCGTTGGTAGACTCTGACATGCAACAAACATTAGCGATTATCAAGCCTGATGCGGTCTCTCGCCTTCACATTGGAGAAATTCTTCACCGAATCGAGGATGAGGGTTTCAAGATTGTGGCTTTAAAAATGGTGTCTCTGACAAAAAGCCAGGCCGAAGGCTTTTATGCCGTCCACAGTGAAAGAGCTTTTTTTAATAGTTTGACAGATTTTATGTCGTCCGGTCCTGTCGTGGTCATAGCCCTTGAGGGTGAAGACGTTATTAATGGCTGGCGGCGTTTGATGGGTGAGACTGATCCTGCAAAGGCGGCACTGGGAACGTTGAGGCGAGAATACGGAGCCGCAATTGAGAATAATGCGACTCATGGCTCAGATGCGCCAGAGACCGCAGCGTTTGAGTTGAATTATTTCTTTACAACTCTCGAGTTAAGTGCCAAATGAAATAGGTGAGTATTTTTCATGGTGATGGGGCGAATGATAGTCGTGATTGGATTGGCGATTGCGGGCGCCGGATGTTTGGTGTTGATGGGTTTGCCTCTGGGACGATTACCTGGGGATATTATTTATAGGCGGGGAGGCTCCACGATTTACATACCGTTGGCGACATCGATTTTATTTAGTGTTCTGTTGACGTGTATGTCACTTTTCGTTCGGCGGTAAATAGTTAAGGTGACGAGATGGCTATTAAATCAGATTCCTGGATCAAGCGGATGGCGACTGAAAAGGGGATGATTGATCCTTTCGAAGAGAGTCAGGTGCGAGAAGGCGTTATCTCTTACGGGGTTTCATCTTACGGGTATGACATTCGCGTGGCCGATGAATTTAAGATCTTTACTAACATAAATAACACAATGATCGACCCGAAAAAATTTGATCCTCGCTCATTTGTTGATTTGAAAGCTGATGTCTGTATCGTGCCGCCGAATTCGTTCGCGTTGGCTCGAACGATTGAGTATTTCAGAATTCCTCGAGATGTGCTTACTGTCTGCCTCGGTAAGTCGACGTATGCAAGGTGTGGAATTATCGTGAATGTGACTCCTTTTGAGCCTGAATGGGAGGGAACGGCGACACTTGAGATATCAAATACAACACCCTTGCCTGCAAAAATTTATGCGAATGAAGGAATAGCCCAAGTTCTGTTTTTTCAAAGCGATGAGGTTTGCACAACATCCTACGCGGATAAGAAAGGAAAGTACCAGTCCCAAAAAGAAGTAACTCTGCCTAAAATCTGATTGGCTAGGCGCTTGACCAATATTTGGTCTTCATAGTACGCTTGCACGGTTTTTCAATTGATAGCTATGAAAAGTAGTGAGAACATTCATAAATTTGGTTGTCTCTTCTGTCTCTTTCTGTCTCTTAAACCTTTAAATTCTAATGACAAAGCTTGATGAGCGCGAGGCCGCTTCAGACGGCACTTCGATCAAAAATGTTCCATCCCTAGCAGTCCAGTTTTTCCTGATTCCCTTGGCGGTCGTAGGTGTGGTTGTTTTGATTTACGGCGGGTTCCGGATGCTGGTGATGGATGAGCGGACCCCGGAGGAGTACTTAAATGATGTTCGGGTCGGCGGTCGAGAGCGCCGCTGGCCTGCAGCTTACGAGCTTTCGAGACTTCTTGCTGATCCGGGAATTCAAGGTCAGTATCCTGGTATTGGATCGGCTGTCGTTGATGCATTTGCAGGATCAGAGGGTGACGATCCCCGAGTTAGAAGATATCTTGCATTGGCTGTCGGACGGCTCGCTGTGCTTCCGGAGAACGCTGTACGTGAATTATTGACGGGGCTTGAAGATCCTGACTCTGAAACGGTCATCAGTGTTATTTGGGCCTTAGCGGCCACAGGGGATTCGGCGGTTGTAGACCCTCTTGAGAAAATGTATGAATCAGATGATGCGGGTATAAGAAAAATGACTGTCTATGCTCTTGGGGTGCTGCCGAGTTCTGCAGAAGCAGAGACGCTCCAGAGGGCTCTTATTGATGAGGTTCCCGATGTGAGATGGAACGCGGCATTGGCCCTTGCTCGTCATAGACGGGAAGAAGGTGTTACAGTTTTAAGACAGATGCTCGACAGAGAATATGTTGAGCGCAACGTGAGTCGGACCCCCGCGAGGAGTGCTAATATAGATCCTGTTGCGGAAGTGATGGTCAGCAGCTTGCAAGCGGTGGGGGTTTTGCAAGCTATTGAGTTTCGTTCTGAAGTAGTGCGGCTTAGCGAGAACGACGCGAGTCTCAGAGTTCGTGAAGTCGCGATGAAGACATTAGAAATGCTGTAAGTCTAGATTTTGTGATTTCGGATGAATGTTTGAGTAAACGTGCCGAAAGAAGGAAAACGATTTAATGGTGGACGAACCGAAACCCGACGATAGACCTGAAGCAAAAGCGGCGCCTGATTTAAGTGGCAAGACAACGAGTGCTGCAGCCAAAAAAAAGGTGGCTCCCAAGGCAGCGAAGCCTCCAGACGATACCTCGCCGCTGATGTCCAGACGTGGTTGGTTGACATTGTCATGGGGGGCTTTTACGGCTGGTAGTGCAGGCTGTCTGGCTGCAACAGGTCGGTTCCTTTTCCCTAATGTCTTAAATGAGCCGCCTCAGCAGTTTACAATCGGATTTCCCGATGAGTATGCAGATGGTGTGGATGAGCGCTGGAAGGACCGGTTTGGTATTTGGATAGTCAAGACGCCATTCGATGTTGTTCATGAAGCACCTGGTTTCTATGCGTTGTTTTCTATCTGCACGCATTTGGGTTGTACCCCAAATTGGCTCTCAGCTGAAAACAAGTTCAAATGCCCCTGTCATGGCAGCGGATTTCGTCCGACTGGTGTTAATTTTGAGGGACCGGCGCCTCGCCCGCTGGAGCGTACGAGAATTTTCATGGCGGAGGATGGACAAATCACGATTGATAAGAGTCGCAAGTTTCAAAATGAACTTGGGCAGTGGAATGATTCCGATTCGTTTCTCGAGGTATAGAAAAAGATATGGCCGATACCAAGACCATTGAACCAAAAGAGGGCGCATTAACGCGATTGTGGAATTGGTTGACTGAGACCCAGATCTGGACGTCGATCTTTAGGCATGGCGCTCCAGTGAATGATCGCAATCGTGTGTTAGTGATGCTGTCAAACATATTTCTTCATCTGCACCCAGTACGGTTAAAGAAACACGGTGTGCGACTTCGCTACACTTGGTGCATGGGAGGGCTAAGCTTCTTTTTGTTTTTGGTTCTCACGTTCACCGGGTTACTGCTGATGTTTTACTATCGTCCAACCCTCGAATATGCGTACTCCGATATTGTAGGTCTGCGAGAGCATGTTCCTCTTGGAATTATGCGCGAAATGCACCGATGGGGTGCCCACGCAATGGTTATTACAGTCTGGCTTCATATGTTCCGCGTTTTTATGACGGGTTCATATAAGCCGCCACGAGAATTTAACTGGAACGTTGGGGTCATCATGTTGGTTCTTACTCTGTTGCTCTCGTTTACGGGGTACTTGCTGCCATGGGATCAGTTAGCAATATGGGCAATTACGGTTGGATCGAACATGGCAAGGGCTACACCTTTTCTAGGTTATGAAGGGCCCGGCGCCTCACTGCTTGCACTGGGTGATGTCCAGTTGGTTCACTCGAGAGATGATGTTAGATTTGCGCTTCTCGGTGGGACTTTTGTGGGAGAAGGCGCGCTTCTACGTTTTTATGTTCTGCACTGCGTTGCCTTGCCGCTGGTGATTGGTTTTCTGATGGCGATTCATTTTTGGCGGGTGCGTAAAGATGGAGGCATATCAGGGCCTCTCTAAAAATTGTGAGACAGATTGATTATGGATGCACTTAAGGAGTTTTTTAATTTTTTTGCCGACCCGCGCGCATTTTTTCTGCTTACCGTTGTCGCACTGTTTGTGATTGTTTGGAAACGAGAGGCGTTTTCGAAGGATAGTGTTGGGTATGGAATCCTTGGGTTTTTGGCCGTCTTTTTTGCCTTTGGTCTCACAGATGAGAATTTTCGTCTGATTGTTGCGAAACCTGATAATGTGCCAATTGTTTTTTTGATATTCCTCGTTGTTTTCTTTACGTGGTTTTCTATTCGAGAGGGTGTTCGTAACGATCAGCGAATTGCACGAGGTGAAGATCCTATTGAAAAAGATGAAAGCGACAGAGTCTGGGTATGGCCAGATCTGGTGTACACCGAGCTGATTGCTCTGATTTTGTGCACAGCAGTATTGATCGTATGGTCGATTGGACTAGAGGCACCTATTGAACAGCCAGCAAATGCTGCTAACACACCGAATCCCTCAAAGGCGCCATGGTATTTCTTGGGCTTGCAGGAAATGTTGGTCTATTTTGACCCATGGTTGGCTGGTGTGCTTCTGCCAACCTTTATTATCGTTGGTCTGATGGCAATTCCGTATGTAGACACGAACCCCAAAGGAAATGGTTACTACACGTTTGCCGAGCGAAAAGTTGAAATTGTCTTATTTCTCTTTGGTTTTCTAATTCTGTGGAATGCTCTAATCGTGCTTGGCACGTTTTTGAGGGGCCCAAATTGGAATTTCTTTGGACCTTTTGAATACTGGGATATTCATAAACTCGAGGCGCTAACAAATGTTCAATTATCGGATGTTATTTGGGTGCGCATGTTAGGTCAACCGCTTCCTGAGAACATGTTTGTGCGAGAGATTTTTGGATTGCTGTTGTCGTTTGCTTATGTTGCAGTTTTACCGGTTGTAATGGCAAAGATGCTAAAGGGGTACTATGAAAAGCTTGGTCCAACTCGTTTTTATGTAACTGCTGTTCTGTTTTTAATGATGATGTCGTTGCCTGTTAAGATGCTAACGCGGTGGATTTTTAACTTGAAGTACATCGTTTCGCTCCCGGAGATATTTTTTAACATCTAGGGCGATATGATCAAAAGGTTGGCGCCGGCTAATTCTAAATTTTGGTATGAATTGTTGATCGGCTCGTCGATCCATAACAAGAAGGTGAGTGCGGGGTTAAATGGCTGACAAGAAGTCTGTTGGACATGCGTACAACATTGATTTTTTGAATGTAGTGTTTGCTGCATCGAGCATCTTTATGTTCGTTACGACGATCATGATGGTCTGGGATGACTACGACAGGGAGTGGAAGGATTATCAGAGACGTTTTGTGCAGTTGGAGAGAGAGGTGACTCAAGCGAGTCTGGTCGCCGCGCAAGGTGTGTTAGATCCAGCTGAAGTCGAGCAACTCAGGACTGAGCGGGCTCAAGCGGCAGCCGAACTTGAGGCAAGTCGAGCTCAGGTCGATGAACTAGAATCGCAACTTGACGGAGTGGAGGCTCTGCTTTATACGACGACCCAAGAATATCAAGGTCTTAAGGCTGTATACGATGTTGAGCGCTATGAGTATGAAGAGTTGGTCGATCAGCACCCAGAAGATGCGGAAGCGGAGCGACCCCGGATAGAAGAGATGTACGAAGAGTGGCTAGCGTTGGGTCTAGACGTTGAGCGACAAACAGCTGAACGGGATGGAATACGTGATGAAATTTCAGCTTTTACGATGAGGGTCACTGAGGTTGATGCCGAGTTAAGGGCATTGACAGGCGAAGTGGACCGCCTGTCAGCTCGTGTCGATGATCTTCAGCCAAGTCTGGTTAATGACCTGGTCTTTAACGCGCCGCTTCTTGATTTCATGGCACCTACGATTACCGTTCGCCAGGTCATCACACCGAATATCGTTGATGATGTTAACTTTACGCGAGTAGCTAAGATGGATCGCTGCACGACCTGTCATCTTGCAATTGATAGAGAGGGTTACGAGGACTACCCGCAGCCCTTTCGTACACATTCAAATCTTGATGCGTATGTAGGGAGCGCGTCTCCTCATCCAGTCCAGCAGTACGGATGTACTGTGTGTCACGAGGGTATGGGACAATCGATAAGCTTTAAACATTCCTCCCATACGCCAGGTGATTTGCATGTGCCGCATATGACGGGTGACGTAGATGCCCACGGGGAACACGCTGAGACGAGTGGGGATCAGACAAGAGCGTGGAAGAGCGATCTCGGTTGGGAAGAGCCTCATTTGTGGGATTATCCAATGCTTCCAACAGAGATGACGGAGGCGTCGTGCGGTAAATGTCATGGCGGATCTGTGTACGTGCCGGAAGGCCCGAAGTTGAGCGAAGCGTACGGACTCTATGAACGTGCTGGTTGCTATGCGTGCCACAAGAGTGAGGGATTTGAGGGTCTCCGCAATCCTGGCCCAGATCTCACGAAAATTAGTTCAAAACTTGAGCCAGAGTGGGTGGCTAGATGGATTAGGGACCCGAGGGCTGTCAAGGCTAGCACTTGGATGCCGCGCGTCTGGTATAACTCAAATACCAGTGATCCTGAGGACGTAGCAAGGAATGAAGCGGAAATTGACTCAGTTGTAGCTTACTTGTTTGAAAATTCAGAAGATCATGAATTTGCTGTGCCTGATCCGAGAAGTGGAGATGCAGCTAATGGTCAGCAGCTGGTTGAGTCAGTCGGTTGTCTCGCATGCCACATTACTGGCGACGAGACCCGTGTCGAAGCTGGCCCACGGCGCACCTTCGGTCAGCCACTTCAGAATATCGGCAACAAAACAACCTACGAATGGTTATATGACTGGGTGCGAGATCCGAAACACTTCAGTCCTGATACGTATATGCCGGATATGCGTCTGACAGAGGACGAGGTGCGTGATGTCGCATCATATCTAGTGACATTAAGAGGCGCAAATGGGATTGAGGCGCCTGGAACCTACACCGAATCCGATGTTACGGAAGCGTTGACGGATTATTATCGCGCTATTGTTCCGACTGATGAGGCAGTCACGACTGTGGCGGCAATGTCCTCTGAGGAACAGAAACTTGAACTGGGTAGACGGGTAATTGGGCGTTATGGTTGTTACAGTTGCCACACGATTTCTGGCTTTGAGGATGCCCAACCCATCGGGATTGAATTATCCGAGGAGGGCACCAAATTGTTGCCGAGGTTTGATTTTGCCTTCCTGCATCACGAAATACCACATATGAAAGTGGAATGGTTTAAGCAGAAACTCCGTGCTCCGAGAAGTTGGGATCGCAGTCGAGAGCTGCAACCGCTTGAAAAATTGAGGATGCCGAATTTTGGTTTTTCTGAGGAAGAAGTAACTTTATTGACCACGGCGATTATGAGTTTTCAAAGTGAAGTGCAACCAGTTGCTTCGCAAATGCCTAGGTCTGCTAGAAATGATGCACTGGATGCCGGAAGAAATCTTTCAAGACGCAGAAATTGTATCTCGTGTCACGAAATTGAAGATGTTGGTGGTGAATATCAGGAGCTTGTCGGGGACCCAGCCTTGGCGCCGCCACTCCTAACTCCGGAAGGGGCCAAAGTTAGACCGGAGTGGCTATATGCGTTTTTCAGGGCACCAATCCCAATTCGACCCTGGCTTGATGTTAGGATGCCCAGTTTTCATCTTGAGGATCATGATTGGAATACAGCCCTCGATTATTTTGGGGCCGTTTCCGATGCGATTGGGCCTTTCAGGACACATGACGCATCGGTAAGTCGTGAGGTAATTGATACAGGCGAGGAACTGTTTGACCTATTGCGGTGCCAGCAGTGTCATGTTTTGGATTCGATTCCTGATGACCAACCTACGGATAATCTGGCTCCTGATCTGCGTATGGCCAGAGAAAGATTGCAACCGGATTGGATCGTGGACTGGTTAGTTGCTCCTCTTGATATTCAGCCTGGAACACGAATGCCGATGTTCTGGACAGAATATCCAGGGTCTTTTTATCCGCAGTTTGATCAGGATGCGATTAGACAAATTGAGTCAGTTCGAGATTACTTGTTAACGTTTTCTGGCGGCCCGAGTCCTCTAACAGGAAATTAACTAGCCTCGAGACTCAAGTATTTATTTATTGTTGGTTAAGTCCAGCGTCTAGATAGAGGAGGGAAGCCACTGCACTTTCCTGTACGGTGATGTCGACGAACTCCGAGATAACGGTGCGGTCGAGATTTAACTCTACACTGATAGCTCCATTTCGTTTAGCTTGTTTTACAAACTCAGAAGCGGGTCGGACCACGGCCGATGTTCCGATTGAAAGAAACACATCACATAGGCTTCCCTCAATTGCAGTCTGAATATTTTTAGGGTCCAGTGATTCTCCGAACCATACAACATTTGGCCTTGCAATGCCGCCACAACCCGGACAGAGTGGGGGTAGCGGATCAAGAGGTGTAGTTCGATCTGTCCAGTGTGCAGGTGACTCTATGCAATTCTTAAGACACTGCAGTTCCCATATTGACCCATGAAGAGGCACGAGCGCCGTGCTTCCCGCTTGCTCGTGTAGTCCATCGACGTTCTGTGTTATCAAGGAGAACCTTCTAAAAATCTTCTCCCATTTTGAAAGAATCCGATGGCCCTCATTTGGCCGTGCCTGAGCTACAACTTGTCTCCGGTGTTCATACCACTCCCATACCGTCACTGGATTCCTTGAAAACGCTTCAAAGGTTGCGAGATTCTCGTGGCGATAGTTTCTCCAAAGTCCGCTCGAACCTCTGAAGGTGGGAACGCCGCTCTCCGCTGATATCCCAGCACCAGTCAGTACTGTAACCCGGGGGGCGGTCTGTAATAGAAGGACTACCTCATCTAGTAATTTGCACGATTCTGGACGCATGAAAATCTGTCCCGTTGTAGCATTCTATTACTTTGGCGATTGAACTGGGGAGTCGTAGATTGTGATTGAGATTCCAGAGAACTTGAAAAATGAGGTATCGCGACTTCAAGGATTGTGGACTACAGAAGAACGTACCGAGCGTATTTGGCGTCGTGAAGCGTCCGTTTGGACGGACGCGGATGAGAGCCACTGGCTGGAATGGCTAGAAGAAAGTATTTTTAATCTAGATATTCAAAAAGAGTTTGTCGAGCTCCGGGAGCTCTTTGTTCAGAAGAGAATAAGAGATGTGGTCCTGATAGGAATGGGTGGGGCAAGTTTGACGGCGGAGGTCATGCGAGATTCTTTTTCAGGCGTGGAGGGATTTCCAAACCTTCACATCGTAAATACTTTGGACCCAAAACTGGTTAGACATATCGACCAGGCATTGGACTATGAAAAGAGTATGTTTGTCGTCTCAAGCAAGTCGGGTTCGACACTTGAAACATTGCTCGTGTTTAGATATTTCGCACAACGATTTTCTGAGGCTATTGGGGATTTCAATGGAGATCATTTCATTGCCATCACTGATAATAAGACAGGACTTGAGGATATCGCGACATCACGAAAATTTCAGAAAGTGATTCCCGGAAGACGTGGCATTGGAGGCAGGTTCTCGTCGATTTCAGTGTTTGGGCAAGTGCCAGCTTGCGTGTTGGGCCTAGATCTGAGTTCATTGGCAAGGAATGCGAAAAATATTCGCGAGAGATGCCGTGCGGATGTTCCTCCAATGCAAAATGATGGACTCTCTTTAGGCTTAGTTCTTGCGGCCGCAGTAGAAACGGGTCGGGATAAAATTACGTTTGTGATCTCTCCTCGGTTCTCACGGTTTGGTGACTGGGTAGAGCAGCTACTAGCAGAATCGACAGGCAAGAGCGAAAAAGGTGTCATTCCGATAACGTCCGAGAGATTGGGCGATGAGGCGGTTTACGGTAATGACAGAATCTTCATTTATATGCGGGACTCACAATCTCCTGATGGAACGCAGGATGCTGGAGTTGAGCGCCTTAAAGAGGCGAAATGGCCACTGGTTCAGGTGGACATCAAAGATCCATACGAATTAGCAGGAGAGTTCTTTCGATGGCAATTTGCTACGGTGGTACTTGCGAGCGTTCTGAAGATTAATCCTTTTACTCAACCCGATGTTGAGGCAAGTAAAGTCGAGGCCCAACGGATGCTTCAGCCGTGCGCCCCATTTAGGTCCGTAGAGGGCAAGAAAGCACTGTTTAATGGAGCACCACGAATCCTAATCAGCGAAGACCTAGATGGGGAGACACATAAGAGGCAGGAATGGATAGGCCAGATAAAGAAATTTTTATCATGTTTTAATAAGGGTGACTATCTTGTCTTTTTAGCGTTTGTTGAGTGTGAAGGGAAGGTCAGAACATTACTATCAGAAATTCAGCACGGGTGCCGAGATGGTTTACAGATTTCCACGAGCTTAGTGTTTGGTCCGCAATATCTTCACTCTACTGGACAGATGCACAAAGGGGGAAAGAATACTGGTGTTTTTATTCAAATCACCTGTGATGATGACTCGGACATTCCTGTGGCCGGATATGAATACACGTTTGGGACGGTCAGGCGGGCACAAGCAGCATCTGATCTCAAAATATTACAAGCAAAAGGACGTCGGATATTACATGTTCATATCGCGGGTGACTTGCTCAGGGGTGTAAAGCTATTGAGCCGCGTCTTTAATTCGGTTGTAAAGCCGGAAATGATGAGCTAGAAGGTTCTAGGTTCCTTTCCAGTCTGGTTTTTCTTTTTTAAAAAAAGCAGTCACTGCGTTTTGAAAATCCTGACTTGCATAGCAGGAGGTCACGAGATCGTGTCCCTTCTCTGGTGGGAGGCGACGGGATGCTTGGATTCGGTTAAGCATTATCTTTGTTGCCCTTATGGTAAGAGGAGCGTTTTGTGAGATCGCCATTGCTGTAGCGCGGACAACCTCAGCGATGACTTTTGATTCGACAACCTTATTTATGAGACCTGCGGAGAGAGCTTCGTCGGCGGTTAATAGTCGGCCTGTGAACATAAGTTCTTTTAAACGGGTCGGGCCTATAAGGTCAAGAAATCTTGAATAGTTTGCAATAGAAAGACAATTTCCAAGTGTTCGCGCAATAGGTACGCCAAGGCGTGCTTTTGGGGTGCAGATGCGAAGATCGCAGGCGGCGGCAATAGCGCAGCCACCTCCAGCGGCAACCCCTTCAATTTGAGCAATTGTAGGAATATTGAGAGTCTCGAGACTGTCTATAATGGTGTCGAGTTTTTGCTCGTACTCAATTCCAGCTTTTGGTGACGAGAATTCTTTGAAGTGTGCTATGTCAGTTCCAGACACGAAGGCATTCGGTGTGGAGGATTTTAATATCAGCACGCAAATATCTCTGTTGGCTTCGGCTTCATGTCCATATCTGAGAAGCCCGTTGTACATATCCCACGACATCGCATTTCGTGCTTCTGGGCGATTAAATGTTATAAAAGCTAGAGGGGGCGCTTTTTCGAAAAGAATCTGTTCAGCGGACACGATAAGCTTCTCCTTGGTCTAGAAAGTATTAAATCAGTGAAAGGTTACTATGCAACAAGCGTTAAGCGGTATTCGAGTCCTTGATATCACCCAGGTTATGGCTGGGCCATACTGCACAATGTTACTGTGCGATATGGGTGCAGACGTAGTAAAGATTGAGTCCCCTACAGGGGATTCAACTCGGAGGATGGCTGGTTCCCTGGGAGAGGACAGTCCTGCATTTAATGCGGTAAATCGAGGGAAACGATCTTTAGTCGTGGATATTAAGAAGGAAAGAGGTCAGGAATTAGTAAAAAGACTCGCTGGAACGGCTGATGTACTCGTAGAGAACTTTCGGCCAGGTGTGATGAAGCGATGTGGTCTCGATTACGCAGCGCTATCGAATTTAAATCCTCGATTGATTTACGCTTCCATATCTGGGTACGGACAGACAGGACCTTATTGTGCTAAAGGTGGTTTTGATCTTGTGGCTCAAGGGATGTCTGGGATTATGTCAGTGACTGGCGAGGAGGGGCGGCCCCCAGTAAAATCTGGCATTCCTGTTACTGATTTGGGTGCGGGACTCCTTGCGTTGAGTGCGATTTTGGCTGCGCTTATCTATCGAAATAAAACGGGGGTTGGTCAGTATATCGACACGTCGTTGCTTGAGGCAGGTATAGCGCTGTCAGTCTGGGAAGCGACCGAGTATTTGTCTACCGGTGTGGCGCCTAAGCCTTTAGGATCAGCGCATAGAATGAGTGCTCCCTATCAGGCGCTACAGTGTAGTGATGGCTATGTAACAGTCGGAGCAGCTAATGATGGTCTGTTTCAGGTTTTATGCAACGTTTTAGGACATCCCGATTGGATAAACGATCCTCGTTTCGAAGATGATTCGGCGCGAGTGAAAAACCATCTTGAACTAGCTCAGTGCATTGAGGCAGTGACGCTGGGAGAAACGAAGTCGTACTGGCTGGACAAATTTGAGAAAAACGGCATTCCTTCGGGTCCAATAAATTCATATTCAGAAAGTCTGTCGGACGAACACATTCTTAATCGGGATATGGTCGTCGAGACCCAACATCCGACTCTTGGCACGATCAAAACTTTGGGTGCCCCAGTAAAAATGTCTAAGACGCCTTTTCGAACTGGGCGTCCAGCTCCAGTGCTGGGTCAAGACACCGAGAGTGTTTTACAAGAGGCGGGTTATCGATCTGATGAAGTGGCCGAACTTAGAAAAGATAAAGTTGTCCGATTAGCTGCAAAGTGTAGGAATTACCGGCGATGAAACTTGACGAGCGTTCTGTCAATGTCTGTTATCTTTGGGCGACCCGAGGCGGCCATACTGCGGGCGAGTTCGTTGTAGAGCAATTCGAGAACCGCCTGAACGCCGGATGCTCCATAGGAGGCGAGGCCCCACATGATTGGCCGGCCAAGGAGGACGGCTTGGGCACCGAGTGCAAGTGCCTTCAAGACATCAGAACCACGTCGAAAATTTCCATCAACTAGGATTGGGAGAGCCCCATTAATCGATTTCGCGATGGCAGGCAATGAATTAATGACATGGAGTTTTTGCAATGCTTTCTCACGGTTGTGAGATGACAAAATGATCCCGGAAAACTTTCGCTCTACTGCTGTTTCCGCTTCTCGTCGGCTAAGGATACCTTTCAGTACGACTGGTCCTTCGAACTCGTTCTTAATAGCACAGACTCGGTCCCAGTGTTGGGGACTGATTTCTGAGACTTTATCGCCCTCCCGTTCTCCAAAAGTTATACATAGCACCGCAGCTCTAATGCTTTTTGCAGCCGTGATACCGACTGATGTACTAGTTTTATCGCCTGCATAGACTTGGAACCAGGTCTCGGGGTTAATCGTGGTGGGTAGCTCGTGCACAGGGACACTGGCATCAGAAGACAGAATAACCGTGGCTTTCGCCTGCCCTGCACCATGAAGCGTGGCGATCTCTCCGTCAGCGTGAAAGCGTTTCTGCTGCGCGATTGGTCCAACGATGATTGGGGCAAAGAGGGGCTTTCCGAATAGCTGGATGGATAAATCAAGATCCATAGCATTAACCATGAGCCTCTGTCTGAAGGTCATGTGGTCGAAATGTTTTGTTGAAGGGTCTGTGATGGTGTCGTGGGTTGTCCTGCTGAGCACCTCTCGTGCGATATCTTCAAACTCAGAAAGGTTTACCAATTCTTCTGAAGGAGGAAGATTCGCAGCTGAGTCTTGAGTGATTATCGAGGGCATTCACTTTGTCCTAAATAAATTTCGTGGTGACGACCGTGTCATCGATCTCGTCTAACGTCCGGCATCCAATCGTCGACATTGTCTGTATTAGTTCCGTTTGAAGGATATCTAATACACGATGTGCTCCATCAACGCCGAACGCCCCCAAGCCCCAACGTGGAACCCGGCCCAAACAGACAGCGGTCGCACCTAAAGCGAGCGCTTTTACGACATCGGTGCCTCGTCTGAAACCACTATCGATAAGCACTGGAACGCGCCCACCGACTCCGGCGACTACTTCCTGTAGCACCTCTAACGTGGAGGGACCATAGTCGAGAGCTCGACCTCCGTGGTTTGAAACAACTATACCGTCGAAACCGATGTCAAGGCATCGTCTTGCCCCTTCGGCTGTCAAAATACCCTTGGCAAGGACAGGAACGGAGATCATCGGACGAATGTCATCAAGATACTGCCAGTCGTACCAGAGTCGTCCAGAACGAACGCCATAGGGGTTGTCTGCTTCGTTTAGTGAGGGAGGCTGGGCACTGCGAGGAGCCCCTCCGAGATGGCGGTTATGAAGTGCGCGCTCGTAAGAAGACGCCTGTTGGTCGATGGTAACCACAACTGCCGAGGCGCCTGCTGTTTGAACATCAGCTAAGATTTGTTCACTTAGCACGCGATCCGGCCTGGGATAAAACTGAAACCAGAGTGGACCATGCGATGCTTTGGCGATTCGATCAAATGGAAAGCTGGAGGCGTGGCTGACTATCATGGTTTGATTAGCTCGTGTGGCAGCTTCATACATGGCAAGCTCCCCATCTGAATGCAGCGGACGCTGTCGAGCAGTGGGGGCCAACATAAGCGGTGTCGAGAGAGCGTTTCCAAAAAGAGTTAAGGATGTATTTATGGAATTTTTGCTGATTGAACGCCGTTCCTTTAATTTAACCCAATCGAATGCGTCTCGATTTCGACGCAGGGTAAACTCTGAATCAGTGCCGTGGGCGGTGTAGTCATAAACGGCTCTCGGGACATTCGCTCTGAACACAGGTTCAAAATCCCAAGGGGTGAGCATTTCTGAAAATCCAGGCACTCGATGATGAAGTGAGAGTGGGGATGGGTCCTGTTGAGCTCGTAGCAAGGGCGAAGCTGCGAGAAAACTTGCAAGCCCGAGAAGGGCTTCGCGGCGGCTTACAGGGCTGAGAATTGAGCGATCCGTACTCATCGCATAGCTTCCTTACTTTTATCGGTTGTTAAAATTGTACAGCTAAACTACCGCACAGCTTAATCGATAATGGCTTGATGAATTAATGCTCTCACTTTCCCATGGTCGTCAATATTTCTGGCTGGGATGAGTTGAGTGAGATAGACGACTACCATTTCTTCCACGGGATCAACCCAGTATACGGAATGATAGGCTCCGGCCCACGCGAATTCCCCAACGGATGCTGGCAGGCCTAAGGCGGACGGATTCTCAACTATTGAGAAACCAAGGCCAAAGCCATGCCCCTCGGAAAAGAGTGAGCCCATCGGGCTTCGCTCCACATTGCCTACGTGGTCAACAATCATGAGATCAACAGATTTCCGACTTAAAATTCTGGCACCATTAAACTCGCCTTTGTTTAGTAACATCTGAAGGAAGGTCGCGTAATCACCAGCTGTAGACAAAAGACCAGCTCCACCAGAAAAACTTTTTTGCGGGCCATCAATATATCTCCCTTGGCCAACCATGTGTCCGGGGGAGGGCGACCGGTCGATTCCGCCCTCATCCTTTGATGAGTAGACCGTTGCAAGTCGATTTATTTTGTCTTTTGGTAAAAAGAAATGAGTGTTGTCCATTCCAAGTGGCCCAAAAATTCGATCTTCAAGAAAATCAGCAAGAGTCTGATTTGCAATTTTCTCAATCATGGCGCCCAGGATGTCTGTATTGAAACCGTAAATCCATTTTTCACCAGGATGTGCGTCAAGAGGAAGGGCGGCAAGGCGTGACATTACATCGCCGACGGTTTCATCTCGGTTAGCGAAATACCAGCCGGTTATGCCCGCTTCATCCCATGCCTCACCCGCTGGTCCACTTCCATAGCTGATGCCTGCAGTGTGCGTTAGGAGTTGCTGGATTGTAATAGGTCGACGCGCTGAAACGACATCATAGCCTCCATTATCATTTGGCTGAGCGACAGTAGTCTCCAAGAATTCTGGAAGATATTTGCCGATTGGGTCAGTGATTAAGAGTTTTCCCTCTTCCTGGAGGATCATTACACCTACACTTACGAGAGCTTTGGTTTGTGAGGCGATTCTGAAAATAGAATCGGTCTTCATCGGATCGTTTGCCTCTATGTCTCGTTTTCCAACTGCCTCGAGGTAGGCAATTTTTCCGCGTCTTGCAACAATAGTGACTGCACCTGCCAGGCGTTCTTCGTCAACATATGCCTGTAATGTCTCGGTGAGGCGATTTAAACGGTCTGAAGACATGCCTACTGACTCAGGTTCCGCGATCGATAGGCTTTGGGCTTGGAGAGGAGATCCGACTAACAAAAATGTTAAAACTAGACTTAGTGCAAAAATACGTTTCATCATGAGCAATCCTCAATAATCGTAGGCGCCTGTTGCAGGCGCTCAGGAGACAATATTTCTGGGTGAATCCTATGCCTTCTAGGAAGAGTACGCAATAGTGCATGTGCAGCAGCGTTCTCTTTTGATTGGGTTTTCTGGGCTGTTAGATATTTGTTGAGAGCCTGTGACTGTGATGCATCTCGAACCGTTGCGAGGATTGGAAGCGATTGGTCGTCAGACTAAAAGATGGTCCATGAAAATCGTTAGCTCCACGTTAGGCTGCGTAAGAAACGTTTGCAGGGTAATAACTTATATTGGTGCAGAGATTAATTCCAGGAATGATGAGATGAGCGTGACGTCAGGTATTACCTTTCGGGGCAGTGTTTGGGATGTGTGGAGTGCGGGTTTTATGAAAGGAATCCTGTGGTCTCTGACAGGAATTGGAATTCCAGTGGCAGTATCCGTCCTCTTTAGATGGATCGCGAGAAATCTTGATTTTCCCGATGGGACTCGTTTAACGCTTCGACTCTCTGCCCTCCATCTTTATCCGGCAATTGGGGTAGCCTTTGTTCTTGATGTGGCTCCGAGGTTGTTTCCAGAGGCTTCAGACGGATCGACGTTTTGGTTTCCTGCCGTTTATCTTCTCGTGGCGCCCTTTATTTATGGAGCCTGTGGGTGGTTTGTTGGTAGAAAGATTTTTGAGGGCCTAAAGGGAAGTGATGGCACAGGATTCGCTTTTACGGCCTCTCCAGTCGCGTGCGGGTTATGGACCGTTGGCTTGGCATTATCGTTTTTGTCGCTTGTGTGGTGGCCATGGGTGTTAGCGAGGTACTTTAGATGGTTCGCTACGAAAATCAGAAACGACAAAAAAGCATTTGCTTTTAACGGTAAAGGATTTGATCTTTTGTGGCGAGGCCTCTTGGTGGCAATTGGTTTCGGTTTAGTCGTTCCGGCAATTTGGGTAAATATATGGATTCAGCGGTGGTTTTTTAGCCAAATAACCGTTTCTGAGAAATAAAGATTCTTGTGTCCAAAAAAAGAGAGGGGCACATGTTTTGTGCCTCCTCTTTTAATGCCGTTGGTTGCTCGCTATTCGTGTGGTGAGTATCGAAAGTGAATGCTAGAAATTTCGTCCAGCCTCGCCATGAAGCGCTTCGTCTAATCCTTGTTCCTCTTCGTCATCTGAAACACGGAGGCCGAGAGTGCCATCCACAAGTTTTGCGATTACGAAAGTGAGTGCACCGCAGTAGACGATGGTTGCGGCAGCGCCAAGAAACTGCAAGTAGAGCTGGTTCCCGATGCCACCACCGAGGCCAGTGCCACCGAAGGCTTCAGCAGTGAAGACCCCTGTAAGAATAGCTCCGACGAAGCCACCAACTCCGTGGACGCCGAACACGTCAAGCGAGTCATCGTAGCCCATAGCTTTTTTAAGGGAGGTGGAGGCCCAAAAACAAAGTAATCCAGATGCGAGACCTATTCCAATAGCGCCAAGAGGGC
Organism: uncultured Vicinamibacteraceae bacterium; assembly: GCA_964342695.1. GTDB lineage: Bacteria > Acidobacteriota > Vicinamibacteria > Vicinamibacterales > UBA8438 > CAYFFV01. Next base: position 23,276 of record CAYFFV010000010.1, read on the forward strand.
CCACTGATCCGGAAGCCGGTGTGATGGCCACGAGACCAGCGACGGCTCCGGTTGCGATGCCAACGATTGAGGGTTTTCCGTTTTTCATCCAGTCGAGGGCCATCCATGTCATTGCGGCCATTGCGGTCGCAATGTGGGTCACAGCCATCGCCATGCCGGCTACGCCATCTGCGGCAAGCTCGCTACCTGCATTAAATCCAAACCAGCCGACCCATAGCATTGAGGTCCCAACGACCGTGAGTACAAGGCTGTTTGGTGGCATCTCGATCTGTCCGTATCCCTTGCGGGGTCCTAGCATGATACAGAGGACAAGGGCAGCGATACCGGCATTGATGTGGACAACAGTACCGCCCGCAAAGTCAAGAACTCCCATGTCGCCAAGCCATCCGCCACCCCAGACCCAGTGTGCGACAGGTGCGTACACGATTGTGAGCCAGAGAGCGGTGAAGAGCAGCATTGATGAAAATTTCATTCTTCCGGCGAAGGCTCCCACGATGAGGGCTGGCGTAATGATAGCGAAGGTGCCCTGGAACATTTGAAAGACGGATTCAGGGATGGTTCCACTGACGGAGTCTACGGAAATGTTTGAAAGAAGGATGTTTCCTGATCCAATAAATGAATTCAGACTTCCTCCGTCGCCGAAAGCCAGTCCGTACAGGTAAAGGGTCCAAAGTAGGGTTGCCATGCAAGTAATGGCAAAACACTGCATCATGACCGATAAGACATTCTTTGCTCTCACAAGACCAGCGTAGAAAAGCGAGAGACCTGGGATGGTCATGAATAGAACAAGAAGGCTAGAGGTGAGCATCCATGCTGTGTCACCTGTGTCTAAACCCTCTTGAGCCTTTACAGTTGATGGAAGCAGTGCCATTCCCCCAAAGATCCAGGCAATGAGAAAACTCTTACTCCTGAGCAGTGTCATGAAAGTGGTCCTTTCTTGTTGCTATGGTTTAAATCTAAAGAGTCATCTTTTCAAGTTAGCCTTATTTAAGAATGCAAAATACATGCCAATCTAGAGCCTCAATAAAATTACGGAAATGGCTGAAGAATATGAAATATTTTCAGAATGGCAAAATAATAAATGGAATTAAAAGACGAAATTGTAATATTTCAAAGTCTTGCCTACATTATTGTATTTTAGAACTTTATTTCATCACAGGTCTGGATTCATCGTCATGAAGAATGTTTACTGGGCTTGCAACGAGGGATTCAATTGATTAAAGCCCTTACGAGACAACTAATGTAAAGGTATTATTTTTTGGAGTGTTTTCAGTAATAGGATGGTGGCGGGGGCAGGATTTGAACCTGCGACCTGCGGGTTATGAGCCCGCCGAGCTACCAGACTGCTCCACCCCGCATCGATAAATTCAGTTGTTCAAGAGATGAATTATAGCATGAACCGCAATAGCTTATGATGTGACCACGAGTTAGGCATGGTTACTCGGCAGTGTAATGTGCGCGATGAGTCCTTGGTGTGTCGGTGACGACAAAAACAAGTTCTCCGGGTTTGAGGAGGCCGAGTTCTCGACGAGCGACCTCTTCGATTGCAGAAACATCTGTTCGAAGACGAACCGATAATGCGCGAAGTCGATCATTTTCGGCCCGCAGGCGACTTACCTCGTAGTCGAGCCACTCGCTCTGGTGTTTTGCCTCGAAAGCATCAATGAATCCACGGTTCCCCGCAAAGGCGTTAACAATTAGAGCGCTACTGACAAGAACAAGTAGGATCTTCATCGTATGTCGACGAGGAGAGTGAACCGGAGCGCGTCGTTTTCTCGCATTCCGGTACATATTCGGTGGAATAACAGTGGTTATACTCACGAATATATATTCGGTAGAACTCTCGGTGGAGTTTAGACTTGTTTTAAGAAAAGTTTTTTGGAGGACTACGTGAAAGAGACATCCTGCGTAATGGTGTGCACGACACTGCCAACAACAGTTGACGCTACAGAGTTTGCTCGAGTGTTAGTTGAGCGACGACTAGCAGCGTGTGTCCAAATTCTAAAGCCCGTTAGGTCGGTCTATCGTTGGAAAGAAGACATTGAGTGCGAGATGGAACAACCGCTTCAGATGAAGACTACTACGAATAGGATTGATGAATTAGTCGATCAAATTCGTGGATTGCATCCGTATGAGGTTCCTGAGGTCTTAATCTTTGAAGCTGATGGAGGTAGTCGGGATTATCAGGAGTGGGTACAGAAAGAAACTGCCGCCGTAAAGAATCCGGTTTCAGATAAAGCGGAGGACAAAAAAACCTCCGATGAAGAGAAGAAAAAATAGAATAGCGGCTAGATCAAAATGGCTCTCAATTAAATCCCTGACACGGGCCCCAAAAAGTCTAAGGATTCCACCTACAAGAAAGAATCTGGCCGACCGGCCAATGAAACTGATCGCAAGAAATTGGAACAATGGCATACCGATTGCTCCCGATGCAATGGTGGCTACTTTAAAAGGAATCGGGGTAAAGGCTGCTCCTGCGAGAAACCACGGCCCCCATTGGTTGGCTAGCACTACGAAATGATCCCAGTGAGCTTGTGCTCCGTATAGGGTGATGATTGGGTCACCTAGAACGGGCATTAATAGAGCCCCGATGGCATAGCCGATGGCCGCTCCCACGAGAGAGCCAACGGCGGTGACGGTGCTCGCACGAAGCCATTGCGAAGGCTGGAGCCCGACGATTGCGATTAATAGAACATCAGGAGGGATTGGAAAAAATGATGATTCAGCAATTGAAATTGCAAAAAGTGCGACCAAGGCCTTCGGGGTGTCAGCCCAATGGAGAGTCCAATCGTACAACTGCCGCAAAGATTGTCGGAATAATTTCAGCACAATAATTTCTTTGAAGACAATTATACGATTATGGCATTCTGCTTGTGTGTCGATTCCTTGAAGAAGATATTATTGCTGAGGGCGAAGAAACGAGACGCTCTCGCAGGTTGAAGGTTTTTGCTGGCTTAAAGCGAAGAAAAATTTTTGTTCAAGTTATGGATACAAAAAAGAAAGTTTCAGTCATTTTTACTACGCAGTCCAGAGTTGAAGCAGATGTTGTGAGTGGATTTTTGGCGAGTTGCGGATATGACGTGAGCCTCTCATCGGATTTTCCCCACTACGTGTTTCCTATTTCAACGGGACTGGCTGGTAGTGAATTTAGAGTATGTGTGTCTGGAGATCAGGCGGTTAAGGCGAAGACTGAATTAGAACTTCGAAAAGATCGCATCGGTGCTGACGTGAGGCGAAGAGATGAGGGTCTCCAATCGCTGGAAGAGAAGATTGGTTACGCCTTTAAAGATAGAGAGTTGCTCGAACAGGCGCTTACACATAGCTCGAGGGCTAATGAGGATGGCACAGGTAGTCTTTCTGATAATGAATCACTCGAATTTCTCGGTGATGCTGTTCTCGGGTTTCTAATCTCGGTGTGGCTCTTTGAAGAGTTCCCCCAATTTACGGAAGGTGAAAAGTCCAAGGTGAAGGCCAGATTAGTGTCTGGAAAGACTTTAAGTATGCTGGGCGCTCGTTTGTCAATTGGCGAGCATTTGCTTCTTGGGAAGGGTGAAGAGAAACTCGGAGGCCGTCGAAATAATTCGTTGATCGAGAATGCTTATGAAGCGGTCATTGCCGCAATCTATCTTGATGGAGGAATGTCAAAATGTCGTCAGTTTGTGCGCGAACAGTTTTTTGAGAACCTGACGGACGTTGCTGCGGGTGATGGTGACCGTGGGGTGGCAACGGATTTCAAGTCGCTTCTCCAGGAGCATCTTCAAGCAATTGGAAAATCCGTTCCAAGTTATATTGTGGTCGGGTCAACGGGGCCGGCGCATCAAAAAAGTTTCGACATTGAATTACGGCTTGACGATCGGGTGCTAGCAGCCGAAAAAGCTTCTACAAAAAAAGAGGCGGAACAAAAATGCGCTGCCACGGCCCTTCGGTATCTGGAGCAAGAAAATGATTAATCAATTTCGATAATGCTCCATTCGCGAGGTGCTGCTGAGTTCTGGGGTAAGGTTTCTGGGATTTCCTTTTCTGTAGCTTCCATAAACGGCAGACGAGAGACTGCATATTCCTGAGCTTCTCGAGAAAGCTCGAATTCACTCGGTGGTTCTGGACGCGAATGTAAGTTCACCCAGAGACAGAGAAGCGGATCTTGAAATCGGTAACGTTTTTGTTTTATCTCAATCAGGTCTACATCTTCCAGCCACGAGAGGTAGTCTTTTGTTGAGCCAGGTGTTCGTCCCAACCGATGGGCTATTTCGGTCAGATTGAGCATGTCCTCCTCGGAGAGCACCTGTAAAATTGCTTTCAGGGCACCATAACCTCTAGCCCGTCCCAGACGGCGTTCATAAGAAATGCGGCAGAGCTGGCTTAAAGGCGCTCCCGTGACGAGTTGAGATGCTAATGTACTGACAGGGTCTCCGCCTTCAGCCCCTTCCATCGCTGAAAGGGCCTCAGATAGGGTCCGAACGTAAGAAGGGCGTCCATCAGCCAAGACCAGTAGAATTTTCGAGAGTTCATCGCGCTCACTATCGGTTCGTCCTACTCCTAGTTGCAGTAGATGTTGAGAGGTTTCCGTAACTGTAAGTGGCGGAACTTCGATAATTGAGATGTGGTCCGTATATTTTTCAAGCAATTTCGTGGCGCGTTTTGAATATCGCGTTGAAAAAACGAATCTATTCTCGCTCTCGGTCACAGCATTCAGCAGTTCGGGAAGTGCGTGCCGTATGCCGGGAAAACTTTCGAACATTTTAAGTTCAAAAAACTCGTCAACAAGAAAAGTAGCGGGGTCACCGTTTGGTAAGCGGCAATCACAAAGGAATTGTAAAAGATTGTCAAACGCTATTCTTGCCGTTGATGATGAAGAGTTTGATGTTTTGGTCTGACGGAGTGAGTAGGGAGATCTTTCTTGAATGGCCGACCAGAAACTCTCTGGGGTAGAAGCCGATCTCTCGACATCAATATATTGATTTGCGGTCGAGTCAAGAGAGTTTGAGACCTGGTGTAACAAGTTTGTCTTTCCACTCCCACAACCGCCGATCAAAATAGGAATACGCGAAGGCGTGGCATGCGTCACGTTAATTATTTGGCGTTCGAGTGGGTCTCGTTCTGTGGCCGAGTCAAGCATTGTAAAAATTTAATTTGATGAGTACTTTTAATTTTTTATAAATGATTCAAGTTGAGAGTTATAGACATTATGGAAGGCCGAGGACGTTGTCAATTGTATTTGTCGGCCTGTAAAAAAAAAGAATTCTTTCTTGACATCAGAGCGAAAAGTTTGTTGAGGGGAGGGGAGCGATTAGTGCAGGTGAATCCTCAAGAGCTGATATCGCAGCTCGGTCTTCTGGTATTATCGAGTTAAATGGAATTGTGTAAATGAAGAAATCTAACTTGGCTGTTGTGGGAACTCAGTGGGGCGATGAAGGTAAAGGAAAAATCGTTGACTTGTTGACACCCTCCTTTTCTTTGGTGGCACGGTATCAAGGTGGCCACAATGCAGGTCACACGGTGTTCATTAAAGAGAAGAAATTTGTGCTTCATTTAATTCCTTCTGGAATACTGCATGAAGATGTTAGATGTGTTGTCGGCAATGGTGTGGTGATTGATCCGATAGCGTTGTTTAATGAAATTGACGAACTTGAAAATAAGGGAATCAGCACCTCTGGCAGATTGTTTGTTAGTGATAGAGCTCATCTAATTCTTCCGTATCATCGGGATATCGAGGCTTCTGCAGAAATGGTTCGGGGACGCAGGAAAATTGGTACTACGTCACGAGGAATCGGACCGAGCTATGAGGATAAAAGTGGCCGGAGAGGGCTACGGATTATTGATTTAGTAGAGGGTGCTAATGATGGGCTTATCGGAGATATTGTCAGGGAAAATGTCGAGCGTAGGAATAGGATTGTCGATGGCCAGTCAATGGATTGGCAAAAGGTTTTAGGTGATTTATTGCACTTTAAATCTAGAGTTTCACCCCTTACCTGCAATGTTTCGAAGTTGTTAGCGGATGCGTCATCACAGGGTAAAGCCATTCTTTTTGAAGGGGCACAAGGGGCAATGCTCGATGTGGACCATGGCACTTATCCCTTCGTGAGTTCATCGAATGGAACCCTTGGCGGAGTATGTACTGGGCTTGGAGTTCCTCCACGGATGATTCACGGGGTACTGGGGATCACGAAGGCTTATACGACGCGGGTCGGGGAGGGTCCCTTTCCAACTGAAGAGACAGGTTCGTTTGGTGAGTCATTGCGTGAGAAAGGCGAAGAATTTGGAGCGTCTACGGGGAGGCCTCGAAGATGTGGGTGGTTTGATTCAGTAGTCGTCCGTCATGCAGCACGAGTAAATGGATTAGATGGTTTGGCTCTTACGAAGCTTGATGTGTTAGACGGAATGTCCGAGATTAAATTGTGTACTGGTTATGACTACAAGGGTGAGCTCCTTTCAGAGTTTCCAGCGAATGCGGAGACTCTCAGACACTGTTCTCCAAAATACAAAAGCATAAAAGGATGGGCGGGTTCGACTAGGGGTGTAACGGTTTTTGACCGACTGCCAAAAGAAGCGAAGACATTCATTGCTGCGATTGAGGACGCTGTTGATGTCCCGGTGGCGATTGTATCTACAGGCGCGGAGAGAGACGAGACTATTATCCGCAGCGGCTCGGCTCTGTCTGCTTGGCTTGATTAGGAAAGTGTTGCCGAGCGTTGTTTTTAAATTGAAGAGGCACAGTTTTGTTTTGTGGGAAAATTTTTCGGACAGGGTTATTCCAATTCGATTTATGAAGAGCAAACTAATTCAACTTGTTGGCGTTCTGTCGTGTTTGGTGGTGATCGCCTGCGGTGATAGCGAGAGAGTCACTGTTGACGAGGCAACTGTTTTTGTTGAGGGCGCAGAATTGCGGCTACTTGATTTGTGGAAGGAGTCAGGACGTGCTGCTTGGATCCAAAACAATTTTATCTCCTATGACACGAATGCAATGTCGGCCAGTGCAAGTGAAAAGGTCATGGCGGCAACGATCAATTTGGCAGCGGAAGCTGCGCGTTTTAACGATATAGAGTTGCCTCCGCAGTTGAGTCGAAAGATGTTAAAGCTTAAGACTTCGCTGGCAGCGGTCGCGCCATCGAATAATGACTTGCAGGCAGAGCTTGCGGAAATAATGACGGAGATGGAAAGTATTTACGGGACCGGCGAGTATTGTCGTCCTGAAGAGGGTTGTCTTTCTCTGCCAGCAATGGAACGATTATTTGGAGAACTCAGAGACACGGATGAGCTACTGGCGATGTGGGGTGGCTGGCGCAAGGTGGGACGTGATATTCGTCCTTTATATGAGAAATTTGTCGAAATTTCGAACGCTGGTGCTAAGGAACTTGGTTTTCAGGATACTGGACACATGTGGCGGTCAGGGTATGACATGCCGCCTGAGTTATTTGTGGAAGAAATAGAAGGGCTATGGGAAGAAATACGCCCTTTGTACGAATCTTTGCATTGCCATGTGAGGGCGAAGTTGGGCGAGGAACTTGGTACAGCGGTTGTTCCTCCGAATGAGCCTATTCCAGCGCATTTGTTAGGCAATATGTGGGGACAAGGCTGGGGAAATATCTATGATGTTGTTAAGCCAGAACAGGATGGGATGAACTACGATCTAACCCAGCTACTTGAACGAAAGGGTATTGATGAGGTCGAGATGGTTCGGTATGGAGAGGGTTTTTTTAGTTCTCTGGGATTTGAACCGCTTCCAGATAGTTTCTGGGAGCGATCACTTTTTGTGAAACCATTAGATCGAGATGTCGTTTGTCATGCGAGTGCGTGGAATCTTGATTTTCGAGACGACATACGAATCAAGATGTGCATTAGCATTACGGACGATGATTTCGTAACGATTCATCATGAACTCGGGCACAACTATTACCAGCGAGCCTACAAGGACCAGGATCCGTTCTTTCAGGGTAGTGCTAATGATGGTTTCCATGAAGGAGTTGGCGATACCATTGCACTTTCAATTACTCCAGAGTACTTGGTCAAGGTTGGTTTGCTTGAAACGGCACCCGATCAACGAGGTGATATAGCGTTCTTGCTTCGACAGGCCTTGGAAAAAGTAGTTTTCTTGCCTTTTGGCTTATTGGTTGATCAATGGCGATGGGATGTGTTTTCAGGTGAAATTCCCCCTACGGAATACAATCGGGAATGGTGGGAGTTGAGAGAGAAGTATCAAGGCGTCAGACCCCCGATGCCGCGAATTGGTGATGACTTTGATCCAGGTGCGAAATACCACATTCCGGCAAATACCCCGTACGCAAGATATTTTTTAGCCCATGTGTTGCAGTTTCAATTTCATCGAGCGCTCTGTGAAGCGGCTGGATTTGAAGGTTCATTGCACCGGTGTTCAATCTTTGAGAGTAGGGAAGCGGGTGATCGTCTCCGTAGCATGTTGGAAATGGGAGCGAGTCGTCCCTGGCCGGATGCCCTTGAGGTTATGACGGGGACACGAGAAATGGACGCAACAGCCATTCTCGACTACTTTGCACCATTGGCAGCTTGGCTTGAGGAACAAAATGTAGACCGTATGTGCGGATGGTAAAGCCTTAAATAAAATCGTATTCTTCGTCCTTCACGCTATCCAACCAAGTCGTTGAGGCATTAATGTTGATGGCAAGATGAATCATTGATTCATCATTTGATGCACCATGCCAATGTTTCTCACCGGCTGTTATCCGGATGGCGCCGCCTTCCTTGATTTCCTGAATTGCTTTGCCGGCAGATTGCATTCGGCAGGTGCCTTCGATAATAAGCAGAATTTGAATTCCGGAATGGATGTGCCACGCCGTTCGGGCCCGGGCTTCAAAGGAGACACGGTATACGTTTATTTGAGGGTCAGTAGAGATACCATCGAGACGAGAAATAGTAGCGGCTCCTGTGAAATGGTCGGGATCAACAGGAAGGGCGTCTCCGCTCGGTGGGTGAGTGATTCTCATAATATTCTAAAAAAAATTAGCTTGAGCTATGCGTGCCGCCGAATAAAATAAGTGACGCAGCTTATGATGGCCACAACAATCACTGACCCTATATTAAAGAGACCAGTCGTGGAATACCAGAGGATGGCGTACCCAATAGCGCCTGGTAAAAGTGCGTAATAAAGAAACGGTAAAATTGTTAGACGAATAACAGCACCCTCGCGTCCTAAAAGCCCCACGACCGCTGAAGCTGCTACGACATTGTGAACGCAAATCATATTACCCGCAGCCCCACCCACAGCCTGCAGTGCTACAACCCAGACCGGATCGACGCCGATGCGCTGACCCATGTCAAATTGGAAAAGTGAGAACATCATGTTGCTCACAGTGTTGCTCCCTGCTACGGCTGCGCCAATGCCACCAACGAAAGGGGAAAAAAGAGGCCAAGCAGAGCCTGTTAGTGCTGCCACACCATCGGCAAGCGCTATTGGCATTCGCTCAAAACCGGCGCCTCCGCCACCACTGTTAATAAATACCTGAACCATTGGAACGGTAAATACCAGCGCGACAGATGCGGCAGCCGTAACGCGAAGAGATGTGTTCCAGGAATTCTGATAATTAGCTAGAGGGACCTTGTGCATGCCCCATGTTGCCAATGATACAAGAACAAAGATTGTTCCAGGTAAAAAGAGTGGCTGGACGGTTGCGGAGATCTCTGTTCCGAAAATATTTGACCAACTCAGCGTAACTGATTGCAGCCACCCACTAATGGGTAGAAATCGTAAGCGAGAAATAAGAAGTAAAAGAGCGACAAGGATATATGGAAACCACGCCTTTATAGGCCCTAAGTCTCTTGTGTTTGTCTGTGGGTTTTCGGATTGAATAGTACCTGTCCAGTCCGAAGGCCACGTGTCCTTTGGCGCAAAATCCCAAAGTTCATCGGCTTTTGGTACAAGAAAACCATTTCGCGCCGCAGTAACGACAATGGCAAGTCCGACGAGGCTTCCAATCAGTGACGGAAATTCTGGGCCGAGAAAGTAAGCAGCTATAACGTAGGGTATGGTCATAGAGAGAGAGGCAAACAGTGCGAATTTCCAAATCTTTAACCCTTCTGAGAATGATTTTGCCTCACCAAAAAATCTCGTCATCGCTGCAACTAAAATGAGAGGCACGAGGGTTCCGGCAAATGAGTGAAGCAGGGCCACCCGAAAACCAATGAGGCTTAAAAAAGATTGCCAATTCTCGTAGCCTATCTGTGCCGCGTACGCAGCGACTAGGGGGTCAGCTGAAAGTCCGGTATTCACACCCACTAGGATAGGCGTTCCGGCGGCACCGAAACTGACTGGAGTGCTTTGGATAATCATACCAGCCGTGACAGCGGCCAAGCCTGGAAAGCCGAGTCCTACTAATAGTGGGACAGCTACCGCCGCGGGCGTGCCGAACCCAGCTGAACCTTCTATGAATGCACCAAAAAGCCACGCGACGATGATTACCTGAATCCGACGATCAGGTGAGATATCGGTGAATCCCTTCCGAATTGTTTTTAACGCCCCGCTCTCTTGGAGAGTATTTAGGAGAAGTATTGCTCCAAATACGATATACAGGAGAGTCAGTGCTACGATTAGGCCATTCATTGAGGCCGCAAGAACCTGGAGGAAAGGGACTTGCCAGATCAACAGGGCTAATGAGATTGACACAGCGTACGAGAGTGGCATAGCCCGGCTAGCTGGCCATCTCAATATTACGAGAAATACAGCGACTGTAACGATTGGCAATAAAGACAGAATCGCTAGAATTGCAGTGCTCATAGAGTTCTCCTCCGTACAAAAGTAACGAGTGCCGTCCTCGGTGGTCTCTGTCTCATTTTATCGCAAAGGGCAGGGCAGCGTGGCAAGGGTGGATAAGGAAGTATTAAAGAAAAAAGAGAGACGATCGCCAATGCTCCATACTGTTAAGAATTTTAAAGCAAAAAACGTTCACAGAGGGCACGGGCGGCGTGTTTATGTCAAGGATAGACGAATCGCGATATTCAATGATGCTGGGGTTTTACGTGCTGTTGATGATACCTGCACTCACGTAGGTGGATCATTGTCTGAGGGATCATGCGAGGGAGGCGTTGTGACCTGCCCATGGCATGGGGCTCAATTCAGGCTTAGGGATGGGCAATGCTTGGGTGATTCTCCGTATCGGCGATTAAAGGTTTACCCTGCGCGAGTTAACGATGGGCTTATTGAACTGGAGATAGATTGGATTAACTCATCGTGATAAATAAGTTTGACTAAAGCCAGTACGTCCGTTGCTAATAGTGTACGAACGCCCCTCAGTGCCGACGACAGCCTTAATCCAGAATCCGTCGCAATCGTCCTCGGTTGTAAGATTCGCGATATGGATTTCCCTAGCAAATGAATTGGGTGGCGCTTCGAGAGGTCGATGAAGTTGCCAGGTGTCCCCGATTTGAGGGATTGCGGAAATAATTTTAAATCCCTCGGCGTTTCCGCCTTTCGTAGGTCCATTATTAGTAACGGTGGCTTGAGGGCGTAGGGCCCACAATAACTGGGGAGCGAGATCATTGCCGTGATGAGGGATTTGTAGAAGATCGATTTCTCCAATTAAATTTTCTGGACATGCAAGTTTGTCCTGCATGTTAATGGTTGCGTCACCAAGGTCAAGAAATTGGAATGCCCCGAGCGAAAGCAGGTAGCCTACGCTGCGAGTGTTTTCTCCGGAATCTGGAGGCGAGAAGACCCCATTCTGACAGTACGGGTTTTGTCCAAGTGGTAACAGTGCGTGGTCTAGCGTTTTTCCATTCGAGAGGACGAAAAGAAACTCTAGGTCGGTAAATGGAAGTTTCTCGCCGGGGCGAATAGTCCTCCGGTTGTCCTTTGTGATTTTCTGGTATAGCTCCCAAGTCTGTCGACGTTCGGGAGATAATTCAACGCTCTCGCCGTGATCGATAAAAGTTTCAATTTCAACTGCTTCGCTAAGTTCGAATAATCCGCCAACGTGATCCCGGTGAAAATGAGAGGCTATAAAATAATCAATTCTATCTATTCCCGCATCATCTAAGGCGGCTTTTATTCGTGTGCTATCTCGTTTGTCTTTGCGAGGCCAACCTGCGTCCATCAATATTGATCGACGAGAGGGTGTAATAATCAGAGTGGACGCGCCACCTTCTACGTCGATCCAATAGATACTCAGGTTTTTAGCCCCAAGATCAATATTGATTAAAAATATCGTTCCCAGTATTGCGAGCACCGTGCGAAAATCTGTCCAGGGCATTAAATGTTTTTAGTTCGCTTAATAAAGTTTTATTCAATTAATTATAACTTGATGAAAGGGTAGAATTATTAATTGATGCCGAGTCCTGTTGCCCATGCCCTTGCAGGCGCCGTGTTCGGGTTGTGTGTTCAACGGAATGAGATTCCCAAGAAGACGTGGTGGCCGCTTTTGGGGCGCTTTGATAGATCGTTCTTCTCTATCATTAGGGGAAAAGAGATATTAATATTTGGGACACTGGGTCTAGTGCCTGACATCGATTTTTTATTTGGCACGCATTCGACAGTTACGCACAGCGTCGGTGCAGTCGTTTTGCTTTTTATTTTTGCGGCACTAATTTCTGGTAGAGCAATGTTTTCGTTTGCGTGCGCGATCGCTTATTGGAGCCATCTGTTGCTGGACTGGGCTGGCACCGATGTGACGGCTCCGTACGGGATTATGATGTTTTGGCCATACTCACAAGAGTTCTTTTTATCGGAAGTTAGTGTTTTTTCTGGGATTTGCAGAGAGTTTTCAGAATATAACTGCTGGCAGCACAACTTGAGAGCTCTAGGATGGGAGCTTTTAGTCCTTGGACCGCTCGCGATCTTTATGGTGATTCGTTCAAGGTCTACTAGAAATAACTAATGGGTGAGGTGTTGGTGTTCAAGACTCTTGTTTGTTTCTTTAGTGTCATCTTGACCGTTTCGTTTGAGGCATAGTAGCTTTAGTAATAGTGAGAGTTTTACCCACCTTCCAGAAAGATTTCACTCTTTATGTCCGATGACAGAGAAAATGTCTTGAGGCAAACACCTCTCTATGAGATACACCGGTCACTAGACGCGCGGTTGGTTAATTTTGGTGGCTGGGAAATGCCGATTTACTATAGCGGTATTTCGGAGGAACACTTAGCTGTGCGAACATCAGCGGGTTTGTTTGATGTAAGCCATATGGGGCAAATTGAGATCGCTGGGGCGGACGCCTTAAACGTGCTTCAGGCTGTAACTTGCAATAATGCGGCTGCGTTAAATGTTGGGCAAGCTCAATATAGTGTCTTGACGACAAAGATTGGTACTTGCGTTGATGACGTCCTTGTGTATCGATTGGCAGAGGAGCATTTTTTATTGGTCGTAAATGCCGGCAATATTGAAAAGGATTATGCTTGGATAAAGAACTCTGTTGACGAATCTCATGATGTTGCTGTCGTAAATACCAGCAATCGATACGCATTACTTGCACTTCAGGGTCCTATGGCTAGTGAAATTCTTCAACCATTCGTAGGGACCGAGCTCTCCGACTTAAGTTACTATTATTTTGTTACTGGAGAGGTGGATGGAGAGCGGGCAACTATTTCCAGAACTGGATATAGCGGTGAGGACGGCTTTGAAATCTTTGTGTCACCCAGGGCGGCCTCGAAAATCTGGAAAACTCTATTAGCTGGTGGGGCAAGTGAGGGTGTTTTACCTATAGGTCTTGGAGCACGTGATACATTACGGCTAGAAGCAGCTTACCGATTGTACGGAAATGATATTAACGAAACGACCACGGTCTTGGAGGCAGGTTTGGGGTGGACCATTTGTTGGGATAAAGGTGATTTCATAGGAAGAGAATCTCTTGAAACTCAAAAACGAGACGGATTATCTCGGAAATTGATTGGTTTTAAATTGAATGACAGAGGCATAGCGAGGCGTGGCTATTCGGTGAACAGTCACGGGCAACTGATTGGGACCGTCACCAGTGGAACGCAGACTCCTTTTCTTAAGAGTTCTATAGGGATGGCCTATGTCGAGATCGAGAACAGCAGGGTAGATAGTGAAATTGAAATTGACGTCCGCGGCCGTTCTCTTAAAGCTAACGTAGTCAAGCTACCATTTTATAGGCGCCCAGGGAAGTAAGGTGATATGAGTCAGAGAGAGCTAAGGTATTCAAAAGATCATGAATGGATAAGGGCTGAGAGTGACAAGGGTAAAATTGGAATTACCGCGTTCGCTCAAGAACAATTAGGTGAAATCGTGTACGTCGAACTGCCTGAGGTTGGCAGTGTCTTCGCTCAAGGAGACCAGTTTGGTTCTATAGAGTCGGTGAAGGCTGTGTCAGATTTGTATTGCCCCGTTTCAGGTGTGGTGATCGGAGTAAATGAATCGGTGGTTGACGCGCCTGACTTAGTAAACAAAGACCCTGAAGCGGCATGGCTGATTGAAATTGAATTAAATGATTCAAATGAAATGTCGTCATTGTTGGAATCTGCAGAATACGATGAGCTCGTGAAATAGATGAGTAACGACCGAGTTGATAGTTTTAAAAACAGACATCTTGGTTCGCGAGAATCAGAAATAGAGAGGATGCTTTCCGTCGTAAAAGCGGATTCTCTCGATCAATTGATCGATGAAGTGGTTCCCTCAAAGATCAAATCAAAAAAAGATTTAGAAATCCAGCTTCCTGAGACGGAGAGAGATTTTCTCGAAAGACTTCGGGTTTTGGGTAGCAAGAATGCATGTGCAAGGTCGTTTATAGGTGCAGGGTATTATGGAACAATTCTTCCTAGTGTAATCCTCCGCAATGTTTTTGAAAATCCAGGTTGGTATACCCCGTACACGCCCTATCAGGCTGAAATATCACAAGGTCGCCTCGAGGCCCTTCTAAATTATCAGACGATGATTGAAGATATGACAGGGATGGAAGTTTCGAACGCTTCTCTCCTTGATGAGGGGACTGCGGTAGCCGAAGGCATGATGATGGGGCATCGCGTCCAGAAAAAAAAGAGACACCTGAAAAATCGATGTGTTGTCTCCGAAAGTTGTTTCTCTCAAACCATCGAGGTGCTTAAGGGGCGCGCGGATCCCTTGGGTATAGAGATAAAGATTTCAAGTGATGAGAAAAGCTTCATAAGCGGCGATACTTTTGCTCTAGTCCTTCAAAATCCTGATGCAGACGGCAGGGTTCGAGATATAGAGAAAATAATAGAAACTGCTCATGCGAACGATGTGTTTGTCGTGGTCGCGACAGATTTACTGGCATCGGTCCTAATTAAACCTCCTGGCGAAGTAGGTGCTGATGTTGTGGTTGGGAGTGCTCAAAGGTTTGGAGTGCCGATGGGGTACGGGGGACCCCATGCAGCTTTTTTTGCAACAAAGGAAGCACACATTCGACAGGTCCCAGGCAGATTGATTGGCGTTTCGATTGATTCTCATGGTCGGCGGGCGTATCGAATGACTCTTCAAACGAGAGAGCAGCATATCCGGCGCGAAAGAGCGACGTCGAATATTTGCACGGCTCAAGCATTGCTGGCGAATATCGCCGGATTTTATGCTGTTTACCATGGCCAGCAAGGATTGTCTGAGATCGCGCAAGAAGTGCATAAAAAGACATTATTACTTGCAGATAAGCTGAGTTCACTTGGATGCACACTCCGTCATCGAGAATTTTTTGACACGATACGCATTGATGCAGGGGGGATGCCTGTAACGCGGAGAATTAGAGAGGCAGCGGAAAAGAAGCTGATTAACTTCCGCTATTTTGATGATGGAGATATCGGCATCTCCATCGACGAGACCGCTAAGCTTACTGAAATAGATGAAATTATAAGAATATTTGAAAGTGCAAAAGATGAATCGAGAGTTGGGCAGGTTTTAAATAGGAATAAAATGTGGTGCGGTATTCCTGGTGCGCTTCGGCGACAAACCGAGTTTCTGACCCATCCAGTCTTTAAATGCAATCAATCCGAATTGCAGATGATGCGGTATTTAAAGCGGCTTGAATTGAAAGATCTCGGCCTAGACACCTCGATGATTCCTCTAGGTTCATGCACGATGAAATTAAATGCTGCAACTGAGATGCGTGGATTATCATGGGCTGAATTTAGTGATGCCCATCCGTTTTCGCCCGTTAACCAAATGGATGGATATCACGTTATTTTTGAAGATCTAATGAAGGCCTTGTGCGAAATTACTGGCTTCTATGCAGTCTCTCTGCAGCCGAACTCTGGATCGCAAGGAGAATTTGCGGGATTGATGGTGATTAGGAAGTTTCATCGTTCTCAAGGGCAGGGACAGCGAGATGTGGTATTGATACCAGCATCTGCGCATGGGACTAATCCAGCCAGTGCTGCTATGGCGGGAATGAAAATCGTAATTGTGGAATGCGATGCTGGCGGGAATGTTAACGTAGAAGACTTAAAGAAAAAGTTGGCCTTACACAGAGACAGACTGAACGCTTTGATGATTACATATCCATCAACTCATGGAGTGTTTGAAGATGAAATCCAAGAGATCTGTAATCTTGTGCATGAGAGTGGTGGACAAGTTTATATGGACGGAGCCAATCTGAATGCGCAAGTAGGTTTAACAAGCCCAGCATTAATTGGTGCGGATGTATGTCATCTTAACCTCCATAAAACATTTGCTATTCCGCATGGAGGCGGAGGGCCGGGAATGGGTCCAATTGCAGTGGCTAAACATTTAAGCCCATTCTTGCCTGGTCACCCTGTTGTGCCCACAGGTGGCTTAAATGCCATTGGTCCTGTGTCCGCGGCGCCATGGGGGAGTGCGAGTATTCTCTTGATTTCGTATGCGTATATATGTCTCTTGGGCAGGACAGGGCTTAAAGAAGCGACACGGGTAGCAATTCTAAATGCGAACTATATTAAAAGTCGTTTAGAAGGTCATTACGATGTCTTGTACTCGGGAGCGAGCAATCGCGTCGCCCATGAACTGATTTTTGATTTAAGGTCGTTTAAGGGCTTCGGAGTTAATGAGAGAGATGTAGCGAAGCGATTAATGGATTATGGTTTTCATGCACCTACTGTTTCTTTTCCTGTAGCGGGCACCCTTATGATTGAGCCAACGGAAAGTGAGCCACTTGAAGAGCTTGATCGTTTTTGTGATGCGATGATCTCGATTAGGATGGAAATAAACGAAGTTAAATCAGGACGCGTGGACCAAGTCGACAACGTGTTAAAGAATGCTCCGCACACCGCAGAAGAGTTGGTGGGAAACGAATGGGACCATCCATACTCACGAGAATCGGCAGCGTTTCCCCTTGAGTTTGTTCGACGCAATAAGTACTGGCCGCCTGTTAGTCGAATCAATGATGCGCATGGCGATCGCAACTTAATGTGTTCGTGCCCTCCGCTTGAAAGTTATGCAAAAAGAAACAGCTAAAGTATTTTTCTTTCTCTTTATTGCTGTAATGGCTTTTAAGGCTTTGATAGCTCAAGAGCTCTTAATCGAAAAGCCTTAGAAAGCTTCTTTGTTACAGGGCCTGGGTTCCCTCCATTAACAAGCTTATCGTCAAGAGATGTGATCGGTAGCACTTCCCGCGTTGTGCTTGTTATGAACATCTCTTCCGCGGTCGCAAGATCGGACTCGCGGAGCACAGTCTCTCTTACGGTGATTCCGACTGAGAGACCAACTTCGAAAAGAAAATTCCTTGTGACTCCCTCAAGAAGCCCAGATGCAAGAGAGGGCGTTAAAGCTTCACCGTTGTGCACTAAGAAATAATTTGCCTGCGCGCACTCAGCGATTTCGCCGCGATGATTAAGCATTAGCGCCTCAGTAGCACCGTTTCTTAAAGCTTCCTGCATCGCAAGTGCGCTGTTTAGAAGATTATTTGATTTTATTAATGGATTTAATGCTCTTGGATGATTTCTTATAACTGAAGAAACAATTACATGGATTCCGCCAGACATCTCTTGTGGCCCTCCGTCGAGATGAGGTTTTACAATGATTACAGTAGTTGGCTTTTTGCACGGTGCTGGGTCATAGCTTAATTCGCCTGTGCCACGTGTTAACAGGATCCTTATGTAGTATTCAGATTCAGAGGTCGCTGCAGCGATTGTCTTAGTTATTTGTTCACGAATTTCTGAGTCAGAAAATGAAGAAGATAGTCCGATTGAGTCTGCCGATGAATTGAGGCGATCAAGGTGGCGTTCTAAAAGAAAAGGTTTGCCATGATAGGTTCGAAGCGTTTCGTAGACGCCCTCACCAAACAGAAAACCATGATCCAATACGGGTATAGTCGCCTTGTCCCCACTAGCGATTTGACCATTAATATTTACTGTAGTGTGTTGCATTAGTGCTCCCACAAAAAATCAATCTTTAATTAGCAAAGATCGATTTACATGTAAAAGTATTTCATATGCTACTGTAGCAAGTGAAATAACATGCGAATTCTGAATCATAAACAAGCACGAGCGGCGGATCGTCAATCGATTGAAGATTATGGTATCTCGGCTGAAAGATTGATGGAAAATGCGGGGGTTAGTGTGGTTGATGCTCTGGAGAGAACGCTGGGCGATTTAGATGATCTGCGTGTAGGTGTTTTGTGTGGGATAGGTAATAACGGGGGTGACGGCCTTGTTGTTTCGAGGCTGCTTTCCGAGTTTCAGTGCGATGTGCAGGTCTGGATTGTTGGTGATTTAACACGGATGACCCAGGACACCAAATCTCAATATGACAGACTTATATCAGCTGGCACGTCTATTGTAACTGTGACAGAGATTGAAGAGTTAAAGAACAGGGAGGAGGAATTAAATAATTGGGATGTGGCAATCGATGCTTTGTTGGGCACTGGCATTAATAAACCATTGACTGGTTTGTTGAAAATGATCGTCGCACATCTTAACGAGAATTCTTCTTTTGTTGTCTCAATCGATGTCCCGACAGGTTTGTCTGATTCCAATTTATCAATAGGACATTGTGTGGAGGCAGATTTGACTGTCTCCCTTGGCGCTATCAAGACGACTTTACTCTCGCCTTCTGTGCGTGATAGCGTGGGTGACTTGTGCGTTGGAGATATAGGCATACCACCGGAAGTGATTGAGAACCTCCAAGGACCAAGACTATCCCTTTTAATGCCTGATGAAATAGCGGCAGTCATTCCAGAAAGAAGGCGTTCTTCTCACAAGGGGAATTATGGTCATGTACTGATTATTGGGGGTTCTGTAGGGAAAACTGGGGCTGCAATTCTGGCGGGTTATGGTGCTTTAAAGTCAGGAGCAGGCTTAGTTACGATAGCTGCACCAGAAAAATCAATTCCCACAATTGCAGCTCATATGCCCGACTATATGACGTTGCCCTTGGTTCAGGGTTCAACTGGAGAATTTGAAGAAGAGTGTATTGAAGCACTTCTTGAGTCAAAGGTCGACGTTATTGCCATCGGTCCTGGCCTTGGGACTGAAGTATTTATGCAGAACTTGCTTTACAGGTTGTTCGAGTCATCGACTTGTGGGTTTGTATTAGATGCGGACGCTCTTAATATTTGCGCGTTAGACATGAATCAGTTTCGAAATAGAAACAAGTCAGGTGACCTTGTAATAACCCCCCATCCCGGCGAGATGGCTCGTCTATGTGGAGATAGCGTAGAAACGGTTCAGAAGAATCGTTCAGAGATCGCAAAATCTTTCGCTGAAGAATACGGGGTTTATGTGATTCTAAAAGGCGCGAATACTGTTATTTCTAGTCCGAAGGGAGAAATGTTTTTGAATCCAACTGGAAATCCTGGAATGGCTACGGGAGGTGCTGGTGATTTACTTGCTGGAGCGGTTGCCGGTTGGATGGGACAGATAGACTCATTAGATGCCTGTAAGGCAGCGACTTATATCCATGGCTTGGCGGGAGATATTGCAGCGGAGGAAAGTGGGGAAGTGAGTATCACAGCAACAGACATAAAAAATTGTTTTTCGAGGGCTACCACCGAGTTGTGTGTACAGTGAAAAGGGATTTTAATGAATAAGAGTTGCTCCGTCGAAGAGACTGTTCAATTGGCAAAAGGGTTGGCTTGTCAATTACCCCAAGGAGGTTTGGTTTTACTTTACGGTGATTTAGGTGTGGGCAAGACAGTGTTTGTCAAAGGTCTGGTTGAGGGTTTCAAAGGTTCTCGGGAATCGGTGAATAGTCCCACGTTTACAATAATGCAACACTATGAGGGTAGGCTTCCAATAACTCATGTTGACCTTTACAGACTCTCCATGCGAGAAGTAGAGGATCTGGGACTTGAAGAGGTAATTGAGGAGTCTGGTGTTACGGTTATTGAGTGGGCCGACCGGATTGGAGAGCCATACCCTGAGGCCGTTAAGGTGACAATAAGTGATGCGGGCGCGGATCAACGGACCATCGATATTCGTTTTCCCTAAAAAAATTAATCGGTTTATTCGCCTCTGTAATTTGGTGCCTCTTTTGTTATAACCACGTCATGCACATGACTCTCCCTGACACCAGCTGGTGTGATTCTCATAAGATGACAGTTCTGCTGGAGGTCGGCTATTGTCGGTGAGCCACAATATCCCATTCCCGCCTTAACCCCACCAACTAATTGGTGGATCATGCTCGCGACAGGGCCTTTATGGGGCACACGAGCCTCGATGCCCTCAGGGACTAACTTTTGGCCACTCTCGTCGTTTGGCATGCGTAAGTCGTACTCTTCTTGAAAATACCGATCTCTGCTACCTTTACGCATGGCGCCGATTGAGCCCATTCCCCGATATTCTTTAAATGTTCTTCCTTGGTAGAGAATCAGTTCGCCTGGGCTTTCGTCTGTTCCACCAAATAAACTCCCGGCCATGGCTGTGCTAGCACCAACAGCAAGCGCTTTTGTGATATCGCCCGAATAACGGATGCCCCCGTCAGCAATTACAGGAACGCCTTCGCGTGCAGCAGCTTGAGCGCAGTCCGTAATTGCTGTGATCATTGGCACTCCTATTCCTGCGACAATTCTGGTTGTGCAGATGGAACCTGAGCCTATTCCGACTTTAATGCCGTCTACGCCGGCATCTATTAATGCTGTCGCTCCGTCTGCAGTAGCTACATTACCTGCGATTATGTCGGTTTTAGGAAATTCCTTTCGAAGAGTTCTGGCGGTCGTTAAAACATTTTCAGAATGCCCGTGCGCGCTGTCTAAAACGAGAACATCAACGTGAGCATCCACGAGAGCCGTAGCCCTCAGTAATGTGTCCTTTGCTATGCCAACGGCAGCGCCAACACGCAAGCGTCCCAGGGTGTCTTTACTGGCCATTGGATATTTGATCATTTTTTGTATGTCCTTGACGGTAATGAGTCCTCGAAGGTTGAAACTGCCATCGACTACGAGTAGTTTTTCTACGCGGTGTTTGTGAAGAATTGTCTTAGCCTGATTTAAAGTGGTGCCGACAGGTACCGTAATTAGGTTATCTTTCGTCATCACTTCAGAGATAGTCTTCTTAATGTCGTCCTGAAAGCGGAGATCTCGATTTGTGAGAATTCCGACGAGGTAACCCTCGTTACTGCCGTCTTTAGTAATCGGGACACCTGATATTCGGTATTTCTTCATCAGGTCAAGAGCCTCCTGTATTGTGCTGCCCGGCGAGAGTGTGATTGGGTTCACGATCATGCCACTTTCAGATCTTTTAACCCTATCGATTTCTGCGGCTTGACTGGTGATTGAAAGGTTTTTGTGAATAATTCCAATGCCACCGAGTTGAGCCATAGCTATCGCCATCCTCGATTCTGTAACAGTATCCATGGCTGCGCTAACCAAGGGCACGTTGAGTGAAATATTTTGTGTTAGCTGGGTTTCTACAGAGACCTCACTAGGCAAAACGGTTGAATGTTGGGGTACGAGTAAAACGTCATCAAAGGTGAGAGCTGTGTGTATGTTTTTATACGGCTGATCAGGGTCCTGACTAACAGGCTGTATTTTCATTGTGAGCTCCCATGGCATTTCTTGAATTTCTTTCCACTACCGCAGGGACAGGGATCGTTTCGTCCAACTTTAGGCGTCTCTCGTCTTATCGTTTTGACGCGTGCGTCATCGCCACCAGTGCGAGCAGGTTGACGGCCACGTTCTGGACTTGGGCCTTCTTGAACTGGTCTCGCGAGGCTAGCTTCGGGTTTGCTGAAACTTAAAGCAGTATTTTTCCTAATTACTGGTTGAATGGCACCGGACCCGCTGCCTTCTCTTGAAACCGGCCTTAACCTCCAAAGATATTTAACAGTCTCTTCGTCGATTCTATCTTTCATCTCTTGAAAGAGAGAAAAACTTTCTCTTTTGTATTCGACAAGGGGATTCTTCTGCCCATAACCGCGCAGGCTTATTCCTTCCTTAAGATGATCTAGGCTGTATAGGTGGTCCTTCCACTGAACATCAACAACCTGTAACATAATGTCTCGCTCTACCCGTCGCAGGAGATCAGCTTCGGCAGCGCTTTCCTTTTCTTTGTATTTTGACATCGCTGCGGCCCAGAGGGCGTCGCTCATTTCATCGCTGGACTGATTCTGAATATCGAGCTCGCCTAGGGGGCTTGCGTCGATCCCGAATAGCTCAGAGCTGTATTGTGTTATCGCGTCTATATCCCAGTCCTCTGGATCGATGTCGTCAGCGCAGATATTATCAACGTGTTCATATAAAAGTCCTTCGGCAAGCGTCATGAGATAAGCTCTGGTGTCAACCTCGCGAGTTTCAGATTCTGACTCTTCATCCAGTTTTATCGTCCCTTCGAGGAGCTCTCGGCGAAGAGCGTAAACGTTTTCTCGTTGCTTGTTCATAACATCGTCATATTCCAGAAGGTGCTTACGAACGGAAAAATTTTGGGCCTCAACCTGTTTTTGAGCTCTTTCTATCGCCTTCGTGACCATTGAATGTTCAATCGGAACATCATCCTCCATTCCAAGTCTGTCCATTAACCCTGAGATCCGATCAGAACCAAAGATGCGCATCAGGTCGTCTTCGAGGGAAAGATAGAATCGTGAAGAACCAGGGTCGCCTTGGCGTCCAGCTCGCCCGCGGAGCTGATTGTCAATGCGCCTTGCTTCGTGACGCTCGGTGGCGATTATATGAAGTCCTCCCGCTTTTACAACGTCAGCGTGCTCGATATCTGTTTGTTCTTTGAAGTGGCTGAAGATTCGTTGCCAATGTGTAGTTGGAATCTTGAAATATCGTTGATCGTGAGAGAAAAATACAAAGGAATCATCGTCTATATACTTGAATTCCCCTTTGGGGATCTCGACTGCAACCTGTTCTTTTAGGGCTTGTTGGCGAGCCATGTGTTCAGGGTTTCCGCCCAATAAAATATCTGTACCTCGTCCGGCCATATTTGTTGCGATCGTGACATTTCCTTTTCGTCCAGCCTGGGAGACGATCTCTGCCTCGCGTCCATGGTATTTGGCATTTAGAACTACGTGTCGGATTCCTTGTTGCTTTAAAAGAGCAGATAACCGTTCAGATTTTGCAATTGAGACGGTTCCACACAGGACTGGGCGTTCGCAGCGCTGTTGTTCAACAATGTCATTAACAATGGCTTTATACTTTTCATTTTCCGTTTTATAGATGGAGTCAGGTAGCTCAAGACGTACAAGGTTTCTATTCGTTGGAACCACAACGACATCAAGTTTGTATATTTTTGCAAACTCTGGAGCCTCGGTTTCCGCTGTGCCTGTCATTCCAGATAATTTCTCGTATTTCCGAAAGTAATTTTGAAATGTAATTGTGGCGAGGGTTTGATTCTCCCTCTCTATCTTGACTTTCTCTTTAGCTTCAACGGCTTGGTGGAGCCCGTCGCTCCATCGGCGCCCCGGCATTAGTCTGCCCGTGAACTCATCAACAATTACGACTTGGCCTTCTTTTACCATGTAATCAACGTCGCGTTTGAAAAGGCTGTGAGCTCGAAGAGATTGGTTAATATGGTGCAGGAGAGGCATGTTCGCAGGGTCGTAAAGTCCTCCAGGTTGAAGACGCCCTGTTAGCAAGCCTTCCGCTTTTGAGATGCCAGACTCGGTTAAAGTGACAGTCTTATGTTTCTCGTCTTTAAGGAAGTCACCCGTGGTTTCAAGTTCTTCTCGTTTTTCAGCGGGGACGTTTCCTTGGGTGACTGCTCCAGGATTAAGTTTTGGGATAATTCGGTCAACCTCGTAATAGAGCTCGGTTGATGTTTCAGCTGGACCAGAGATGATAAGTGGCGTCCTTGCCTCGTCTATTAAAATGCTGTCCACCTCATCTACGATTGCGAAATTATGGGGTCTTTGGACAAACTGGGATATGTCAAACTTCATGTTGTCGCGCAAGTAATCGAAACCAAACTCATTGTTTGTTCCATATGTGATGTCGCAGCCATAAGCATCTTGTCGTTCTGGATCCCGCATGTCATGTTGAATGACACCTACGCTCATTCCTAAAAAGCGGTATATACGTCCCATCCATTCTGAGTCGCGGCGTGCCAGGTAATCATTTACTGTGACAACGTGAACACCCTTTCCCTCGAGAGCGTTTAAATAGGCTGCAAGCGTTGCAACGAGAGTCTTTCCCTCGCCAGTCTTCATCTCTGCGAGAATTCCCTTATGAAGAACGATGCCACCAATAAGCTGAACATCGAAATGGCGCATGTTTAACGTTCGTAGGCCGGACTCTCGAACTACCGCAAAAGCCTCGGGCAAAAGATCATCAAGTGTTTCGCCTCTAGTTATTCGCTCCCGAAAGGAGGCTGTCTTTTGTTTAAGTTCGCTATCTGAAAGCTCTTTTACTGCAGACTCGAAGGAATTAATAAGATCGACAGTGGGAAGAATCCGCTTTAAAAAACGGTCATTCTCGGTTCCAAATACTTTTGCAAGTAAATTGTCGAAAATCATTTTAGGCAGAAAACAAACGTGAATGTATGCAATTCAAAAAGAATGAGCGCGTAAAGTTTATGTGCCATTGATTAATTTTTGACTATCCCGTAGCCAGATCATGAGCTGAAAGGTTGGATGATTCTAGGGGGTTGCATGTAGTGCCGTCAAGAAGGAGAAAGAAGCGAGCTGCTAGTTAGCGTCAAATGTCTTGGAGTCAATAACGATTCGTCTCGGATTAATCGTGCGATCATTGACCCAGACTTCGTAATGAACATGATGGCCCGTAGCCCGACCTGTATTTCCAACAGTGCCGATAATGTCCCCGCGAACCACCGTATCTCCCGGCTTAACTAAGAACTCAGATAAATGTCCGTACCGTGTTCTTAATCCAAATCCATGATCGATTTCGATCAAATTCCCGTAGTCGCCATTTCTGGCAGCGGAAATCACTTTTCCTGAGGCAGTCGAGTAGACAGGCGCCCCTTTGCTTGTGGATATATCAACGGCGGGATGAAAATCTCGTTTTCCCGTAAAAGGATCAGCGCGGTAGCCATAGCCATCGGAGAGCCATCCATCCGTAGGCCAAGTAAGGGGAGTCGCATCTGCTAAGGCCTCGCGGATCGCAAGATCTTTTTTAACTGACTCGAGGCGACTGTCCAAGGAAACCAATAGAGCGTCTAACCGAGCAAGAATTACTTGGGTGTCTTCAAAGCTAAGGCCGTTGCTAAGCCCTGAAGTAACGTCTTCATGCCCTGGTAGCTCATGGAGGGCTTGCTGAATTTGTGGATCAAGATCAACTCGGTGAGTCAATTCAGACATCGCCGTGCGAAGTATGACCATCTCCTGAGCAATGTCCTGTGCTGCAAGTCGGTATTCTGAGTTCTCGAGTTTTAAACTTGTGTTGCTCATATGGAGAGAATCAATAGTGGAGTGTGTAGTCCAAGCGAAATAAAAGATTGAAAACACAGGTATCAGAACCAGAGGTAATCCCACAGCGATTACTCTGCTTAAGCGAATAGTAAAACGCCTAATTGCTCCAGTATTTCTGTCAGATAATAGAAGTGAATATCGTCGTTTAAGCATTTTTTTATCGCTGAAGCCTTAAAGATTAACACAGTTGCAACGACAAGAGAAATTCGGTCCTTAAGTTTACGGAGGCTAATTTTGAATTTTAAGGCAAGAAAGGTTATAGATTTAATTCTGATTCAATGAATATCTTATTGTCGTTGCCGAGGTCTCGAGCCGCTGGAGTTACAATTGTTTTTTTGCCTATGAGAATTCTTTTGTGCTCGGCAATCGCTTTGCGAACGTCGTCTTCGCAAACAAATTCTACCGGCACAGGTAGTTCCGTGGTTTTGTCCGATTGTGGATTGACAACCGATGTCGTGCTGTCTTTTTGGCTGCGTGTGTTTATGTCTTCACTTGCGGCTCTTGTCTTTAGAAAAGCCTCTGCTCGCTGAGAGACCAGATCGGAGGACATTGATGGCTTAACGGGGTGCATCGGTGGAGAAGGCAAGGCGAGTTGCTGATTTGAGTTCGTAGAAGTCTTAATGGTTCTGCTGTCTGATACGGGTTTGACTTCGTACGCAAGTCGTTTAATGTTTAGCAGATGGAGGGGGGTAATGTTGTCAGAGGTTATGTTGCCACCAAAGCCTCCACAGCCCAAAGTCATTGCAGGTGGTAAACCTGTAGTTAGACCAATTGATCCATGAGTAGTGGGAGTGTTCACTACGATCCGAGAGGCTGGTTTTTTTAATCCAAACTCAAGGATGATGTCTTCGTTCTTTGAGTGAATAGACATTGTGTGCCCCATTCCACCGTATTGCAGGATTTCTTTGCAACGCTCGCAGCCTTCCTGCCAATCTTTGACGGTATAAAAAGATAAAACCGGGCAGAGTTTCTCAATCGACAGCGGGAAATCTCGACCCACACCTTGGAGAGGTGCAATTAAAACTCGCGTCTTCTGGGGAATGGAAATATCTGCGCGGTCGGCAATAAAGCTTGCGGAACGACCAACTAAATCTGGGTTAGGGAGGCGTTGTGATGTGATTAGAATCTTTGAGAGCTTTTGACTTTCCTCTGAGGAGAGAAAATGGCCTCCGTTTTCTTCGAATGCTAGCATCACTTTCTCAAAGATTCGGTTATCCACCACGACTGAATTTTCCGAAGAACAGAGGACTCCGTTGTCAAAGGTTTTCCCGGTAATGATGTCATTAACGGCTTTTTCAATATCAGCCGATGATTCAATATAGGCGGGGGCATTTCCTGGGCCTACACCATATGCGGGTTTGCCAGCGGAATAGGCGGCCCTTACGAGCCCCATTCCCCCTGTTGCAAGGATGACCGCAATGTTTCTATGCTGCATTAACGCCTGTGTGCCTTCGATGGTAACAGTTCGCATCCAGTTGATAGCACCAGTGGGAGCTCCAGCACTACAGGCGGCCTCTTCCATTATTTCTGCCGTGCGCACAATACATTTAATGGCCGTCGGATGGGGGCTGATTACTATTGAACACCTGGCTTTAAGTGCGATTAGGATTTTGTAAATTGTGGTCGATGTGGGATTGGTGGAGGGTATTACAGCCGCAACTGGGCCAAATGGCTCAGCGATTTCAAGAAAGGATTTCTCAGTAGATTCAGAAATGACGCCGACGGTTTTTAAAGGTTTAATAAAATTAAAGACCTTCTCTGATGCAAAAATATTTTTTTTTATTTTATCTTTGACGATGCCAAAACCGGTTTCATTTTGAGCAAGCTTGGCTAGAGATTCGGCATTTTCGGTGGCTGCTTGAGCCATTGACTTAACGATTAAATCTATCTTGTTCTGTGTTAGTTCGGTAAGCGTGTTTTGGGCCAAGGCCGCCTTAGCGGAAAGCTCCCTGGCTTGCCGGATGGATTCTAAGTCAGGTTGAAGGTTGTCGGAAATTTCACTCATTTCCAGCGAACATCAGGTTAATTTTAAATTAAGGGCTATTTTGTCGCAGCCTTAATATTTGGGAGTACTTTCTCCACCTCTGCGTGAGGCCTTGGAATAACATGGACTGATACGAGCTCTCCGACTCTTCTTGCAGCGGCGGCGCCTGCATCAGTGGAAGCCTTTACGGCTCCCACGTCACCTCGAACCATGACGGTAACGTAGCCTGCGCCAATGTATTCCTTTCCGACAAGCACAACGTTGGCTGCTTTGACCATCGCGTCTGCCGCTTCAATGGAGCCCACAAGACCTTTTGTTTCGACCATTCCAAGTGCTTCAAGAGTCATTAAGAATCCTCCGCCGAATCGTGTCGGCTTAACGTTTTAGTGCTTGGCGCCGGACTGTAACATATTGCCGCTTTAAACGGCGTATTTATTTTTCGGACTCATCTAGAATCCTTAAAACCCGTTCAACATAATTTCTTGTTTCGGAATAGGGAGGCACTCCCTGAAATTTAATTACTGAGCCTTCCCCGGCATTGTAGGCAGCGAGGCCGCCTCGCATTCCATATGAGTCAAGTAACAACCTTAAATATCTAGTGCCTGCATCGATGTTAGCAGCCGGATCAAATGGATCGCCAACGTTGTATCGAGATGCTGTAGCAGGCATTAGCTGCATTAGTCCCATTGCACCTCTGGGTGATTGAGCGTTTGGACGATACGCGGATTCGACTTGAATAACAGCGTGGAGCAGGTCGTCCGCCACGCCGTGGCGATTGGCTGCGTCTCTAATCAGCGAGGCAAAGGGTCTTTTGCGAAGGATTTCTGCGCGCGCTTCTTGAACGATAACCGTCTGAGAAGGGGACTGGACTGGCTGAGGTGCGACGGTAGACTCGATGCTGTCGATGATCTCCTTAGAAAAATTTACCGTGTCCCCATTTAGCAGGATTAGGTCGACAGTATTTCCTGAATTGTTATGGCCAGCGATTTCTAGCGTGTCACCTGAGGAAAATTGAACTGTTTCAGAAAGGGTCGGAGCTTCTCCTGAAATAGCGAGACTCACTACAAGACCAACTCCACTGGCGAAACCGAGAACTCCCCGTGGCATGCTTAAAAATCTAGCATATTGCATGGTTTTGCATCAACCTGCACTTTTTATTTATTGGTCGGATGGCCTAATAAAAATTTTATGCCGGCTTTAATCTCAATTTTTCATTGCCGTCGATACACTAAATACGGTTATTTTATAATTTATCGGTCTGAAAATGTGGAGAGATTACGAGCCAACCTTTTTTTATGGGCCTTATAGAGGTTGCTCAAAACGTCTTAATCTATAAAAACAAAAAGAAAACATCTTAAAACAGGCCACCAAAACAGTCTTCAATCGAAAAGAACACAGAGAGCACAGTATTGTCCCTATATATTCTCAAAGAGCGGAAATTTTCTCGAATCTTTGGTCTTTCCGGTCTTTTGGTTTGCTGTTAAAAATATTTAACACATGAGACGTTCTTCTGAAACACTAGAGCTGTATCCTAATCTCTGTTAACAGGTGGCACAGTCATTAGGTTTATCAGAAAATTGAGAGAATAATGGAGTACAAATGCAGGTTTGTAGGCCCCTCTGGAGGTGTCCATCAAGATGTCTTTTCAGCTTCTGATGAACACGAGCTCAGAAAAAAATTAAAGAAACAAGGAATCCTAGTTCTTGGAATAAAAAGAAAGGGTTTTCTTGGTTTCCTATCAGCGCTTTCAAAATCGGCAGATATGCCAAAAAGTAGGGAGTTCATTGTTTTTAACGATGAACTCGCGACTTTATTGAGTGCCGGCATCCCAATTGTCGAAGCGCTCGATATCCTCAGACATCGAATAGAATCCTCAGCACTTAAAGTTGTTTTAGATGATGTGGCTAACAGAGTTCGGTCCGGGGAGTCACTCTCAGAAGCTTTTAGAAACAGCAGTCACCAATGTTCAGGGGTTTATATCGCAACGCTCTTGGCTGGAGAAAAGAGTGGAAACCTTGAAAACGTAATTCGAAGATATGCTCGGCACGAGAAATTAATAGTGAGTGTTAAGTCTAAGGCGCTCTCGGCGATGATATATCCAGCGATTCTCATGCTGCTGTCGTTTGTTGTTGTGGGCATTATTGTGCTTAACGTTGTTCCAGCGTTTTCTGCCTTTTATGCAGGGCTGGGTTCAGAGTTACCGCTCATGACCCGGGTAATCGTCTCGTTATCAACCTTGTTTAGCGACTACTTCCTCGGCTTTTTCGTTTTTGCGATAGCCTCTGTTTTATCCTTCATTTATGCCAGGAAGGTTCCAGCTGCTAGGCTAATCATGGATTCTGCCCTTCTTAGAATCCCTGTGATAGGCGCGATAGTTGTGAAATTTAACGCCTCCCAGACTGCAAGAACGCTATCGACGCTTCTAGCCGGCGGGACACCTCTCCTCACGGCTTTAGAGGTGGTGCAAGGGGCCGCAGTCAATGGCCTTTTGGCTAAAAAAATTGGCGAGGTTGCGAAAGAAGTAAAGGAGGGCTCGGCGCTCTCGGTCGCGTTGGGAAGCCGGAATATCTTTCCTGCGGTCGGTCTGAAGATGGTCGAGGTTGGCGAAACAACGGGGGCACTGAAGGAGATGCTTGAAAGCGTCTCCGATTTCTTTGACGAGGAAATACAACACAGTCTAGACCGCCTAATGACTCTATTGGAGCCAAGCCTCTTAATACTGATGGGCATAGTTATATCAGCGATGTTGATTGCGCTCTATATGCCACTTCTGCAATTAGGAACATTGATGTGAAAGAAGAAAAAGAAAAAGGTAAGCTCTTGCGAATCGAAGGGGCTGAACATCAAGAAGAGAGGAATGGCATTGTAAACGGTCCTTCTGTGCCTCTTACCACCTCAATGGATTCAAGTGTTTCTGAAGATGAGATTCTTTCCGCAAAATTGTTAGCGGAAAGATATCGAGTTGAGTACGTCGACCTTGATAAAGGTTTCATAGATCAAGAGGTGTTTCGCTCGATTCCGGCAGATTTGATGATTCAATACGGGTTTGTCCCTTTCAAAAAAGAAGGAGAGGTTCTCGTGATCGTCGTCGCTGACCCCAGCGATCTAAACATGATTGACGATCTTTCAAGTCGCCTCGGCGTGCGAGTGGCCATCAAGGCTGGCACTAATTCGGCCATAGAAAGAATTCTGAAGAGGAGTGAGGGCTCTCAGCGAGTCTTAGATGAGGCAACAGAAAGTTTTGGGCTCCAGATTCTCCATGAAGAAGACGACAGTGATGAGAGCTTGACCGTCGAGCGCCTTACGAGCGATATCAGCCCTGTTATCCGACTCGTAGATTCAATGGTATATACAGCAATACAGCGCCGGGCCAGTGATATACATATTGAAACTCAGAGTGACGCTGTCTATGTGAAATATCGCGTCGATGGAGTGCTGCAGTCGGCAATGAGACCAATAGATCGGCAGTTTCATAGTGCCATACTCTCACGAATAAAGGTTATGTCCGAGCTAGACATTGCCGAAAAACGTGTTCCGCAAGATGGAAGGTTCAAGGTTAAGTTACCAGAAAAAAGTATTGATTTTAGGGTATCTATCATGCCGAGCGTGCATGGGGAAGATGCCGTTCTTCGTGTTTTAGATAAAGAATCTATCAGTGAGCAATTTAAAGATCTTCGGTTGGATGTTCTAGGATTTCCAGCAGAGGAATTAGGCCGATTCCGAAAATACATTGCTGAGCCTTACGGGATGGTTTTAGTTACCGGCCCAACGGGAAGCGGCAAGACGACTACTCTTTATGCAGCATTGTCTGAGATTCAAACAGTGGAGGATAAAATCATTACCATTGAAGATCCTGTTGAATATCAACTGAGCGGTATCACGCAGATCCCCATTAATGAGAAAAAGGGGCTTACGTTTGCTCGAGGGCTCCGCTCTGTCTTGAGACATGACCCAGACAAAATAATGGTCGGTGAGATAAGAGATACGGAGACTGCTCAAATTGCTATTCAGTCTGCCCTCACAGGACATTTGGTGTTTACGACGGTTCATGCCAATAACGTGATCGACGTTCTCGGGCGTTTTCTGAATATGGGCGTGGAAGAATATCAATTCGTATCCGCATTAAATTGCGTAATGGCTCAACGACTCGTTAGAACGATTTGCAATGATTGTAAAACGGTAGCGAAGGTTGATGAGGTAGAACTCACGGAGGCTGGCCTTAACCCAGGCTTGCACCGCCAACATGTTTTTTACGAAGGCGCCGGGTGTGTTGAATGCAACGGTTCCGGCTATAGAGGCAGGACAGCTATTTGTGAGCTACTAGACCTAACAGATGGCATTCGAGAAATGATATTGAATCGGAAATCCGCTTCTGAGATCAAGGCTGCCGCAAGAGCAGAGGGCATGAGGTTTCTGAGGGAGTCGGCGTTAGACCGCGTGCTAATGGGACTCACGACATTAAAGGAAATTAACAAGGTGACGTTTGTTGAATGAATATTCTCAAAAGCGCGAAAGACTTATTCGTTAGTCCAACACCTCACGTTTTTGTTGAGTTTTCAAAAGAACGTCTCACTGTGGTTGTTTTTGAGCGCAATGTGAGAGGGCTGGCGATAAAAGAATTTCGGGAAAAACCCCTAGGGGAGGGAATACTAAATGCCAGTTTTCTGTCTCGCAATGTACAAGACGCAAAGGGTTTGAGAAGTATTCTTCAGGACGCGTATGGAACTGTAAAGAGGCGCCATAATCGTATTGGAATAGCTTTGCCTGACTCCATCGTTAAAATATCGCTAGTAGATCTTGATACTGTTCCAAAAAGCAGGAAAGACCTTGATAGTGTAATTCGGTGGAGTATAGAAAAATCTATACCTTTTAATCTTGATGAGGCGCAGGTCTCTTACGCCCTCCAAAAAATAAATGAAAATCAAAGGCAAAGGTTTATTGTTCTGACGAGCAGAAGAGAAGTCGTTCTGGAATACGAGCGGTTATGTGAGTCGATTGGATTACAGGCAGGTCTAATTGTTCCATCATCGATAGCTGTATCAAAACTTTTGCACACATTTTCTGCTCACGCGAAGTCTGGCGACTGTCTCTTTGTAAATTCGACTATCGAATCTGGAAGTATTGTGATTTTAAGAGATGAGAATATTGTTTATTTTAAAACTCTTTCATCCGTTAGAACTGAAGACCTCGCGACTCTTGTTCATCAAACAAACATGTATTACGAGGATCGGCTAAACGGAAAAGGTTTTGACCGAATATTTTATTTAGGGGGCGAAAACGATCGTGAAGAACTTGAGTTACAGAAATCCATTTTATTCCCCCTAGTTAGTTTGTCGAAAATCATCGTTGTGACCGAAAATGAAATATTTCAGAAGGTTCCATTTTCAAAAAAGGCTCTCTGCGCAGCATCAGCCGGTATGGCGTATGGATTGAATAATTATCAGGCATAAGATGAATAAACTTAATCTCTCGACTAAACCGTTTTATAACGAGCGGATTATTAATTTGATTTTGGGTGCCTCAATAGTTTTTCTTTTTTTGTTTTTCTTAAAAGGAGTTTCCCAACTTGGGGTTCTTCTGGATCAAGAGAGCGCTCTTCAGAGACAACTTTTAGAAGAACGTGGGGTAAGTGAGGCTCTGGCAGCCGAAGCCATTGAGTTGCTTCGTGAATCTGGCCCGACGGATTCAGGCGGAGTGTCCGAGGAGATGGAGATTGCTCGAAGACTGGTCGAAAGACGGATTTTTTCTTGGTCAGCATTTCTATCCAATCTAGAGAACGCAATACCACCAAGTGTTATGCTGACCGCGGTCACTCCTCAGATTTCCGACAATGCTATCTCTTTCTCGCTTGGTATCAGAGGACGAACTGCAAATGATTTAAACATTTTCCTTGAAGCGCTTGAAGAAGAATCAGAATTTTCAGAATTGTTAATCAAGGAAGAAGAATTAATCCAGGGTGGAGACTATACAGGGGTTCTCGAAGGGGTGTACAGAGGAGTGAAATATCAACAGTGAGTATTCAGAGAATATGGCGCGAAAAACGTTTCGCGATAATTGTTCTTATAGGAATGGGCGTGGTGGATGCCGGCCTTCTTGTGCTAGGTGTTCTGCCTTTGAACCGTAGGCT
Organism: uncultured Vicinamibacteraceae bacterium; assembly: GCA_964342695.1. Taxonomy (GTDB): domain Bacteria; phylum Acidobacteriota; class Vicinamibacteria; order Vicinamibacterales; family UBA8438; genus CAYFFV01. The sequence continues at coordinate 57,083 of CAYFFV010000010.1, forward strand.
TGGCTCGTCCGGTGAAGAGATAGAGCTTGCGTTAAGGGAACGGGTTGAGCAAGAAAGAAATCTCGAAGAATCGAAAAAGAGAAATCTCTTTGCAAAGAATGCGAGGGAAGACTTAGACGTATTTTACGAGACTCTTTTGCCGTCGAACGTTAAAGTTGCAAGAGCTGCCCTTTATCGAGGAATCAGCAACCACGCTTCTTCGGAACGATTGGTTTTAGAAAGACGACTTATTCAACGCGAAGAGGGCGAGAGCGACCTCTCTCCCCTGAGTCGGCTCGAGGCTACGATTCGTCTTTCAGGCTTGTACAGTGAAATCAGAAGGTTTATCGATAAACTTGAGACAGCAGATGATTTCATTGTTATCGACAACCTGACTCTAGGATCAAGAGCAGGGATTGATGAAAATACTCTGGTTCTCACTATGCGGTTATCTACATATTTCATAGAAACGGAAATTGAATCGTGATTTCGCGCTGGCCCCTCGCTCGAATGTACACGACGGGCTTTTTCTGTCTCATTTGTATTGGGTGTTTAGAAGATTCTTTTGATAATGATTCTTTAACTCAAGCGATTCCAGATCTGAACTCATCTCGGACAGATAATAGCGAGGATTTCAATATTCATCGAGAGCTTTCTTTAAAAGAAGTTTTTGAAAGCGCGAGAGAAGAGAACCGAGTTGACTTTGTGAGCGATCGGAACCCATTTCAGTTTGATCTGCAGAAAAATGATCGCACCGATTCTGGTGAAGAGATCCCAGAAATAACAGTTTTCCCTGTTGAGCAGGTCAATATTGGTGACTCTTCAAGAGATCGCTCGAGCACCTTGGTAGATAATTTGAAACTAATAGGGCTTGTTGATGTAGAGAGTGACGGAGTGACAATAGCCGTCTTCTCTGACGGGTCCCGAGTTTGGCAGGGGCGCTTAAATGAGGTAATCGCTGGCGAATACTTGATAAAGGGAATAAGCATGTCGTCCGTGCAGATTGAAGTCCTAAGTGACGGCCAGACGAAGCGTCTCACCCTTGAAGGTATTTAAGGGTAAGATTGATTTAATAGGTTTCTGAAATGGCTATAGATAAAAGAAAAACCGCTTGCATCCGTGTCTTTTTAGCGATTTTGGTTCTTTGTAGTGCTGTTTCTTGCGCCAGCTCAAGGGCTTTTCGGAGTGGAGACGAGTCAGCCGAAATAGGTGATTGGGATGCGGCGGTAGAACACTATCGGGCGGCCCTTCAAAAAGATCCAAGAAATCCTGATTACAGGATCGCATTGCAGAGAGCGATGTTGAACGCTTCAAGGGCTCATCTTGAACGTGCGAGTGCTTTTGAAGATGAGGGAGCTCTCTTCGATGCAGCAAGAGAGTACCGTTTGGCGGCAGACTTTGACGCGGCAAATAGTTATGCTTCGGATAGAGCTCGAGAGTTAGACAGAAGGTTGCGAGATCAGCGAGAAGCGTCTGAACCAAAGGCGCCGATAGACGAAATGAGGGATCTTGCACGGAGAGAGGTGGAAGCACCTCTTCTAAGTCCGGCCTCGCGAGAACCCTTGAATCTTCGATTTAACGATCAAAGTCTTCGAAATATTCTCGAATTTATTGGTAATGCGACAGCTGTGAATGTGACGTATGATTCCGCTTTTCAAGACCGAAGGTACTCGGTTGATTTGGAGGGCGTGACAATTGAAGAGGCCTTGGACCAGATTCTTACGGCAAATCAATATTTTTATAAGATAGTAAACCCAAAAAGTATCATCGTGGTTCCAGAAACTCCTCAAAAGAGAGCAATGTACGAGGAGCAGGTTATACGAACCTTTTACATTTCAAATGCTGATGTTCAGGAACTTGCTACTTTATTAAGTCAAGTGGTTCGTGTACCGCAAATGGCTGTTCAACCCCAAATAGTACCGAATATAACATCAAACACTATTACCGTTCGTGCGACCACTGCTGTTGCGTCGGTAATTGAACAGGTTATTCAAGCGAATGATAAGCCGAGAGCGGAAATTGTTGTCGATATCGAAATTCTTGAGGTTAATCGAGATCGTGCAAAAGAATTCGGACTCGATCTGACTCAATACGCCTTAGGCGCTGTTTCCGCCCCTAATGCTGACAGGTCGACTCTATCTACATCGCCAAACTTTGCTTCACCGCCCTTAGCGAGAGCGGGAGATTTTTTCTTTTCATTGCCCTCGGCTGTAATGAATTTTTTGGAGACAGATGCAGAAACAAAGCTAGTCGCGAAGCCCCAACTTAGAGGGCAGGAAGGGACCACTCTGACCCTCAATCTTGGCGACGATATTCCCGTTCCGGCTACGGCATTTACCCCAATTGCTGCGGGAGGAGCCACCGTTAACCCTCTCACATCGTTTAACTATAGACCTGTTGGCGTCATCGTTGAGATGACACCGAGAGTAACATTTGAAAATGAAATAATTCTTGATTTAGAAGTCGAAAACAGCACTCTTGGTCCTAGCGTTAATGTGGCAGGACAATCCTTGCCAACGTTTGGAACCCGTCGGGTTATAACCAGGTTGCGGCTTAGAGACGGCGAATCAAATCTCTTAGCTGGACTACTCCGAGAGGAAGATAGACGTTCTCTGCGTGGCTTTCCTGGGCTGCTTCGGCTGCCAGTGCTGAGGCAACTTCTTTCTGCCAACGACAACACAATCAAACAAACAGATATCATTATGTTGTTGACCCCTAGAATTGTCAGGACGCATGAATTGACCCAAGAGGATGTAAGTCCTATTTTTATTGGGACTCAAAGAAATATTGGGTTGAGCGGTCCTCCACCCCTGATTGATGTAGACGCTGGGAGCAGGCTTGCTGAGGGTCTTTTAAGACCTGAAGTTGCGACCGGTTCAGTCGATAGTACTGTTTCAGTATTGCCTGATCATCAAGTTGGTGGGCAGTTCTCCCAAATGTCGCTTATTCAAATTGCTTCACCTGATCATCCTTTGCGAGCTGGAGCCGGAAGTCATTCATTTCCCATTTCAATCATGGGCGCGTCGGACTTGACCACATTGACCCTGAGTCTAGATTACGACCCTTCACGCTTGAGAGTAAGAACAGTTCAGGAGGGTAGTTTTATGAGACAGGGCGGTGCGGAGGTTGTTTTTGCGCAACAAGCGGACACAGATGAGGGACGTCTTGATTTAGCTTTGACTCGAACTGACGATGTTTTGGGAGCTTCTGGAAGTGGCATAATAGCGGGCGTTCTTTTTGAAGCACTGGAATCGGGAGAGACCACACTCAATCTTAGTGGGTTTGGATTGACAGGCTCGGGTTCTCCAGCATCGGTAGAATTTGGCTCAACAACGCTCACAGTGAATTAAGAGGGCGTAATTAATAAATTTATGAGGTTCTTTTTGAGAGAGAGTGCGGCTGGGTTCTCATTTGTAGAACTCTTAATTGCCAGCGCTCTTATCCTTGTATTGGCATCCGCCGCTGTTCCCCTGACTCAGGTCACTATTCAACGTCAAAAGGAAATTGAGCTTAAGCGGTCTCTTCGCATTCTTAGGTCTGCGATTGACTCATACAAGGATGCTGTTGATTTGGGCGAAATTGATAACGATGTTGAGGACGGTGATGAGACAGGCTATCCACCGGACTTAGAAATATTGGTGACCGGTGTAGAGACGTTAAGTGAGGGGAGCGGTGCGAGACGAAAATTTTTGCGGCGCATTCCAGTTGATCCGTTTACTGGAGACTGGAACTGGGGGCTAAGGTCATATGAGGATTCAGCAACGGCTTCCCGCTGGGGTGGTGGTAATGTCTACGACGTTTATTCAACAAATAGAGGCCGAGCGCTTAACGGAACGAGGTACAGAGATTGGTGACTCGTCTAATAAGCAACCAGAGAGGCTGGACTCTTGTTGAAATTACTGTTGTTATTTCACTGATTGCAATTCTTGCGTCGATTGCGATCGTAGGATATCAAAACGCAATCACCCGCTCAAAAGAAGCTGTTCTATTGGAGGATCTGTTTCAGATGCGAAATGCTATAGATCAGTATTATGCGGATAAAGAGGAATACCCTCCCTCGCTCGACGCCCTTGTTATTTCAAACTACTTACGAGCAATCCCTGTTGATCCATTTACGCGCCTAAAAGACACTTGGGTTATTGAACAGCCTCAGCCTGGGATCCTGGATCCTTTATCCCAAGGGGTTTTTGACGTCAGAAGCGGTTATGAGGGCACCGCAATTGATGGGACTTCTTACAATGAGTGGTAGTTTTAAACGCTTAAGCGGAGGCTATGCAATGGCGGGTTTACTAGTGGCGACTGCCGTCATGGCCATACTTGTCTCAGTAGCCGTACCGGCTTGGAGCCAAGTGCTTTTGATAGATCGTGAAGCTGAATTGGTTTTTCGAGGAGAACAGTATGCGAGGGCCATTGAACTATATCAGCGAACGTTCGCAGGCGCCTTTCCTCGAGATCTCGAAACGCTTATTGAGGGAAGATTCTTACGGAAGGCGTACGGGGATCCTATGTTAAAAGATCAAGAATTTCGTCTTATTTTTGAGGGCGATTTGGACACGGATGGAAAACTGGAAGAGGAACATGGACCTGGCAGACGAATGGCTCATCAGGGGAGCTCGTCGATGGGGCTTTTGGGTGTTGTTAGCCGTAGTGAAAAAACGTCTCTCAGGCTTTACAAGGGTGAGTCTGAATACAATAAATGGTTGTTTATTTACGGCCAAGGGGGCATTGAAAACAGCACTGAGTTTGGGGAAACTCAGGACGACGTGTTGACTGTCGGAAGAGAACTTGAATCTTCAGAAGGACCCTAAAGTTTTATTTTGTAATTCGCTAAGCACCTCAAGAACAGCATTATGAAAACGCGGGCGCAAAGTTAGTAGCTTTTCATTCGTCCTCGAGGGGTGGACCCTGTTAGTGAGTAGAGCAACGTAAATATCTTTTTCAGGGTCAATCCATAATGAGGTTCCTGTAAAACCTGTATGGCCAATAGATCTTTTCGAAAACGAAGACCCGCAAGAGGAAGTGGGCAGCATAGTATCCCACCCAAGGGCGCGCGAGCTTTTTTTGGGCTCGGCCTGAGTGACAAAGTTTGAAAAAGTCGAACTTGAAACAAGATCGCTTTTTCCTAAAAAGCTTGAGCAAAGTGTCTGCGCAAAACGACCAACCGCCCTCACTGAAGCAAAGAGGCCTGAGTGTCCGGCAGCTCCACCCAAAGCTGAGGCGTTCTGATCGTGCACCTCACCACAGAGCAAGCGACCTCGCCAGGCGTCAAACTCTGTGGGGGCCGTACGACCCTTCCAGGATACAGGAGGACGAAAGCGTATATCACCCCAACCAAATAATTGAGAAACTTCCAAAAACAATTCATCAAATCCTGTCATGTATAAATCTTCCAAAATGAAGGCTAAAAGGATAAAACCGAGATCGCTATATACAGAACAATCTCGAGGATCATACTCAAGGGGCAATCGACATATTGCGTGTTCAAATTCCAAACGACCCTTGCAGTCCACATAAAATGGCATGTGACTTGTTAGACCTGATGAGTGAGTCAGGAGATCTTTGATGTTTACGGATTCTCTGTCCGCGCCCCGCCATTCCGAAAAAAACTGTTTGACGGGAGTCTCTAGGAAAAGGAGCTTTTCATCGACTGCTCTCATCAGAAGAGTGGTTGTAGCGATAACTTTTGTCAGAGAGGCAAGGTCGTATACAGTATCAGCGGTTATTGAAGTCTTTGGATTATTGGGTTTTAAATGTCCAAACGATTCTTCCCAAAAGATTTTCTCGCTTGATCCAACCTGGACGGAGGCTGCAGGGAATGCGTTATTGTTGACACCCTCTTTGAGTATCATGCGGGGCTTATTGAATGAATCCATGCTCTAATATTGAAAAAGTTGTCACCTTAATTGTTAGCCGGAGTTTAAACGATTAAGACTGGAAGCTAGAGTTTTGTCTATTTCACCTGAAGAGGTTACTTGGGTCAAGTGGAGGACGGTATTCGCGTGTTTTAAATTCGTTTGGGGTATAATCACTTTATATTATGCGCATGGGTTTTTCACTTCTTGGTTTTATTAACTCCCGTCAGCACGTGACTGCGCCTCGATTGATCCTGACCACAGAAGAATCAGGTTACCGTGGCGGGTGATGTAGCCGAGTTTTATTGATTTTAAAGGCCATCACTTACGCTAGGTGATGGCTTTTTTATTAGGAATCACAAAAACGTGTTAAGCAGGAAGTTTTAGTAGGAAATTAGATATGTTGTCAGTCGCTCTAGTTGGATTTGGCACGGTGGGAAAAGCAGTGGCGAAGATACTTGATTCTGGCCTTCATGGTGGACTCTGCTTGAGTTATGTGTTCAACAGGAACATCGAAGACAAAAAAGTTGATTGGCTTGCCGGTCAGGTGGTATGGACGGATGATATTAACGCGATCATTTCCTCTGATGTAGATGTGGTTGTCGAGGTTGTGGGAGGCGAAGATCCAGCCGTAGACTGGATTCGGAGAGCGCTTGAGTCGGGCAAGTCGGTTGTCACGGCAAATAAACAGGCGATCGCGCATCAAGGTGCAGAACTCGAAGCTATCGCCATCAAGAACGGTAAGTCTATGTTTTTTGGTGCTGCTGTTGCCGGTGGAGTTCCTGTAATTAACGGTGTAACTGAGGGGCTTGCCGGTGATCAAGTGGTCGGGCTTTGTGGAATACTGAACGGAACCTGCAATTTCATCTTGACGAGAATGGAGATTGATGGTCTGTCCTTTGATGCAGCACTGGCTGAAGCTCAAGAACTAGGATTCGCTGAGTCTGATCCGACTGCCGATGTAGATGGTTTTGACGCGCAAGCCAAGCTAGCGATACTTTCAGCCGTTGGATTAGGACTTCCTCTTGACGTGAATGAAATTACAACAGGCAGTATTCGGCCTGTCGAGGCGGTTGATTTTATCTATGCTCGGAGGTTGGGTTGCACCATTCGTCAAATAGCAAGAGCGGTCTCAATGGATAACGAGAAAGTGGCTGCATCCGTCGTTCCAATGCTAGTGGAGCGTTCTTCCACTCTAGCAAGAATTGAGGGAAGTCAAAATATTGTTGTGTTTGAAGGGAAAACTGGTGGGGAAACGGCATTTTCTGGCCATGGTGCAGGAGGAGGCCCCACGGCTGTCGCTGTCGTTTCAGATTTAGAAAAAATTGCGAGAAATCGCTCAGGGTTAACAACAGGGGTTCTGGGTGGGACGCAAACAACAAAAGTGTTTAAGGACCTTACATGTCCACATTACGCGCGTTTTGTGATTAAGGATAGACCGGGCATCATAGCGGCTTTAGCAGACGTGTTTTCTCAGCATGGTATCGGTGTTGACTCTGTTCTTCAGGAACCCGGTTGGTCAAAAGAGGAGCTGCCGTTCGTGATGACGCTGGAATCGTGTTCTTCGACTGCAGCCATGAATGCCGTCGGTGAAGCTGCAATATTTGATTTTCAGATCAGACCGCCGGTCTGTCTACCAGTACTTACCTAGAGGATTCAGATAGATGAGTTATTTTAAAGGGTTGCAGTGTTCAATGTGTCAGAAGGAGTTCGCAGCTGAGGCTTTGTACGTTTGCGACTCTTGTCTTGGTCCGTTAGAAGCCGTGTATGACTCTGATGCGATCAGGCGTGACCTTTCTAGAGAGGTCATTGAATCTCGGCAGCCAAATTTATGGAGGTATCGAGAGTTTCTTCCGATTGATGGTCAGCCACAAACTGGCTTTTTTTCAGGCTTCACCCCTCTAGTTCGCGCAAACCGCCTGGCAGAAGAACTGGGCATGGAGGAGTTGTATCTCAAGGATGACTCGGTGAACCATCCAAGTCTTTCCTATAAAGACCGTGTCGTTTCAGTTGCTGCAAGCCGGGCTATCGAACTCGGTGTCAAAGTGTTTGGTTGCGCATCAACGGGAAATCTTGGAAATAGCGTGGCAGCTCACGCTGCGCGTTTAGGGTTGGAATGTTATGTATTTATTCCTCAAGATCTCGAACCTGGAAAAATCGTAGGGTCTGCAGTTTGTGGTCCCCATGTTGTTGGAATTGATGGCAATTACGATGACGTTAATCGGCTCTGCACGCAAGTGGGAGACCGCTATGGCTGGGGCTTCGCCAATATAAACCTGCGAGCTTACTACGCCGAAGGTGCCAAAACATACGGATTTGAAATTGTGGAGGGGCTTGGATGGAAATTTCCTAAACACTTGGTTTGTCCGGTTGCAGGTGGAACGCTGTTGCCTAGAATACGCAGAGGGTTTCGCGAAATGAGAGAGGCTGGACTCGTTGAGGGCGATCTTCCGAAAATTCACGCTGCTCAAGCGAACGGTTGCGCACCGGTTGTAACGGCGCTAGAGCGCGACCTTGACCATCCCGAACCAGTGAAGCCTAACACTATCGCGAAATCTATTGCCATTGGAAATCCAGCCGATGGATTCCATGTTCTTGAGACGGTTAGAAAAACTGGCGGAGCGGGCGCTTCCGTTTCCGACGCTGAGATTATCGAGTGTATTAAATTGCTAGCCAGGACGGAAGGAATATTCACAGAACCCGCCGGCGGCACGACTCTCGCGGCGACGATCCAGCTAATCAAAAGAGGTGTAATCCCAAAAGATGAATCATTAGTCGTTTGCATTACAGGAAATGGATATAAAACCGCTGATGTCATGACTGAACATATCCAAAAACCTTCTTCTCTTGGGCGAACGCTTCAAGAGTTTGAGGACTTTATCGATAGTCAAAACAAGCACCACCTCGAGGGCGCCGGCTGAGATGTCGGTCTCAGGCGGAGCAACAGAGATTGTAGAGGCGGAAGGGCACTTAGTCGATTCCCAGATTTTAAATCACATCTTTGATAAAGTGATTGAGCGCGATGGTCAGTTTGAGGTTATCAATTTTAATCTCGGGCGCACTAATGACGACTTTTCGAAACTTGAATTAAAGATTACTGCTCAGGACGAGTCGGCTTTACAGATCCTCCTTCAAGAGCTGATGCCGCTTGGCTGCTACCCACGTAAAACTTCAGAGATTTCTCTTCATGAGGTTGAAGTCAATGGGGTAGTCCCCGATGATTTCTACTCCACAACAAACCATCGTACTCTTTTACGGCATGATGGCCGGTGGCTTGAGGTTAAAAAACAACGGATGGATGCGGTTATCCGAATCGCCCAGGGTGAAGCGAGTTGTGTGAAACTCAGGGACGTAAAAAAAGGAGATCCGATCGTCTGCGGCGTTGAAGGGATTAAGGTCTCTCCAGAATTTCAGGAGCGCGACCGGCTAGGTTTTGCCTTTATGACTAATGATGTTTCGACTGAAAGACGGGTAGAGGTGAGTGTCTCGAAGGTCGTCGCGATGATTGAAGAGGTCAAAAGACTAAACGGTCGAATCGCAGTTGTGGCAGGGCCCGTTGTTATTCATAGTGGCGGGGCACCCTATCTCGGGGATTTAATTAAGAAGGGCCTCGTTGATGTTTTACTCGCGGGTAATGCGCTTGCGGTTCATGATGTTGAACACGCGCTTTACGGGACTTCCCTCGGAATCGATCTTGAAAAAGGAGTGGCTACACCAGAGGGCCACAAGAATCATATGCGGGCAATCAACACCATTAATCGCTCTGGTGGTTTGAAAAACGCTGTCGTATCTGGAGTCCTGACATCAGGAGTGATGTACGAATCGATAAAAAAAGAGATTCCATATGTTTTGGCGGGAAGCATTCGAGACGATGGCCCCCTGAAAGATACATGCATGGATTTAATCGAAGCACAAAACCTTTACAGCGAAGCGCTTGAGGGCGTAAGTCTTGTAATTATGTTATCGACGATGCTTCATAGTATTGGTGTCGGAAACATGCTGCCTTCCCGTGTGCGCGTTGTCTGTGTAGATATAAACCCAGCGGTCGTTACGAAGCTCTCGGATCGCGGTTCGTCGCAGACGGTGGGAATCGTTACAGATGTGGGTTTGTTTTTACATCAATTGGCCTTGCAGGTAAGTGAAGAGCATAATTCTTGTTAAGTTTTTAGTTGTGGAGGGAATGATAATTGAATAGCGAGGTGGGAGGGGTAGAAGAGCGACCAGTATTGGTACAAAAATACGGTGGGAGTTCTGTTGCGACCCCGGAGCGCATAAAGGCCATCGCGGAGCGAATTGTAAAATCGCTGGGGAAGTCTCGCCTCGTCGTGGTGCTGTCCGCGATGGGAAAAGCCACGGACAAACTGATCGATCTTGCGCACCAAGTTGCAAAGAGTCCAACGGGGAGAGAGATGGATGTCTTGTTGGCCACTGGAGAACAAGTCTCAGTTTCACTGCTTGGCCTTGCCCTGCAAGAACGTGGAGTTAGGGCGATATCCTTGACGGCTGCTCAATGTGGAATTCGCACAGACGATGTTTTTAACATTGCCCGCATAAAGTCAATCGATATCGCACGCATTTTGGAGGAACTTGACCATGGACAAGTCGTGATAATTCCTGGTTTCCAGGGTGTCAATGGAGATAATGAGATAACAACTCTTGGGCGAGGGGGAAGTGATATAACGGGTGCGGCTCTCGCAGTAGCCCTAGAAGCTGAAGCCTGTGAAATCTGCACGGATGTGGATGGTGTGCTGTCCGCAGATCCTGGAGTCGTTCCGGATGCAAAACTCTGGCAAACACTCAGTTATGCTTCGACAATCGAAATGGCTTCAAGTGGAGCCAAAGTCTTACATCCCCGAGCAGCAGAATTATGTATGGCGTACGGAGTACCAATTCATGTGCGCTCAAGTTTTCATGAACGGCAAGGCACATGGATTGTTAAGGATGAAAAAATGGAAATGGAACAGGCAGAAGTTGTTGGCGTCAACAGTGATAAAAAGATTGCAAAAATTACCCTAAGAGATGTTCCCGACCAACCGGGTTTAGCAGCAAAGGTTTTTCGCGATCTCGCAAAAGCAGAGATCAGTGTTCGATTGATTATTCAAAGTGAGAGCTCGGATGGCTTGGGACGAATTTCATTCGTTCTTGACAAGGCCTATATTGAGAAGGCTTTAACATTTATCGATAAATGGAAGAAAGACGGCATCACGAACGATGCCACCATCGATCTCGACGTGGCCAAAATATCAATTATTGGCTCAAGGTTGGCCTCGACACCTGGGCTAGCAGCGCGTATGTTTACTGTCCTTGCACAAGAAAATATTAACATTGACTGCATAAGTTCTTCGGAGATGAAAATAGCATGCGTCATTCATTCTAACGAAATTGACAACGCCGTGAGGGCCGTGCATGCTGAGTTCTTTCCGGAGGTCGCGAAGCCTGGCAAGTAATCAGAATTTAGGATTTTAAAGTATGAGCAATGACAAGTTGAGTGTTGGGATTCTCGGTGCCACTGGAATGGTCGGGCAAGAGTTTATCTCCAGACTGAGTTCCCACCCTTGGTTTCAGGTTTCTTGGTTGGGTGCAAGTGAGCGCTCTGCTGGAAAGAGATTTGAAGATGCTGTCCCATGGCGTTTACCTCAAGCTCGGCCCGATTTTATTCGGGCAATGGAAGTTAACGTCTGTAAACCAGGGTCAGCACCAGAAATCATTTTTTCTGGGTTAGATTCGTCTGTCGCAGGAAAAGTAGAAGCAGATTTCGCGAAGGAGGGTCACATCGTAGTCAGCAACGCACGGAATTTTCGCATGGATGCCGACGTTCCGCTGTTAGTTCCTGAAATTAATCCTGAACATTTAGATCTGATATCTGTACAAAAACAAAAGAGGAACTGGTCTGGATGTATTGTGACGAACCCGAATTGCTCAACGATTGTATTGACCATGGCGATCGCACCCTTGTGCCAGTTTGGTTTGCAAGCAGTTAATGTTACGACTCTTCAAGCGGTATCTGGTGCCGGGCACCCTGGTGTTTCGTCATTTGACATTGTCGGAAATATCATTCCCCAAATTCCTGGCGAAGAAGAGAAAATTGAACTAGAGACAAAAAAAATTCTTGGAAAGATGTCCACTGGAAACATCGAGGAACACGGAGTAACGGTTAGTGCTCACACGACGCGGGTTGGCGTGCTAAACGGTCACACAGAAATGGTTTCCGTTAGCCTAAAAGATAAACCAAATCCTTCAGAGGTTATTGATGCATTTAGGGGCTTTAAAGGAAGGCCACAAAACGCCAATCTTCCCACTGCACCAATGTCTGCTGTCGAATATTTACTGGAGCCCGATCGCCCGCAACCCAATCTTGATGTTAATCGTGGTGACGGAATGACGGTAACGGTGGGGCGTTTGAGGAAATGTCCTGTGCTCGGTTATAAATTTGTCGTTCTAGGGCACAACACTGTGCGCGGAGCTGCCGGTGCCGCGATCTTGAATGCCGAATTAATGAAAGCTGATGGATTCTTTGAGAAGTAAGAATCTGTCAATTTGCATTTACTTGGCCATCTACGTAGCCGAGCGAAAAACGCACTGGGCTACTCGGTGCTTTGCCAAGAATTGAGGTGGTCGGTGAATATGTAGCACCAGGCTCGAGGACCACTCTCGTCTCAAGAGTTGTCCCACTTGGCGCATTGACGGGATCTTGCAGCCAGAAACGTGTCAACCAACCAGAATCTGGTTCTCGGAGCCAAAGCATTGGAATTCTCTGCCCATCTGGTTTAACAGCAGTAACCTGTAGCTCAGATGCCGCGATGTCAACCTCCGGAAGAAGAGAAAGCAATGTAGAACTTGCCGAAACCTCATGGGTAAAAATTAACTCAGAACCATCGGTGCTAGTCGGTGACTCTATAAGCAATGAGTCGATTTGATCTGATTCATTGTCAGAGAAGTAGAAACCCACTCGACTTTGATCTGAAAATTCCTGCCCCTCAGTAATCCATGTCTTTTTGTAATGAACTCTTAAGACAATATCTGTTCCAGCAGAAACAACGTGCCCTACATTGTCCAACGACACAGGAACCTGACCGGGCACCCAGACTGCAGCTGGGGGAGACTCTGGAAAATCACTAGTCACCGTCTCAGCAAAACCGGGAGACGGATCACTGGCATCAAGGACCCTGGCAGCGCCACTTGTGTCGAAGAAAATGGATGCACTTCGTATAACTGCACGGGCGCCTGGCTGAAAATCAACAGCGCTGATTATCTGATCGTCAATAATTGGAGATGGAAGCACAAAAAAACGAACCGTCTCGCTTGATCCGCTCTCAAAGAGAAAAGATTCACCCATTTCTCCGACTAGGTTAGGTTCTCCCAATGCCCATTCTTCGTTCACTATAGGAGGCTCCGGAGCTTGATCGCGAGGGCCTTGAGGGTATCCTCCGCTTGACCATTCCAAAATCATATCCATCTGCTCTGCCGATAGGGCATGGCCATTCCGAAACCTTCCAAATCCGTCTTCAGCCTGCCAAGGCGGCATTCTTAAACCTAAAATCTCCTCACGAATCGACTGCGTCCACGGAAATGCATCTTGATAGGTAACCAATGACATTGGCGCTATGCCCCCATCGTTATGACAGGTCCCACACTGGTCTCTGAAAATTGGAAATAGATGTTCGTTGTAATTCCAACGTGAAGAAATCGGCGTATGCGTGCTAGTCGACGTTCCTAGTATTACCACAACCGCAAAGACCGCTACTACGCCTACTGATTTGACACGCGGATTCATCATAAAGCTTCTCCTGTTCATCGAACAGCTACTCGGAATTGCCGCCAAAGACACTTTTAATTTCATTCGTAGCACCTGAAAAAACATTAAAAGCACCCGTAACCTGCTGCCTGTTTCCTAGATCACCATACCAATCCAAAAGCCAAGACGCACGAACAAGATGACGGACAGCAATCTGCAAAGAATCTCGCTGCTCCTGGTTTAACTCTCCCGTTCGTTCATTAAGAGCCAATGCTAAGGATTTGGCTTGTAATGCCGGAATAAAAATCTCTGCAAAGGCTCCACGGTCAATCAGTGCCGCGAGCTCTTGGTCAAGATTTGCAATGCTCGTCACAATGTCGGAGGTCAATTCTGGAATTGGAGGTCTAATCCGATCGGCAAGGGGTATAGAACTTGGAGCACCCGTCATTACCGTTGAAGTCGCTTCTGGTGTCCCGCCAGAATAATCTGCGAATATAAAATCGAATCGTTCTTCTGGAAAATCTTCAACAAATATAACCTTGGCCGTTACCTCCGTCGGCGCGGGCCTGTCACCTATTAAGGCTTCAAGAAAACCGCCATCGGGAGACGGGACGAGGTCGTGGGCGATGACTTCGATGAACTCATCTGTGTCAGGATCGTAGTCTTCCTCGAGGACTACGCGGCCAGCCCAACCCGACATATCAACCGCTTCGCGGTAGTTGTCAGTCGCGTACAAACGAAAGACTCCTTTTTCAGGGTAGGCGCCTTCAATGTGGTGAAAACTGTCCGGAGCCATGAACACTATTCCATCGTGCCGAGGCGAGTGATCCATGTGAGCCCCTGGTGCTGCATCAACAACGCCACATGTCAACATTTCTGAGCCATAGTAGGGGTTTCGGACAGGGCCATCACGTTGAACCCAATTAGAGCCGCTGTCATACATCGGGCAATACGCTCTAGAGAAACCCTGGGGCAAATCCAAACCACCCAAATACTCAGAAAGAGGTTTAAAACGTGTTCTCATTAGAACGATATCTTCAGCGGAAGCGGCAGCCCGGATTAATGGCTGAGTTACGGGATCGGCTAATTCAGTAAGGTTTAGCAGAGCGGTTCGAGCGTCATCGAAATTATCTTCGGCGAGAGCTTCTTGGGCCATTACGTATTCCGCAAGCTGAACGTCAAGAGGAGCGGAGGACCCCGTAAATGGAAGTTCCGCTTGATCTGCTGGCGTCGAAAGCCGCGGGGAACGAATCCCCGCACAACCCGTTACGACCAATGCAATCACAAATATCAGCAACTTTTTTGCCTGTTTTTTTAATCGAGGCATTTAGTACTCGCATTTCTCTTTGAGAAGTTCCACTAAACGAATATATTTTTCCTATCTCAATTATACAAGCCGAGTTTGGGTCATCGCAATAAATCAATATTTGAGGCATTTTCGGTATGCTTCAATGAGGTCTTTAAAATAAATTTAAAAAATAAAATAAGGTCCTCGTGTCGACACCAAATAAAAATTCCGTAGCCGTAAAAAACAGTGGTTTGGTGGACTCCTATGTAAATGAGCTCCGCGCGACCCGTCGGCTGGCAAAAAACACCATAGAGAGTTACTCTAGGGATCTGGTTAAGCTCGTTTCATTTTCAGACCGGAGCCGCCACCACTTGAGTTCATTAAATCGAGCTCATTTAGAACTATTCGTTCGTGAACTGATGGAGAATGAAGCCTCCCCACGTTCCGTCGCGCGCCTCGTTGCCGCAGTTCGAGGGTTTTACAAATTTCTAGTTAGGGAACGACTCGCCAAGAACAATCCTGCAGATGACCTACGAGCTCCAAAAGCTAGACAAAATCTTCCTAAATTTCTGTCCTTAGAAGAAGTTGACCGTTTGTTAGAACAGCCTGACACGAAGACGGTCCTTGGCTTGCGCGATCGGGCGCTGATCGAGCTTCTCTACGCGACGGGCATGAGAGCCTCTGAAATCACATCACTTTCCATGTCAAATCTGAACTTGTCATCTGGCTATTTAACATGCCTCGGAAAGGGTTCAAAAGAACGACTTGTGCCTATGGGCAGACCGGCCGTAATGTGGATTCGCAGGTATAAAGAATCGGCCCGCAGAACGCTGGACAAAAAAAAGAATCTCGACTGCCTTTTCTTTAACCATCGGGGAACCCAGCTGAGTCGAGTCGGTTTTTGGAAGATCTTAAAAAAATATGGGAAAGAGGCTGGTCTCCCTGCAGACTTCAGCCCTCACGTGATTCGCCATTCGTTCGCAACTCACCTGTTAGAGCGCGGTGCTGACTTGCGTTCCATACAGACGCTGCTGGGTCATTCTGATCTCTCAACTACCCAGATTTACACCCATATTCTTGAAGCCCGGTTAAAGGCAGTCTATGAAGAATTTCATCCAAGATCCTAGAGGATGAATTATCGATTTTCACATTCTGATAATTGACCAATGAACTCTGCTCTGTTAATTTTGTGGGTTAGTCTTTTACCTAAACTGGTACGTAACTTACTGAAGGAGCTTGCTTGATATGCGTCGGACCGGAAAATATTTATTCACCTCGGAATCTGTCACAGAAGGGCATCCTGACAAAATAGCTGATCAGGTTTCAGATGCGGTTTTGGATGCAGTCTTAACCGAAGACCCTTTCGGACGCGTCGCATGTGAAACCATGATCACTACCGGTCTTATCGTTTTGGCAGGAGAAATTACGACTACCCGCAAAGGTGATTTTTTAGAAGTAGCACGGGAAGCCGTTCGGGAGGTCGGTTACACCAGAGCAAAATACGGCTTCGATGCGGACACGTGTGGTGTTGTTTCTGGTCTTCACGGACAATCTCCTGACATTGCTATGGGTGTCGACCCGGGAGGGGCGGGCGATCAAGGGTTGATGTTTGGCTATGCCTGTTCAGAAACGGAAGAACTAATGCCATTACCCATAATGCTTTCTCATCAACTAGTCCGAGGTCTTTCAGAGGCGCGCCGAAGCGGCGCGATTGATTATTTGAGACCTGATGGGAAATCTCAAGTAACGGTTGAATATGATGGGGACAAACCTGTCAGACTTGATGCAGTCGTCGTGTCATCTCAGCACAGTGATGAAGTTTCTATTGAAAAAATACGAGAAGATATAGAAGGGAAAATTATTCGCCGAATCATTCCTGACCATCTTCTCGATGCGGGCACAAAAATCTATGTCAACCCTACGGGCCGATTTGTGACCGGTGGACCTCATGGTGACGCGGGTCTTACGGGACGAAAAATCATCGTTGACACCTACGGAGGAATGGCCCCACATGGAGGGGGTGCTTTTTCTGGAAAAGATCCTACAAAGGTTGACCGATCAGCCTGTTACATGGCTCGGTATATCGCAAAGAATTGCGTCGCTGCCGGACTTGCTGATCGGGTTCAAGTGCAACTTGCGTATGCGATTGGGGTAGCAGATCCCGTTTCGGTTCTTGTTGAAACATTTGGAACAGGAAAAATTGAGGAAGAACGTATTTCAGCACTGGTCCGGGAACATTTTCAGTTGACTCCTAAAGGCATCATTGAATCACTTGATCTTCGCCGTCCTATCTATCGGAAAACTGCAGCGTTTGGACATTTTGGCAGGACGGAACCAGAGTTCACTTGGGAAAACGCTGACAAAGCCGATGCGTTAAAGCATGCCGTTAGCGAATGACCCCTATAGAAAATTGGGATGTAAAAAGAAAAAGGCACCCGAGCGCTCACAATAAAAGAACCTGATCATGCACTTGCGACGATACGGGTCTTTCTTACCGGCTATATTAGGAATCTTTTTATTTTCTAGTATTTGTCTTTGGTTTTTTCTGACCCTTCCGCCGCTTCCTGAGAGATCTAAGGGTGGGGCTCCCTCCGGTTCCTCAACAGCTGTTGTTCGCGGCGCCTTTCATATCCACACAAACCGTTCGGATGGAAGCGGATCCGTTAACGAGATTGCCCATGCAGCTGCTGAGGCAAATCTAGATTTCGTGATTTTCACGGACCATGGAAATGGACATGGGAGTGCAAGCGCTCCGAGATTTATTGAAGATGTTTTATGTATTGATGCTGTAGAAATCAGTACCGACAGCGGACATTACATTGCCGTTGGTTTGCCGTCAGCCACGCCTTATCCTCTTGGGGGAGATTCCCAAGGCGTCGTCGAAGACGTTCGTCGCCTCGGAGGATTCGGCGTCGCCGCGCACCCTTTTTCACCAAAACTAGATCTTCAGTGGACAGACGCCACTTCCCAGCTAGACGGAATCGAGATCTTGAACGGTGATAGCCAATGGCGCGATGAGACCTTTCTAGATCTGCTGCTCGCTGGTGTTCATTCTTTCGTTCGCCCCGCCTCGTCTTTTGCAAGACTTCTCGATCGTTCCCATAGAACTTTTAAATACTGGGACGATTTGGGTAAAAAACGTAGGACAGTTGGGCTGGCTGGCGCAGATATTCATGGTCGAATCCCATTGTCTTTAAACTTTCGAGAGCACGAAAGTAGTCAAAATATCGCCTTTCCGTTTCCAAAGTACAAAGATGTGTTTAGGGCGTTTAGTAACCGAGTGATTCTGCAGAGTCCATTCAGTCATAACCCGATAGTCGACGCTTCAAACCTTATTGAAAGCATGAGAGGGGGGCGTTTGTTTACTGTCATGGATGGAGTCGCGGAGGTTCGTCACTTTTCTTTTATAGCTAAAAAGGCAGGAGAGATTTACGAGATGGGCTCAGTCGTTGTTCCGGACGAAGAAATTACTTTTCACAGCAAGATTTCCGGCCCTCAAGATATCGAAATGGTGCTGTATAAGGATGGCGTGCCGGTCGCGAAAACAACCGAGGCCACCTTGGAGTATCCAGCAGGCTCTGAATCGTCGGTTTATAGAGTCGAAGTATTTCTTGTGGGCGATCCAGAGGAGTCAGAAAATCCATGGCTGATGAGTAATCCTATTTATGTGGGCAACTATTCTGACAGAACAACCCATCCACTTATTGAGAGGGGTTCCGTGCATGTGTTTAGCAGTGCTCACTGGCATGTCGAGCAGAGCGCAGATGAAAGTACGGGTTCATTGGAGTTCGAAAACAACGTTGTGGATTTTAAATACGTTCTTGGGAATCAATCCGAAGCGGATAGTTTTGTTGCCGCAGTGCACGACGAACAAAAACTCAATTTAAAAGAAGCAACAGATATCTCATTTGATGTCCTCGGAGATCGTCCGATGAGATTACTACTCCAATTAAGAGCGGGTTCTCTTGAAAGGCAGCCTCGATGGATTCGATCTTTCTATGCCGATTCGAACAAGCGCAATGTGTCGATAGCGTTAGACTCGTTTCTTCCAGTGGAGCCATCTCAATCACCAACTATTTTATTTGATGAAGTGGATTCTGTTCTTTTCGTAGCAGAGCTTACCAATCACTCACCAGGAGACACTGGTTTTGTTCAGATATCAAATATCCGCACATTCGGGAACGAAAGAATTAAGTTCGAACGGTAAGTAATAAATAGGTCGCAGAGGCACCGAAAAGAAGGTTTGGAGCCCAGGCAGCTAGAATGGGCGCGAGCAAGCCAGCAGTTCCAATTGCAGCGAAAATGTTAATAGTCGTCCAGTACGTAAAAGCTAGTGCAATTCCAACGCCGATTCCATACAGCGCACCCCTTGGACCAGTCGTTACGGCAAATGGAATGGCAATAAGAGTCAGAATCAGAGTCACTAAGGGAAAAGAGACCTTCCGGTGCAAGGCGACAACCAAGCGAACAACATCAAATCCGCTGGCGCCAAGATCATTAATATGAGCTTGAAGTTCTGAAAAATTCATAAGTTCAGGATCAGGGGTTCTCGTTTTAAAATAATCAGGCCCTTCAACGCCGTCCAAAATAGACGTCGAATGTCGCTGATACTGATCGCCTTCGCGACGATCAAAAGACTCAAGATCTCGTCTCCAGAGGTTCCTCGCCGTCCAGGCGTTGTTATTGAATTTAGCTTCGGATAGGAAGATTCGTTCAGAGAGTCGCCACGACGTCGGATTGAACTCATAAATCGAAAAGTTTCCGAGTTTGTTTTGATCAGGATCAAAACTTAAGTAATGATAAATCGACCCATCGTCTGCAATAGACCATTGCCGGTTTAAAACATTAAGGGTGTCACGGCTAGGTTCGCCTGTGCGTATTTCTTGATTAAGTGCTTGCGCTTGTCGATTGGAATTCGCCAGGACAGACTCACTAAGGCCAAATAGTGCCATGCTCCAAAGAAGGCTTGAGATAAAAACAGGGAGTGATGCCCGATAAAGACTAACCCCGCACGCCTTCATAACGGTTAACTCGCTCGATTTTGTTAACAGGCCTACGGTCACAAGCGTCGCCACTAAGGCAGAGATCGGTAAGACAAAGTAAATAAATTGAGGAGTCGCATACCAAAAATATTGAAGTAGAAGCGTTCCAGATGTTTGCCCTTTAAACAGCTTGTCAGATAGGTCAATAAATGTGGAAATGTAAAAGATTCCTAGGAGACCGACAAAGGCTAAAAGCGAGATTCCAATATAAAGACGCGCTACGTACCAATCGAGGAGGCCAATACCAAATCTTTTTGGATCAGTGAAGATGGAATTCTTAAAGAAGGGCAGACTTGACGGGTTTTCAGCAAGAGGAGTTGAGGACTGCTTGACGAGAAAAGCGGGCAAGCGGAGGGTGCTTTCGATTGACTGTGCCCTAAGGCTCAAGAGAACCAAACCCACCATTCCCAAGAGTATGTTCGGTAACCACATTGCAAGGTGAGGCGATACCATTGAAGCTTTGGCGAGCGCTTCTGCGCCGTACATGATTACGTAATAGGCAAAGATGACACCGATGCCTAGGGCAAAGCTCGCGAGTTTTCCGTCCTTTCGATTTGTCACTCCAAGGCAAAGACCTATCAGAACAAACACGAAGCACGCGTACGGAATTGAAAACTTGCGATGGACCTCCATAATTGGTCGGTGCGGTGACATTCCCATTTCGCTCATCCGGCTAGCTTCCTGTTGAAGTTGGGGGATAGTGAGTTCTGGGTATCCTCGCTGTGGTCCCGCGCGTGGAAACACGGTTTCAGGATCGAGGCCAATGACAATTTGGTCGAATTCATGAATCTCGTAATTGTTTGGCTCCTCGGGATCAACCTGGTGACCGGAGCCGGACTGAAGAACGATATCTACCGTACGGGCTGTCGCGTCTAACACGACCTGGCCTTTTTCCGCGACGTATATATCTGGATTATCTGAATCTCTTGTGTCCGCAAGAAAAACATCATTCCAGCCTGAACCTGTGGGGGAGACCTCTCTCACATAGAGCATGACGTTAGGAAAGTCATCGTAGAATACTCTTTCTTTGACCTCTCCCTCAGCACGGCTTGCGACTGTTCGAAACGTTATCTCGCGGAAGGCTTGGTTCGCATCCGGTAGAGCGAATATTAGTACATAAGCTGTTGTGACGGTTGCGAATGTCCCGAGAATCAGAAGTGGAAAAAGAATGCGATAGATGCTCACTCCACAGGCCTGGAGAGCGACTGTTTCTCGATCACTCGACAGTCGGCCTAGACCAATCAGCACACCGAGGAGAAGTGCCATTGGAATTGTGATACCGAGACCCTGTGGTATAAGAGTTCCCATGATCTTTACCACCGTAAGCGCGTCAACCCCTTTTGCAATTAATTCCTCAGCGACGTCCATAATTGGAGGAATCATGAGGAGAAACGTAAAGACCAATAGGGCGAGCAGGAATGGCGGTATAACCTCACGAAGCAGGTATCGGTCCGTAATTCTAAACATATAGACAGATTATTTTAACGCTTGATTGGGGGAACAAGAAAGGAAGGGGTGCTAAGTCGATAAATAATGAGTCTAATAATGTATGTTATGTTAACTTATAACCAAGGCTACTGACGGTCTCTTAAATTATCCAAAATCTCTTCCAGTGTCTGTATTAACTCTTCCCTGCCTACTCGAGATTTCTGGAAATCTAAGCGAAACTTGTAAGACTTTGATGGTGCGACGTACTTAAAAGCAAAAGGTTTTGCTAATCTTTGACCCTTTCCAAGCTTATTCCGACGCACATCAGCCCTTGTCATTCCACCCTTCGCAATCTTCTGAGCAAGCTGAAGCATTTTTGATGGGTCTTTCTCTCGAGCTATCTGCAGTAAGATTGACTTCGAGCTAATTTCCGCAAGAACACAAAACTTCTTCACATCTGCAGTAATCGAGTTCAGCGCCAACAACTCAGTAATAGCCGTCCTCGATTTTCCGAGACGTTTAGCTAACTCTTCATGAGTGTATTCAAACTTTTCTGACAACGAACCAACCGATTCAGCCTCCTCAAACGCAGTCAAATCCTTTCGTTGAAGGTTCTCAATTAAAGCGAGTTCAATCACTTCCTGGTCATCGACGTCTCGAATGATCACAGGTATCTCTTCAAGCCCAATCTGCACAGACGCCTGATAGCGACGCTCACCGGCAATAATTTGAAATCTACCGCGTTGCTGCCGCACAATAAGCGGCTCTAAAATTCCTTTTTCGGCAATCGAGGCCATTAACTCAGACAAGTCTCCCATCATCTGCCGAGGTTGATCAGGATTCGGATCAATCTGCCCGATTGGAACCATGCGCCCAACGGGAGATCCCGAAGAAGCAGCTAATGCTTCGACGTAATGCGCATCATGCCGCATCCGTGTGTTCTCAGGTAAACCTCGTCTAGGCACGATCAATAACCTCCTCGCACAAACTGTAATAATCAGAAGCACCTTTCGAATTTGGCGCAAATGTGAAAATAGATTCGCGATAAGCCGGACTCTCTTCCAACCGTACATTTTTCGAAATCATTGTCTTAAAAACCTTCGCACCAAAAACTTTTTGTATCTGCTTTTGAATATCCTTCGCCAGTGACGTCCTCCTGTCGTGCATTGTTATCACAACGCCAAGGATGTTCAACTTGGGATTCGCTCTCGTTCTAACCTTATCGATGGTCTCCAGCAGATCATCTGTGCCCTCAAGAGCAAAGTACGACGACTGAATCGGCACAAGAAGATGAGAGGCCGCCACAAGAGCATTAACGGTAAGAAGGCCAAGAGTTGGCGGACAATCAATAACAACGTTTTGAAATTTTTTCCGAAGCGGATGAATTTTATCACGCAATCTAAAATGGGAATCCAGTTCGCCAATTAGACGCGCTTCAAGTTTGGCAAGCGAGATTCGTGCAGGCGCAACCCACAAATTTTCATGTTCAGACTCGTGAACCACGTCAGACAAGGCACAGTTGCTGTCAGCGATCGCATCATAAACACTCTTCTCAATACCCTCGCGATCAACGTAAGTCAGCGTGCTGTTCGCCTGAGGATCAAGATCGATAAGAAGTGTTCGGTCTCCACGTAATGCGAAAGCTGCGGCAAGATTAATAGCTGTGGTAGTTTTTCCAACCCCGCCTTTTTGATTAGCTACGGCAACGATCATGCTTTTACACGGCTATCAGTGTCATCTCAAAGATAAGGAAAGCAACACAAAAGAGTAATTGGCCGTATTCTAGGTTTGCGTTTATTCAGTGTCAAGAAAATAGCAACAAGGAGGCACGATTAATTAAAAATAATCGCTTCATAATAATACAACAGGGCTATGTCGGCCGGCCGACATTTCACATCTTGTATTTACCAAGGTCCTCGGGGTCCAAATCTTCAAGCCATTTTGCAAGTCTTTCTGGCTCTGCGTTCTCCACAGAAAAATCTAATTTCTTTGCACCTTCAATGACCGCGTCTTCAACAAAGATGGGCGCTGAAACCCTAAGCGCGAGCGCAATTGCATCGCTCGGTCGCGAATCAACCGCCACTACTTCCCCGTCAATCTCCATGTGAATAAAAGAGTAAAAGGTGTTGTCTTGAATGTCAGAAATCACAACCCTGTCAATCTTTGCTTTCAGATCTTGGATGACGTTCCGTAGCAGATCGTGGGTCATCGGGCGAGACGACGCCACGTTCTCAATCTGAGATGCAATCGCGTTAGCCTCGAAGACGCCCACCCATATTGGGAGGACGTTTTTTTCTTCCTCGTCGCGAAGAATGACAATTGGCATGTTTGTGATAGGGTCTACAGTAAGTCCTTTAATCGTCATCTTTATCTGCATAAAAACTCCGTCGTTCCTTCAACTGCTCTGCACTTGAAATCCGTGAACACTGTGCGGTCCAGACTCGTCGATTCGAACAGTGGCAAGACCTCCTATTTGATCAGACGTGCCTTGAAAGTTCACGATAATATTTTGGGACGTCCGCCCCGAAAGTTCATGCGGCCTTTTTCTGCTTCGCGAGTCAATTAAGACTTCCACGGTTTGACCTACAAGTTCCTCGTTAAGCCCACTCTGTATTTTTTTTTGTAAACCCTGAAGGCGCATAAGACGGGCGAGCTTTTCCTCGCTCGGCACCGTGTCTGGCAGCCGCTTTGAAGCCAAAGTGTTCGGTCTCTCAGAATATTTGAAAGAAAACATCGAGTTAAATCTAACAGTTTCGGTCATGTTGAGCGTTTCCAGAAAATCACTTTCCGTTTCTCCAGGGAATCCAACAATAATATCGGTCGATAGTGCGATTTCCGGGATACTTTTTCGAACTTTATTTACAAGGTTAAGGTAGTGCTCTCGAGTATGCCGCCTGTTCATTGATTTTAATATTTTAGAGGAGCCGGATTGAAGCGGGAGGTGAAGGTGCCTGCAAACCTTTTTTAACTCACCCATCGTCTCAATGAGCCGATCTGAAACATGCCGTGGGTGGGGACTGGCGAATCGAATTCTTTTTACCTTCTCAATCTTCTCTACTAACCGAAGAAGTTCCGAGAAATCGAGCTCTGGGTTTACTGGGTCCTGGTAGTGATTGACTATTTGCCCAAGAAGGTGAATCTCGGAATGCCCGTCTTCAGCCGCGAGTTTGACCTCAGCGAGAATTTCATCTGACGATCTCATTCGCTCAAAACCTCTTGTGTAAGGCACAACACAAAAGGTGCAAAAATCGTTGCAGCCCTCAATTATGTTGATGAAAGCCTTCGTTGCATCATTCCTTGAGGCAATACCCAGAGGAAAAGAGACATCATCGTACGGGTTGATATCCACCTGCAACCGATTGGAGTGCTCCGCTTCAGCTAGAAGAAGTGGCAGCCTTTTAATAGCCTGTGTCCCTGCGACGACATCCACGCTTGTCGTTGTTTGATTGGCTATTTTTCCTCCCTCCTGCTGCGCTACACACCCTGTGACCGCAACAAGAGGTCGTTCTTTGCCGCTCTTTCCTCGAACATCGTCGAGCCTGGCATACAGTTTTTCTTGGGCTTTCTCTCTAACACTGCATGTATTAATAACTACAAGATCAGCTTCGACGAGGTCCTTCGTCATCACATAACCAGACTGCTCGAGAAGACCTGCAATTCTCTCTGAGTCGTGAACGTTCATCTGGCACCCGAATGTTTCAATAACCGCTTTGCGTGACATCTACCTTCGCTTTCGCCTTTCGCTTTCGCCTTTTGCTTTTTCTTTGCCTCTTAAAAGTTCCCTCGCACCCTCAATTGCTGACTTGCTTGTCGCGCCGGTCATCAACCTAGCGATTTCCGATGCCCTGCTCTCCTCAGCAAGCTCCTCAACGACGGTCAGTGTGCGTCCTTGACGCATCACCTTCGCAACGTGCAGATGATTCGTTGAAAAACAAGCAATTTGCGGTAAATGCGTGACACAGAGTACTTGAAACTGATCGCTCAAGCGAAACAAACTTTCCCCCACGTAGTTTGCGGTCACGCCACCAATGCCCGCGTCAACCTCATCGAAAATGAGCGTCTTGCCCGGCAAATCGTTTGTTGCGACCGTCTTAATCGCGAGCATCACTCGAGAAAGTTCGCCACCAGACGCAACCTTAGCCAAAGGACGCGGCACCTCTCCTCTGTTTGCGCTAAAAAAGAATTCCACCTCATCAATTCCATTTTCACTCCACTCAACTTCGTTATACTCAAACTCAACCTTAAACACCGCACCATCTAAAGCAAGGTTTAAGAGTATTGGATTCATCGCGTCCTCAAGACCTTTAGCTGCCGCTTTCCTTTTAGCCGAAAGCTCCCTCCCTCTCTCCAGGAACAAGTCCCGAAATTGTTCCTCATCACGTCTCAGCTGTTCAGTCGACTCTTCATGCTTTTCCAACGCCGACAATTCAACAGACATCTTTGTTCGCGCATCTAAAACATCTGAAAGCCTAGGTCCGTGTTTTTTCTTCACACCTGCTAGCACCGACAAACGGGACTCAATCTCAGAAAGTCGCTCCGGAGACGCCTCTATTGCCCCACGATAGCCTCGTAAAAAAAAAGCAAGTTCTTCTAGGGACGCATTTATCTCCCCTCTTACCGACAACTGGCCTTCGACGTCTTTGTCAATCTCTGCAAGCGTCTCTAAGGTCTTCCAGACCTGACCAAGCCCACTCAGCACAGACCGGTCATCCTCGTACAGCAATCCGTAACCCTCATCGCAAGCTTTCAGTAACCGCTCAGCATTCGACAACCTGTCCCTCTCAGCCAAAAGGCGCTCATCCTCATCCTCCTGGATCTCAAGACCATCAATTTCCTCACATTGAAAAGAAAGAAACTCTATTTTCTCTTTCCTCTCACTCTCGCTCATTTCAGACTGCTCGATTTTCGCAATCGCTGATCTCCATGAACGAAACGCACTAGCCACCTCACCTTTTAACTCACTCACGCCAAGAAAAGAATCAAGCAAACCTAAATGCGCCTCTCTCTTGAGCAGCGTTTGATGATCATGCTGGCCGTGAATATCCACCAAGCCGCTCGCGCAATTCTCGAGCGCACGAATAGTCGCCAACGCATCATTAATAAAAGCACGACTGCGACCCTCTGCCGTGATCTCCCTCCTCAAAATAATCTCTTGACCCTCGTCTGTCTCCACGCTCGCCTGAATTGTCGCCTTTTCAGCACCCGTCCGAACGAGATCAGAATGAGCTCGCGCACCCGCCAACAGTCCGAGGGCTCCGACCACAATTGATTTACCCGCACCTGTCTCTCCAGTGAGAACGGTAAACCCTTTTCGAAATTCGATTTCCAAGCTATCAACTGTTGCGAGATTTTTAATACTCAGGTAGCGAATCATCTATCTCAACCCGACCAAATATTTTCAATAGAATCGATGGAACCTCCATGTTATCATACATTTGACAGCATCTTACCTGCATGCTACCCTCATCTAAATTGCGCTGTCCCAGCGGCGCGCCAGTGTCAGGTCTCGGAGGGTTTTGGTGCTTAATTATTTATTTGACGCCTCCACCTTTCTCCAGGCGCAAGGCGTGATCGCGTCTGAAGATGGTTTTGGTGGCGGGTTATTCGACTTAATCGCGCGCTCATCTCTTATCTCGCAGTTTGTTCTCCTTGTCCTTGTGATCTTTTCCATCACGTCGTGGGCAACGATACTTCTCAAACTAAAACAACTTAAGCGCGTAGCGCATGAAACAGAAAGTTTTCTTGAAGTATTTCGACGCAGTAAAAAGTTTTCAGAGGTCCAAGCGGTCTGCAAGTCTCTTTCGCAAAGTCCATTGTCGGCAGTCTTTCAAGCAGGCTATGTCGAGTTAAATCTTCAACTGCGGCAGAACGATACAAAGTCACCGAACTCTGAATCAGGATTGAAAAGTTTCGATGCTCTTGATCGCGCGTTGCTACGAGCATCAAGTACGGAAATTTCCAAACTCGAAAAGCGGGTGTCGAGTCTTGCCACAACGGCAAGCCTTACGCCGTTCATCGGATTATTTGGAACGGTCTGGGGAATCATGACGGCCTTTGCAGGAATTGGCGCCAGTGGATCGACGAGCCTCGCTGTCGTAGCACCGGGAATCGCGGAAGCTCTCATCGCTACTGCGGCCGGACTCTTCGCCGCCATTCCCGCCGTCTACTTTTACAATCAATTCACGCAACGGATAAAGGAACTTGCTTCAGCGATGGATGATTTTTCGCTCGAGTTCTTAAACATTACTGAACGGAATTTTTCCTAACGGAAACTTTTATTGTGCCAAGCGTTCACACACAACACGGCCAATCAGGACGTTCACGTCATGGTCGCAGAGGACCGCGCCCGTCCACTTCGCTTTCAGAAATTAATGTCATTCCGCTTGTTGACGTGATGCTGGTGATGCTGGTTGTTTTCATGGTTGCCGCCCCCATGATGCAGCGCGGGCTAGAGGTGAACTTGCCGGAAGCCCGGCGGGCGGAGGGCCTCAACGAAGAAAGACTTTTTGTTACAGTACCTCTAAACTTCAGGACCGACCAATTGGTTCAGGTTGACGAGGACACAGTGCCATTCGATGCTCTGCACGAACGAATATCTATTGAGATTGAAGCGCGTGGCGATCGGTCCGTCTTTCTGCGTGGTGATGGCGCCATCACCTATGATGAACTGATGCAAGTAATGGACCGACTAAAAGAAGGTGGCGTTGCAGAGGTCGGCTTGGTGGTTGATTTCCCGAGCGAGCGGTAATACGTTTTCTCATAACCAAAAAGATAGAACAAGATCGTGGCTAAAATACCCGCAACTTCGGTGTCTGATTCGTTCGACGAAAAAGGAAGTGTTCGTCGCATGCTCGCAGTATCAACAGCGACACACGCTTTTTTAATTGGCTTCCTCGTCTTATCGCAAGGCTCTTTATTTCGGGGAGCCTCCGAGGTCGATCCCGATGTAATAATGTCCATTCGACTCGGAGGCCCTGAAGGCCCAGGTGAAGGTGGGTTAACCCCTTTAGGAGGACGCCCAGTCCAAGAATTACTCCCCTTACAGGAGGCGCGTCGACCCCAATGGATACAGCCACCGACCCCTACCCAACCAGAAATGGTGCTTCCAGTTGAAGAGCCCGCTCGGCGACTCGAACCAGAAACTGAAGTCCAGACCGTGCCCGAGGAGGCACGAGGGCGAACACCCACAAAGGGACCAGAACTCCTCGACGGCTCATCGATGGCAGATACGGGTCTTGAGGGCATTGGTGTCGGGCTCTCCGGTGGAGGCCTTGGTGGCAGCAGTGGAGAAATCAGTCTCAGTGATTTCTGTTGCCCCGATTACCTGTCGACCATGATTCAACTTATTCGTCGACAATGGAATTCAGATCAAGAAGTACCCGGTGTAAGTGTAATCAGGTTTACAATTGCGCGAACGGGTCGAATTGAGGACGTAGGAATCGATCGTAGCAGCGGTTACCTTGCCTTGGATATGAGCGCACAACGAGCAGTGCTATTAACCACACAATTGCCACCACTGCCATCTGGCTTTACAGAGCAGGATTTAACCGTGACGTTGACGTTTGAGTATCGACGATGACTTTATTATTCAGAACATTATTTTTTATCTGCGTTGCCGGGACCTGCCTCTTATTTGCACAGGCACCGTCTGATCCCTCTCAGCGAGAGACTCAACCCCAACAACAATCTGAAGTCGCCTTGATTATCGGTGACCGTATTGGAAGACAACCAACGTTTGCTGTGCCGGACTGCATTACCACGCAAGACGGTGATGCTCTTGCGTCAACCGGCGCACTCATCGCTGAAGTCTTGTGGGACGACTTGGAGTTTGAGCGGGAATTCCGCATGATGGCCCGCGATATTTACGACAGCGTGCCTCCGGCCCGATCCCTGACCGATATTGCCCTGGCCGATTGGAGGTCGTTAGGGGCTGACGCTGTTTTAAACTGCACGGTGACGAATACCGGCAACGACCAAATACGTGTCAGCGCGAGACTCTTTGACACTAATACCGAAACCTCCGCTTTCGGTGTCCAATATTCGGGAGCACTCAGCAACGCGAGGGTTTACGCGCACGAACTCTCGGACGAGATTCATCGCCACCAACGCGGCCTTCGCGGAATTGCCCGAACAAAGATTTCTTTCGTCTCGGACCGTGACAGTGAATCTGTGCTTGGGTTAGTCGAAAATCGCCAAACGAAGGAGGTCTACTTCTCCGACTACGACGGGGCAAGCGTTCAGCGCGTGACGATCAGTCGATCATTAAATACAACACCGCAATGGTCCCCGAATGCCCGGGCCATCGCGTACACTTCATGGCGACGTGGTTTTCAGGATATTTTTGTCTCGCATATCTACGAAGGTCGCCTTGCGAGTCCCGCTAATGGGACTGACCAGATTCACAATTGGCTTCCTGCCTGGTCGCCAGACGGAAGCCTAATGGCCTTTACGTCAAATCGAGATGGCAATCCGGAACTTTATATCATGGCGGCCGATGGAAGTGACGTCCGCCGTTTAACCAATCATCCCGGTATCGACACGTCCCCGACCTGGTCCCCACAAGGACATCAAGTCGCATTCACCTCAGATCGGACAGGGTCTCCGCAAATTTACGTCGTCGGCGCCGATGGAACCGGGCTCCGTCGCATCACCTTTGAATCCTATTGCGATAGACCGACGTGGTCTCCTGCGCCGTATAACGAGATCGCATATTCATCGCGCACAGGTGCTGGGCACGATATAAAGGTTGTTGATCTGGCAACAAATGACGTCCGCCAATTGACTTTTGGTTTAGGCACGAACGAAAGTCCGAGCTACTCACCAAATGGGCGTCATATTGCATTTATGTCAACGCGCGGCGCAGCGGGCACAAAACAAATTTGGACAATCGGTCGGGATGGCCGCGGACTCCGACGATTAACAAATCAGGGCAACAACGAAATGCCAAGCTGGTCTCAGTAGGAACGTGACGATAGTAATAACGATGCAATTCACGATAACGTGAGAACAAAGGAGAGAACAACGATGAATACCTGGTGGAGTCAACAACGAGCATACAGCCTAATTCTTCTCCTTTGTGCGACCTTGATTGGTGCGACCTCATGTGTAAAAAATTCACCTACTGTTCCCGAGGAGCCTCCGCCGCCGCCAGATATCGTTGATTCTACGCCCCCACCGGCCCCACGCCCGACGCCTCGTCCCACACCGCCACCCCCAGAACCTGAACAACCGGTGATTCCTGAGGACACGTTTGTGTCTCGATCACTTGAAGAACTGAATCGTGAGTCCCCCCTCGAACCTGTCTTCTATGGATACGACAGCTCTGAAGTTGATCCAGATGCCCGAGCAGTCTTGGATTCAAATCTTGAGATTTTGCGTGAGAACAGCAACTGGATCATCACAATCGAGGGACACTGCGATGAACGCGGCACCGCAGAATACAACCTCGCACTTGGTGAACGCCGGGCTCTCGCGGCTCGCGAGTACCTTATTGGCCGTGGCCTCGAAGCCCGCCGTGTCCGAACAGTGAGTTACGGGAAGGAGTTTCCATTTGATGCCGGCCATGACGATACCGCCTGGGCCGCAAATCGCCGCGCTCATTTTGTCATCACAGACCAGTAATCATTTGTCACATCGGGTATTCTTAGCGATAGTGGTAAACGCTATTACTTGTTAAGGAGTTGTTATGCATCGCGTATACACGGTCTCATCCTGTTTTCTTTTCGTGGCCTCTCTTTTGCCCATCAGTGTGTTTAGCGCAGACCGCGAAACACAGCAAATCATGGCGGACGTCAGAATGCTCCAAGAGCGGACAGGACAACTACAATTACTAATGGTCTCTCTCGATGAGACACTGAAACAGATTTCCGCACGCATGGACACGGAAGCCGAGCGCACGCGACAGGCTTTTGCCGACCAAAGCGTGTCCGTCGACAGCGTGGCTGATACGGTGCGCACCATGCGCGAGCGTTTCGATGACACGAATGTACGTATATCCTCTCTCTCTCAGGAGATAGAAGCCTTACGGTCGGCCATTCCTCGCCAGCGACCCACGTACCCGCAACTTTTTGTTGATCCTGAGACTGGTCTCCCCATGGAGGCCCCCGCAGTGGCATCGACTCCCCGGGCGACTAATGATCCTGGAGTATCCCCTCAGCGCATGTACGACACGGCCTGGGCAGACTACACCAATGGTCAGTGGGAACTAGCGATTCAAGGCTTTCAGACATATATCCAGAACTTCCCCGAGGCAGAGTTGGCGGACGATGCTCAGTTTTATATTGGACAGACGCACTATGCGGATGGGCAATTCGACAACGCCATCAAGGCTTTTGAGGAAGTTCTTCTCCGCCACCCGGATGGTGATATCGTCCCGGAGGCATCCTATAAGCGCGGGCTCAGCCTGGATCGACTCGGCCAGACTGAACAAGCCCGACAGGCCTTTGAACGTATCATAACGAATCACCCAGACCATTCGATGGCGACCCTAGCCCAACAGGCGCTCGATCGACTGAATCAATAACGAGAAAGTGATTAGGACACATCATGGCAAGCGTAAACAAAGTCATTCTCATTGGTAACCTTGGCCGCGACATCGAACTCCGATACACCTCTGGCGGAACCGCCGTCGCAACATTGAATATGGCCACAACCGATTTCTGGAACGACAAGTCTGGCCAGCGGCAAGAAAAGACCGAATGGCATCGAGTCGTGCTGTGGGGAAAAACGGCAGAGTCTCTTTCTGAATACCTACTGAAGGGTCGACAGATTTATGTAGAGGGTCGTCTTCAAACACGTCAGTGGGATGACAAAGATGGCAACAAGCGTTACACGACTGAGGTACGTGCCGACCGCGTCGTCCTTTTAGGCGGTCGCGGGGGAGGAGCGAGTGACAGCGGCGGCACGCGAAGCGACGGCAACGATATCGATCAAGACCAACGGCAAT
>CAYFFV010000011.1:0-80085 GCA_964342695.1 uncultured Vicinamibacteraceae bacterium
CCCCGTTTATCAAAAGCCGCAATTTTCTTTGATTTCGGTCCAAACATTTCCGCCACATCATCTCTATCATCAAGCCTGTTCATCCCGACATCTATAACCACGGAACCCGGTTTAACAAAATCCCTCGTGACAAATCCTGCTCTACCAATGGCCGCTACAAGAATGTCGGCCGTCGCCGCGACGTCGCAGAGATTATTAGTTCTTGAATGGCAAATCGTAACTGTGGCATTCCGATGAAGAAGCAACATGGCCATAGGCTTTCCAACAATATCGCTTCTGCCTATCACAACTGCGTGTTGCCCTGACATATCGATCTTTTCGCGATCTAAAAGCTTGATTATTCCTGACGGCGTACAAGGCGCCAAGGCAGCACGCTTTTGAACCAACCTTCCTACGCTCACTGGGTTAAAACCGTCTACATCTTTTTCCGCTGCAATAGCGTCAAACACTTGTTGCTCAGCATCTCCCCCCATACCTGCTGGTAACGGGGACTGCACTAATATCCCATCCGTAGATCCATCTTGATTAAACTCTGAAACAATTTTCATGGCATGAGCCAATGAAGCCGAGTCCGGCAAGCGCCTCAGATCAGTCTCCATGCCTAGTTCTTGACTGTTCTTAATTTTATTTCGAACATATATCTCCGAGCCCGGATCATTTCCGGCCAGTAAAATACCAAGCTTCGGTGGTCTCTCGGCTTTCATTGTAAAATCTAAAATTCTAGACCGAAGTCCTTCTCGAATTTCATTAGCTGCTGATGTTCCATCAAGTAACCGACTCGTCACGTTTCTCTAACCCCTGTGAAAAAATTTTTAACCAGACTATTCAACACTGATTTTTAAAGCATACTCTATCTAGACTTCAGCTTTTGCCCAACATTCAGTAGAATGCCGAATTCGATATGACACATCGAGGTTCTTGGAGTTCGCGAATCGGGTTTATTCTGGCGGCTGCTGGCTCAGCCGTTGGGTTAGGTAATATATGGGGATTTCCGACCCGTGTTGGCCAAGGTGGTGGCGCCGCCTTCGTCTTAATTTATTTGATGTGCATTGTCTTAATTTGTTTCCCGATTTTGGTGAGCGAAATTGCAATTGGCAGGCGAACACAAATGTCCCCCGTGCGTTCGTTCTCCACCTTGAAACCGTCTACCTATTGGTGGCTAGTCGGTGGCATAGGGGTTCTCGCTGGCGTTGGAATCCTGTCTTTTTACAGTGTTATCGCTGGGTGGACCGTCGCATATGCTTGGTTTTCATTGACCGGACAGCTGACGGATCCCCAACATGACGTTAGCCTTTTATTTGAAAACTTTACTGCACGGGGATGGGTAAACGTTAGCCTTACACTTCTGGTACTCACAAGTACTGCTGCTGTATTAATTGGAGGAATTCGAACTGGAATCGAGCGGGTCACAAAAGCTCTAATGCCTGTATTAATTGGATTACTGGTTATTCTAGCATTCCGAGCACTGACCCTTCCTGGTGCAGCTGAAGGACTCAGATACTACCTGACACCGGACCCGGCGCGGTTGCTCGACATCTCGGTCTTTAATTCAGCACTTGGACAAGCATTCTTTTCATTGAGCTTGGGAATGGGAGCAATTCTTACCTACGGAAGTTACCTTGATAAACGCACCGGAATTGCCTCAGCGGCCATATGGGTAGCTCTACTTGACACTCTCATCGCCCTACTGGCAGGCTTTATAATTTTCCCTGCAGGTTTCTCAATAACTGGATTCGACCCAAGTACTAGCGGCCCTGGATTAATTTTTGCTGTCCTGCCCCGTCTCTTTTCAGAGCTACCGGGCGGTGACATCTTCGGCGCCACATTCTTCGTGCTGTTATCGGTGGCTGCCTTGACCTCTACGATATCCCTTCTTGAAGTCCCAGTATCTCACTGTGTGGATGCCAGAGGTTGGACAAGACGACGCTCCGTCGCCACAGTCACTGGGATCGTATTCGTAATTGCCGTACCGTCAGCCTTAGGAAATGGTTCAGTTGAGCTTTTCACCACACTACCTATTCTTGGGATTGACTTTTTGACCTTAATGTCAACCGTCTGGAATGATTTTGCTCTACCAATAGGAGGACTGTTTACAGCGCTATTTGTCGGATTGGCATGGGGAACAAAAAAGGCTCTTGTCGAACTTACACTTCATAATGCCTGGTTTCCCGCAAAGACATTTTGGGAATTTTTAATCCGATGGGTCTGCCCAATGGCGATCGCATTAATTATAGGAGCTACCTTTCTCTCACTCTATTAAGCATCGGGGTAAAGAAGACTAATGAATTCACTAACAGAACGAATACAAGCCCTTGATGGGCTCATGTGGCAGCCATTTGCGATGCCAGTTGTTCTTGTTTTAGTAGGTGCTTTATTAACTATATCGACTGGTCTTGTACAAATTCGACGATTCCCTCTGGCCGTTAGATTTATCCTTGCTAGATCATCGCGGAAAGAACCTGACAAAAAAAATACAATCACCCCATTTCAAGCGCTCGCGACAGCACTGGCTTCGACTGTTGGAAACGGAAACATCGGAGGTGTCGCAACTGCAATTCTTATAGGTGGCCCCGGAGCAATAGTGTGGATGTGGGTAACAGCTGCCTTCGGCATGGCAACAAAATACTCCGAGGCCGTACTAGGAGTGCATTACCGTGTTCGTCGTGATACTGGTGATTTGGCAAGTGGCCCTATGTACTACATTACAGGAGGCATAAAATCACCTCTTATCGCTAAACCTCTCGCTTACAGTTTCGCACTTTTTGGTGCCTGCGCGGCTCTGTTCGGGACAGGCAACATGGCTCAGTCAAATACCGTCGCAAGGACTTTCACCGAGGCGACTCGTGCAATGACAGGAATCGAAATATCTCCATTGATCCCTGGACTACTGATCACCACCATTGTCGGTCTTGTTCTTTTTGGAGGCATAAAAAGAATAGCATCCGTTGCAGCCAAGCTCGTTCCAACAATGATTGTTCTTTACCTTCTTATGGCACTTTTATTTCTACTCTTCAATCTTGACCGTGTACCTGAAGTTTTTTCTCTCATAATTACGAGCGCGTTTTCTCCTGCTGCCGCTTTAGGTGGTTTTGCTGGCGCAAGCGTTGCGCAGGTTATTGCGGCCGGTGTGAGCCGTGGAGTGCTTTCGAACGAGGCG
This sequence comes from uncultured Vicinamibacteraceae bacterium, assembly GCA_964342695.1. GTDB lineage: Bacteria > Acidobacteriota > Vicinamibacteria > Vicinamibacterales > UBA8438 > CAYFFV01. Next base: position 3,158 of record CAYFFV010000011.1, read on the forward strand.
GGACTCGGAAGTGCCCCCATCGCCCATGGAATAGCGGATGTTAGCCACCCAGTGAAACAAGGTCTGGTAGGCGTTTTTGAGGTTTTCATTGACACAATTGTTGTGTGCTCTCTTACAGCATTCGTTATTATCGCTTCGGGGCTCTGGCTTGAGCCCCAGTATCAAAACGCGAGCGGCGACTTAACCGCTGCGGCCTTTTCGAGCACAATCCCATTTGCATCACTACTGGTCGCGCTCTGCTCTTTTCTATTTGGTTTCTCGACACTAATCGGTTGGTGTTATTACGGTGAGAAATGCGTGGAATTCATTTTCGGTTCCAGGGTTATTCTTGCTTACCGAATGCTGTTTACACTTTTAATCCTTGTTGGATCAGTTGTTTCTGTGCCTCTCGTCTGGGCTATTGGAACTCTATTAAACGGATTCATGGCACTGCCCAACCTTGTCGCGCTGATCTTTCTAGTGGGCACCGTCCGATCGCTAACTCGAGATTACTTCGCCGAATCCTCAAGGCAGTCAAGGTAATCCCTGACTCGGCGTTCGGGCTGATTCCCACAAAGAAGATCTGAGATTACCGCCACGCCGGCGGCGCCCGCTTTGATTATCTCCGGCACTCTATCTAAGGTAATGCCACCGATCGCGAAAACTGGTCGAACCTGCCGATCGACAGCGCTCTTTACGAGCTCTAACCCTTTCGCTGTGAACCCTGTCTTCTTAGTCTTCGTCTCAAAGACTGGTCCAACCGCAACATAGGAAAGCTCGCCTCTTGCAGTTTCGTTTATTTGCGAAAGATTATGGGTAGAAAGACCTACAATAGAACCATCCGGTAACAGTCCCCTAATGGCTTGAACTGACATGTCTGACTGCCCAACATGGACACCATGTGCGCCGCTAATAAGGGCTAAATCGGCACGATCATTCACAATTACTGTTGCATCAAAGGGTTCTGCCGCCGCGACGACTTGATCGCATAGCCGCAGGAATGACCCACTGTCTGCTAAGGGCATTCTTAGTTGTATGAGTTTTGCTCCGCCCGCCAAATACGTTTCTGCCAACCGAAAAGGATCCCAGCTATGGGCAGACGAAATTGCCTGATCCACAATCGCATAGAGGCCTGATGCTTTCATTTCACCTGGAAACGATCCATAAACGCAGTACTAAACGCTCCAGAAAGAAAATCTGGATCTTGGAGAATCTTAAGGTGCAGCGCTATCGTTGTCTCAATTCCCTCAATGACCGTCATTGAGAGAGTGCGCCGCATTCTTGAAATAGCTTCCTCCCGAGTTGTGCCATGCGCAATGATTTTCGCAACTAGCGAATCATAATATGGGGGAATCGTTACCTCGGCATGAGCCGCACTGTCTACCCTAATTCCAGGACCACCCGGAATACTGAAGACTTTCACCCTGCCAGGAGAGGGTCTAAATGTAAAAGGATGTTCGGCATTAATGCGACACTCGACCGCATGCCCACTCCAGCTAATGTCTCGTTGACGAAATGACAACTCATATCCCGCTGCAATTCGAATCTGCTCTTTTACGATATCGGTGCCTGTAACTATTTCAGTAATCGGATGTTCGACTTGTAGGCGGGCATTTGCCTCCAAAAAATAAAATTCACCACTTTCATCCATTAAAAATTCGAACGTACCGGCATTCTGGTATCCCACCGTTTCAGCCGCACCAGTTACGAGCCGACCCAACTTTCGGCGTTGCCTCTCAGTTAACACTGTAGACGGGCACTCCTCAATCAATTTTTGATGACGCCTTTGAATAGAACACTCTCGTTCACCAAGATGTACAACATTTCCGCTGCCGTCCGCTAAGACTTGGAACTCAATATGTCTGGGACCTTCAATATATTTCTCTAAATAGATACTTCCATCACCAAAAGCCGAAGCTGCCTCCTGTTGGGCTGTTAACCATGCATGTTCAAGATCCTCCTTCGCCCGAACGATTCTCATCCCTCTCCCTCCACCTCCGGCCGTTGCCTTTAGTATCAACGGGTACCCCAGCTTTCGGGCAGCTTTCATTGCAAGTGCTAAGCTTGCCGGCGGCTCCTCTGATCCAGGAAGAACCGGGAGGCCCGCTTTTTTCATTGCCTGTCGCGCTTGTGCTTTGTCTCCAACGAGACGAAGAACTGAGGATGGAGGACCAATAAATTTGACACCGCATGCCTCCGTAGCTTCGGCCATGTAGCCACTCTCCGACAAAAACCCATAGCCAGGATGAATGGCATCCGCGCCCGTTATTTCAGCCGCCGAAATAATGGCTGGCACATTAAGATAGCTATCAATAGGTCTAGGGGGACCTATACAAACCTCCTCATCCGCGAAACGAACATGTAACGCGTCTTGGTCAGCTTCGGAATAAACAGCAACAGTGTTTATTCCTAACTCTCGGCATGCATAGATGATGCGGAGCGCAATCTCCCCTCTATTCGCAATAAGTATTTTTTTGAACATAACGGAGGAATATCTATAATCTGGAAACAGCTATTAATATTAATCGCTCAGTGAATCAAAGTGGCTTAATTGAAAACAAGGCCTGCCCATACTGAATAGCCTGATTGTTCTCCACCAACACCTCGACGACCTCACCATCCTGGTCAGAATCAATCTCATTCATCAGCTTCATGGCTTCGACAATACAAAGAACCTGCCCTTTCTTAACTCTTGTTCCAACCTTTACAAAAGGATCGGCGCCAGGTTCTGGCGCAGAATAAAATGTCCCGACAATAGGAGACTTTATAAATGCAAGACCGTCATCCTCCTTCTCAGCAGAAACCCTCCCATCAACTGCTCTATTTTCCACATTCTGATCCTCTTGAGGAACCGGAATACTTGCAGGTGCAGGTTGTTTGTTATGGGACTTGCGAAGCCTTACTCGCGTGTCTTTTAGCTCCACTTCCAACTCCTCGACACCGCGTGCGTCCATTAAATCGATCAGCTCTTCAAGCTTGCGTAAATCTTCTGCCATTATGCTGTTCCCAGTCTCCGCCAATAATTTGGATTACTCACAATACATTCCCTTTTTTCCTAGCCTAACCGCGTGGCGGTCAAGACTTGGCATCCATTATCGGTGACCTCGATATCATCCTCGATGCGAACACCACCGACACCTGGTTGGTACACACCAGGTTCAACCGTAAAAACCATACCATTTCTCAACGTTCGATCGAGACCAGCCTTCTCTAATTGAACCGCCGGCGCTAATCTAGGAGATTCATGAACTTCCAAACCTAAACCGTGGCCCGTACTGTGGACAAATTTGTCAGCCAGTCCATATCGCCCAAGCACATCACGAGCGACACGATCTACCTCACTTGCACGAACGCCAGGTCTGACTGAGTCGATTGCCATACTGTGCGCCTCCCGCACACCATCACGCATGCGAATCAGTTCTTCGGAACAGTTCCCAACTGCTACTGTACGAGTCATGTCCACGCAGTATCCGCTGTAGCGTCCCCCAAAGTCCAGTACCACTAGGTCTCCCTCTTTAATTCGTCTTTCAGTCGGCTTGGCATGAGGCAACGCACTGTTACAACCTGAAGCCACTATAGTGTCAAAGGCCAGAGCCTCAAAACCAACATTCTCAATGCATCTGTCAATATCGAAAGCGATTTCTCGTTCGCGTCTTCCGGGCTTAACTAACTGAACAGACTCATCAGCCACCCTAGCGAGAAGCCGCCCCCCTGTCCTTAAACACGAAAGCTCAAATTCACCTTTTACTTCTCTTAAGTCTTCAATGAGTCCGATAGTCTCTCTAATCTCACACTTACTTTTCAAGCTCTCTTCAAACCATCTAAACCGTTTAATTGAAAGATGTTCACTTTCGACACCTAGACGTTTGAAGTGCCCTTGGAGCACCTGCATCACGATCGTTTCATCGTATGACCCGTCGACTTGGACAACCTGTAGCCCGGTCCTCCAGTGTAGATCAGCTAATTCCTCTGCGACAGTGATATACCTTCCATCAATGATAAGCACCACCTTCTCTTCATCGATAAGTGCCGCACCCGCGCTTGATCGCATCCCTGTCAAATACAACAAATTATTGAGGTTTGTAACTATAAAACACCCAAAATCTGATTCAGCCAATCGAATCCTGAGTCTTTCGACACGTTCCTTGATTTCTATAACCTCTCTATCAAGCATTATTGTTTCCTATCGCGCCTCGACTTATCAAAAATTCAAACCGACTCCATTGAATGCAGATGAAGCGAAATCGCAGAAGATGAACCATTCGACCATAACCAAAACGAAACCATTAAAATTATTCTGGAAATAGACACAAAATCAAATTTTCACAGAAACCATTTTTCTGCTCACCGATGACTACTTAGTCTTTTCCTGTGTCAAATCTAAAAAAAAACTCTAACGTTAAATCTGACAAGTTTCAGGAATAGATCACCTAAATACGATGCCAGTAAATGCCTTGAAACATAGGCTATATCTTGACAGTAAGGTCAATGCTCTGTAACATCTGGCGTTTACGGCTGATATAATTTTCTCTATTTTGAGGGTTTATTACGTACGTTAATTTTATGTCAACGCTTATTCCTTCAGGCGACAAACATGATGTGACATGGAAGCTGATCGATGCTGACTCAAAATCGGTTGGTCGAGTTGCCACAGTTGCCGCTACCCTATTACAGGGTAAACACAAACCCTCATATACACCTTTTCTGGATCTTGGCGATCATGTTGTGATAGTCAACGCTAAACAGGTCAAGCTCACCGGAGACAAGGAAAATAAAAAATTATATAGGCAGCACAGTGGTTACCCTGGTGGCCTTCGAGAAGACCGTGCTGTAACTGTTCGCAAAGACCAGCCAACCCGAATCATCGAGCAGGCCGTGAAGGGCATGCTACCCAAAAATAAGCTTGCAAATTCCATGTACAGAAAACTCAAAGTTTACGCGGGTCCTGAGCATCCGCACACGGCCCAAAACCCAATAAAATACGAGGTGGACTAGACGTGACGGTTGATTCTTATGGGACTGGTCGGCGAAAGAAATCGACTGCACGAGTGTTTCTCAAACCAGGCACCGGAAGCATCAGTATTAATGACAGAAGTTTGGAGACACATTTTCCAATTGCGTCGGTCCGGACCCGTATCAACGAACCACTTCTCATTTGTGAAGCCGGAGATAAATTTGACATACGCGCAACGGCTTCTGGTGGAGGGATTACAGGTCAAGCCGGTGCTCTTCGACTCGGTATCGCACGAGCACTCGTAGAAGCCGACCCCGAGTTTCGCCCACTTTTAAAGAAAGCTGGCCTATTAACTCGAGACGCTAGGGTTAAGGAACGTAAGAAGTACGGTCTTGCTGGAGCGAGAAAACGATTTCAATTCAGCAAACGTTAAAATAGTTTTTTGGAGGTAGTTTGGCCCCAATTACGATGAAAGAATTACTGGATGCTGGCGTTCACTTTGGACACCAGACGCGCCGTTGGAATCCAAAAATGAAGAAATTCATTTTTGGCGAGCAGAACGGCATTTACGTCATCGATTTGGGCAAAACGGCGAAACTATTCACCAAAGCTGAAAGTTTTGTCACTCAGCTTGCATTAGATGGACGTTCTATCCTCTTCGTTGGCACAAAACGACAAGCGCAGGATCTCATTCAAGAAGAAGCCCGGCGGTGTGGAATGTATTTTGTAAACGAACGGTGGCTCGGTGGCCTCTTAACTAATTTTTCGACTATTCAAAGAAGCATCGGAAGATTACGTGAGCTTGAAGCAATGGCTGAGGACGGACGATACGAGTCCTTGTCAAAAAAGGAAATTGCAAAAATCGAAAAAGAAAAACGAAAACTTCATCGAAACCTAGACGGCATTCGCAAAATGACGACTCTACCGGATGCTATTTTTGTGGTGGACACACGAAAAGAGAAAATTGCAGTCGATGAAGCTCGCACTCTGAAAATACCGGTTATTGGCCTCGTAGACACTAACTGTAATCCTGACGACGTAGATTACATTATTCCCGGCAATGACGATGCGCTCAGATCAATCCGTCTATTTGCATCCCGAATCGCCGACGCAGTAATTTCTGGCCGGACTATTCGAGAATCGAAAGCGGACTCTAATGGCGACGACGTAGATCAAAGGGAACAAGAAGAGAAAACTGGGGAAGGTCCGGCTGAGTCCCCGTCACCTGCATAAAAAGAAGCTTCCCTGCCTGAATGAACAGAACTCAATAGAAGTCGAAGAAGACCTTAGGATGTAAAAATGACCATTAGTGCTAATCAGGTTAAAGAACTGAGAGACATCACAGGCGCCGGATTCATGGAATGTAAATCGGCCTTAGCGGAATCAGATGGTGACATCGAAAAGGCTGTAATCGTTCTGCGGACAAAAGGCCAAGCCAAAGCAGCCAAACGAGCCGGACGGACGACTGCCCAAGGATTAATTGGACACTATATTCATCAGGGCGGACAAGTTGGCGTACTTCTTGAAATGAATTGTGAATCTGACTTTGTCGCCAGAACAGACGACTTTCAAAATCTTGTGAAAGAGGTTTCCATGCACGTCGCTGCAGCAAACCCCACTTGCGTCACTCGAGAAGAAGTACCGGCCGATGACCTTGAAAGGGAAAAAAACATCGTTCGAGCCCAGTTCGAGAGCTCCAATAAACCACCAGAAGTAATTGAAAAGATCGTTGAAGGCAAATTAAACAGTTTCTACGAACAGATAGTTCTTCTAGACCAGCCGTCTATACGCGAACCCAAGACAACAATCGGGGAACTGGTGAACAGCGCGATTGCGAAACTCGGCGAAAACATCACAATTACTCGGTTTTCAAGATTTAAAGTTGGGGAAGATAACGAGTAACCATCCTGTTAGCTGTAGCGCTGATCTATAATCGTCAGCGCCATGACGTCTCCTTCTTACAAACGAGTCCTACTTAAACTCTCAGGCGAAGCTTTGATGGGCGAGCAATCCTACGGGATTGATCCTTCCTTCGCAGCAAACATAGCAAAGGAAATCTCAGAAGTACAGCAACTCGGCGTGCAAACAGCGGTTGTCATTGGTGGCGGAAACATTTTTCGCGGTGTTGCAGAAAGCACACGTGGCCTTGACAGAGCGACGGCCGATTACATGGGAATGCTGGCCACCGTCATGAACGGGCTTGCACTTGTCGACGCAATCGAACGCACGGGCACCGAAACCCGTCTTGTCACAGCTATCGAGATGCGGGAAATTGCTGAGCCATTTATTCGCAGAAGGGCTGTCCGACACCTTGAAAAAAATCGTGTCGTTGTTTTTGCAGCCGGAACAGGCAACCCTTATTTCACAACCGATACGGCGGCCGCCTTACGTGCGATGGAGATAAGAGCAGACGTAATTCTCAAGGCCACCAAAGTTGACGGAATTTTCACAGCCGACCCAAACATAGTGGCGGACGCGAAACGACTCGATCGTGTTAGTTACCTGGAAGTCCTTGAACAGCAACTAAAAGTAATGGACGCGACTGCGATTTCTCTTTGCATGGACAACAAACTTCCCATTGTGATCTTTAATCTAAAAACGCCAGGAAATATTAAACGAGCCGTCCTTGGAGAAGAAGTAGGTTCTCTGATCTCTGTCTAGCTGAAATCATTAACTAAGGCACTCAAAATGCATACTAATCCCACCGAAATCGACAATGAAGCAAGACGAAAAATGACTGGAGCCATCGAACACGTCCGTCATGAACTTTCCGGGGTCAGAACGGGTAGAGCGTCCGTTGGCATTTTAGATTCTGTACAAGTAGAAGCATACGGCTCACAGATGCCTTTAAATCAAGTGGCAACCTTATCTGTACCTGAGCCGACCCTGATTGTTGCCTCTCCGTTTGACCCATCGCAGATGGCCGCCATTGAAAAGGCTATCAGGCAGGCTAACCTCGGGTTAAACCCCTCCAACGATGGCAAAGTCATCCGAATACCGGTACCACCGTTAACAAGTGAACGACGTATAGAGCTTTCAAAACTTGTACACAAACTTGTGGAGGACGGACGAAATAGCGTGAGGCAAATCCGTCGGGAAGCGAATGACGCATTGAAGAAACTTCTAAAAACTCGCGACCTTGGCGAAGACGATGAACGACGTGCACTTGAGAAAGTTCAAAAGTTGACTGACGCATGCATCAATCAAATCGACGAACTTCAGAAGGCAAAAGACTCAGAACTATTAGAACAATAGAGGTCAACGGTCTCTCACTTTCATTACTAAAGTAACCACATCCTTATGTCGAACTTACGCCACTTGATTTGTGCCGCGCAGTGTGGCGCTCCGACATTCAACCCAAATGTCGAACAACACCTCTGTGTATGTGGATCGCCTCTTTTTGCAGAGTATGACCTTGAAACCCTGTCTCACACCTGGCAGAAGAAATCATTAGCCGGCAGGATTTCTTCATTATGGAGGTATCGCGAAGTCCTGCCTATAGATGAAAAACAAGAACCTGTTTCACTTGGCGAAGGATTCACTCCCTTACTCCGAAGCCCACATTTAGAAAGAGAACTAGACATCAGAACAATTCATGTTAAAGATGAATCGATTAATCCAACAAACTCTTTCAAGGCCCGCGGTCTCTCGGTGGCAGTAACCCGAGCTAGAGACCTAGGCGCACGGATACTCTCAGTCCCATCCGCCGGCAATGCGGCCAATGCCCTCGCCGCGTACGCGGCACAGGCAGGCCTACTTGCTGAAGTCTTTTTACCGAGTGACATTAAAAAACCTTTTATAAAAGAATGCGAACTTTACGGGGCTAACATTACATTAGTCGATGGAGTGATTACCGATGCCGGAAGGGAGGCTGCGCGTCTTTGCTCAGAGAACGACTGGTACGACGTGTCTACACTTAAGGAGCCCTACCGCTTGGAGGGTAAAAAAACCCTAGCCTATGAAGTTGCGGAACAACTACATTGGACCTTACCCGACTGGATGATTTATCCGACGGGTGGAGGGACGGGAATCGTTGGAATGTGGAAGGCTCTTTCGGAATTAAAGAACCTGGGATGGCTGCCAAAGGGCTTAAGCCCTAAATTCGTCTCAGTGCAAGCCGAAAATTGTGCCCCAATTGTGAAAGCTTTTCACAGTAAAAAAACGATAGCCCCCTCTTGGCCCAACGCTCGCACAATCGCCGATGGCCTCCGGGTCCCTAAAGGTATTGGCGATTTTCTAATCCTTAAGGTTCTGCGAGAAAGTAACGGTACTGCAGTAGCCGTAAGTGACGAGGAAATGATTTCAGGTATGTTGGAATTGGGTGTTCGTGAAGGAATCAGCGCCGCTCCAGAGGGAGGAGCGACCCTAGCGGCGCTTAAAAGTTTACGGAGTCAGAACATGATAAAAAAAGATGACCACGTCGTTCTTTTCAATACGGGAGGAGCTCTTAAATACCTTGAACTTCTTTCAGTCTACCCAGATCGGTTAACAAACAAGACAGGACGAACCTCTCTTATCAAGTCACCCGAATGACTACATTGCAAAACTCTCTTCAACTTTTCATCGCACAGGCTCTCTCAATAAACACTGATGATTTCTTGTAAACTATTAAAAATGGGCCGCTAGCTCAGCTGGGAGAGCGCCGCGTTCGCAACGCGGAGGTCGTGGGTTCAAATCCCATGCGGTCCACCATTTTCACTTTAAAAGATTGGATTTTTCATAGTGTAAAAATCATTCAATTCGTAATAGTGAAATAATAATAAGAACTCATCTATATTCAATGCCACTAATAGACCAGAAATACTTTTTGGAGCCGGAAAGTGACAGAACAACAAGACAAAGAAACTCTGAATTTTCAGACAGAAGCGCGTCAGCTCCTGCAGCTGATGATTCACTCTCTCTACTCTAATAAGGAAATTTTTGTCAGAGAATTAATTTCAAACGCATCCGATGCTTGCGACAAACTTCGCTTTGAAGCGCTGACAAAAAAAGAGCTCCTAAGTGATCCTTCTGAACTCCAGATACAAATAACAATTGACAGTAAATCTCGAACCATCACATTTACTGACAACGGAATTGGCATGTCTCGTCAAGAAGTCGTCGAGCAAATTGGAACAATTGCTAAATCTGGAACACGAGAATTCATGAATAAATTAACAGGCGACCAAGCTGCTGACGCTAAATTAATTGGGCAATTCGGCGTTGGGTTTTATTCCGCTTTCATTGTCGCAGATCGAGTCGAGCTTATTACTCGGCGTGCCGGGTCATCAGAAACTGAAGGAGTTCACTGGGATAGCAAGGGAGAGGGAGACTACACACTCTCCTCAAAGTTGAAGTCCTCTAGAGGCACGGATGTCATCTTGCATCTGCGCAAAGACGAAGACGAACTCCTTTCAGTGCCCACACTAAGAACCATTAGTCAAAAATATTCTGACCACATAACAATTCCGATTCTAATGGAAAAGGAACAGACGCCCCAACATGCGAACTCAGGTGAGAGCCCACCAAAGAGTTCAGAAGCTGAAAAAATAAATCAGGCATCAGCTTTATGGTCCCGACCTAAATCAGAAATTACTGAAAATCAATATTTTGAGTTCTACAAACATCTGGCTCACGATTTCCTTGATCCACTCACTTATACTCACAGCAAAGTAGAGGGCCGGCAAGAATATACCCTTCTATTTTATATTCCCCAGCAGGCGCCCTTTGACCTTTGGAACAGAGAAGAACAACACGGAATTAAACTTTACGTCCGCCGGGTTTTTATTATGGATGGCGCGGATCAAATTTTGCCCAATTATCTTCGTTTTGTGCGTGGGATCATCGATTCAAACGATCTACCTCTCAATGTATCACGGGAACTTCTTCAGAATTCACGCGATGTGGAAGCAATAAAAAAAGCATCAACGAAACGAATCCTCGGACTTCTCGAAGACCTATGCGCTAAACAAACAGACAGCTACAACACTTTTTGGAAAGAGTTTGGCCGCGTGATGAAGGAAGGTGTTGGTGAGGACACTGAAAACAAGAACCGAATTGCGAACCTTTTACGTTTTGCGTCGACTCATGCTGATACGGAAGAGCAGTCTGTCTCATTATCTGACTACGTACAGCGGATGCCATCAGGTCAAGAAAATATTTACTACATTACAGCAGATGGATTTTCGGCCGCGAGTAATAGTCCTCACCTTGAAGTCTTTAGAAAACAAAACATTGAGGTTCTCTTACTCCATGACCGCGTAGATGAATGGCTTGTCGCGCATTTACCAATTTTCGAAGACAAACAGTTGCAATCCGTAACCAAAGGAGATCTCGACCTTGGCAGTATTGATGGTATGGATACCAAGAATAAAATTGATACTCACGAGGACGCTGACTTTGCACCAATGCTTGCGCGCGTTCAGGCAGCGCTCGGAGATAAAGCGAAAACCGTGCGTCTGACCGACCGTCTTATCGAATCGCCTGCCTGTCTTGTGACGGAGCAGGATGGGATCAGCAGCAACCTCGAACGAGTTCTTCAGGCAGCAGGACAAAATGTGCCAGCAGCAGCGCTTATTCTTGAATTAAATCCTTCCCATCCCATCGTCAAGGCGCTGAAAGACGAAAAAGATGACAATCATTTTTCCGATTGGGCGCACATTTTATTTGATCAAGCTATGTTGGCCGAAGGTGGACACCTGAACGATCCCGCGACTTTCGTAAAGAAACTAAATGATCTCATCTTAAAACTTTCCGGTGAACCGAAATCTCAGATTTGGACGCCGGGAAGTTAATATTTAGGAGTCTATGCACGCATCCGGCAGACCGGTTAATAAGGATTTAAAGGAGCATACATTTATGACACGTTTTAGTTTGAGACTTCTGTTGATTACTGCCTTCTTTTCGTCGACACTACTTGGAAGTTCAGCGGCACAATCCAACGGAGAGTCCAGTTATCAACAGTCGTGTGCTGAATGTCATGGACTAACTCTTCAAGGTGGAGCGCATGCCCCAGCGTTGAGTGGTGAAATGTTCGAGAACAAGTGGAGCGTCAACAACGGATCTGCGCTTGTTGATTACATTCGCAATGAAATGCCTCCAGGACAAGCTGGCCGACTGTCTGAATTGGCTTATTCTGAAATTGCCAACTTCCTTCTCGGAGGCGGTTCCCCGGTTCCCCCTCCAAACGAGTCGGATACCGTACCAAGCGGGCAAACGACTCGAATAGGCACAAAAGAACCGCTAGCTCTTTCCGTAGTCACAGACGCTTTATTACAGGCACCACCGGACGCTGATTGGCCTTCTTGGCGACGAACCCTCGACAACCACGGGTACAGCCCTCTCGACCAGATAGACAAAACCAACGTCAACCAGCTCCAACTAGCATGGGCGATCTCTATGAGAGATGGTCAGAATCAAACATCACCAATCGTGCATGATGGTGTGATGTTTTTGGCAAATCCTGGCAACGTCGTTCAAGCCATCGACGGTGCAACCGGAGATATCCTCTGGGAATACCGCTACGAGTTTCCACCTGATTCCTTGACTGGAACCGGGGCTACCCGAGGATTGGCATTATACCAGGACAAGATTTTTCTATCGACTTACGATGCTGCCATTGTCGCTATCGATACAGCAACAGGTGACCAGGTCTGGCGCACAGAAAAAGCGGACTATACCCAGGGGTACACTCAGACCAGTACCCCAGTCGTCGCTAATGGTGTAATTGTTAGCGGTATTAACGGCTGCGAACGCTTCACAGACGATGGGTGTTTTATTACTGGACACGATCCTGAGACGGGCGAGGAAATATGGCGCACCTCGACCATTGCACTTCCTGGGGATATCAACAACGGGTCCTGGGGAGACATCCCACCTCACTTACGAGGAGGAGGCGACACTTGGATTCCAGGAAGCTATGACCCTGATTTAAACTTGTTCTATATTGGTACTGCACAAGCTAAACCGTGGGTTGCCGCCAGTCGTGGAATGTCGACCCAAAACGATGCTCTCTATACAAACTCGACTTTAGCTCTCAATCCGACCACTGGATCAGTCTCTTGGTATTTTCAACACGTTCCTGCCGAGACCCTTGATCTGGACAGTGTCTACGAACGAGTTCTCATAGATCTCGATGATCAGCGCTATCTTTTCACGGCTTCAAAGGATGGCCTGCTCTGGAAGCTCAATCGAGAAAACGGTGAATTTCTCGGAGTTAAAGAGACAGTATTCCAAAACATTTTCGAATCAATCAATCACTCTACGGGAACAGTTACTTATCGACCAGATATATCTGCCGCGGCTGTGGGTGAACCTGTCCAGGCATGCCCAGGTTTGTTCGGAGGCCATAACTGGCAGGCCTCAGCATATAGTCCAGAGAATGAAACCCTCATCATCCCTCTTCAACAAATGTGTATGAACCTCACCGGGCAACCTGTCGAACTGACAGAAGGAAGCGGGGGAACAGCGGGTATTCCTGAGATCTTACATATGCCAGGCACTGACAACCAGGTCGGAAAACTGGCCGCATATAATGTGCGTACTTTAGAGGAAATGTGGAGTATCCAGCAACGAGCCTCTTTTTTGACGTCCGCCACGACAACTGGTGGTGGCCTTGTATTTATTGGTGATGTAGACCGCTACTTCAAAGCGCTTGACGCCACGACGGGAGACGTGCTGTGGGAGACCCGCTTAGGACATGCCGCCCATGGCTATCCCATTACCTATGAAGCCAACGGCACTCAGTATGTAGCAGTGCCGACAGGACTCGGACTTTTCCGGACGATCTCAGCCGTCCTCAGTCCAGAGATATTCTCTCCCTCGAATGGTAATGCTTTGTACGTATTTGCACTTCCTCAAGAGTAAGCGCGCTAATAATTAACCAAAATAGTACGGCCTAGAATCCATTTGATTCTAGACTGTACTTTTCAGCAATCTAACGAGATCAGAAGGAAATATTCAGGGCAACTCTGGCAGTTCTTGGCAAACTTGGATGGAAGTGAATGTCATCGACTCCGTCCAGAGGTTCTCCCAGCAGACGGGAAGTGTAATAATAATCAATATCGGACACATCAGAATTCAGCAGGTTAAATGCTTCAACCACCACATTCATTCGGTCATTAATCTCGTAGCCTATCTCGCCATTCCAAATCGATGTAGATGACGACATGAAACTTCCATCTTCGACAAGCGGTCGAGGACCAAAATGCCGAAGCCGCAAAGAACCAAAGAATTTATTGGAGTCCGTCGGCTTAACCGTTATGCCACCTGAAACGACCCGATCAAGAGCCCCAGGAATGAGCATCCCCGCGGGATCGTAATCTGAAAACTCTGCATTCGAAAAAGAAAGATCGAGCTCACCTACCAGCCATTCTGTAAACGTCCAGTAATTCGTCCACTCAAGCCCGAAACGCCTACTGGGCCGACTCGCCTCAGCAATTCCAGCATCCCCGACAAAAATAAGTTCAGAATCAAACGACAGATACCACAGAGCAACGGTAGTCTGAAGACCATCAATAGCGACGGATCTAATGCCCACCTCTGCCCCTCGAGCCGGAACTAAAGGCGACTCTGAATCCACCGGATCACCTGAGACCGGATCGACGTGAGTTGTTGCCGCCCGCGGGTCATTACTGTGAAAGCCTGTACCGTAATTCAGATAAATTTCTGTTGATTTCCATGGCCCGAGAACAGCCGTGAGTTTTGGACTTACAATTCCTGATGTGCCCGATCCTGTGTTTGCAGCTCGAATAGCATCAACATCATACCGATAGATATCGCCACGAAGCCCAAGGCTTGTACGGAAGAATCTGCTCCACTCAATTTCACTTTGCGCAAATAGCCCAACCGTAGTCTGAGACACGCTATCGTTTCGAATGGTATTGACGCGTCGTCGATCAACAGTGTCATACAAGCCAACGGACCCAACCTGGTCATGGCGCAAACTGCTGCCTATTGAAGACTCAACAGACCGACCAAAAACATTTCCAAGACGCCTGTGAACGATTTTTCCTCCACCCACAACCCGTCTGCCTTCCTGCTCCACCTGATCTCCATTCAGCGGATGGACTAAGAAATACGTAAAATTTTGAAAGAGATTTAATCCGGCTCGCAATCCGTAAACGGTCACCCGAGTCGATTGATTGCCGCTCGACTGCAGCCAATCGAAGGCACCTGAATACCGGTATGTTCGACCAGCGTCCGTGTCATCGATATTTCCAAAACGATTAATTGCGCCAGACTCAACCGCCCTTAATGGAATCTGATCTGTCGAATTCCAATTTGCGGAATACCCCATCCCTGTGAAAGAGAAACCATTCCGTTGATCACCTCGACTATACCGAATAACGCCATTTACCTTGCGCATCTCGTCCGGCATTACCCAGGGTCCATCATTCTTGCCCAACTCCAAGGCAACCAGAAAGTTTCCGTCGCCTATTTTCGGTGACGCCGCACCAAGAACACGCGTCCACCCTTGACCCCCGGCACTGACACTAAAAATTGGTCTATCCAATACGTTCACATAGTTAATATTTGCAGATCCCGCAGCAGAGAAATCGCCATGTTCAGCAAAATACGGCCCTTTTGTATACTGGACACCACTGACCAATTCTGGAATCAACAGGTTAACATCACTATAACCATGGGCATGCGCGCCAGAAGATTCATTCATTGGCACGCCGACCAAGGTGGTAGCAAAGTCAGATCCGTGATCCAGATTAAAACCTCGCAGGTAATACTGGTTTGCCTTTCCTTCCCCACTATGTTGGCTTGTAATAAAACCAGGAACGGTCTCAAGAACTTCCCCGGGTCGCATGATTGGTCTTGTCTCCAATTGTTCGGCAGTAATAGCGCCAACACTGGCCGACGTGGCAATGCCAACTAAATTCTCTCGGGGGTTTTCCAAGTCGGCTATATTTCGAAACGTTCGTGACCCAGTGACAACAACATCTGCGGTCAATGAAAGCGAAAGAACTGTATCCCAGCGATTCTCTCCGACGACTGCATCAAAATCTATTCGAGAGGTTGAAAAATTTATTAAGCGAAACGTGAGAGTAGCACTCCCAAGTTTTACGGCTTCGAATCGATAAACACCTTCAGCGTCAGTCGTCGTTGAAGACCCCTGTCCGCTCTGATCTTCATACTCTACCGAGACACCAGGCAGCACTCCTCCTGTTTCATCAAACACTGTCCCTTGAACAGCAGTGTTTTCTTGCCCAAAAACCTGCCCTCCGACCAACACGAGACTTAACACGGCGAACGTGAACACACTTCTAAAAACCTTAGATATTAAAAACATGATCCTCTAATTCAAGTAGATAAAGAAAAATATGTACTAACAAACATGTTTAATTATCGATTACTTCTGTGCGGGAAATTCTGAAGATTTGCTGAATTTTTAAAGTTCGTCTATCGGCAAGCTAAGAATAAAACAACTCCCACCGAGCTTGCTTCGCTCGTAACGCAAACTCCCACCATGGGCCTCAACTGCTTTTGAAGCCAACGCAAGGCCAAGGCCAACACCCTCGACTGCTAAGTCATCTTGTTGCCCTCTACGGTATCGATCAAAAACTCTCGTCTCCTCTTTCCCTGCTAGACCAGGCCCAGAATCATTAATCAATATATCGGCATACCCATCAGATTTCTTCAGAAACACCGTAATCGTTCCACCTGAAGGGGTATATTTGATCGCATTGTCAACTAGATTCATCGTCGCTTCACGAATTAAAACTGGATCTCCGTCAATTAAGATCGATTCACTTTCCGCAAGGGTAAGATCCTGATCTTTATTCTCTGCAAGCACAACCACGGTACTCACCACGCTTTTAAGAAGTTCTCCTAAGTCGAAAGATTTGTTGGCAATCGCCAGGTGCTCTCTATCACTCCTCGCAATCATCAAAAGTCTGTCCGTTAAATACGTCAGCCGATCAACTTCCTCCAGCACACTCCCAATAATATTTTGGTATTCAAGAACAGAACGAACTCGACTGAGACCAGTCTCGCCGACACTTCTAATCACCGCCAGCGGACTCCGAATCTGATGGGATACATTCGCAGAAAACTCTTGTATTTCTTTAAAGGACACATCTAATCGTTTCAACATTTTATTGAAAAGCAACCCGACCTCTCCGACTTCATCATATGGATTTTCTATCGGGAGTCCTTGTTGCAAAGTCGACACACGGATATCCCGTGCCCGCTGCCCCATATGAACCAAAGGCTTCAGAGTTCGACGGATGACAACGTAAGATGCAAAGCCAGCAAAACCTAAACCCAATGGCACACCCAACAAAAACACAAGCACAAGTTGTCCAATCTCCTGCCGCATAAGAGCTTCCGATCGCCCGACCTGGATGATAACCGGGCGACCAAATAAATTTGTTTTTCTTGTAAACATCCTGAAAGGTGCGGGATCGCCATCAAGGGACCTGAAGAAACCATCTGGATCGCCAAGAAACCGATCGGAGTTCTCGACCTGCAAGCGCTGCGCTATAGCTGTCCGATAAATCGGCTCTCCACGGTTACTCCAGACTTGAAGCCAAGGACTCATTTCAATATATTGATCACCCTCATACCATGTAAACACACCCTCCCGATCGACCTGAACCATCTCCTCTGCCCATCGCGCATCACTACGTAGCAGGCTATCCAAATCGCTATCAGCATTACGGTAAATAAACAAAGTCACGACTACTGAATAGATCAACAACACCCCCACCACAACAAGCAGGTTCCAGGCTACTAATCGAATGCTAAGTTTCGAAAAATTCATTCTTTTCAAAAAAGTGCTATTTTTTCTCCGAAAGAGAAAATCCAACTCCTCGCACCGTGTGTATAAGTTTCCGCGAATGGCCATCGTCAATCTTCTTTCGGAGTTTGGCGATATGGACATCAATAACATTGTTGAGGGTGATACTGCGGATGGATTCCTTCCAGATTTCTCGAGCCAGAGTGTCTCGAGAAATCACACTATCCGCATTACGGGCTAAACATAGAAAAACATCAAATTCTTTTGAAGTAAGAAAAATATCGACACCAGCTCGTGTTAACCGACGGGACGCGACGTCTAATTCAACATCAGCGACCTTAACCAGCTCAAGAACATTGCTGACAGATCGCCTCGTAACAGCTCGAATCCTAGCCAACACCTCTGCTACGGCAAACGGTTTCACAATGTAATCATCTGCACCGGCATTCAGTCCCACCAACCGATCATTTAAACTGTCCCGAGCTGTCAAAATCAGAACTGGCGTGTTGACATCTTCTCTCCGAATCGTCGACAAAACACTCAATCCATCTTTTTTTGGAAGATTTAAATCAAGCAGAACAACATCCCATTCTGCCTCTTTGAAAGTTTCAAGCGCGGACTGGCCGTTTTTTTCAACACCTACACAAAACCCCTCAGTTTCAAGGGCTTCACTAAGTGCAGCGACAACTTTTTCTTCATCTTCAATAAGAAGAACATTCATTGGGTAATTACTTTCCAATAGATTAATTCAATTCAACTAATCAGTGATATGCTATCTGAAATTGATTCGGTCATCGTTTGGTGCTTATAAATGAAATATCTACTAACAGGCATATTCTGGCTCATCGGGCCACTCGCGCTTATCTTAACGACAGCGCACCACCCGACAGCCGAAATTTATAACGATGAAGAGTTAATCTCTCTAGAGGGTGAGATTGTTTTGCTATCGATTGGTCGACCTCACTCCATTTTCCATGTAAAGGTCACGGACCTGCAGGACAACACCTCTACTTGGCTCGCGGAGTGGCGAGGTTCAAAACCGTTCTCCCGGGGCGAAGATCCTGTTGATTCCTTGGCGATTGGCGAGCGGGTAATGCTATGCGGTAATCCAGCCAGAGACCCCAGCATGCTTCGAGTACATGTTTTGGATGTCATAGTAGATTCGTTCCACAATTTGCAAACCACGGACCAACGAGCAGAACAAGCCGTCAACACACGGTGCGACTAGTGCACCTTTTACTTTTTTACTCAGAACCAAGGCGCTTTCGCAATACTCAGCGACACTATATAGTCACACTTTATGTGTAAGCTAAAGACATTCTCGGGAGTTTAATTTATACGAGTTTGGGGGTTTGATGTCTCTTGCTTTAATACTCGCTTATCTTTTATCCATTCTTTTCGTAAATGCGACTGAAACGGTAGCTCAAGACAACCAGTGGGAGAAATTCAGAGGCCCAAATGCAGGTGCCGTCCCAGACGATCCCCGTCTTCCTGACGTATGGAGTGACACAAAAAATGTGATCTGGAAACAATCGGTTCCAGGCCTTGGTTGGAGTTCACCCGTTGTTTGGAATGACAGAATTTTCTTAACTTCTGCTGTCAGCACTGACGCCGAAGCTGTTCCGGTTCCTGGCCTTTACGATGAGCACGACCATATAAGTGCAAACGGCATGCATCGCTGGATGGTGTACGCACTCAATTTTGATGATGGAAAAATCCTCTGGGAACGGGAGCTCTTCCGAGAGCTTCCAGAACTCCGTCGCCACATCAAGAACAGTTACGCATCTGAAACACCTGTCACTGACGGCGAACATTTATTTGTCTACTTTGGAAGCGTCGGACTTATTGCTGCCCTAGACATGAGTGGAGACGTTATCTGGACCAAGAACATTGGGTCCTTCAACACACTTATCGAACTTGGAACGGCCGCTTCGCCAGCCCTTCACGGAGATCGATTATTTATTGTTAATGACAACACAACTGCTTCCTTCATGGTGGCCTTAGACAAACACACAGGGCGTGAACTTTGGAGAATCGATCGCGAGGAACGTGGAAATAATTGGTCGACTCCGGTTGTCTGGGAGAATCGTATTCGGACTGAAATCGTTACTGTAGGCACCGACGGAGTGCGTTCCTACGACCTAGACGGACAGCTTCTATGGGAGCTGTATGGCATGTCTAACCTGACCACCCCTTCTCCCTTTATCGCAAATGGCTTGGTCTACATTAGCTCAGGATATCCAGGTGGCGCTCTTCGTCCCGTCTACGCGATACACCCTGGTGCAGAGGGAGATATTTCACTCTGGGCCGATGAGAATGCCAGTTGGTCGACGCGATTTCCCGGTAATAGAGTTTCTTCGGAGTACGTCGCATGGGCATATCCGCTCTTAGGGACTTACAACACCTCCGCACTTGTCTATAGAGGCCAATATTACACTCTCTTAGATCGAGGACTATTGATCGCACATGACGCTCAAACAGGACAGGAAATTTATGGGCGACAGCGACTAAAGGTCGGAAGCGGTTTCTCTGCCTCTCCGTGGGGTTACAACGGAAAGGTCTTTGCCTTAAGCGAGGCAGGCGATACTTACGTGATAAAAGCTGGCGAGGAATTTGAAATCGTTCACACAAATTCCTTAAATGAAATGACACTCGCGACTCCCGCTATTGTGCGCGGCAACCTTTTTATTCGCACTCAATCAGCCCTTTACCGAATCGCAAGGACGGAAAACCAATGAGGCGGCACATCTTCTTCAAGCGGACTTTCATTGCAACAGTCTTTGTTTTTGTAGGCTCTCTCTCTCAGATTATTCAAGCTCAAGATTTTCATGAAATTATTCACCTTGAAGTTCCAGCCGATTTAGTTCAATTAGAGGACAACAAACTCTTTATCGCAGCAGAAGCAACCCTGACAATCTTTGATATTTCAAAACTCGATTCTCCTCAGCGACTTTCCTCTTATGAATTCCCAGAGAAAATTTGGGATTTTTCAATCATTGGAACTCATGTCTATGTCGCGGCTGATTTCTTCGGCCTAGGTATTCTTGATATCTCAGACCCCATAAACCCTGAACTTATCGGTTCTGTCAAGACGCCAGGCCAAGCCAAGGACGTTGAAATTTCTGGCGCTACTGCTCTTCTAGCTGATCACATGTCAGGAGTCGACTTAGTTGACATCACAGACCCAGAGACACCCACTGCCATAGGCTCGGTGTATCTAGACGGGTACGGTCGAGATGTAGCCGCCTCCGGCACTATTGGCTACGCTGTTGATGACCCGTCTGGGTTTTATGTAATCGACTTACAGGAACGAGATTCGTGGGAGCCCCTCTCTGCAATTCAATCTGCAAACGGCCCACGAATTGTCGAGATCGAGGATGATTTAGCTCTCTTGGTGGGAAAAGGCACACTTCAAATTTATGATATCTCTAATCCAACGGCACCGACACATCGTTCAAACTATGGAACACCCGGAGGTGCACATCGTGCGGTCCTATTCGACAATCACGCTTATGTAGCAGATGGCAAGATGGGTCTACTGGTCGTTGATTTAAACAATCCTTTAGTGCCCACAGTCGCTGCCAGCTACCGACACTCTGAACCCGTTCGGGACGTAGCAGTCTATGGTAATCTCGTCGTTATTGCAGTGGGACCTCTGCCAACTGGCATTCGTCGATCCCAAGGGGGTGGAGGCGTTATTCTATTGAATCGAGGGACACAACAGAACTAACAGAAAATATCGCTTTTCTACATTCCTACTAAGCTATTCAGTCACCTGAATCACGACGTTCTCCGCACTGGACATATCTCCATCATAAGCGATAGCACGCAGAGTGAATTCGCCAGCGTTACTAAATTTCGCCGTCGTCGTAAGAGAGAGATCATCAATCACATCTTCACCCTCTGGAAATGCAGTTTGCGTAGGAGAAAAATCAACACTCCCTTCGCCTCGATAATGCACCCACCTCACATTCGCTGAGCCCCGTCGACGGTGCGGTAAACCATCATCGTTCACCGACGAGAAAAGAGTCGCTGCTCCAGAAAGCTCGATTTTGATTGATTCGGCAGATACTTCAATAGTCGGTGGTTGATTCGATGCCCGCGGCCCAACAAGCTCGTAAATCGGCAGGAAAAGCGCAATTGCCCGATCGGGCTTCCCATTCGCCGTAACTGCCCATACAAGCTCGTCTTCAGTCGTCCAGGTCGCAGGCACTCGGACACTAAACACCATCGATTCTCGCCTTTGGACGGCGCGCCCCACTCTACGGCGAGGGACAAATACCGTCGGCTGCCCCCCATCTGGACCAAAAGGCTCAATGCTATTTTCTGGACCTACCGGGATGTGCAACACCTGCTCCCAATTCCTATTGAGATACCCAAACCAGAAATCAATAGTTCCGTCAGGATTGCGAACCCATCCTTCATAAATTGGGGCAACATTTTGTCCACGGTTGTACTGTATTTGAGTGTCAGAAATATCTATCTCTTGAACCGAAACGTTTGCTGACCACAAAATCAGGAAGCCGGCCACGATTCCTCCAACGATCAAAGTCCGCATTTAAGTCCAATCCTTTAAATTAAATCCCAATCACATCATGAGTATTTAATTGTTTGCTTCCATGACCTTTTTAGCGGCCACCCTCTTTTTATATTCGTCGTCATCAATATAGTAGTAACTCACCCATGCAAAAGACATCTCATCAATTGTCCGTTGGCCATAGACAACATTATTTCGATGATCGGGATTTACGCGAAGCGTCTCAGAATTATCGTGCCATGTAGATATGTGGATAATTGTTCCGGGAGGCAACACCGGTGCCGCATCCTCTGAATAGTTATAAACAAGATGCCAATTAAATCTCCACTGCGGAACACAGTTTAGGGTCACCTGATGCATTAACGGTGCCGGCGCATTTCCTGTGGATTCTTCAAGCACGTTTCCTTCTTCATCAGTCTGAGGAATGATCGCCTCAATGCACTGAGCTTGCCCTCGTGTGTGCAAGTGCGGTTGAAATGCCGTAACCACCGCTGGTTTCGTAAGCATCGTATATCCATCTGTGCGAACTCCCTTTTCACCAGCTGGAATCAAGAGATCGTCATCATCTCCCATATGCTGACTAACCAGCTGATATTTTGGCACATAGCCTTCCGGATACAACTTTAGCCCGACATGAACCATCACTGGAATCTCTTCACCGTAAGGATGCAGGTGCAAACCAAACCGAATCTGGGTTCCCGCTTTTATCAGACGACCCGTATTATCGTCAAAAATATCTCCGTTTTTACCAACAGCATATTCGTTGAGAAAATTACCCTTTGCAAGGGTTTCATCAAACTCTGTCATGGTCGTCACAACATGATGCACGACCTCCAAACTATCTGGGGCTGGCTTTACCTCTACTGCCTTTATATATCGATCTGTGGTTAACCCAGAATCTGCGAAAACGTTAGGGAACGCATCTGGACCCTCTGCCGGCAACATATACGGTTCCGGCATAGACACAATCATATCTGGCTCACCAATTTGCCATTCATTCGGCCCCATAAACTCTCGTGGCGGGGGGGCGTCCTCCGGGTTTCCTTTCAGCGCACCACTCTCCACCCATTGCTGTATCGTTGCGATTTCCTCATCCGTCAAAGATGGGTCATCTTTAAAGTCCTGAATACCAATCCTTCTGTCAACGTACCAAGGCGGCATCTCACGCGTTTCGACATATCGTTTAATCGATCGAGCCCACGGTCGAACGTCCTCATAGGAAATAAGCGACATAGGTGCAATAGCGCCAGGCCGATGGCAACTCTGACAGCTCCGCTGAAAAATAGGCAAAACATCCTTGGTGAATGTCAACTCCTCACCCACAGCGCCAGCTGTCTCTGCCGACACCGATAAGGATGCCATCAAAACAAGCGCCAAGAGACCACCGATGGCGACGCCCGTCACCGTTTTAGATCTAAAACAATGATTTCTCACAATACACCTCCCCCAATTAGGGAATAAGACTTGATGTTCACTCATAAGTATAAAACGTCCTTCGGCACCGTATCAACGCTACAAATCTGACAAGTAATTGAGACGACCAGTACTATCACCTAGCTTCTCAGCCGGAACACCCATTTTATCCAGGAGAGTAAGCCAAAGATTAGTCACTGGGATGTCATTTGCAAATTTCACATGGCCCACCGCAGAGAGACCTACGCCGCGCCCCCCCAGCACCGCAATGGGAAGATTGTCATGAAAGTGCGTGTTACTGTCACTAATTCCCGCACCATAAACTAGCATCGAGTGATCAAGCAAGGACCCGTCTCCATCAGAAATCCCAGCCAACTTGTCAGCCAAATAAGCAAACTGTTCCACATGAAATCGATTCAGCTTGCCTAAGTCATCAATTTTTCGAGCATCATTCTCATGATGTGAAAGAGGATGATGAGAATCAGAAATACCGATCTCTGGATAAGGGCGACTACTGACCTCCCGACCAAGCATAAAGGTGCTAACACGCGTAAGATCAGTCTGATATGCAAGTGCGAGCAAATCAAACATTAATTTCGCATGCTCATCAAAGGCCTGTGGAATTCCAGCTGGCTGCTGAAAGAGAGGCATTTCGCGACCACTTTGTTCTTCCGCTTTTTGGATACGCCTCTCCACATCGCGTACGGACTCTAAGTACTCACCAAGTTTAGCTCGATCAGTCGCTGCGAGCCTTCCGTTCAATCTCTTAGCTTTTTCCGTGACCGAATCAAGTATACTCTTGTCCCTTTCTATTCTCTGTAACCGTGCGACAGGATCTGTGCTCGCAGCAGTTCCAAACATTCGTTCAAAAACAGCTCTCGGATCATTCGCCATTGGCAAAGGCGTACTAGGCGTCCGCCATGCGATCGTGTTCGTGTACGCACACGCATAGGTCCCATCGCAGGCCCCAAGTAATTCAACGGACTCCAACGCAAGCTCAAGGGAACCCAACTGAGTCTCCTTCCCCAGCTCTTGTGCGGCAATCTGATCCGCCGAAATACCCGCCTGCACATCCGCCGCAGACGTTCGCTTTATATGCATTCCCGTCAAATAAGTTCCTGCTGCCCTTGCATGATCTCCACCACCCTCCCCTGGGTGCGGATATGCCTGCATCGCTGCGAGCCCGCTTAACACTGCAAGTTGATCCTTGTACGCGATCAACGGTTCTAATGTTCGGGGAAGATGAAATCGTGGACCCTCTAAAGCCGGCAACCAATATTTCATAGCCATTCCGTTTGGCACATAAAAGAAACCTAGGCGTTTTATCGGAGAAGCCGCGGTTCTGCTCATTGCTGTCATCGCCGGCACCATATCATCAAGAAAAGGCAATGCGATTGTCGCGCCGATACCGCGAAGGAAACTTCTCCGCCGCATATGTCTCTTAGTTATTATCATGACTGCGGAACCCTTCTCATCTGAAACGGCACACTTTTAACAATCCCCGTCAAAAGGCTTGACCATTTATAATCGAACATCGCTGCATCTCGCACAATCGTACGGATATAAGAGGCGTCACCGTAATTTACCCCTCGACCAAGCGCATACGTGAGCAACTTCTCTGTCACCGTTGTCACAAATTCTTCTTGGCGACCTAGCAGTGCCTGCCGAAACTCCTCTGGCCCCTCTATTCTCGATCCGTCTAACAATCTCGCGCTCGCGTCAATTTCCACGCCTCCATCTACCTCACGCCAGCGCCCCACCGCATCAAAATTTTCAAGCGCAAATCCAAGAGGATCCATTCGAGCGTGACAGCTAGCACAAACCGGATTCGCGCGATGTCGCTCAAGCCGTTCTCGGACCGTCGAAGGACGATCACGATTCCCCTCTTCCAAGGATGGAACATCCGGTGGCGGAGGCGGCGGTGGAGCTCCTAAAATATTTTCCAAAACCCATTTTCCACGAAGCACGGGAGAGGTCCTGTTCGGATAGGATGTAACAGTCAAAATGCTGCCATGACCGAACAAGCCATGCCTGCGTGAATCCTTTAAAGCAACTTTACGAAAATGATTACCATACACATTATCAATCCCATAATGTCTAGCTAGTCTCGAATTGAGAAAAGTGTAATCCGCCCTGAGAAGATTTAAGACACTCTGATCTGATTTGAACTGGTCCGCAAACAGCAGCTCAGTCTCATTAGCCAATCCCCGCCGAAGGTTTTCATCAAAAGACGGGAAGAGTGCTCGATCGGGCTCTGAAAAACGTACATTTCGAGTCAACAACCACTGACTCGCAAAATCTTTAATCATTTCTGTAGCCTTGGCATCACTCAACATGCGAGCTATCTGCTTTTCAAGCACCTTTTCATCGCGTAACTGCCCCGCCTCAGCTAGAGCTAGAAGCTCGTCGTCTGGAAGAGTGTTCCACAAAAAAAACGATAGCCGCGAGGCTAACTCAACATCACTCAAGGGATAAACGCTCCCCGGCGGTAATCCGGAAGGATCATGCTCGATACGAAATAAAAATTCGGGATCAACTAATAAGCGTTCCAGAGCAACTTGAATTCCACTCTCAAAAGAGCCACCAAGTCGCTCTTGATCATAAAAGGAGAGCAAATCGTCTACGTCATCAACAGAGACCGGACGTCGAAACGCACGTCTCGCCAAGGACGACAGAATCTGCTGAGCACAAATTTGCTCCTCACCAAGAGTTTCCGGATAGCAAAGGAATATACTGTCTCGACTATCTGTGCGCACAGGCACTTGTCCATTAAAGGGGCCCCTAATTTCCAAAGAACCAACGGTGGGCCCGCCAGACACTCGACCCAAGCCTTCCGGTACACCTGCATAATTCTCAAAAGATACACCCACTGTTCGAGTTCCAGCTTGAACTTGGATTCGAACCTCTAGGTCATCATCTGCTGAATTCTCATAAATCTTTCTTCTCAACAAATCAGGACGATTCAGAGGAATCGGTTCCTGATTGTCATAAATTAGACCTTTCAGTTCTTCAACGCCCCCCACTGTAAAACTCTTGAGCAGTGAACGATCTAATCGAATCTCAAGCTTATCACCTCGATCTAGACCATTAATTCCATACTCACCTACGCGCCCCAACCGAACCTTAAATAAATACTCGCCATCAAGAGGAAAGGCATGCCGAACTGCAAAGCCACCCCGCGACCCAAAACTGAGTCGCTCACTCATTCGCCCTTCCTGCCTCAACCGACGCGGAACATCGTATCTCGCAATAATCGGACTCACTGTCGGATCTCCCAGTGCTAACCGGCTAATCTTCGTCGCTGCGGCCATATATCGGTCCAGTAAAGCCGGCGACATAGACAACACATCCGCATTATTATCAAAGCCAAACCCAGAATCATCTGGCGGAAGAAGCGCGCGACCATCAATCTCAAGGTTTAAAAGATCGCGAATCGAATTTACGTACTCGGTGCGATTCAGACGATGAACGGCAGGACGCCCCGGATCAGGGCTCGCATTAACGACTTGGTCAAGAGCTTGTGTTAATTCGCGTGAAAATTTCAGACGGTCCGCATCTCCTGGTGCCGGACGACCGGCAGGAGGCATTTGTCCAGTGGATACCTTGCGTAAAACTTTCTCCCAAGTCTCTAAATCATCCTCAATGCGCTCAGGATCAAGATCGCTCGTCTCAAGAACTAGACCAGCGGTTCGTAATTGTTCGTTGTGGCAGGCTACACAATAATCTCGTAGGACAGCACCCCGATGCTCATTCTGCCCCTGTTCTTCAGCCGCCTGGAGAGAGGTCGAGACCAACAAGGCCATAGAAGCAATAAAAGCCTTAAAGAAGAGATCCGAGTGTCTTTTAAAAAGCCCTAATAGTGACCGCATATTTCTCATGAATCTCATACGCCTAATTAGGAAACAGAATGAGTCTACCTCTAACAAACCCACGTTTACAAGGTCACCTCAATTGAACTATTGTATCCACAAACATCAAGAAAACCGTAGGTAAAACACTATGTCCTCGAACCATAAAAAGTGGGTGGCGTTATTTATATTTTTACTGCTTTTTTTTCTCCATGAATTAAACGCCAATTCTAAGGCGGATCTTGTTGGTGCGGCCGAAAGCCAAGACTGGGCTGAACTGGAAGCACTTCTCGAATCGCAAGACGTGAATGGGCAACACAGCGACGGCGCGACAGCCCTTCACTGGGCTGTTCATTGGAATAATCTTGAAATCGTTAAACTTCTTATTAACTCTGGAGCGAATGTCAACGCAGCGAACGACCACGGTGTCACACCTTTATTTCTTGCGAGCGAAAATAGAAATATTGCTATCGCGAACAATCTTTTAGCAGCCGGTGCTGAAGCAACTGCATCTCTACCCGCTCAGCGTGAAACTGTTCTGATGCGCGCTGCTCTCTCTGGCAGCGCAGAGATTACCCTTCGCCTAATAGAGGCTGGCGCCGATCCCAATGTCGCCACCAGAAAATCTGGACAGACTGCACTAATGTGGGCCATCTCTGAACGCCACATCGATGTGGTTTCAATCTTACTTGAGACCGATGCTGACATACATGCGGCATCCGTTGGACATTTCACGCCAATAATGTTTGCTGCTCGAGCCGGAAGCGTCGAGATCGCAAAACTTTTGATACAAAAGGGCGCTACGCCTAACAAAACTACTGAAGGTCCCGCACCTTTAGTGATCGCGATTGAGCAAGGACACGTGCCTATGGCTCGTTTTCTGCTTGAAGAGGGCGCCGATCCAAATGTTCTGATGGACAACGGCAACAGACCTCTAAGCGCCTCTTTCGCTATCGGAGGACGTCAGCGCGGCTATGATCCTAATGCGCCTGTATACGAGCCGCCCGATAAAGAACTCCTTATTCGTGAGCTTCTTGAAAACGGCGCCGACCCTAATGGGCGCCGTGGTGTTCCCCTGCCAGGTTCCCGCGTTTTTTCGCCAGATGGACAAGCGTCAGGTTTTGACAGAGGCCCGACAGACCCAGACAATTTTGGCGTCTCTCGAAGTTGGACCGATGCCACACCTTTCTGGGTGGCCGCCCATAAAGCTGACGTCAAGCTGATGAAAATGCTACTTGATGCAGGTGCTGACCCTTCCCTGACAACAGCTGACGGGACCACAGCGTTAATGGTGGCCTCAGGACTGAGTCACGCAGGCGACAGATATGAAAAGTTCTGGTCCGCAGACTACGCTGCTGATGCCGTTGAATTTCTGATAGGGATCGGAGCTCCCGTTAATGCGGTGAATAGCGGAGGATTCACTGCCTTGCACGGAGCGGCATTCGTTGGAGCCGACACCGTAACTAAACTTCTTGTAAGACAGGGAGCAAATATCAATGCACAGGATTTCGCCGGCAGAACAGCTTTCCGCATTGCTCAAGGTCATAAAGGCGGAGGAATGTCATTCGTGTCACGTCCAACAACTGAGTCTCTGCTCTCGACTTTAGGAGCAGATACCACGCTAGGCCCCCACTTTAATGAAACCGAGCGGGAAGAGGGACTGGCTGTTAGATAATTGATTTCAAACCGCCTAAATCGCGTTACTCCTTAAAGGCGGCACTCAAGATGTGTTCCATTCCATAGTTGCCCTCGTGGCAGGCATACTCGTAAATAACGTAACTGTCATCACGAATCAACGGAATAGCTAGAGTCCAAGGTCTGGTAAAACCGCGGGAATCTTCAATCGTCGCCTGGTAATCGATGGTTTCATGATCAGTGAGTGTAAAACGTTCGACCACGCGCATGCCTTCCCCGCCCCCTCGGTAGGAACCCAACGGTTGCTGCGTACCAAAAGTCTTGTTCGAAAAATTTGTTACCTCAACGACCAACGTATCGCCTTCCCAGCGACCTCTTGAATCACCCCAATATTGTTTAATCGCCTCATTGACTGGAGCCCGTCCATCCAACGGAATAATCCGCATATCATGAATAATCTCATAGCGAATGATTACAAAATCTTCCGTTTGCATGATTTCATATGCATTGTTGTATCCCATAGGCGCCATCACCGTGGGAAAACCCTTCGTGATACATCGGTCCCACAAATCCAAATCTGCCCACGACTCGATGCCGATACCATACTTACTAACGCTCCACTCGTCCGCGGCCTCTTGCATTTCTGCTGTCACTGGAATGCGTCCGTCTGGAGGATCGATTACTAAAGAGGGCGGGCGAATCTGACGCTCCGTAACCGGTTCATCCCAAACAATATTTACATCTCTGTTGGGCTCTTGCTCCATCCGTATGGCCTCAGCCCGATCCCTCCGAGCAATATCTTCTTCTGTTAAAACCTCTTTTGGCCTTTCGGCGGGAACACCCATTACGGCATTACTTGTCCAGACACCTTGAAGATCAGGGTGTCCCCAAGCTGTGCGTGGCGGGTTGAATTCTTCGCCTTGAACAGGACCGGCGACAAGCTCCGTCGAAGGCAGACCGAAAACCACCAAAAACAACACCGACCAAAAAAATTGTGTTCTCATATTATTAGACCTCAACGGCAGGAGCCGTTCGTTCTACTAATCTGGCTGTTTTCGAAGATGTCCGTAAAGCAATTCTTCTGAAAACTCCACGCATCGAAATTCGAGGAGTTGCATATTCTCTTCGACACGACGATACAGCGGGAGACTAATCTTCCACGGACGTGTATACGTGTTTGGATCCTCAATAGTCGCCTCGTAAGTAATATGGTAAGGCGTAACCGGTGTATAACGCTCCACGACATGCAATGCGCTACTATGATGGTTGCCTGCACGATCGAGCCATGTTTGCCCGTTAAATGCCGTCACATCAACCACCAAGGAATCACCATCCCAGCGACCGACCGAGTGTCCCATCCACGTATCGACAGGACTCTCAGGAACTGGGTCCATGTGAATAACACGATTGGCACTCGCGAATTCATAAGCAATTAGGATCTTATTTGTTCCCTGGACAATTTGAAAAGGGAAAGGCATATACGTCGCTCTTGGCACACCCGGCAAATAACACTTGGCTTCAGGATCCTCTGTACGCCTATTCTCAAAGTTTGCTTGTTTCTTGGCAACGGCCTCAGATCGGTAAGGAATCATCCCTCCCTCAACAACACCTAAGCCGCCAGGCGCAGCACCAATCGCTCCAGTCTCATCCGTTCTTGCTCCATACGCAGCATGTGGTTCAACGTCCCAATGAGCCGAACCGACGGCTTGCCAGATACCGCTTAAATCGGGTTGACCGGACGAATTTCGTCTAATTTCATCTGATTGACCATGCAGTGTGACCGAAAGAGCGACAACACCTAGCCCAACACCTATTACAGAAAATACTTTTACCCTCACACTTTGGCAGAGATCCACCATCGAGTTCAATCTCCTTAAAAAATTGCGCGACACATGCACAAAAAATATTGATTAGTCACAGTCATTTCAAACTGCGAAAAAGAACATCCTGTTTTCACGAGCTATCGCTCCGTTGGATCGCGACCATCTGCAGGAGCGCCAGTTCCCGAAGAACCAACAAACAACTTTGATCCATCTTCGAACGTTATATCACGCCCATTTGCCCGCATCGCACCATCTTTTGCCTGATAGCCCTCAACCATGATTGTTATTCCAGGGGGCAACGAATTCTTATTAAATCCTCTCCTCAACAGAGCATTAGGAGCACCACCTTCAATCATCCAAGCCTCTGTCGTGCCATCAGGCTTTTCAACATCAATATGAATCCATGAATGTGGGTTGACCCATTCCATCTTTGTAACCGTTCCAGTCAAATTTACCGGCATATCAGCATCAAACTCAGCAGAAAATGCATGATGGGCGGTGACCGATACACCTGCCATTAGTCCAATCCAAAAACTTATCGCTATCACTCTTGTTACTCGCATCAGATTCTCTCCTATGTCTTAACTATAAAGAAATAACAGACTATTAATCATTTGCCTGTTGAGCCGCCTTAGCAGACATCCGTTCTTTATATTCAGCCTCATCAATATAGTAGTAGCTGACCCACGCAAAAGACATTTCATCAATTGTCCGCTGGCCATACACAACGTTATTTTTTGGATCAGGATTCACCCTTAAAGATTCTGAATTATCATGCCAGGTGCTCACATGAATAACCGTTCCAGCCGGCAACACTGGAGCAGCATCCTCGGCATAGTTGTAAACGAGATGCCAATTGAAGTACCACTTTGGAACACAATTCAAGGTTATCTGCTCCATCAATGGAGCCGCCCCATATGGCCCTGGAGCCCGTTTCAACGCTTTCCCATCACTGTCCGCTTGAGGAACTATCGCTTCAATACATTGGGCTTGCCCACGAGTGTGAAGATGCGGCTGAAATGCTGTGATCACAGCTGGCTCAGTCAATAAAGTATAGCCGTCTGTTCTCACGCTATCCTCACCTGCTGGAATCAACAAATCATCATCATCACCCATATGTTGACTAATCAGCGTGTATTTTGGAGTGTAGCCAACTGGATATAATTGCAACCCTAGACTGACTCTCACAGGAACTTCTTCGCCGTATGGATGTAAATGCAATCCAAAGCGAATTTTTGTGCCCGCCTTTATCAAACGACCCGTGCCGTCATCAAAAATGTCGCCATTCTTCCCGGCCGCATACTCGTTTAAAAAATTCCCTCTCGTTACATCCTCATCAAACACCGTCATGTGAGTCGTCGCATGGTGAACTACTTCCAAACTCCGCGCATCAGGTTTCAATTCAACAGCTTTGATATACCGATCCTCTGTTAGTCCTGGATCAACTATTATGTTCGGGAAATCATCCGGCCCCTCTGCTGGCAACATATACGGCTCATCCATTCTTACGATTAGATCGGGGTCACCCATTCTCCAATCCTCTGGACCCAAAAACTCTCTAGGAGTCGGGGCATCTTTAGGGTCGCCACGCTCCGCACCAGAATCAACCCAACCAACCACTATTGCAATTTCCTCATCGGTCAGAGACGGATCATCCTTAAATTTTTGGATCCCTATCCGACGATCCACAAACCAAGGAGGCATCTCTCTCGACTCTACATACCGTTTAATCGACCGGGCCCAGGGGCGAGCCTCCTCAAACGTCATCAGTGACATCGGAGCTATTGCATTTGGACGATGACAGATTTGACAACTTCGCTGCAAAATTGGCTCAACATCACGATGAAAAGTCGGATCATCAGATGTTTGCGCAGAACCCACTCCAATCCCCATGCCCAACACAAAAAGCACCACTACACAAAACATCAGTGCTTCCCTCACCAGATTGTCAGAGTGTTTTTGTTTCAAGGTAACCCTCCCTAGTGGCTATCCGAACTGGACTAAGCCCATCTAACTGACAGAAAATACTCCCGTTACCCGAAAGTGTCAAGACAGTGACTTGACTCATTCTGTGTTCACTTTCATGTTTCTGGCCACTGACAACTCCACAAAAGACGGGAGCTCTTCATTATGATGGATTGTTTGCGTCACAAGCTTAAATTTACTTTCGGAAGCAAAATCTCCACCATTGTTGGTGTTGCGAACAAAATGTGGGAATTTAGAGGAAGAAATATCCACTCGCAGCCGATGGCCTGCCGGCAATACAGTCGACGCGAAGCCTAAATCGAGACGATACTCATATGGTTTTCCTGGTTCAATCAGGGAGGGCGCGAGTTTTGAGCCAAGACGAAACCGGGCTCGCACCACACGATCGAGAATATTTCGAGAAAACCCATCAGGGTGTACATCTACTACTTTGACCGTGAAATCGGTATCACGGCCCGTAGAGCTGGCCCAAAAATTCGCTACAACAGATCCCATTATCACCAGATCTTCTTCAAGTTTCTTACTCGTATAAACAAGAATGTCATTCCGTAACTCCAACGTCGACTGGTCCTGTGTTCCAGTCCGAAAATAGAAGCCAAGTGTTAAGCAACAGGATCCTCCACCCAATGCAGGGACGGGATTGGTCGGATCATAAATGTAACTATCATCGGGTCCCGCTGATTTCATTCTTTCTGACAGAACTCCGTCGCCCCATCGAGTGTTTGCCGAGCCTCCACTCCTAAGGTGAAATCGAACTTTCTTAATATCAGACGGAGGGTAACGTTCTCCGGACAGCCAAAAGCCCGAACCCGTCACTCCTTCGTCAGGCGGAAATTGAACAAATGTATTAACTCTCGGGACGTCATCGAAATCATTATCACTGCCCTTGAGGTGATGATCATAAAAACGCAGGGCCAAACTGCGAAGATCAAAATTCCCCGTTTCACCAAATCCCATAACCCCTTGTCGA
Source organism: uncultured Vicinamibacteraceae bacterium (assembly GCA_964342695.1). GTDB lineage: Bacteria > Acidobacteriota > Vicinamibacteria > Vicinamibacterales > UBA8438 > CAYFFV01. Next base: position 37,030 of record CAYFFV010000011.1, read on the forward strand.
CCATGACCTCCTCCCCCGGTCATAACAAGCCTTGTACCTTCACGAGCAGCGACAGATCCCGCTTGCTCCCGCATTCCATGAAAAGCCCTTATCGACCCAATGTGGAATAAGTCGCCCCATGCACCGGTAACCAGAGCAGGAACTGTTATCTGATCCCACTTTGTCTCCACGTCGACCTCTGCCCAATAATCGTCATAAGTTGGATGGTCAAGCCAGTCATAGTAATAAGGAGCCAACTCTCTAAAACCATCAAACTCCACAGGAGGAACCTTGTGAATCCATTCCCTTGAAATTTTTGCTTTACCAGCAGATAGATAAGTCTCAGCAGCCTTCCGAGCTGATTCCAAGGTGCTTCCGTTGGCAACCAGTTCTCTCCGATGCATATCAGGTGCAAAAAAAGCAAGAGGCCAACTTTGGCCAAACCATAAATCAAACACTCCATTAACGTAAGTCCAATGATCATGGTAATCTGTCGCGGTCTGTCCGGGAGCAATTGCCACTAAATGAGGGGGTGCCATGATCGCAGCTTGCCACTGCGTAACACCCATGTAGGAAGACCCCGTCATTGCCACCTTTCCATTTGACCATTCCTGAGTACCTGCCCATTCCACAGCGTCATATCCATCGTTTTGCTCCTGAAAGATTGGGTTAAAAACACCTTCTGAACGAAAAGTGCCACGTGTGTCTTGTGAAACAGCAACATACCCGTTCTCCGCCCAAAACGCCATGCCTTCACCCAACCCTTCAGCGAAGCAACCCTGGCCCAAGCGTAGTCCATATGGCGTACGCAACAGAATTACGGGATGCCGACCAGATTCTTTGGGAAAGTAGACATCTGTCGTCAGCATAATCCCGTCCCGCATCCTGACCTTCAGAGTTTCGCAAGTAACCCCATTTTTTTCTATAACTTGCTCCAGCGAATGAACACCAAGAAGGCGCGAATAAATAAATAAGGAAAAGAGCGCAACTAAAGCTGAGAAGACCGCCATACCTCTAATCAGAAATTTAAAATCTTTATCTCGCTCGTCAATTATCTGAAGGTTAGCCATAGACTCCTCTACTGAACCATTCGATTTTCATACACCTTCAATAAGCTGAGTCAGCGCAGGCGTCCGACCCAAAAATCTCGCATACATTGCTAATTGTGCCCGATGATACTCCTCATGGGAAACCCCATGAAACATCCATGCCAACCTCGTTCCATAGCGACCATCGAAACGTCTAATCCGCTGAAACATTCCAATTTCTCCAGTCTGCTCAATTTTTTCTACTCCGATCTTATGCGAACCTTTAAGAGCTCGAACCAAGTCCTGCTTTGAGAAGTTTTGTGAATTTTGTGATGCATATTCCCTTATAAAATCTGAAAATGATTTTCGCGTAAAATCACCCATCGGATTGGATAGCTCGCCCGTCCACATCTCAGAAGTCTGAATAATGTGTTGAACAATCCCAGCAACAGACCTCGCCCCTTTTCTCGGAACAAATAACATATGAGAGGCTGGAATATTTTTTAGTTCGGCGAGAACGCCTTCGCGCGCATCTTTCCACGACTCCAAAGCTTCTGCCAGTAAAGTCAAGCCTTCAGTTTTCGACATCACATCTCCCAGTTCTTGTCTTCAACAGGTAAACTGTAGTGCAGGATGAAATATCATGCTGCTTTCAGATGCATTTCAGGGTGCGAAGGGGAACTCTCTCTTCTTGACGTTATCTACAACTGTCCCCAATGTGGGAACCTTTTGGAAGTTTCGCACAACCTAAATGCCTTGAGAGATAAAACAACCGAATACTGGATGAACCTTTTCGACAATCGATACAAACGCAATACATGGCCATTCGGATCTGCTGTCTGGGGTAAAAAGGAATGGGTATGTCCTACTATTGAAGACCAAAGTATCGTTTCCATGGATGAGGGTGGAACGAATCTATTTTGGGCGGAACGGTTTGGAAGAGAAATCGAACTCCCCGAATTATGGGTGAAACTTTGCGGAAATTCTCACACCGGTTCATTTAAAGATCTTGGTATGACAGTACTAGTGTCAGTAGTACGTCAAATGATCCGGACAGGACGTCCTATTCGAGCGGTTGCCTGTGCCTCAACCGGAGACACATCCGCTTCCCTAGCTGCTTATGCTGCCGCTGGAGACATACCTGCGATCGTCATTCTTCCTCGAGGAAAGGTGTCCACGGCCCAATTAGTTCAGCCGTTAGCTAACGGAGCCACTGTCCTAGCTCTTGACACAGATTTCGACGGGTGCATGTCCATTGTAAAGAGACTCGCCAAGGAAGAAGGAATCTACCTCGCTAATTCCATGAACAGTCTCCGGCTCGAAGGCCAGAAAACCGTCTCGATTGAGATTGTTCAACAGTTCGACTGGGAAGTGCCAGATTTTGTAATAATACCGGGAGGCAACCTCGGCAACGTTAGCGCGCTCGGAGCCGGTTTCGATATGATGCTCAAAATCGGCCTAATCAACAAATTACCAAGAATCATTGTCGCCCAAGCCGCTGCAGCTAATCCACTTTATCTGGCTTACAAAAACCAATGGCGATTTGAAGCGGTTAAAGCAAAAACCACCCAAGCATCGGCGATTCAAATCGGAAACCCTGTTTCAATACAAAAAGCTATCAGAACGCTTCAAAAATATAATGGAATCGTCGAACAAGCTTCTGAAGAAGAATTAGCTGATGCAGCAGCCAGGGCGGACCGAACCGGAATGTTTAATTGTCCGCATACTGGAGTTGCACTTGCTGCACTCATCAAACTTCGGCGAAATCAAGAAATAAAATCCTCAGACCGAGTTGTCGTAATTTCTACAGCCAGTGGCTTAAAATTTACTGACTTTAAACGAGGCTATCATGAACAGACCATTCGCGATCTAAGTCCGAAACATTCCAACCTTCCTCTCGAGTTACCCAACGATTATGATTCGGTAAGGCGAGCGGTCGACTCTACAATTTAAGAAAAAGTTTAACCAGATCATTAGATGCTTCGTGATATTTTAAACTCAGATATATTAAAATCTTGCAATGGCAATCCCAAGAATTAGCAAAGAAACCCTTAAAGAGCAGCTTGAAGCGACTGATAGCTTAGTCCCTGTAATTGTAGATGTTCGTTTGAAATACCCTTATGAACATAGCACGGTTAAATTACCAGGCGCCATAAGAATAAGTCCTCCAGACTTTGACATCTCAGATCTGCCGAAGGATCGAAAAATAATTGCCTACGACTCAGATCCTAAAGAGTTAGTTAGTGCCCATTTTGCGGCCATCTTAATTCGAAACGGTTACGAAGCAAGCGCATTGGAAGGCGGGATTGTTGAGTGGCTTACAGCAAAATTTCCAACAGAAGAGAAAACCGCGCCAAAACAGAAACCTCCAGTGGCCGGGGCCTTAAAGGGATAGTCTTCCCTTTCTTTCAGTATCGCAAGATTGGTTGGCTCTTTGTCTTTGTACTAATTGTTCTTCTAGCCCAAAATTCTAAGGGCCAAGGTCAAAATCCACCGCTTGAGAAATTAGTAGAAAAATTACAGGCTAAATACGACTCTGTAAACGATTTTTCTGCAGACTTTGAACACACCTATGCAGGTGGATTACTTCGAACAATCGTTACCGAACGTGGTACAGTGCAAATTAAAAAACCCGGGAAAATGCGCTGGGATTACCAGTTTCCAGAAAAGAAACTTTTCATCTCTGATGGGGAAACCCTGTACTCTTACTTGCCGGCAGATCGGCAAGTCATCCTCGGGACCATTCCACCGAATGACAGCACAACCCCGGCATTATTTTTGGCAGGCCGAGCACGGTTCTCCGATTCGTTTAATGTTTCATATGCTAACGGAGAAAAAGAAAACGACTCAACATGGACCTTACAATTAATACCAAAAGCTACAAATGCTGATTACAAGAACGTTCTACTGACTGTTAGCCGAAAAAACATGAGCATCGTGGAAATCCGTTCGACGGATTTTCAGGATGCGGTTTCAACAATCATTTTTTCATCACTAAAAGAAAACGTTGAACCGGCGGAATCACTATTTACGTTTGATCCACCGACAGGCACTGAAGTCATTACGAACGACAGAATCCTCCGGTAATTAATAAAAATATCCCATCAGAGATCATGCCCAACGGACTCGGTCTCAACTTGAGCACCCAGTGCTTTCAGCCGCTCTACGACATTTGCGTAACCCCGCTCTACCGTTTCTAGAGGGCTAACTCGACTAACACCCTTAGCTGCAAGAGCCGCGGCGATGAGAGCCATCCCGGAACGAAGGTCTCTCGTATCTAAATCGCGCCCCTTCAGGCTTGATGGGCCATCTACAATCATGCGATGAGGATCGCACAAGAAAAGATTGCCTCCCATGCCGCTTAACTGCTCAAGAGCGAACAATCGAAGTTCATACATCCAATCATGCACAAGTGTTCGACCCTCAGCTTGGGTGGCCAATACACTGATCAAACTAACCATGTCGCTCGGAAAACCTGGCCAAGGCGCAGTCGACACTTGTCGAACCCCTACAAGCTTAGAATTACCCACCATCAGACGCTCATCTTCAACCGTAAGATTGACATTCATTTTAGATAGAATCGCAGTGACCGGCTCAAGCTCTTGACCAGAAACACCGCGAATCTCAAGTTCTCCACCCGTGACAGCCGCGAGAGTAGCCCAGCTTCCAGCTTCAATATAATCACCCCGAAGCACAGCTGAAGCACCACCGAGCCGCGCCCCCCCCGACACTCTTATAGTCGGAGTCCCATCACCTTCTATGGAAACGCCCATAGATCTAAGAAATTGACATAAATCGACCACATGAGGCTCACATGCTGCATGACGAATTTCTGTTTCGCCCTTAGCCGCGGCCGCAGCTAAAATTGCAGTTTCTGTTCCGGTAACAGAGGCCTCCTCAAGATAAAAGGATGCTCCCTTCAACTCATCTGCAGTCTCAAACTCATGTGGCTCTTGTGAAACTTGGTGTGCACCCAGCGCTTGGAGTGCCTGGAGATGAGACGCTATCGTTCTTCGTGCAGGAAAATCACCGCCTGGAGGAGCGAGTCTCGCACGACCGACCCTAGCCAAAAGAGGACCAAATAGGAGAACCGATCCCCTTAACCTCCCAACAAGAACCGGGTCGGGTTCATAGGACGTAATATTTTCGCAAGAAATATCAAGCGTCGTCGATCCAACACCTTCGACAACCGCCCCTAAGCTTTGCAACAAAGCAACCATGACCTCTACGTCGCTAATGCGAGGAACATTCCTCAATTGACAAGGTCCCCTCGTTAAAAGACAGGCTGCAAGCAACGGCAACGCAGCATTCTTATTCCCTTCGACCTCAATCACACCAGCTACGGCATGCCCTCCCTCGACCACAAGAGTCGTGACCCCCTCATTCTGTTGAGTCATCTTATTTATTCACTTCCTAAAATTCACCAAGATAGATAATCTCATCTCGAAGCGTAATACCGAATTTCTGAGACACCCTCTCACGACACTCCTCGATGAGCTCTCTAATTTCACTGGGTTTAACAACACCAGCACTAACAATAAAATTTCCGTGGACTTTTGAAACCAGTGCGTTCCCAACAGAGGAACCTTTTAGACCAGCCTTGTCAATTAGCGCACCGGCCGAACACGGAATTCCTGCGGGAATTTGATCGAAAGATTGTTGCGGGTTTTGAAAAATACATCCCGCGCTCGGATAAGCAAGCGGCTGTGTTTGTTTTCTGAACTTTAATGATTTTCTAGCATTGAAGCGCAAGTCCGAAGCAGAAGCGTTTGTGCAAGAAAATTCAGCCCACAATATTGCCTCACCACTCTCCCGTAAACGGCTCTTATCATATGAGAGATCCAACGCCTCCGCATCCACTACTCGTTCAGCGCCTGCCCTCGAAACCAACCCAACACGCAAGAGTCGCTCACCAATCAGTCTGCCTCTAAAATGCGCATTCCCATGAATTCCCCCTCCAACCGTACCAGGAGTACCGGCCCACATTTCTAAACCACCTAAACCTCGTTTAATCATCCACCGAATCAAACGATTTAGCGTGACTCCTGAACTAGCACGAACTACCCCTGTTTTTTGTAAGGATATCTCTCCCCGAAAAATTCTAATTACCAGTCCACGAATCCCTTTCTCCCCAATCAGCACATTCGTTCCTCCACCTAAAAAAGTGACTGGAAGATGACGTTCGTAAGAGAATTGTACAGCCTTAACAACCTCCTCAAATGAACATGTATCAAGAAACCAGTCTGCATTGCCACCCACACCAAAGCTAGTAAACTGGGAAAGACCCACAGAATGACGTACTCGATCTTGTCCAAACAATTGAGAAAAATCTTTTCCGAGGCTCACTACATTCTCATTCATCGCCACTTCACTATTTTTAGGTTTTAAGACTCAACCAGTAATGCACGCTCCTGCCTAATCAATTCCGTAAAAGCCTTTTCATAGGTAACAATTTCAAACTGAATGGCATCCCCAGGTGAGCGTTGAGCCAAAATTGGAATATCGGCTGAAATCACAGTCGCAATTACAGGATATCCGCCCGTCGTCTGATGATCCACCATGAGAATGATCGGCTCTCCCCTTTTCGGCAGTTGTATCGTTCCAGTCACAATCGCACTCGAAAACCATTTTTCATATTTCAACCTTGCAATGGGGCTGCCAAGCAACCGGTAACCCATTCGATCTGATTTTGTGCTCATAGTAAAAAGACCTGCTGTCATGGCGGACAGCGCATCACTTTCTCGATTAAAAAATAAATTTCCAACTATTCTGATACTCCGCTTTGCACAGCACACATTCTCTTTTGGGAATCGCCTGACACCAAGCTTCACGCGAACTCCTGCGTCACGACCGATTGTCAGTTTATCGCCCGCTTTAACAGCTCTTCCTGATAGACCACCGAGTCCGGCACCTAAATGAGTGGACCGACTTCCGAGGACACTGGGAACATTTATTCCACCAGAAAATGAAATGTAGGACCGCGCACCATTTCGACGTTTTCCAAACTTTAGACATGTTCCTGAACGAGCTTCAATCGCTGTGTTCATAGGAATCTTCTTCCCGTCAAGAGTCAAATCAAATTCGGCGCCTGTCACTCCAAACACCAGATCGCGCTCAAAAAATATTCGTGGTCCTGTGAAGGCAACTTCGAGAGCCGTACAACCATCATGATTTCCGACTATGAGATTAGCGAGTCGATGAGAAAATCTGTCCATCGGTCCAGATACAGGAACGCCAAATCGTTGATATCCCCATCTCCCTTTATCCTGGATAGTTGTCGAAAAACCTGGTTCTAAAATGTGGATCACCTTATTTTTTTCCCCGGAACGAACAATACTCGTCCTCAGTCACAGATTTAAACTTCACATTATCACCAACGTGAAAAAAAAATGGGTCTGGCGCGTCTAGATCAAATAGATCAACAAGACACCTACCGATAATATGCCAACCACCAGGAGAATCCACCGGATATACACCCGTAAAATTGTCAGCGATACCGACTGAACCCTTCTCAACTCGCAACCGTGGATATTCTTTTCGAGGAGCCGAAACTTCTGAATCACTGGCACCCATATAAGGAAACCCAGGAAGAAAGCCAATCATGTAGACCCTATAGACTGGCTTCTGATGCCTTGCGATTACCTCCTCTTCGCTACAGCATAAATATTCCGCCACCTCCGCTAAGTCCGGTCCATAGAGGCCTCCATAACACACGGAAACCGTCAATTCTCGACCTATTTTTTCTGCAGAAGATTGCGTACCGGCAGCATTCTCAAGCGCCGACACGATTCTTTGAACATCAGTTGCAAGCGGATCAAAAAAAATAGTTACAGTGCGGAGTCCCTCAACGACATCGAGCACGCCAGTATGATTCTGGACGCGCACACATTCGCCAACAAAAACGACGCATCCGTTAATCTCATAACTTGGCTCGCCCTCGTATTCCAAAACAACTGCGGAATCACCTTGGCGGAACACTCGAAATTTTTGATTCCGAACCACAACTTTCTTATACGACCTCGGACAATCGATCTAACAACAAGTTGTGTATGCCTCCAAAATCCCCATTAGACATAATGACAACACAATCATCTTCCCTTACATCCTTCAGCACAAGTTCAATGATCGCACTAACACCGGAGATATGATAAGCGTCCGCTCCTTTATCACAGAGATCCGCCACCAGCTGCTTTTCAGATAATCTCTCATCTTCTGGCAGCGAAGACCGATACACCTCTGAAATTATTACTTTATCGGCGTAAAGAAATGATGAGGCAAAATCTTTTTGAAAAATTTTTCGACAGGCCGTTGCCGAACGCGGCTCAAATATCGCCCATATTCGTCCATCATTTAAAGACGACCTAAGCCCCCTCAAGGTCTCGCGGACAGCAGTCGGATGATGAGCGAAATCGTCGTAAACAGTGACACCTCCTACTACGCCACGCACTTCAAGGCGCCGTTTTACTCCAGCAAACCTACGAAGCGCCTTAATAGCCTCCTGCAAGTCTGAGCCCGCATGATCTGCTGCGGCAAGAGCGGCGAGACCATTCCGCACGTTAAAATCTCCTACTAGTGGAAGTTCAACTTCACCTAATTTTTCACCTCGCCGCCGTAAATCAAATTTTGTAGACTCCTGTCCATGATGCACGTTCTCGGGATGCCAATCTGCATCCTTCGCGAAACCAAAGGTTTCGACAGGACAATTTGAATATTTTTTCAAATCTTTGGACTGTTCATCATCAGCCGACAATAACAAACGTCCACTCCTAGGAAGTAAATCAACCAGACGTATAAAAGCCAAGCGAATCTCTTGCAGATTCCCATAGATATCCCCATGATCAAATTCAATGCCATTGACAACAAGCGTCCGCGGTAAATACTTTAAAAACTTTGCAGTTTTATCAAAAAAGGCACTGTCATATTCATCGCCTTCAATGACAAAAAACTTTCCGATTCCCAATTTCCCACTTAAATTAAAGTTTTTTGAGACGCCGCCAATCAGAAAACTCGGGTCCAAGCCAGTCTCTGACAAAAGCCAAGCAGTCATAAATGAGGTCGTCGTCTTTCCGTGAGTACCCGCAATCACAATAGGATGCTGATTCCACAAAAATATGTCGCGGACAAGTTCTGGCAAGGAGCAATATCGCAAACCCATCTCAAGAACGTATTCAACCTCAGGATTCCCTCGTGAAACTGAATTTCCAATCACAACAAGATCTGCATCATCAGGTATATTTTCTTTGCGGTACCCAACGACAACCTCAATGCCAGAATCAAAAAGCACCTCGCTCATTGGGGGATAAAAATTCTTATCGGAACCCGAGATTAATACACCACGCTGCTTCAACAAAACAGCAACGGTAGCCATCGCAGTGCCACAGATTCCAATCAGATGGACAGTCTTCACGTTACCGCAGCCTCTTCAACGACGATTCCCGCGTGAGAACCAGTTTTAACAGTAACATCGACACCAAATGGAAGCGTTATGGTCGGTCCGGTCGTGTGACCGGATGGAAATCCATACAAGACTGGACCAGAAAAATCATCAAACACTCTCAAAATGACGCTACGAACATCATTACAATCAACTTCTTGACAGTCAGGAAACTCTCCGAAGACAACCGCAGAAGCCCGCTTAAGCAAACCAGATTGCTTTAATTGAATCAACATTCGATCAACCCTGTATGGTCGCTCGCCAATATCATCCAAGAACAAGACATAACCGTCCGGAGGATCAAACTCATACGGCGTCCCTAAGGACGCTAACAGCTGTGTCAAAGTCCCACCCAGCAAGACACCCGTGTTTTCTCCACTCTTTAATGTTTCGATTCCCGATGAAAAAATTTCCCCTACAGGAGTCCTGCTCGTCAGCGCCTTAATTAGTGAGTCTTTGTCGTACCCCACACTCCCTCGGGCGAAGTTCATCATCATAGGACCATGAAAACAAGTCACACCACAATAATTTGTAAGATAGACCAACAGACTCGTTAAATCACTAAAACCAACAAACACTTTCCGCTTCTTTCGAATCTCTGAACTCTTTAATAGCGGTAAAATCTCGGCACTTCCATAACCACCACGAGTCGCGAAGACAGCTTTGATATCCGGATCACTCCAAGCCTTTCTAAATGCCTCAGCCCGATAAGGCGCTGAACCAGCAAAGAAACCTTCACCCACAAAAATACCCTCATCAAAAACCGGAATAAATCCTAATTCCCTAAGTTCATCGATCCCCTGAAGTGTCACACTCCGATCACAAGGACTCGCAGGTGACAGAACCGCGACTCGGTCCCCAGCTCCTACCGCACACGGCTTACAAAAGTTCGTCATCAGATCAATCTTTCAATTTCAGCGGCAAGATTCCTGTGTTCCTCAGAACCTATCAGGCCATTTAATGTTTCCATAGTAATGAGGGACTCTCCCCTTACTTCTTTAAGAAAGAGCGATTTAACAAACTCCTGCCGCGAAAGAGCTTCCTCAAGTCTGTGCCGAGTTATTACATTTTTCTCCACTGCATCTATCAACCTCTCAATAACAGAAATATGTAAATCAACATCTTCGCCGCACAGTAAGATCATGTCACAACCTGCTACAATCGCCTCTACCGCCGCATCCTCTACCGACCGGATACCAGTAATAGCTTTCATCTCCATATCATCAGAAATAAGCAATCCTTTAAAACCGAGATCCTCTCTCAGAACATCGGTGAGAAGTATCTTGGACAAGGTGGCCGGTGCCACGTCATCAATATTTTTATAAATGACGTGCGCAGTCATCATCGTCGCCAAGCCAGAGGCAGAAGCAACGCGAAATGGTTGCATCTCGATCTGCGCTAGATCCTCTCGAGACTTATAAACAACAGGCAAATCAAAATGCGAGTCACATACAGTGTCACCATGGCCAGGAAAATGCTTTCCACAGGCCGCGACACCCCCCTCCTGCAAACCTTCAATAACGGCCATTCCAAGACGAGACACTCGCTCGACCCGATCCGAAAATGCCCTGTCACCAATGACAGGATTCTCTGGATTTGTGTTTACGTCTAAGACAGGAGCATAGTTCAGGGTTATCCCCACTGCGCTTAACTCTCGAGCTAGCGCTTGAGAAAAACGTCTAGCCAAATCGACATCCACAGAATGTCCTAAAGTCGACATCGGAGGCCAACAAGTGAATGGCGCACCTAGACGAGCCACCCTTCCTCCTTCTTGATCAATACTGACCCAAGGGGGCCATTCTGTGGAGAGACTAACCGCTTCTCGCGAAAGACTAGCCACCTGAAACGGCGACTCGACATTTCTGTCAAATAAAATTATTCCTCCCAAATCATAATTTTTGACAATAGATCTCAGTTCTAACGTGACAGAGTGACCTGAAAATCCTAAAACAACCAACTTCCCAATCATGTTGTGAATATGCTTAGACATAGCACTCTGGCCTCTTATATAACGGCTCTTATAAACGAGAAGAGTCACCCCTTCGTTAGAGCCATTATAATCTCTCCGTGCATATCCACTCATCTGCTCCTACACGAATCGATCTAGCTGGTGGAACACTCGATATTTGGCCACTTTATCTCTATCACTCTAACGCCCAGACCTTAAATGCAGCAATCACCATACGCGCAGTCTGTGAAATCACTGATTTCGATGGGGAAGGCATAAAGGTAATCTCTGAAGACACACAATTTGAACGCGAATACTCGCATTGGTCTGACCTCAACAAATTCAAAACTCCCGAGCTCTTAAGAGAGGCTCTATGTCATTTTGAGCCTAAACATTTAAAAATCACAACTCGCTCACAGTCCCCAGTAGGTGCCGGGCTGGCTGGCTCTTCTGCGATGTGCATAGCAATTTGTGGGGCTCTTGCAAGATGGAGCAAACAAGAAGTACCAACGGACAAACTGATGACACTAGCGATGAATTTAGAGGCCAAAGTGCTCGGAGTTCCTTCAGGAGTGCAAGATTACAGACCGGCCGTCTACGGGGGAATCGCCAGCATCGAGTTGACAGCGAGTGGCGTTAACCGAGTCAAACTGTCAGTTGATCCAATGGAGTTAAGCAAACGAATTGTATTGGTCTACACAGGGCAGTCTCGAAATTCTGGCATCAACAACTGGGAGGTCACTAAAAAAAGAATAGACGGTGACTTGCACATCACCAATTGTTTCAATCTAATACGTGACACAACCCTTAATCTTCGTTCCGCCCTTGATTCACAGGACTGGAATAAAGTCGGGCAACTCATCAACAGAGAGTGGGAGCTTAGAAAGCAGTTGGCACCCAGCGTCACGACTCATAGAATCGACGAACTAATAAAATGTGGACGAGATGGAGGTGCTCTCGCCGCAAAAGTATGTGGAGCAGGAGGCGGCGGCTGCATCTTATTCCTGACTGAGCCAACAAACGTTTCACACCTCAAACATGTTCTCAGATCACAAGACGTAAGAGTTCTTGAGGCTAAGGTCGATTCCGAGGGACTCAAAATAAAATCTGACTAGGTTCTTTACAACTGCAGGTTATTCATAATGAAAAGAAATACTCTCGACCTAATAAGCAAACTCTATTTTAGAGCTACTGAAAAAACAATCGAACACGATCTCGCCAAGGCAATTGAACTACTTAAATCTCTACCAGACGAAAAAAGTCGATCAAGTGCCGCTGCATACATGGATGGCATGTCACAAATGCGCTCTGAGTGGATACTCGCAAGACGTCGAAAAAAAACAGATATTCTGAAAAGCCCGGGAAGAAAAAAACGGTAACCTTATCGATTAGCGGTCAGAAACTTTACTCCAATTCATTTTTACCTGAAAAACCAAATCAGATAAGACTTTCGGTTCTGAACCAACAACCGATGCAAATAAGCCTATCGCGGAAAATCCGCGGGCTCCCGTTTGAGAAACTGCAGAGAGATTATTCAGATTTATTCCACCAATCCCCAGAACAGGCAGCGAATATTTCTTTACAGCTTCAGCCAATCCCTCTATTCCTATCGGAGTCTTTCCAGGTTTTGAAATTGTCTCAAATACATTTCCAATAGCAACGTAATCAAGACATCCCTCATCGACCTCCTTCAGTCCTCCGCCAAAATAATGAACTGACAAACCAACCACCCAATCCTCCGGCACGATTGACCGAATTCGCTCAGGCCGAACTGAATTCTCCTTCAAATGAACGCCCGCGGCACCTGCCGCCAAAGCAATATCAACTCGATCATTAACAAGAATTCTTGTTTCAGAGTTTTTTACACATTTAACAGCACATTTTACATAGTCAAAAAGCTCAGCATCACTTATCATCTTTTCTCGGATCTGAATCAGATCAATTCCAATCTCAGCAGCAGAAGATATAGCTTCAATCAACAATCTTCTTGAGACAGCCCAGTCTCCATTTAAACGAGAACTGTCCGCTACAAGACTTATGACCGGTGGAACGTTTAAAAAATATTTTGACACCTGACTACGATTTTTATGTGGCCTCACGGATCGAGGGACGAGTTACTGGCCTCTCTTCGGGTTCTCTTAAGTGTTTCCAGCATGAGTGTCGCTCTAGCAAGACCACCTATATCAATAAACACTAACACCAAACACAATCCACCAATGCCGCTAACAGCGCCTCGCACAACATGACTAATCAACAAAACCTCGAGAACAGGATTTAGTTGAATGAAATAATTTCTCTCCCAAAATGTTGTCCACGGCGCAATTAATAGCACGAGACCAACTTCCAAGTAATACAAAAAAAATAACACTCGAGTAAATCTATTATTCTTAAATTTAATAAGCATCTTTTGGAGCCAAAGGAAATCTATCCTACCTAGAACGAGAGCAAAGAGCGCGGACGAAAACTTTGTCTGTGCAATTTAGAATAGCCATAAAGTTTCACAGCCGCGAGATGGGCCTTTGTTGGATAGCCTTTGTTTTGATCAAAGCCATAGCGAGAATCGATTTCATGAAACTCTAGCATCATACGGTCTCGAGTCACTTTTGCCACAATCGAAGCAGCCGCAATAGCCGAGCACAACCGATCGCCCTGCACGATAGCCCGCTGCGAAATGTTAAGATTCGGCAAGGGAAAACCATCTACCAACGCAAAATCTGGCTTGGGTTCTATACCCAGTACAGCATTACGCATCGCCTTCAAGGATGCATTGTGAATATTTATGCGATCAATTTCTCGAGCATCAATGCAGAAAACAGAAAAAGCGCTGGCTTTAGTTAGAATTTTTTCGTAAAGATTCGAACGGGCTCTGGAATTCAATAATTTTGAGTCCTGCAATTTCCAGATAGGAGATTTTGGATCAAGAACGACTGCAGCGGCAACCACCGGACCGGCCAAGCACCCTCGACCAACCTCATCAACCCCAGCAACTTGCTGAAATCCTTGACGCCGGATACGGTTTTCTTCTGTCCTTCGTGCTGATACTCGACTCATCCGGCCGTCACTCCTGAGAAGAGGAATCTATCCAGTCGGTTCTAAGTCCTTCGACGCCGCTCTTTCATTCGTGCCGCCTTGCCTCTAAGCTTTCGAAGAAAATACAACTTCGCTCTTCGGACACGCGCCGAGCGAACAACCTCTATCTTGTCAATACTTGGAGAATGCAATGGAAAAATTCTTTCAACGCCCTGACCAAAAGAAACCTTGCGCACAGTGAAAGTAGCCCGGGCACCACCTCCATGCTGCCCGATCACAATTCCCTCGAAGACTTGAATACGCTCTTTTTCGCCCTCACGAACCTTCACATGGATCTTAACAGTGTCGCCTGGTTGCATGGAGGGTCTCTCTTTTAATTGAGTGCGCTCCAGATTATCAATAGCTATCATGCAGTGATTCTACCTTTCAGTTCTCTGTCGTGTCGCATAATTTTTTAAAAATCTCAAGTTCTTCACTATCCATATCACCAGAACTTAATAAGTCCGGGCGACGTTCCATAGTGCGCATCACAGATTCTCGTTTACGCCACAACCTGATTTCCGCATGATTACCAGAGAGCAAAACCTCTGGAACTTTGCTCCCATCCAGATCGGCAGGTCTTGTGTAATGTGGCCAGTCCAATAAATTTTTTGCAAAGGAATCATTTTTGACAGAGTCAGAATGACCAACGACACCTTTGATCTGCCGACCGACACTATCCAATACAACCAATGCTGGTAACTCACCACCCGTCAGCACGTAATCACCAATTGATATCTCCTCAGTCACTACAAGTTCACTAACTCGCTCGTCAATACCCTCATATCTTCCACACAACAACACTACATGGTCTAGATGGCTCAACCTAACGGCAGCCTGGTGAGTAAACCTTTCACCCTGGGGAGATAACAACACAACAGCATCCGGAACTCCTCGCTCGTCCGTAATGTGTTTGACCGCTTTCACGAATGGCTCAGGATTCATAACCATTCCCGGTCCACCCCCGTATGGGACATCATCAACGCTTCCTCTTGAATCACTAGAAAATTTTCGCAAATCATGAATTGAAACACTCAAGACTCTATTCTCGATTGCCTTAGCAATCAAACCCTCAGATAAGACTGAATCGAATAGTCGTGGGAAAATAGTTAAAATGTCGAACTTCACGTCATCCACCAGTCTGTCACGTTTGGTTCAACTCCAGCAGTCCCTGTGGAGGGTCAATTACAATTACTTTCCTTCTAGTATCGATTCGCACACAAATAGATTCCACGAGAGGCACATCAATATCTTTAACATTCCCGTGTTCACTTCGCACTAGAAGACGCTGCGCGCCCTCGACTCCTTGGATTTCAGAAACGATCCCCAGTCCTTCTCCATCAATCGTCTCAACCGAACAACCGATTAAGTCATGTTGATAATAGACACTCGACGGCAAGTCAAACAATTGGTTTTCAGAAACACAGAGTTGTAAATTTACAAGTGCCTCTGCCTCATTGATTGTGCTTATTGTCTCAAACTTCAGAATTGGCCGTTCGTTGAGGAATCTGCAATTTTCTATCACCAACCGCTTCGGTTCCCCTGAATCTACTTTTAAGAAAAGTAACCGTCCGCATTTAAAACGTTCCTCTGGGAAATCTGTTACCGCGTTAACAATTACGCCCCCCTTGTTCCCATGAGTGCGAACGATTTGCCCAACCGTAACCATCTGATCGCATTGAGAATCCACGCTCACATAATCACTCATCAATAAAGTCAATATTTACGCTGTGACCTTCCTTGCTCTCCGCAAGACTCGCCAAGGACCTTATCGCGTTCGCAGTTCGCCCTTGCCGGCCGATCAGCTTACCCATAACCCCCTGCTTAGCACCGAGCGCAATCGTCGTGCCACCTTTTCCCTCTCTCACCGTAACGTTAATTGTCTCTCCGCCTCCAACGAGAGCCTGCGCGACGACCTCAACCACATCCCTTGCCCTACTCACAGTCAACTCTCTGCCACCTCAACAACATCGGCTGGTTCAGAAACAGCAGCTTTTGCAAGATTCATTTGTCGACTAAGTAGAGTTCGGACCGTGTCACTCGGCTTCGCTCCTTTAGCCAACCAATAATCTAAACGTGGTCGCTTTATTTCCAAGCTCTCAGGCTCTGTCGTGGGATTGTAATGACCAAGAACCTCCAAAGATCTCCCATCACGAGCAGCCCTAGAATCAATTACCACAACTCTAAATATGGGTTTTTTCTTTGCACCTACACGTCTCATTCTAATCGTGAGCATACCAACCTACCTCTCCAACCGAGTACTTATATTTACTGAAAAATCTGACCTAATTTCTCTAAATCAAACGCATTTACGTTTCGGTTTGATTTCTTCTTCTTACCCCTAAGATTGTTATTCATCTTCCTGTTGATCTTCTTCAATCCCTTACTGATTTTCGTAAACTCTTTTAGATATTGATTTATTTCTTGAACGCTGACACCGCTCCCTTTGGAAATGCGGCTCCTCCGACTTCCTTTTATTATTACCGGTTTTAGCCGCTCCTGGCACGTCATAGAATCGATAATTGCAACCATTCGAGTCAACCTTTTTGGGTCGGGCCCGTCACTTTGATTCAAATTGCCTTTAAAACCAGGAAGATGTCCGATCAACTGATCAAGAGGTCCCATCTTTTTTATCAGACAAAGCTGTCGACGAAACTCAATCAAATTGAACCCTGAAACGTTACTATTTCCTGCGATCCCTTGGTTCTTTCCCTCAAGGCCTACCCGCTCGGCACGTTCTACCAAGCCCAGTATGTCGCCCATCCCAAGAATCCTCGAAATCATACGACTCGAATTGAATTGTTCGAAATCCTCGACGTGCTCTCCTGTCCCATTAAAAAAGACAGGAACACCTAAGACCCCGACAACTGACAACGCAACTCCACCTCTTGTATCACTATCCATTTTTGAAAGCACAACCCCTGTCACGCCCACACGCCTATTAAATTCACCCGCACTGTTAATTGCATCCTGACCAACCATTCCATCAACAACAAACAAACGATCAGTAGAGCCCGTTACTGATGAGATTCGCTCCAGTTCAGACATCAAATCTGAGTCAATATGTAACCGTCCAGCAGTATCTACCAGTAACACGTCACAGCCGATCGTGCGCGCATGATTAACAGCAGATTCAGCCCGCTTAACCGGATCTTCTTCGCCCTCGGGATCATGAACCCTCAAATGAGCACCAGCAGCGATCACATTCAGTTGTTCAATTGCGGCTGGCCGATGAACATCCGTTGACACCATCAAAGGATGCCTCCCATGGTTGGCCAACCATTTCCCAAGTTTTGCCGTCGTGGTAGTTTTTCCAGATCCTTGGAGCCCCACCATCAAAATTACTTGAGGTTTCTGTTCTTTGTTAAAAAGGTTGAAACTATCGTCACCAAGCAAATTTTGCAACTCACTCCGAACAATGCTTATCACCTGCTGCGTTGGAGTTAGAGATGCCAAGACGGCTTTATCAATTGTGCGTTCTCTCACACGTTCGATGAATGCTTTAACAACTTTAAAATTAACGTCGGCCTCTAATAGAGCAAGTCGTATTTCACGAAGCGATTGCTCGACCACCTCAGGCGTCAAACGAATCTCACCACGGAGGGACGTGAAAATCTTTTGAAAACGATTTGAAAGAACTGTAAACATTGTTGATGTTAAGGTGCCGTAGTGTAAGGATAAATCCTTTATGTTCAGCAGTTTATGTTAACTGAGCCCAACAATCACTGTCAACGAAAACAACTATCGGAACTTGAAAATCAAACAGATGACAACTTATGTCCCAATTTTTCCTTTTTTGCTTTCAGATAAGCCTTGGCAAACTCGGATGTGTTGACCTCTAAAGGAACAGTCTCCCTGACGGACAAACCATAACCTTCTAACCCTATAAATTTTCTTGGATTATTAGTCAACAACCGCATCGTTCTTACACCCAAATCACCAAGAATCTGTGCACCTATTCCATAATCTCTCTGGTCCGCTTTAAATCCGAGACGTTCGTTGGCTTCAACTGTATCGCAACCTTGATCCTGCAACTCATAAGCTCGAATTTTGTTACTTAAACCAATTCCTCGACCCTCCTGATTTAAATAAAGCAGCACGCCTCTACCTTCGGCGGAAATAAGTTCCATAGCTACATCAAGCTGACTTCCGCAGTCGCACCGCGATGAATGGAACACATCCCCAGTCAAGCATCGAGAGTGAACTCGGACCAATATGTCAGCTCCCTCTCCAACCTCGCCTTTGACAACAGCCACGTGTGTGTCTCCATCAAGAACACTCTCGTACGCGTAGGCTTGAAATTCTCCGCGCTCTGTAGGAAGCTTCGCAACCGCAACACGCTTAATTAAACGATCATTGCACATTCGATATTTGATAATGTCTGCGATCGTAACCATGGGCAGTTTGTGTTCCTTAGCAAACCCAGTCAGATCTTTTACCCTGGCCATCGTTCCATCGTCATTCATAATTTCACAGATCACACCTGCGGGATATAATCCCGCCATCCGGGCAAGATCTACTGCTGCCTCCGTTTGGCCTGCTCGAACTAAAACACCTCCACGTCTGGCCCTTAACGGAAACATATGCCCAGGTCTTGCAAGATCTCCTGGTTTGGTCTCTGGATCAATAGCCGCCAAGACAGTTACCGCTCGGTCCGCCGCAGAAATACCAGTACTCGTCCCGTGACGCGCCTCAATAGAAACCGAAAATGCCGTCTCAAACCTTGAAGTGTTCTCACTAACCATCATCGGAATATTAAGGTCGTCCAATCTTTCCCCAGTCATTGGAAGACAGATTAACCCTCTTCCAAATCGGGCCATGAAATTTATAGCCTCAGGTGTAATTTTCTCAGCAGCAATCGTGAGATCACCCTCATTTTCACGATCCTCATCGTCCACGACAATCACCATTTGGCCTTTTTTTATTGCCTCAAGAGCATCCGATACTGGCGCGAAAACACCAGAGCTCTCTTTTCGATCAGCCCGCTTACTCTTCATTTTACTGTCGCTTGTGTTTTTTTCTTCAGTCATTACCTTAATTCCATCCAGCACATCATCGTTCAGTGAAATCAGCATCTCTTAGCTGACGTGCTACATACTTCCCGATGATATCGCATTCAAGATTGACTGCGTCACCGACATCACGAAATTGTAAATTAGTATTGGCCCATGTATAGGGGACAATTTGCACTTCAAACGAATCTTCAGCTAAAGAAGCTATCGTCAGACTTATCCCATCGATCGCAATCGACCCTTTTTGAACCAGCAGTGTTCTTATTTCCGCAGGATAATTAAATTTAACACGCCAAGAATCCACCTCTTTCGTGATTTCAAGCACATGCCCAATTGTATCCACGTGACCCAAAACAAAATGCCCCCCCAAACGACCGTTCGCTTGAACGGGACGCTCAAGATTGACAGATACTCCAGAGGTAAGCACCGACAAGGTCGTCACTCGGAATGTTTCAGGAGAAACGTCGGCAGAAAAAGAATCTTCCTTTAAATCAACAACCGTTAGGCAAACACCATTGGCAGCTACACTATCCCCAGGAACTATTTCAGACACTAGGCAACTTACAATATTTATGCGAGAACCTTTAGCCGTCTTTCTCAGGCTCTCCACAACTCCGACGTCTTCAACTAAGCCGCTGAACATCACCCTCCAATAATAGATCTCGACCGAGTTGTTTTTTTCGCACAGATTCCAGCCGCGCCCCAACATCACGACGGTCCAACCAATCAACCCCCTCAACTCCGAGTTTAATAGGTGAAACATACTGTTGTACTCGGTCCACAAATCCGTCCGTCCACACCGCCCTGTGCAAACACGTTCCTCCCTCTATCAAAAGAGAGGTGATACCACGACGCCCTAAGCATCTCAATGCCTCAGCAATACTTCCGGAACTAAGTGGCTCCAAAATACCACCAGCCTCTCGAAGAGCAACGGCTAAATCTCCGCGTTTTTCAAGGGCCCTCTGACTAGTCAAAACAACGACTGGCCCAATCTTTGCAGACTGGAAAATCTTTGCGGCGGGAGAAACCCTTAACCGCCTATCAAACACAACTCTGGTCAACGGCGACTTCTTCTCAAAGCCTCTTACGGAAAGCTTCGGATCGTCGACTATAACAGTGTTCGAACCAACACCAAGAGCATCCACTTCGCAACGCGTTTTGTGTACAGATCTACTGGCCTCTGCCGCGGTTAGCTGGGTTCGGCTCCCAATTCGTTCTGCAATCCGCCCATCGCTACTCAATGCAATTTTCATAATCACAAACGGCCGACCAGTCAAAGCCCATCTAAAAAAGTACTCATTCAACTTTAGCGCTTCAAGCCGCCGAACTCCAACGTCCACCTGAAGTCCTTGCTCCCGAAGATAGCTCACACCTCCACCACTGACATTAGGATTCGGATCCTCGATGGCAATAACAACACGACTAATCTCAGCGGCCAATATTCTGGACACACACGGTGCCGTGCGTCCTAAATGTGTGCAGGGCTCCAACGTACAGTACAAAGTGCCATTCTTCGCGGCCTGCCCAGCTTGATCCAAAGCGGACACCTCGGCATGGGCAAGACCAGGCCCTTCATGAAAACCGCGACCAACCACATCTCCGGAAGAAGACACCACCAATGCCCCAACTGTTGGATTAGGACTCGTCTGAAACTGTACAGACCGAGCCAGACTCAACGCTTCGCCCATAAATTCTGCGTCACAATTTAGTTCTAGTTTCTCGACCATCTTTGCTCAAATAATGCGTCGACATACTCAGGAGCCGAAAAAGCAATCAGATCCCGCTCTGATTCCCCGACACCAACATACTTAATCGGAAGACCCAACTGAGATGTAATCGCCACAGCAATACCACCTTTTGCAGTGCCATCCAATTTTGTCAGAATAACTCCAGTCGCATCTACGCTCTCAATAAACTGCTTAGCTTGGTTCACACCATTTTGGCCGACCGTCGCGTCTAGTACCAATAAGACCTCATGCGGCGCGCCTTTAGAAGCACGAGACGCAACCCGATAGATTTTTCTTAATTCATTCATCAAATCTACACGGGTATGCAATCGGCCAGCCGTGTCCACTAAAACAACATCGTTTCCCCTGGCCTTAGCTGCCTTAATTGAATCGAACACAATCGCCGCAGCATCTCCTCCCTCACGGGTCTTGACAAGGTCCACGCCAATACGATCAGTCCATATTTTAAGTTGGGAAACGGCAGCAGCTCTAAAAGTGTCAGCCGCACATACAAGAGGAGATCGACCTTCTTTTAAAAATCGATGCGCCAATTTACCAACCGTCGTTGTTTTTCCTGCTCCATTTACACCAACAACAAAAACTACGTGCGGAGAGGCGTCTGTTTTAAGGGTCTTCTCTGGCAATGTGAAAAGATCTACTATGCTTTGCTTTACACAATCTCGCAACGACACTTCCTGACGCCTATTGCCTCCCTTTGTCAGGTCCTCAAGAATCTTCGACACAGCACAAACACCAAGATCGGCCTCCAATAAAATCTCTTCGACAGCCTCAATGGTCTCACCTTGAATTTCATCGTCGCCATTGTCAGTTTTTGAATCAGAAAGCAACTTATCGAGCTTGTCACCCACGTTAACGGCAGATCTGTTTAACACTGAAACAAAACGTTCAAACACCCCCATTCGCTCTATTCGCCCTCGTGCTCTGAACGCTGACGACGAAGCATTAATTCTTCGACCGCAACCCTCGGCGCAGTCCTACCTGCAATTACCTCGGCCATCTGAAAAGTTATGGGTAACTCCACCTGATATTCAGACCCTAGTTTTAAGGCCGCAGCCGTTGTGCGAATCCCTTCAGCCACAGTCTTCGTTGTAGGAAGAATATCCTCTAATTTTTTCCCTTTGCCTAATTCGAGACCGATAGCTCTATTGCGACTTAAATGCCCGTTACACGTTAAAACCAAATCCCCAAGACCACTTAAACCTGAAAGAGTCTCACGCCGTCCACCAATAGCAACTGCCAAACGGGAAATCTCTGCGAGCCCTCTGGTAATAAGAGCCGACTGAGCATTGGAACCAAGATCCAAGGACTCAACTGTCCCAGCAGCAATCGCAATAATGTTTTTCATTGCGCCTCCCATTTCAACTCCCACTACATCGTCCGTGCCATAAAGTCGAAAATATGTGGACCGAAGACCCTGCTGAACTGACTTCACAATATCTTGATTGTCGCCGGCTACAGATACCGCCGTTGGACATCCCCGTGCCAACTCCAGAGCGAAACTAGGTCCAGACAAAACAACTACCGCCTGCGACACACCTAACTCTTGTTGTATTACTTGGGACATTCTCAATTGAGATTCAACCTCAATCCCTTTTGTCGCACTAACAACAACAGTGTCGGAGGCTATCGAATTTTTTAGCTTTTTTATTACCTCTCTTAGACCGTGAGACGGGATGGTACAAACAACACAAGATACCCCGTCTACCGCGTCCTCTAAAGAAAACACCGGAACAACCTTTGACGGCAGTTTCTCACCTTGCAGATAGGTGCTATTTACTCTCGTCTTCTGAATTTCTTCGATGAGGGATTCATTTCTCGCCCATAACCTAACCTCTCTATCAAGTCTTCCAAGATGAATTGCAAGTGCTGTACCCCAACCGCCTCCACCAAGCACAGCCACTCTATTCATTAAATCTGCCTTGTATTCCGTTTTGTCAGATAGGCTCATTAATCCGTCGCTCATTTCCGGAATGTAATCGGGCTATATTTTGATGATGCCTTGCAATCACAAGTAAGGACAAGCTCACTGTCGTATAAAAAACCAATCCTAAACTTTCATTTACACCAACTACTATCGACAGTGTCAGCATTGCGAGTATTGAGGCTAAGGACACGAAGCGAGTAACGAAAACCACTATAACAAACACACCAATTGCAAGTGCGGAAGCGAGTGGTGTAAGCAATAGAAACACCCCACAGGACGTCGCCACACCTTTACCTCCTCGAAACTTAAGCCATACCGGAAAAACATGACCAACAACCGAACCCACAGCGGCCATGACTACTATATCTCCTGAAACTTCCAGACTCCTAGCAACTAAAACAGTGACAAAACCTTTACTGATATCCAAAATCAGCACACAGGCACTCAGAAGTTTATTGCCAATCCGAAAGACATTGGTGGCACCTATGTTTCCACTGCCAACCAACCTTAAGTCAGAAACACCTGCATAGCGAGTCAGTATCAAAGCGAAAGGCACTGACCCGATAAAATATCCAAGCGCTACCGCAATAATATCCATAAAGAATTAACGTCTTTACTTTACGACTCTTCTGAGAAGATTTCTCCTCAACAAATCTAATGCATATAAAGTAGCCTGCGCTCGAATTTCCTCTCGACTCCCACGAAGTTCTAATTGCTTCGTCTTTGAAAACCCCTCAGGACCTGCGAGTGAAATAAAAATTCGTCCAACGGGCTTGTCCCTAGAACCGCCACCGGGGCCGGCAATACCCGTAATCGACAACGAAAAGTCCGCCTTTGCTTTGATTCGAGCGCCTCTCGCCATGGCGACAGCCACCGGCCCACTAACTGCGCCTTCATGTTCAATCAACTTTTTGTCGACTCCCAGCATTTTCACCTTTGCTTCGTTGCTATATACGACCCATCCTATTCCCAGATAATCGGAACTTCCGGGCACATTCGTCAAGCGAGCAAAAACTAGACCACCAGTACATGACTCGGCAACCGTCAAGCTGTTCTTGGACGCTCGCAACAGCTGACCAACAACCGCTTCAAGAGTAGACCCATTTACACTTACGATGTCATCACCTAATAAACCTGAAATCTCATCAGCAGCATCTTCGAGCACCTTGATTACGCCGACGTTATCGACAGACCGCGCAGACAACCACAAATCAACTTGACCTGATGAAGCCAAAATTGAGGTTTCGATACTCGGATTACCATCTCTTAACCGAGAATAAACTGGGTAGGTTACCTCTTCAATAAAAGACTCTGGTCGCCCACACGTACTAATGACAAGACGGTGCAGGCTGTTTTGCTGTCGGCATAGGGGTTCAATCCATTTCGAGGTTGCCTCCGTAAACATAGGCTGCAGTTCTCTAGGTGGCCCAGGCAAAACCAAACAAACTGCATCACCACCTCGCACCCACATACCAGGAGCAGTTCCACGCCCATTAACCAACACTTCGGCTCCGGCAGGAATCAGTGCTTGTCTCAAATTAATCCCGGGCATTTTCAAGCCTCGTGCCCTAAATCGTTCGCGAATAAGTTGAGCAGACGGAACATGTTCCTCAAGAGCCACACCAAAGACTGCCGCGACGGCTTCTCTTGTCACATCATCCGCCGTTGGACCCAGTCCCCCTGTAACTAAAACGATATCTACCGCTGACATACCTGCACGAATGGCCTCGGAGATTTGTTCCATGCAATCGCCAACAACTACTTTATAGGCCAACCTAATTCCTAAATCGTTGAGTTTACTAGTGAGAAACATTGAATTTGTATCGAAACGATCCGAGGTTAACATCTCTGATCCAACTGCGATTATCACCGCGTCAGAAATTTCAAATGGTTTCATAAATAATTACTTAAAATGAAGTCTGCACCCATAAAATCGCTCGAACAGTTAGAGCCGCGTAAACCCCTGCGACTAAATCGTCAAGCATGATGCCCCAGCCCCCGCGAAACCTTTCACAATACCGAGCAGGAAACGGTTTAACAATATCGAAAAATCGAAAAGCAAGAAATCCAATAAATGCAACCGCTATAGAAGCTTCGACCCACAACAGAGTTAAAAGCATACCTGCAACCTCATCGATAACAACTAAGCCAGGATCCTTTTTTTGAAGAGACCTCTCCGTGACAGACGCCGCCCATATTCCTAAGACTGTAACGACAACAAGAAGTGGCAGCTCGATTTCTCCACCATAAAAATTGCGGGCAAAAAAGTAAAGGGCGAGCGCCCCCAAAGACCCTGCTGTCCCAGGAGCAAACGGTACGTATCCAACGTATCCAAAGGTCGCTACCAATGTTGCCATATATTTCATTACGTCCAACCTATTTGCCAGTGCACCCTGGCGCAGCACTTCAATCTTGTAATCGAGAGACAATCTGTTCGCCCGTGTCACTTTTCTAGAAAAACGGCAAGGACCAAGAACATTCAGACGGGCGTTTTCAATTAATACTCAATAGTTCACCTTGGATTTCAGTTTTTAGTTTATTGGCTTCATCTGAACTGGGCTCCCCAGGACTAATGAGATCTAACAATCTTAATGCCTCCAAGTAGCGACCATCCGCCATCTCTTTCTCCGCTCGCCGCAAGGTAATATCTGACATCAATAATAATTGCACCTCTGAACTTTCATCATGACTAGAAACCGAAAACCTTTCCTCGGGCAGCAATGTATTCCTCTCCAATAGCCCATCTGAATTCCAAAACCATAAAACCGCCACCAGACCCAAAACGCATAGACAGAAAAACGCTGTCAAATATTCATTTCTTGACCAAGATGATTTTCTAAAACCAGAAAGATTAAACCTCTCCCCATCTTCATGAGCAATGCTTTGGGAACGTTCTCCTTTTGCGGGCACCCCGGAAGCCATGTCAAGTCGATTGAGGCGATCAAGAAGAGTCAAGGCCTCGTCTCGCCCACCTCCACTCTTAACTGCGACTGACAATAGTTCTCTAGCCTTGTTTATATCACCACGATTAAAAGCTTCAGCACCGACAAAGAAAGATTCCTCAGATTCTCTTATCTTTTCAGCAACAGCCGAGCGAGCTTTGGCGATATAGGCCTGAGCACGGGTATTATTACGCTCTAAGAAAAGAACCCGACTCCAAACTTCAATAGCTCGCTCGAATCGCTGTTTAAAGTAATAGTCAAGACCCTGAAGTAAGAGCCTCTCGATCTTAACTTCGGTCTCTTCATCGAGTTTGCTATTCGAGTCGCTGAGATTTTTCCCGTGCGGTGAATCCAACATGGAATCTAAAAATTATATCCTATGGATACTACAGTGCTCACATCCATATGCTTAATTAAAAATAATTGAAACAATGAAGATTCTAATTGAATCGGTCCCCAACATCAGTGAAGGTCGCGACCCCAAAAAAATAAAGCTCATTGTTGGTGAACTCACAAAAATACTCGGCCCATACCTACTTGATTGGTCATCTGACCCCTTTCACAACCGCACTGTTTTTACTATGGCTGGACACCCAGCCATTATCGAACGAGCACTCATAAAGCTTTTTGAAGTATCTATCGACCTTATCGATCTCAACAAACACGAAGGGGAACACCCGCGAGTTGGTGCGGTCGACGTAGTCCCAATTATCCCTCTTAACCCCCTTTCGAGAATTAATTGTTTTCAGCTAGCAAAAGATTTAGGACTGACAGTATCTGAAAGATTTCGTCTTCCCGTATATCTTTACGAGGACTCTTCAATGGGACCTCGAACGCGAAGGCTCGAAGACATTAGACGAGGTCAATTGGCAGGCATCTCAGAGCGAATGAAGAAAAATATATGGTTTCCTGATTTCGGACCCAATACACCGCATCCCACAGCAGGAATCTCGGTCATTGGTGTTCGAAAGCCGTTAATAGCATTTAATATAAACCTCTCGACCGATGACATTTGCTTGGCTCGTCAAATAGCCAAAAGAGTTCGCGAAAGCAGCGGAGGACTTCCCTGTGTCAAAGCTCTAGGGATTCGTCTAGCCGAGAAAAAAAGAGTTCAAGTCTCTATAAATCTAACTGACTACACCAAGACCTCTCTTAAAACACTCTTCTCCTTCGTAGAACGAGAAGCACAAAAAGAGGGAGTTTCAATCCACAGCAGAGAATTTATTGGCCTAATACCCGCCGAAGCCATCGAGTCAGTCAAGCCCAGTAAACTTTTCGCAAAGAACTTCAAATGCAGTCAGATACTTGAGGACCGGCTTCGGAAGACTCGGCTACTCTAGCGGACCGTTTCCCTTGATAATTAATTCCATACGCTCTCATTTTTCGATACAAATTACTACGCTCAAGTCTCAAGACGCGGGCGGTTTTTGATATATTGCCCTGCTCCCGCGCCAGAGCTCGAACAATATAGTCACGTTCAAAGCGCTCCCGAGCCTCACTTAATGGCACTGACTGCTCTTCAGCATCATTACGACTGACATCCCCACCACTTAAGAATTCCAATTCATGAGCACCTATCTTCGGCCCTGGAACCATTATCGCGAGGCGTTCAAGAACATTGCGCAGTTCACGAACATTTCCTGGCCAACCATGAGCACAAAGCACTATCAAAGCCTCCGGGTCAACCTCTTTTACTCGATGACCATATTCTCGAGCAAACTCTTGTAAAAAATGATTCGCCAGATCGTGAATATCCTGACTTCTTGCTCTGAGAGGCGGCACGGCAATGGGAACCACGTTAAGCCTGAAGAACAAATCATCACGAAATAGCCCCTTTGATATGGCACTTGGTAAATCCTTATTAGTGGCAGCCAAAACTCTAACATCAACAGCTACACCACCATCGCTACCGAGTCGTTCAACGACTTGTTCTTGAAGTACTCGCAACACCTTTGCCTGAGTGTTCAGGCTCATATCTCCGACTTCATCTAAAAACAAAGTCCCTCCGTCCGCCACCTCAAACTTTCCTCGGCGATCAGTAACAGCACCCGTAAAAGCGCCTTTTGTATAACCAAAAAGTTCGCTCTCAATAAGTTCTTCAGGAATTGCAGCACAATTCACCTCAACAAACGGTTTTGCCGACCTTCGACTCATCGAGTGAACACTGCGCGCAACGAGTTCCTTTCCCGTGCCATTTTCACCATAAATTAAGACCCTGCCATTAGTAGGAGCAGCCCTAGAAATCTCATCTCGCAGGCGTTTCATTTCAGGACTTTCACCCACCATGACATATCGCCTATCCACATTGGCACGCAAAACACGATTTTCAGCTTCTAAACGCCTCTGCCTAAGAGCATTCCTTGCGACAAGAACAATTTTGTCCAAAGAGACAGGCTTCTCGACAAAATCGAATGCTCCCATCTTTATAGCTCGTACCGCAGACTCAACATTCCCATGCCCAGAAATCATTACCACCTCTGAATCCACCCCTAATTCTCGAAGTCTTTCTAATGTCTCCAGACCATCCAATCTCGGCAACCAAATATCGAGAATAATCACATCATAAATTCGTTGAGATACGGACGAAAGACAAGATTCTCCACTCTCGACAGCATCAACAGAGTAACCTTCATCTTTTAATACACCTGAAAGTGCAGAACGCACCCCAGATTCATCATCGACGATCAAGAATGATGCTTTCACAAAACCTCCGCTAACAAGGTAAACGAATTATAAATACCGTACCATTGGGATTCCTCTTTTTAACGGAGATTCCTCCTCCGTGTTCGACCACAATCCGCCGAACAATTGCCAACCCAAACCCACTTCCCCGTCTCTTAGTCGAAAAATATGGCATGAAAACCTTGTCATGGTCTGACAAGTCAATTCCAGGTCCATTATCCTCGACTGTCAAAAGAATTGACTTATCGTTCGGATCATATTCTGTGCCCACTGTGACAATTCCAGGTTCAACTCTCGTTTTAATACGCGAATCCATCTCAAGGGCATCAACAGCATTGTCGACCAAATTGACAATAACACTTCGCATTTGCTCCGGGTCAAACCTAGAATCCGGAACAACCTTAGAAAGACGCGCCTCTACTGACACCTTCTTAAACAAACCCTCATATAAATGAAGTGTTTCTTGTACCAGCATATTCAGATCACCGGAGACAACTCGAGGAGACGGCATCCTTGCAAATTGAGAAAATTCATCAACTAATGCCTTCAATCCCTCGACCTCTCCTACTATTGTTGACGTACACTCCTCGACAAACTTTCGCTCATGATGCGATGAGGCTCCAAAACGTTTCCGGAGCCTCTCGGCACATAATCGAATCGGCGTCAAAGGGTTTTTTATTTCGTGCGCAAGACGTCTTGCGACATCCCTCCACGTCGCCACCCTTTGAGCACGAATCAAAGGCGTGACATCATCAATCACCAGTACTGCTCCCTCTGTCCCCATAGACCCAGCCGGCAAGGTCGTCCCAGCCACGGCCAAATAAATCTCCTGACCATCCTTGTCTAGTGCAACTTCCTGACCGACCGTATCTGCCCCACCCGCCAGGACGCTTGCGTGGACTTTCTCTAAAGGTCTTAGGTCATCCCGCGAAAAGACATCTTTTATTGGTAAACCAATGATTGAACGATCTATAGAAAGCAATCTCATCGCAGAACGATTAATGGTCGTGACACGGCCACCGCTATCTATTGAAAGCACTCCTGTTGCAATCCTTTCAAGTATGGTTTCAATGTATTCCCTACGTTGCTCCCTCTCTTCATTTTTCTTTTGCAAGTCAACCTGGGAACGTTCAAGCTCGCGGCGATCACCTAACAACTTGCCCGCCATTACATTAAACGCCTCCACTAAGGAGCCAAATTCGTCAGTGCTTTGCGGCTCAATTCTGTGATCGAAATGACCTGCTCCTATTTCTCTCGCACCGGCAGAAATTAATTCGACAGGCCTAGTAATCCTCTTCGCTACGTATATTCCCAACCAAGTCGCGCTAATCAGAATCATTAACGTAATCATTACAAAAAATGAGAGATACACCGCAGCCAGCGGCCTCCTTAACACCCTTAACTGACTGTAAGCTTCATAGGCATTACTGATTCGCTGTGAGTGAAATGCAATACCGCCAGCAAGAGAATCGGTAACTACGATTACCCCAAACAGCTGTTCAGACCCCTCCATCTTGACAGAAGCAACGACGCTAACACCATCAAGACTTTCTCGGGGCAACAAAACCAAGGTCGATTCATCACGTTGAGAACCCATTCCTCCTAGAAGTCGCTCCACCTCCTCATCTGAATAACTCTTGGGAGCGCTAGAATTCGAAACTGCGACCATAGAATGAAATGAGAAGACCTTGTCAGATGCCAAGCCATCACCTAGCCGGTAGACCTCTATCCTTCCCAATCGACGCAATTCAAGCTCAGCCTCTAGAATCTCAGAAATCTCTGTGTCTGATTTTTTTTCAGACAAAACTTTGGACAGGCTATTAGCGACATTGTAGGCATGCTCAGAAATCAGTTCTTCACGGCTCTGATAATAATCACGGGCAATTTGATTAGCAGAAGTAAGAACGTCATCCACTGGCACCGAAAACCAACGATCAGCGCTATTACGAATCAATTCACTTCCTACAATTAAAACAAGAACTGCAGGAATCAAAGTCATAACCAGTAGAGCAGCCACCAATTTAGCTCTAAATCGTGCAAACGGAACCGATCTACGACGTTCAACCCACAATTTAAGAATGTTTCTTGCGAGAAGAAAACACAAGACGACGAGCATGGTCAAACAGGCCGCAGACAACGCATAAAGAACGACCTCGCTTAAATAATCAGGAGCCAATTCCGTAGATCTGTTCGCAATGACCACTAAGCCGATTAATACAGAAAAAAATAAGCCTATCGAGAATAAGACCAGTAGAGGATTTTTAAAAAAACTCAAAGAGCGTTCCGCTCGTGAAGAACTACGACCGCGATACTTTTCTTTTTGCCCCACACCATTCTTGGGCATTTTATTCATTCGTGAAAGAGAAACAGCCAAATCGACAAGATCCAGCAAAGTTGATATTTCTCTTTCGAGAATTACAAATAATTCTCTCAGCTTTAGTCACTTTTTTTGTCCAGCAAGCCCTGTAACTCCGTCATAAATTCTCCAACATCGCGAAAATGTCGATATACCGATGCGAAACGTACATACGCCACTTTATCTAAGTCCTTGAGTTCACGCATCACGAGAGACCCTATATCAGAAGTTGAAATTTCCTTTTCTGGTCTTTCCTGAAGAGTTGTCTCAATACGATTGGCCACAAGCTCAAGAGCCGAGGCGCTAAC
Organism: uncultured Vicinamibacteraceae bacterium; assembly: GCA_964342695.1. Classification (GTDB taxonomy): domain Bacteria; phylum Acidobacteriota; class Vicinamibacteria; order Vicinamibacterales; family UBA8438; genus CAYFFV01. Next base: position 68,460 of record CAYFFV010000011.1, read on the forward strand.
AGGTCTCTTTTCGCACGCTTTTAGCATGCCGGCAACAGCCTTTTGACGGTTAAATTGTTCACGAGAACCATCTTTCTTAATCACCATATATGGAATCTCGTCCATGCGCTCATAACTGGTAAAGCGACGGCCGCAAGCCAAACATTCCCGGCGGCGACGAATCACTTCGCCCTCTTTGCCCTCTCTCGAATCGACGACCTTATCCTTAAGATGACTGCAGAACGGACATTTCACGGCAACTCATTTCCTTATGGCGATACAATCTCAGGATTTATCGATTTTGGCAACCATCTCTTTGATATTGCCAAACCAAAGGCCCTCTTGGACCATAAAAAACAATCCAAGAAAAATTACTGGACCAAACGAAAACAAATGCAAAACAAGCCCAGCACCGACCGCTTTATCGGCTGAAGCCCCAAAAAGAGTTGTTGCTCCTAATTGATATGCCGCATGATACCCGCCAACACCTGCTGGTGTCGGCAACGATACGCCAACAAAGATCATAGCTAGCAATAACGCAGCCTCATTTACCGTGACAATCACCCCAAAGGCCGTCGATACGCACCAAACGCTCACAGCCATAGTAAGCCATAAAGGAATTGACCACACAAGCGCGAGAAAAAAAGAACCCCTATCTCGGATAATTGCCAGTCCCTCTAGAAACCTTTGAAAAGCAACAATCGTCCGATATTTAATGCCTCCAGACTCCGCCACATGCAATCTTTTATTAAGACGCGCGCTCCAGTCCGGCTGGAATGCCGCATAAAATACAAACCCTAATCCACCAACGGCCAAAAGACTTAGAATCAATAATGTACTTCTCATCGCGGCCAATAATTCGTCACCTCCTGATGAGTTTTGAAAACCTGAGACCGCAAAACACAACAAAACAACACACACGACTAATAAATCTAGCAAGCGTTCTATAACGACTGTCGCAAATGCCGAAGTCGCACTCAGTTTTTCCCGTCTGGCCAGAACTAACGGACGAACCAGTTCACCGACGCGCCCAGGAAGCAACGCGTTTATAGCAAAACCAATCGTTGTAGCACGAAACGAAGAATTAAAACCAACTGGCTCTACAGGCCGCAACAGATAACGCCAGCGCTGAGCCCTAAATGGATAACTCAAAAACATTAACAGCAGCCCGAACACTAATAAATTAGGTGACGCAGATAAGAGAGCATCAACGACCAGTGAACGATCAGCGCGACTGAATACGAAAACTAGCAGAGCTATCGATAATGTAACAAGAATAATTGTGCGGATAATTTTTCTCATCTAGATAATGCCACCTCAAGTGGTCACGATAAATTGAAATGTAGATTTTAACGAGCAAGAAAAAATACCGATCTCCCTAAATATTTTTTTGTGACTTGCGGTTATAGAGCCATCCGGTTAAGCTTTCTGCTCCCATAGTATTTTAAAGAGGTCTACTGTTGTTTAATTCAAAAGCAATTTTTGAGACATCCCTTTCCGGTATACGCGAACATCGTCGCGGAAAAGTAAGAGATATGTATGAAATTGGCGACCATTTATTAATGGTGGCCACTGACAGGATATCCGCTTACGACCTTGTACTAGGTTCGGCAATCCCAGACAAAGGTACCGTACTTACACAGTTATCGGCCTTCTGGTTTGAAGAGACGAAAGATATTGTGACGAACCATATGTTGTCTGTCGATCCGACAACATACCCCAAGGACCTTTTCAAAGACATAGAAATTCTTAACGGGCGGTCGATGCTTGTTAGAAAGACGAAACCTATTCCCATCGAATGCGTCGCGCGAGGCTATCTTGTCGGCTCAGGTTGGAAAGAGTACCAGGAAAATGGAAAAGTGTGTGGCATCGAGTTGCCTGAAGGGCTACAAGAATCTGACAGGCTTCCAGAGCCGATATTCACCCCGGCGACAAAAGCAGATACAGGACATGACATCAACATCTCCGAAGATGAAGCAGCAAATATTATTGATCGAAGTCTCGTGGAACAGTTGAAAGAGTTGACTCTTACGCTTTACGCCCATGGCGCTAAACACGCAGAATCGTGTGGAATCATTGTTGCGGACACAAAATTTGAATTCGGAATTTCTGTTGAAGATGGAGCCGAGAAAGTCATTTTAATCGACGAGGTTCTAACTCCAGATTCATCACGATTTTGGCCCAAGGCAGACTACGTACCTGGAAAATCACAGGCTAGTTTCGATAAGCAGTATGTACGAGATTACCTAGACAAAATTGAGTGGAACAGAGAGCCTCCAGTGCCAGGGCTACCTGAGGACGTCATCAAGAATACAAGGAAGAAATACCTTGAGGCATATCATGTTCTCACTGGCCGTGCAGTTGAATAGATAAGCGAATGGGGATTACTCGCCATTAATCCTGGAGCAACGGAAATACTGGAAGGACGATCGGGCGTGCGTGAGAAATTAGATCGGTTAATTGATGAGATGCTCAACAAAGGTGTTCACTACGACGATGCTCGCCAGGCAATAGAACGCCGATTTATTTCACGAGCTTTAGCCCACTCAAAAGGAAATTTAGGGCAAGCAGCCCAACTTTTAGGCATCCATCGAAATACTCTTAGCCGAAAAATATCTACCTATCGTCTAAAAAAGCACGGTTAACGCTGACAGACTTGACGTTTTTTTTAGATTAAGAGATAATTAGCAGTTAATCAATGCGACTGCTACCCTAGTTGTCAAATAGAAACAGCATTAGGCTAAGGCAGTTCGCTCTAAATCTAATTAAGTTGAAGGGAGCATCAAGTTAATGTCTGTTAAGGTTCGCCCACTTCATGATCGACTCATCATCGAGCGTATCGAAGATGATACGGAGCAGCAAATCGGTGGAATTATTATTCCAGACACAGCAAAAGAAAAGCCGCAACAAGGCAAAGTCATCGCTGTCGGTAAAGGTAAAGTAAAAGAAGACGGCACTATTACACCAGTTGATGTGTCCGCTGGTGACAAGGTCTTATTTGGCAAGTACTCCGGTCAAGAAATAAAGCTTGACGGCGAAGAGTACCTCATCATGCGTGAGGACGAAATCCTCGGCGTCTTGGAATCTGACTAATTAAGTTAAGGATTGGAGTTTGATAAATGGCTAAACAGATAGTTTATGGAGAAGACGCACGACGGTTGATTATAGAAGGCGTAAATCAACTCGCCGATGCCGTAAAAGTAACACTTGGCCCAAAGGGTCGTAATGTTGTTTTAGACAAGAAATTTGGGTCTCCCACCATCACGAAGGACGGAGTAACCGTCGCGAAAGAGATAGAACTTAAGGACTCTCTTGAAAACATGGGCGCCCAGATGGTCAGAGAAGTGGCAAGTAAAACTTCTGACATCGCTGGCGACGGCACCACCACAGCCACAGTCCTAGCTCAATCCATTTACCGTGAAGGCGCTAAAAATGTAGTAGCTGGAGCGAATCCCATGGAAATCAAACGTGGAATTGAGCGTGCTGTTGAAACAGTCGTTGATGAACTTCGTGCAATGTCAAAACCTGTTAGCGGAGACATGATTGCACAAGTCGGCACAATCTCTGCGAATAGCGACGAAACAATTGGCACAATCATCGCTGAAGCAATGGATAAGGTAGGAAAAGATGGTGTTATTACCGTTGAGGAAGCGAGAACATTGGAAACATCCCTGGAGGTGGTCGAAGGGATGCAGTTCGACCGCGGATATCTATCTCCATATTTTGTAACAGACACTGAACGGATGGATGTGGTTTTAGAGAATCCTATCATCCTTATTCACGAGAAAAAGATCAGCTCTATGAAGGATCTTTTACCTCTGCTTGAACAAGTGGCACGACTCAGTCGCCCACTACTAATCATTGCAGAGGACATCGAAGGCGAAGCCCTCGCAACGCTCGTGGTCAACAAAATACGTGGAACGCTTCAAGGAGCCGCTGTCAAAGCACCCGGGTTTGGTGACCGTAGAAAAGCAATGCTGGAAGACATTGCGACACTTACAAATGGCAAAGCGATCACTGAGGACCTCGGACTTAAACTTGAAAACATTCAAGTTGCGGACCTTGGCAGCGCCAAAAAGGTCACAATCGACAAGGACAACACAACCATCGTTGAGGGTGAAGGCAGCCAAGAGGCCATCGAGGGGCGGGTCAAACAGATTCGCGCCCAAATTGAAGAGACCACCTCAGATTATGACCGTGAAAAACTTCAGGAGCGTTTGGCAAAATTAGTTGGCGGTGTTGCTGTAATTAAAGTGGGAGCCGCAACTGAAACGGAAATGAAAGAGAAGAAAGCTCGCGTGGAAGATGCAATGCATGCCACAAAAGCGGCCGTCGAAGAAGGTATCGTTCCTGGTGGCGGAACCGCACTACTCAGAAGTGTCGAAAAACTTGACGGCCTTAAGGTGGACGGCGACCAACAAATCGGTGTCAACATTATTCGCAGGGCTCTTGAAGAACCGATGCGGTGGATCGCTCACAATGCCGGACATGAAGGGTCAATCATCGTCCAACGGGTTCGTGAAAACGATAAAAAAGAGGAAGGTTTCAACGCACAAACAGAAACTTACGAGAATCTTGTTAAAGCAGGCGTTATAGACCCAACAAAGGTCGTTCGTACTGCTCTTCAGAATTCTGCCTCAATCGCCTCACTCTTGTTAACGACAGAAGCATTAATCGCTGAAATCCCAGAAGAGAAATCTGAGGCCGCTCCGGCCGGAGGACCACCTCCTGGCATGGGTGGTATGGGCGGTATGTACTAAGACCTAAAGATAAAGTTCCCTCTTCCCCGACTTGTCTTTTGGCAAGTCGGGGCTTTTTTTAGAACGTCTCTCCCGTCACACAAGGTCAACGCAGGTTGAAATCTAGTGCAAGGCTTACCAAAATTGATACTGGCTCGCCGAATCTGGTAGCTGGTGAAAACAACCACTGCCTTGCTGCTTTAATCGCCTCGTTATCTAGACCAAACACCGGATCAAGAGATCTTGTCACCGTAACATTACCGACTGTTCCGTCAGCAAGCACGACCACCTCCAAATAGACGGTGCCAGTAACTTTTGCCCTTAAGGCCTCAGATGTGTATTGAGGTTTAACTTCTCGTAGGATAGTCGGGTTAACAATACCAGCTCCGGGGCGATATACTCCGCCACCTACACCGCCCCCTTCACCAGGCCCAAGACCAGGCCCAGAACCCGGCCCTGCGCCAGTCCCCACTCCTTCACCAGCCCCACCCCCTAAACCACTTCCTTGAGAGTTGGTTCCCGCACTCTCTAGCCCATCAAGTAGTCCCGCACGATTTACTGGAGCGGAAGCCATTGTCAGAGCCGGAATATTTATTTCTTGAATCTCAAGCAGATCTGGCGGTGTATCGTCAGTCGAAAAATCAATTTCCTCCTGAACTGACAGACTAATATCGCTTTCTCCCTCCCCCTCGACCTCAATTAATTGAGGAGGTTCCACAGACTCGCTTCCGCCGCCACCTCCGCCTCCTCCAGGCCCTTCTTCAGGAATCCAAACCAAGCTGTAAGCCTCTCGATTCGGAACAACTATTTCATACACCCTCTCCGGTGCCAGACTAATCAAAAACATTAAAAGAAGCACCCCAACCAAATGACTCGCAAGCGAAGCTGAAAAAAAACGTCCCCATCTATCACGAGATGCTCCTAATAGATGTCGCTCGTCTTGGGAGCCAAACAGGGATAAACTCATGTTTAGTTTTGTTCTCCAAGGACACAGGTTTTCGAAGGCTCCAAAGAGAAAAGTCGATGATTTTTTGTGAGTAAGTTTCTACAAAGCAATGATTAATTTTTTAACGAGGCACCGCTAAACCAGAGACGATACTCGGGTAATCATTTTACCCTTTGCCCATAACTTCAGACTCGGCCTCTCCATGCACCAATCGCAGCGTTGCCACCCCCATAAGAATGAAGAACCGTAAGAGCATCAGCAGCAAGTGATTCACTTTCAATGGCAACCAAGATGCCCCCACGTGCGGTTAGAGTCTCAAAAATGACTCCGTCGTGAGCCTGAAAACCAGCGCGAGAAATTGTTGCGGCGATACCTGCATTCTTTAACCCCTCATCAGAGCCCTGAAGAGTCTTCACTAGAGAACCCTGCGCAAACACAGCACCAATTCCGTCAACCTCAATACTGGGAGGAGCCTCCTCTAGGATACGAGCGAGTAGCGACTTGACGTCTTGAGATTCCTTGCATACAACAGACAAAGAAGTATTGTCGAAACCTCCTCGCTTCAGCGCATCAAGTCCTCGCTCAGCCCATTCAACATCTTGAAAAACACCAACTGTAAAACAAACCTGATCATCACTTTCTGTCATTTACTACCCTCTCATCTTTAACCTGAAGTGTACACCAGACCGCTCAGACGGTCATAGCCATCAACGAAGAACCATAAATTTCTCATTTCCATTACACTCTAGTAAATACTCGTTAGGATTGAAATCAAAATGGGTATACCAGAATTCTTCGTCATCGTGTGCATATTCCTCGTTATATTTGGAGGAAGACAGCTCCCAAAATTAGCCCGTGGGATCGGATCTGCGATCGCTGATTTTAGAGACGAATCAAACCGCAAAGACACTCCTGATGTTTAAAAATTAATTTGATTCTAAATTTTATTAGAAAGCTACACTAGTATTCGAACATCACCAACGCGGCGAGTGATTCTCTTTCTATCTAAATAAGTTAACAAAGGAATCGCATGTTTCCTCGTCAAATTAAATTTGCTCTTGAAATCAGCGATATCAAGACGAACCTCGGCACCTGCATCTTTTTTAAAAGTCTTTAAATCATCTATCAAAGTCTCAAGCACGTCTCGATGAAAGAAAAAATCGCCACTACTAACTAAAACTTTCTTCTCTAAAAGCACAGCGCACAGGTCGGAAACTAAGTCTTTCCCTAAATCAAATCTCCCAGCTAGATCTTGGACTCTCGGGGGCTCTAGTCCATAACCTTGAAACGCTGCTTCGATCTTTTTACATTCCAACTCGATCTCATCGGAAAAACTCATCGCATGCGAGGCCAGTGCCAAATATTTAGTAACAGCAAGAGTCTTGTTTTTAGAAAGTCTCTCTATCACATAATCAAACAGAACTACCGAACCCATTCGACTAAACTGATCGCGAATCTCCTCCTTTGCCAGACCAAGTTTCGACGGATTTAATCGATGAAAATCAGTAACTCTTTTTAGGATCAGTTCTTGAAATTTCTCAGCGCATGCTTTTGTGACTACCCGATTTCCTAGAGAGATCAAGCGCCCTGCCAACTCCAACTCTTCAATGGTTCGATCGATGATTTCTGCAGGCAGACCGAATCGCTTTCCAAGAACAGTCCGAGGAAGACCCCAGGAGCGAGATTCGGAAACTAGCGATACCACTACATCAGAGCGACTTTTGTCACTGTGCTGTTCTTTCATTCTTTGAAAACCGATTTCTCCTCTAAACCTTCCACGCGGTGGCAACGGATCAAGAACTACACCCCCACCAATAGTGTATTGAGGTGAATACGACCTCACGATAAACCGGTCTCCACGAGCTAAAACAAGAGGTTCTTCAAGTCGTATCCTTATAAATGCACCCATTCCGGGTTCAAGACACTTAAGAGGTGAGAAATGCTTTAAGTCCACATCGTCACTCTTACTCGATAGGTCATAGGAAACGCTCAACCTGCCAATCACGGAAGCGGTACCTGAGTGACAAACAATTCGGGATCCGTTTTTTAATGAGCGTGCCGTTTTAAGTAATTTAAACTCACCGTCAAACATTCTTGTGCCAACGAAACAACTTTTATTACTCAATACCGCTCCACGTCCCAAATCAGCTACTTCTATTCCTGCCAAGTTAACCGCGACTCGTTGCCCAGCCGTGGCGGCACCCTGATTAGATCCATGAACCTGGACTCCTCTCACTTTGGACATGCGACCCAATGGCAGCACCTCAACCTGATCGCCAGTTGCCATAGAACCAGAAAGCAAAGTTCCTGTAACAACCGTGCCATAGCCCTTGACACTAAAAACTCGATCAATAGGACATCGAGTTAATTCAGATTTTCTGCACTTAGACTGCTCAGACGCAAAAGTTTCGAGAACAGATTTAAGTTCTTCAAGACCTTCTCCACGATGAGATGACGTCAAAAGAACTGGAGCACTCTCTAAAAATGTTCCTGCCAGTAATTCTTGAGTCTCGAGCTTAACAAGGCCGACAGTCTCTTGATCAGACAGATCTGTTTTAGTCAGAACAATCAAACCCTTTTTAACGCCCAATAGCCTGCAAATATCAAGATGTTCGCGGGTCTGAGGCATTACAGATTCATTAGCAGCAATAACAAGCAGCACCGCATCAATTCCTGCCACCCCAGCCACCATATTTCTAACAAATGCCTCGTGCCCAGGAACATCAATAAAAGCGACTGTTAAATCGTCCTTTTTATAATTTGCGAAACCCAAATCTATCGTAATACCACGAGCTTTCTCTTCCTTTAGCCTATCTGGATCTATGCCAGTCAACGCTTGGACCAAGGCACTCTTCCCATGATCAATATGACCGGCAGTACCAACAACAATGTTTTTCAAACAATTACCCTTTCACCTAATAAGTGAGTGCTTACTTTTTCGCTTTTTTCTTTCGGGGACCACCTTTTCTCTTTCTTAGACGCCCTCTCTTAACGGTCGTCGAATCTGATTGAGATCTTGATTTCAAACTTCGGGACTCGGCATCCTTCATAGAATCAAGAATGTCGGTAAGAGCTAATTCGAGTTGTCTATGCTCTGGATCAACCCTTACAAGTTGCACAGTGACAAGCCCACCAAGACGATAAAGTTTCCCTGTGTTTTCTCCTCGCAAAAGATGCGTCTCATCATCAAACCGATAATAATCATCAGCCATACTAGAAATATGAACCAAGCCCTCTACAAAGTATTCAACAAGTTCGACAAATAATCCGAATGCCGTAACTCCTACCACTTGACCTGAAAATTCATCGCCCACTTTGTTAGCCATGAACCGGACCTTCTTCCACTGAGCCACCTCACGCTCAGCTTCTTCCGCCCTTCTTTCTAGTTGAGACGTGTTTTGCGCAAAATCTGGCATCTTTTCAGAAAAACAATCACGAAATCGTGATGCAGTTTTCTTTCGCCTAGATGCCTTGAGCGCACGATGGACAACTAAATCAGGATATCGCCTAATTGGAGAAGTAAAGTGTGTATAGCTTTTCGCTGCAAGACCGAAATGCCCTAAATCGTTTACATCATAGCGAGCCTGCTGCATAGTCCTGAGCATCAGGTAGGCCACTGGTCTTTCTTCTACCCTTCCCTTAAGAGCTTTGATTAATCTCTGAAAATGCTTAGAAGACACTCGATCAAGCGGCACATTCAAACTAAAACCAAGAGACGCCACAAATGCCTCAAACTCCGTCACTTTTGTCTCATCAGGAGGTTCATGCACCCGAAAAAGAGCAGGGAGATTCGATCGACTCAGGTGAAGCGCCACTGTTTCGTTAGCAACTAACATGAACTCTTCAACCAAGCGATGTGCAGTATTGCGGTCAGAAGGTACTATGTTTTTAATTTGACCTTGCTCGTCCATTAAAAACTGCGCCTGCGGCAAATCAAAATCGATCGCTCCTCTTCGAATTCGCCTTCGGTTTAGCACTTTACACAGCTCAGCCATAAGATTAAATAAAGAGAGAAAGGCTTCATATTTTTTACAAAGCTCTTGACTTGTTTTCTCTAGAATCGAATTAACATCGGAATAGGTCATTCGCGCATTGCTATGGATCACGCCATCATGTATTTCATATTTCTTAACCTTACCTCGACTGTCTATTTCCATTAAACATGACAGCACTAAACGGTCAACAGTCGGACGCAAGCTACAAATGCCCGTTGCTAGAACATCCGGAAACATATGCACAGCCCGTTCAGGAAAATAGACTGATGTTCCCCGTTCTTTTGCAGCCACATCCAGTAAGCCACCATCGTTCACGTAATGTGACACATCTGCGATATGAACACCGAGCCAATAGTTTCCATTCTCTAGGCGTTCAAGGGTAATGGCATCATCAAAGTCTCGGGCCGTATCGCCATCAATAGTGACCGCAGTTAGTTTCCTGAAATCTTTTCTCCCCTTCAGGTCTCGCTGAAGAACAACTTTATTAAGCTTATCTGCTGCCTCGGCCACCTCTCTACTGTGCTCATCTGGAATTCCATGCTTACGGACAATTATCTGAGTATCGACACCAGGATCATCGATCGAACCGAGCACCTCTACAACCTTTCCGACTGCCCCCCTGCTATCACTTGGCCATCGCACAAGTTCGAACATCACCATATCACCAGCTGTTGCACCACCGGCCTCACCCTTTCGAACATGAACGTCCATAATCACTCGCCTATCAAAAGGCACCACAAAAGCAAGACCGGAAGGGTCAAGGTCGTAACGCCCTACAAGTCGATCAGTCGCTCGTTCTAATATTCTTACGATACGCCCCTCGCTACGACTCGATGTTTTTTTATGGTCAATTCGAGCAACAACCCGATCTCCATGAATTGCCTGATTAAGATTCGCCCCTGCTATGTAAAGATCACCAATTAGTCCTTCGACTGGCTGTTCTGGTCTCACAAACCCAAAACCTCGCGGGTTCACGTGTACGCACCCTGTCACGAGATGCATTCTTTCCGGAAGTCCATAACGGTTTCCACGCACCTTAATAAGTTCGCCTGATTCGACCAATCCCTGAAGACAGTTACGTAACTCTAGACGGTTCTTCTTGGGCAGCTCAAGTTTCTGCATCAGCTCTTTAACCGTTGCTGGATGCTCTATTTTCAAACGAATCACTTTAAGAACTTCTATTGATTTCACAATATATTATCCAATCAAAATAACCTGCAGGTCTCCAACGTTCGTCTCTGTCGAACCCGTGACAACTAAATCGCCAAGTACATCGAAGAAAGAATAGCTATCGTTTTTCGCAAGATAACGTTCAGGAGATCCAAGTCCTCTGTCTGATGCCCGCTGAAGCGTCGTGGAATCAACGATAGCTCCAGCAGCATCTGTGGGACCATCGATACCATCCGTTCCAATACTTGCCAGTACGCCACGTTCAAAATTCTCGGAAAGTAGTCTTGCGGCCGCTAAGCCGAACTCTTGATTTCTACCTCCCCGCCCTCCACCAGTCACTCTTACCGTAGTTTCACCGGACGATAGCAAACAGAACGGAAACTTAAGCGAACCGCGCATCTCAACCACCATTCTCATAAATTCATTTCCGGCTACGGAAGCTTCGCCAGTCACCGGTTCATTAAGTCTTTTTACGTAATAACCAAGAGTGGTCGCGTGTTTTTCGGCCTGGTTCATTGCATCATTTCGATTGCCGATAGTATGGAATTGTGATCGTCTAAGATTCGAGTCACCAGGTTTTAAGGTTTCAGGCAACTTGCCTTCACCACCCTTGAGAAGAACATCTAAGGCGGCCTCAGGGAACCCCGCCATCTTCCCATTTCTTGCTAACACTTCAATTGCATCATGGAACGTACTCGGATCTGCTGTAGTCGGCCCGGATCCAATAACACTAGGATCATCACAATTAGACCCAATAACATCTGACACCGCAAGGGTAATCACCTCCCCCCGACATG
>CAYFFV010000012.1:0-66911 GCA_964342695.1 uncultured Vicinamibacteraceae bacterium
CAGAGCGTATTAGAACACCTCCAAGCCACTTCTTCATCCCGACGCACCAATAGACCTCCACATGCAGGACACTTAGTAGGCATCACAAATGGTTGGGGCCCTTTCTCTCCACTCTGGCGCCGACTCGTGATCGGCCCCAATATCTTAGGAATCACATCTCCAGCTTTTTCAAGGACCACAATGTCACCAGACCTAATGTCTTTACGGGCAATTTCCTCAGCATTGTGTAAAGTCGCGCGAGAGATAGTTGATCCAGACAAGAACACCGGCTCAAGAATCGCATAAGGCGTCACTACCCCTGTTCGCCCAACCTGAACCGCGATCTCTTTCAATTGGGTCGTTACCTGTTCTGCTCGGAATTTAAAAGCGATTGCCCAATGAGGAAATTTCGCAGTCGCTCCAAGACGACGTCGTTGCTTTTCATCTCGAACCTTGACGACCACACCATCGATATCAAAACCAAGTGAAGACCTCCGCTCTTCCCATGTCCTACAGAACTCCAACACCTCCTCAACGGTTTCACATCGCTCCCAATGACGCTCAACTGGCAACGACCATCTCTGTAGCTGCTCGAGTTGGTCCACTCTCCGTTCTGGCGACTCCCCTTCGCTGCCATCAACGATTTGGTACATCCACGCACGCAATCCTCGAGACCCGACAACCGACGATTTTTTTTGCCGCATCGTCCCCGCAGCCGCATTCCTCGGATTCACGGCAAGAGTTTTTAACGCAACCTCTTTCTTTTCCTTCTTTCCATTCTCCTTACGAATAAGATTCTTTTTCCGTATCTCTTGATTTTTTCTTGTGATTTCTTCGTTTTCGAGAAAAATGTCACGGTTGAGTCGCTCAAAATTGTGGCGCGGAAGATATATTTCTCCTCTTATTTCAATCGCCCCGACCGGAGCTTCCGAAAGCTGCAAAGGAATCGCACGAATTGAGCGCACGTTCGCCGTCACATCCTCCCCACTTACCCCATCACCTCGGGTAACCCCACGAACTAATTTTCCATGCTCATAGGTCAAGGCAATCCCGAGACCGTCTATTTTTAACTCAACAATGTAAGTACATTCCTCGTCGTTACCAAGGCCATTACGAACCCGGCGATCAAATTCTCGTAACTCTTCGTCCGAATATGCATTATCGAGACTAAGCATCGGTTCTGCATGCCCAACCGACTCAAAGCTCTCAACGGGACGTCCGGCAACACGTTGTGTCGGAGAAACAGTTGAAATTAAATCTGGATTCTCGGCCTCAAGATCCTGAAGCCGTGTCATGAGCGAATCAAATTCAGCGTCTGAAATTTCAGGAGCATCGTGTACGTAGTACCGTTCTTCGTGATAACGAATACGATCCCGTAACCGCTCGATTTGCTCAGATATTGTGGTCACTCGATTTTGCCAGATGGTTCACTATAGGTCCAGAATTAACGATCCCGAGCGAGAACGTAATCAGGCAACATGCGGAGAGCCTCTCTTTCAGCTGAGTTAGGAAATACGTCAAGCAGTCGTTTTGCATTTGATGCATATTCAACCGCTCTATCGTATGCATCTTCGATAGCGCGATGTTCCTGCAGTAACGACAACAACTCCTCCCAGTCATCAGATGATATTTTTCGATCTCGCACCGTGGCATGAATTAGTTCGCGAGCACGACCGTTATCACGTTGAAGCAACAAAATGGCCGGAAGTGTTACTTTGCCTTCCCTCAAGTCGCCACCAATAGGTTTGCCAAGCGCTTTCTTGTCAGCAGTATAATCAAGAACATCATCCACCAGCTGAAATGCGACACCAAGATTAAAACCGTAGTCACGCAACGCCGCTCTCTGCTCGGAATTTACATCGCCCAGCATGCCACCAATTTCCGCAGAACCAGAAAACAAATACGCAGTTTTTCGACGAATAATCTCAAAGTGTTCCTCTTCTGTAATCTCAGGATCGCCATTCTTGGTCAATTGATAAAGCTCACCTTCAATCATGCGTAGAGTAACATCACACAAAAGTCTGACAACATCTAGCGAGTCATATGTCAGTGCCATGCCCATTGATTTAATATAAAGATAGTCACCTAAGAGAACCGTAATGTCATTACCCCAACGAGAATGCACAGCCATTTGACCTCGGCGCAGGTCAGCGTCATCAATAATGTCATCGTGAACTAATGTGGCGGTATGAATAAACTCAACGACCGAAGCATAATTAATTGCTTGTTTCCCTGCATAACCAGCCAAACGGGCCGCCATTAGTAGCACAGCAGGCCGAACGCGTTTCCCTCCACTCGTTCTAATGTACTGACCCATTTCTGGAATTAAAGCTACTTTCGATTGAATATGACTAGAGTACGCTTCCTCCACTTCCTCAAGTTGCTCTTTTATCGGTTCGAAGATTTTCGAGAGCTCGATCGATTTCGATGAATCCACTGTTTGGGTCACGGCGCTGGGATCAGAACATACTTTCAGAAGAAGTGTCAACGGTGCTTACTCGTGAAAAAATTTCTCTTGCCACACTTAAAACTCGAAAATCATGAGTCAAGCTCACCAAAAAGCGCGTTAAAAGCAGCTGTCGTATGAGTAGATATTTCCTGTATCGTTTCTGACCTTATCTCCGACAACGTCTCAGCAACCCGCTGGACCCACGCAGGTTCATTACGTTTTCCGCGATAAGGAATCGGAGCTAAATAGGGAGCATCCGTCTCAACGAGTAACCTGTTTGCAGGAACAAACTTGGCAGCTTCTCGAACATTACCGGCTTTTTGAAACGTAACAATTCCAGAAAAAGAAATATAAAAACCAAGATCCAGAGCCTGTTTCGCCAATTTAACATCTCCGGTAAAACAATGAAATACACCGGTAACTTCCCCTCGTCCCTCATCACGCAATATTTCCACGGTATCAATATCAGCTTCTCTAGTGTGTATTACCAGTGGAAGATTGACCTGTCTCGCAAGTGCGACCTGTCTCCGAAATACTTGCTGCTGTAACTCCTTCGGTGCGAAATCATAGTGATAGTCAAGTCCAACTTCACCGAGCGCACGTAAAGCACCTCCGGAATCTATAAACGACCGCACTAGAGGGTCGACACTTTCAAGACAGTCCACAAATTTTCCAGCCTGATGTGGATGAATTCCGGTAGCACATACTGCACTTCCCCAAAGCGACTGAACGTCCTCAAACCTTTTCCATTCTGCGTTATTTGTTGCATCTAGAATACACATGGCACCGGCTAATCCGTCCGCCTTAGCTCTAGAAACGACGTCTGCCAGATCAGCCACAAAAACCTCATCTGCTAAGTGACAATGGGAGTCAATGACCATAATGTTTATCGCACCTGTGCACCAGGAGAAGCAGAAGCTGCATCATCGACCGTCAATAACGTAGCCTTACCATCTTCACCCGTTGCCGCAAGAATCATGCCCTGAGACTCAACACCAACTAATGTGGCGGGCTTAAGATTTGCGACAAACACAATCAATTTCCCTACGAGGGCTTCTGGTTGATAACTCCCAGCAATGCCTGCCACAATTTGTTTCTCGCCACTCCCCGTGTCAATTTTCACACACAACAACTTGCGAGATTTTGGAACAAGCTCAGCCGACACCACCTTTCCTACACGAAGTTCTACTTTCGAAAAATCATCTATACCAATTAATGACGTTTCTGTTGAACTTTGTGTTTCTGATTCCTGTTGCATCATAGCTTTCTCAGGACCTTGGCCCCGCTCCTTACTTTTATTAGTAGTCAATACACTGACCGTATCTTGACTTGAATCTAATCTTGGCCACAAAGCATCCGCCTTAATGATCATGCGTTCATTACTTGTAGACCACAACGCATCACGATCGAGGCGTAAATCACTAACGGGGCGTGACTCTCCAACGCGCTTTAACACTTCAGCGCATGAGGTAGGCATTACCGGCATCAACAACAACGCAGCGACGCGTAATGCTTCACCAATTTCGTAAAGCTGCTGGTCAAGATCTTTGCTGCGACTCCGCTCCTTAGCAACCGTCCACGGTTGACTCACAGTAATAAATTCATTCGTACCATCAATCAACTCAAAAACAGCGCCAGTGGCCTGATCTAAAGCAAAGGAATCCATCGCGACTCGGTAACGTCCCACGACATCATCCGCCAGAGACGCCAGCGGACCTGCCGCTTGGCTAGGAGGCGAGAGTTTCCCACTGCGATACCGATCAACCATCGAACTAAATCGGCTAACTAGATTGCCAAAGTTATTCGCTAAGTCAGCGTTATAACTCTCACCAAACCTTTCCCATGTGAAGTCACCGTCCTGTCCGAATCCTATTGCCTTCGTCAGATACAAACGTAAGGGATCTGGTCCCAATCGATTAGCAGCTTCAAGCGGATCAAGGACCGTGCCCAGAGATTTACTCATCTTTTGACCCTTCCAGTGAACCCATCCATGACCAAACACTTGTTGGGGTAAAGGCAATCCAGCACTCATCAACATTGCAGGCCAGATTACGCAATGGAAACGAGTAATATCTTTACCGATAATATGGAGATTAGCGGGCCACCACTTCTCAAATAAATCCTCGTCGGTCCCATAACCAACGGCAGAAACATAATTAATTAATGCATCCACCCAAACGTAGACCACGCTGTCAGGGTCAAATGGTACCGGTATACCCCAAGACTGCCCAGTACGACTTATCGAAATATCCTCGGGACCAGCCTCTATGAACCTGAGAACCTCATTACGCCGTATATCGGGTTGTAGAAATTCAGGATGTGCCGTGTAGTGTTCAAGAAGACGATCACGATATTTCGACAAACGAAAAAAATGATTCTTTTCTTTGATCCACTGCGGCCTGATCTGATGCACGGGACAATTTTCATCAATTAAATCTTTTTCCTGCTTAAAGGCTTCACAGGAAATACAATACCAACCTTCATAGGCTCCTTCATAAAGATCTCCGTTATCCGCAAGCTTTTGCACCATCGTAGTAACACCAATACGATGCCGCTCTTGGGTCGTGCGAAGAAAATCATCAAAAGACACTCCTAGGTGCTGCCACACATCCCGAAACTCAGCATCCATCTGATCACAAAATTCGAGCGGATCCATATTCTGTTCTTTCGCCCGTTGATAGACGTTCTGAGAATGTTCGTCATTACCCATGACAAAGAGAGTGTCCACACCAGACAAGCGTTTGTAGCGAGCAATCACATCGGCGGCAATTTTTTCGTATGCCGTTCCTAAATGAGGTCGACTATTCACGTAATCAATCGCGGTCGTTACATAAAAACGTGACATATTATTCGTCCAAATACGCCTTCATTGCCACAGCCTGTACCTCTTTAACAGAAATCGCATGCTTGGTTGCCAATCGCACACAATCATCAAATTCTGGACAGACATTGACAATCGTATTTTCATATCGAGCAAGTTTAAATTGGACAGCTCCGAGTTTCGTCTGAACAATGACTTGCTCACGTACAAGACACTCTCGGTCCATTTCTTTAAATCGAAGACCAATAGTTGATGTTTCCCTAAATAAAATACTACTCAACGCCACTCGATCTTCAGGAAGACCAACTATCGACACTAGAATGCCAGGACGATTTTTTTTCATCTGCACCGGTGTAAAAAATACATCTAGAGCACCCGCAGCATATAACTGATCCATAACCACACCGTACAACTGTGGATTCATATCATCAATCTCGGTATCAATGACTACGACACGCTGCAGGACATTCCCCTGACCTTCATCACCAAGAATCAGTCTAAGCACATTCGGCGAATCAGGAATATCAAGGTCCCCGGCCCCGTACCCGACCTGACGGATCTTTAACTGAGGCATGAGCCCATAAGAATCCGCGTAATCAGAAATAATCAATGCCCCCGTCGGAGTCAGCAACTCGGCATCTACACTAGTCGCATACACTTCGACATCAGAAAGTAGATACGTTGTCGCAGGAGCCGGAACAGGAAACACACCATGGGCACATTTAACACGACCTGAACCGACGTTAACAGCAGAGGCAACGACTCGGTCAACCCCTATCCACTCCAAGCCAAAAACAGCTCCGACTACATCAACAATTGAATCAACGGCACCCACCTCGTGAAAATGAATTTCCTCGACTGATTGCTGGTGAACATCTGCCTCCGCCTCCGCCAAACGTCTAAACAGATGCTTGGAACGATCTTTTACTGAACTCGTCAAACCGGAACCGTCGATTATCTTATTTATTGCGGACAAGTTTCGATGATGATGATGATGATGAGGCTGACCAGATTCGTGCTGATGCGAGGCATGATCTTTAAAAGACTCATCGTTCAACACATGCACATTTGTTGCGCCAACGCCTGAACGATCCACTCGAGCGCGCTCAATCTTAACACCTTCAAGCCCCAAGCTATCGACGGCTTCTTTCAGCCCCTCAAGCGGTAATCCCAAGTCAAGTAATGCCCCTAAAATCATGTCGCCTGAAGCACCAGAAAAACAATCAAAATACAAAAGTCTAGCCACTTGAATTTATCTTCCTCAATTTATTCACCCTCACTGATTGTACCTTTAGTAATCAGTCAGTGGGTGCGCCCGCCCATTGGCCCTCACATATAATTTCGGCAGCCCCTGTTAAATAGATTTCATCGGTAGACCATTCAACCTGTTGGGTACCTCCAGGAGATACAACCTCTAGGGACCGAGAAGCTCCGGCAAAAGTAATACCAACTATCGCAGACGCACATGCCCCAGTACCGGATGCCTGAGTCGGACCAACTCCACGTTCCCAAATTAATATTTTAAGTCGACTGGGTGACTCAACTTGAAGAAACTCCACGTTCGTTCCATTTGGAAAGGTCTCATGTGTAGACAGGAGTGGGCCCAGATAATTAAACCGTTTTTCATCTAATTTATCGACAATTACTACACACTGTGGATTACCAACCGACAGCATCGTCACATCGACAGATTCATCATGAACATGCAAATTACCTTGTTCAATACCCTCCGGTTGCCCCATGTTCGCCTTAAAGACATAACGAGGAGATGCGGATTCCAGAAGAGTCAGAGTTTTTATCCCACCATCAGTTTCAATCACAAAGCTCGACCCTGACACCTTGTTACTTGCCAATATCGCCCCAAGACACCGGACCCCATTGCCTGACACTTCTGCTACTGAGCCATCGGCGTTAAAAAGTTTCATACTGGCTCCACTCGGCTTAGGCCGATAGAAGATCAAGCCGTCAGCACCGACACCTCTATTGCGATCACACAAACTTCGTGCCAGCCTAGAGAGATCCCCATTACCGAGATATCCAGATCGCATTTGCTTGTCCAGCCCTTCATCATGCTCGACAAAGAGAAAATCATTTCCATAAGCATGCGCTTTTATAAAATCCATCATCAAGACTCACTCAGAAAAATCATCATGACATTTACTTATCACGGCTGAAATTAATCAACATCGTCCTTATTCAAGGAATTTCTATCGCCTTAAAAACCCAAGTGACTCCGGCTGTCACACCGAGCGACGCGTCCTGTTGGGCGACAAGCCCACTGATAAAAGCCCCATCAAAACGAAACGACCCATGCGTATAGCGAAGACCAGCTCTTATATGACCCGATGTATCGGTCCCAGGAGGCGGTGCCCCACGACGAGTATTAGCACGTCCATTAATTTCTGCAACGACCTCCATAGCATGAGTAAGAGCTCTGGCCACTGACACCCCATACAGAACGACATCATTCTGACGCTCACCACGTGTCGGATCACTTAAAATACCCAGCCCAATGTTCCCAACCACTCGGATCGACTGAATGTTTTTTCCGATCAACAAAGTATTATAAAAATCCATAGTATCGAGACCGAGACCACTCTCGTTACCAGCATTCGGTAATCGGGTCGCAAAACGTAATGCAAACGAGGGTCGACGATCGGTTTCGGCAAGTAAACGTGTCTTCGCTCCAATTACTAAATCAGACATGTCAGATGTCGTATCACCTGGGAAATTAACGAGTGCCGATAATGGTGCCTGCTGTCGATCGGTTACACGAAGACTCTGGTAAGAAATTCCATCTATCTGCACCTCTGCGATAGAACTTATTCCGATACTCACGCCCATTGTCGGGAATCTAAGGCGGTGTCCCTCTAAGCCTGATACGGGATAAGGTTGGTTACGAAAATAATCAACTCCAGCTTCAAGCAAAACATTTCCGCTTCCGACGGACTCAGGATCCTCTGTCAACAATGGGCGCTGTTGAGCGAACACTGGAACTGCCGCTATAAGAAAGACTGCATATAAAAATCCCCAACTAAAAATGCGCCACAAACATAACCTCATCTATATTTCACCATTCCTTAAAATAGCTACACATGCTCACCATCATCAGACCGAATATAAAATAATGCCGCTGCATCATAAGTCGTATGAGCCAGAATTGCTGCTAGGAGCCCTCCAGAGACGATCGTTACAGCTCCCAGTACAGCTCCCATGATCGCCACCCACATGCCGTAAATCCAAGTCCCTCTGCCTCCTGTATGCAATAGACCAAAAAAAAGAGCGGCGAACAGCACACCAATTTCTGGCTGTATAACACCCCTAAAAAACAATTCCTCACCGATCCCAGCCGCCACACTTATAACCACAATGTCAAAACCCTTTACCGTGCGAAATGTAGGTTTTAACAATGTCTGATAAATGTTTCGGAACTCCCTGACACCGGCTACATCAGGTGCCACACGTAACAGGTACCAATTCACCAGCATTAACAACACGGCCGTGAGAAAACCCAAAAAGACTGCTGGCACTATGTTCCCGGCTGCCAGTGGCAATCCACGAAAGACAGCCCATGCCAAAGCTATCACCACAAGCGCTCCCTCTCCCAGCAAAGCCAGTCGAGTCAATTGGTGAGCCCTCATCTCAGGCTTCTCTGCGGTGATCGCTATCCAGCATCAAAGTTACAGGACCGTCATTCACCAACTCAACATCCATCGCGGCTTGAAATTCACCAGTAGACACTCTCACCCCACCATCCCGTAAGCCGCAAACAAACCCGTCATACAGGACCCTCGCCTCTTGTGGAGACGCGGCTTCTTGAAATGAAGGCCGCCTCCCTCGTCGACAATCACCGTAGAGGGTAAACTGGGACACAACGAGTACCTCGCCATCAATATCTACAACCGATCGATTCATTTTTCCTAGGCCATCATTAAAAACACGCAGGTGACAAATTTTCTCACACAGGTAACTGATATCGCTCTCCGTGTCACCTCCACGAAACCCAGCAAACAGTAGCAGTCCGTGGTTAATGTGCCCAACTTGCCTCTTGCCCACGAGGACACGGGCAGAGCGAACACGCTGAACTAATAGCCTCATTGTATTTTCCAGATCGGCTCGCTGTTTTGCATTCAAAAACTTCACGGCGTAGCAAGTTGAAGGCTGGCTGCCGCCTGAACACGAAGATCCGAAACAGGATTGAGACGGTTGTCAAGCAAGTGTCTGGGCGCAACGTTTCCCAACGCCGTCAGCATCGACTGTTTAATACCAGGGTGCTCACGGTCAAAATCTAAGAGCAGCCGTTTGATCCTCTGACGCTTTAAACTTAGATCGCCACATACGGGACAACAGCATCCGATCACCGGGAGACCACAGTCTCGTGTGTAGTTACTCGCCTCGTCTTCGGACACATAAACCAAGGGTCGAATCACAATATGTTGACGATCATCTGAAACCAACCGAGCTGGCATTGCTTTGAGACTGCCGTTAAAAAACAAATTCAGCAACAGGGTTTCGATAAAATCATCTGCATGATGCCCTAACGCAATCTTTGTAGCCCCCACCGCTGAAGCTATCCGATATAAAACCCCCCTTCTTAATCGAGCACAAAGAGAACATGGGGTTTCATCTGCCTCAAGCACATCCTCAATAACCTCTCCGATCACCGTATGCTCAATGCGATATTCCCAGCCCCGTTCTTCACACGCCTCAGCGATTACATTGTGTTTATAATCCACATAACCTGAATCCACATTCACCGCAACCATAGAAAAATCGATTGGAGCTCTTCGGCGAAGGACGTCCAAAATCTGCATCAAAGCCCAACTATCTTTTCCACCAGATAGCCCGACCATCACACGATCACCATTTTCAATCAAATCGAATGTCTTAATCGCCTTGGTTGTTTTTCGGGCAATACGAGCTTCGCGATTATTACGATAGGCCATAAAAGATCCGAACACGGAATCTACACAAGAAGCAAGCGTTCAAGTGTGTCTTCCCAAGAAATTGCTGCGATCTGTTGCCGCGCAGTTACTCCCATACGCTCCGCGAGAGCTGCGTCTTCAGACAATATCGCAAATGCCTGCGACAGCGAGTTCCTCTCGGGTTCCGTCACAATACCACTTTGCCCATCTACGACTAATTCAGCTGGACCGCCACTATCATTACAGGTTATTACAGATTTACCTGCCGCAAAGGCCTCCGCCGTCACAAGCCCATAATCTTCTTGGTAAGCTGGATAACACACCGCGCGACATCGGGCTAATTCGTCGAGCAATTCAGAGTCACCGACAGCTCCACGAAAATGAACTCGATCTTCAATGCCATAATGGGTCACTTGTTCTCGTAATGATTGCGCGCATTCTCCGTCTCCAACAATGACACAGCGCACACCCGCGGCAGCAGGCTGTGCAAGCGCATCAATCACGAGATTGACCCGCTTGAGTGGCGTCAATCTTGAAATAACAAGAATACTTCCTCCATATCCATCACATCGGTAAGGTCGCTGAGGTGGTGGAGGATATACCACAGTAGACGGGATACTTCCCATCGATTTTAAACGTTTCTGAATAGTGCGTGACTGAGCGAATACTTTACTAACATTACTCTTCAAGAGGTACCCATCCACAAAGTGAAGAAGGCGACGTCTCACAGCTTCCTTCACATGGGCTCGTGCCGACAACGAGGCGCTAAACACTGGCCACTGATCATAATATTCACGCATCCGGTGATTCAGCCAACACACATGTGCATTATGCCGAACGGCGTAACTCGGGAAACGGAGACTAATTACCTGGTCGATCGAGCGACCATCATGGCTTCTGCCAACGTCGGTTAACCAGTTGGCCACATAGGCACTGCCTTGGCGACCGAATCGATTCTGGGGCGTGCACAGCAGACCAGATTGATGACCTGCATCACGAAGAGCACGAGTCAGTGCCTCAGCAATAACCAAATGTCCTCCACTCGCTAGCGGCGGATGTGAAGTAACGACCATTATTCTAGCCACAATTTCACCGGTCGCCTTCCACATGAGAGTCGCCTTGATTGACTGTCGCCTGTAAATTCAATCGAGCACCAAGATATCGGCTGTCTTCTGATGTCGCACTTAGAAAACGCGGCACAAAGCCGCGTTCCGTACGGATGGACAGGAAATATGCCCAACTCCTCCGAGAGTAAACTCCTTTTGGTTTAAAAACGATTTTTTCAGGCCCTCTACCTGTCAACTCAACAGTCTTCTCATCACCACCGAACGCAATATCAACCTCATTGGCTATCGGAGCCCTCAGCGTTATCTCGACCTTTAAAAGAGGTTCCGCACTACGAACAATCAGATCGGAACGCTCTCCCCCTGCAATCCAGATACCGGAAGGGTCAGGAAGATAAGCATTATGGTCCAAAAAATAAAGAGACAATGGGGGATCATTTCCATATCGTATCCGCGCACGAGACGGTGCAGTCTCAAGCATGACCGGCAAATCGTTGACCATCGTCAGTTCGACAGGCAACATGCGTAGGGCCCCTTGCTGAGCAGTCAGATATGGCTGCTTGGCCGAAAGAAACGGATTAACCAAGATATGCGCGGTAAACAGAGCGCCGCCTATCCAGCCGACTACCGCTGGAGTGATACTCACTAGTGGTGGCGTAATAAAAAACAAAGCTGGATAAATACTAAGAAAATATCTATTACCAGAAGGTCCGCCACCGCCAGACCATGTATACGGCATATAAATCACGATCGCTACAGCACTTAAGACCACTGTAAGAAAAATCGCACACTGCCAGACATGCCAAGACGACCGACGCCAGAAAAACAGTCCTACTGCCAAAATACCAGGGAAAAAGAAAGGGAAAAAACCAAAGTGACGGCCGAAGAAAAAATACCAGAGATTCGTAAACAACAGTTTCAACCAAGATCCGGGGGAAAGTCGCTCCTCCACCACCACCTGATTAGTGGCCATTGCAACACCTAAAGTCTCAAATTGATCATCTGGCTGTTCGAATGGAAAATGCCCATAAAACGTTCGCCGATCTCCTCCTTGGTAATTAAAATCTCCAGTAATTCCTGCGTTGACGGCAAACGCTGTCGCCACGGTGCATGCAAAACCAAGGGTTATTAATACACCGCGGGTAAACTGATGTCGCCAAATGGTAACACTTACTGGAGGAATGATTAACAAGATATGCGTGGGTTTTGAGTAGGTCGCGATACCCAACAAAAGCACTGCAAGCACATCGCTCCAGTGACTCCGTACGAACTCTCCAATTTTCGACTGAGCAGGCGGCGCCACTTCTTTATAAAACCAGAAAAAATACGCAACAAACACACAAGCGACATTAAATATGTCCGAGGTCCACCATACCGTGTACAAAGGTACAATTGAAGCACCAAAAAACCCGGTCACATAAACTGCTGACACAGATTTAGGAGACCGAGCCACAAGGAATCGATATCCCAAGAACAACATGCCCGACAACAAAAGAACATGGAAAAACAAAAATCCGTTAAGCCCTGCAAGACGAACAAAAGGTGCAACCGCCACCGAGTAGGCGTACGCCTTCCCGAAAAACAAACGAACTTTAGACTCTTCAGACTGTGTTTCTCTCTTTATAAATGGAAACGTCTGAGTAATTTGATAGGAGACTTCGGTTCCACGTTTAAGAAAAATCCCTTCTGGACCGGTCTTATAAGTTCTATAAAATCGTTCAATGTCTTCAGCTTCATAACTAAGATCTCCATCATGCGCTACGCTTAAAGCCATAGCCACATAGGTCGCTTCGTCCCCTTTAATACCAAAACCTGTGCGCACAACGTTGATCGAAAGAGCAGCGAAAGAACCCAGAATGAGCACAACCATCGTAATGGCCAACCCGGGATCAATCCCCCGCTTTTCCCTTGTTGCCTCACGCAGTCGATTGCTAGTCTTTTGTTGTGCACTCATAGGAAATTATGAAGGGTGCGCCGTATTGGTCAAAAAACTTAGATCTGCCTTTGACACTCCAGAACGTCCAGTCGAGCTACGTCGCTCATGCAAAGCCAGATACAGCCGTTCCATCTTCCTCACAAAGATAGCAATATCATAACTACCTCCCGTAACACGCGCGGACTCACCTAATTTCTTGCAACGGGCAGGACTTTCAAGTAATGAAACGATCGCACTGGCCAAGACTTCCCCATTTCGTTTAGGGACAATGACCGCGTCAACATTTGGATGAAGGATATCTAAAAGACCATCCGCATCACTGGAAATAATTGTACGACCAGCGGCTAGAGCCTCAAACGCCGTCAACGGAGTGCCCTCCCATAATGAAGGAAAGACTACCAAATCAAATGCGGACAAAGCTCCTGCAACATCCCGAGCAAACCCCGGAAATCTTACTCGCTCACCCAGCCCTAAAGAACGTGCCTGATCCTTGAGGTCCGCGCCAAGCTCTCCTTCTCCTACGATACAAAAGTGCACATCGACTCCATGATCCAAGACTAATTTTGCGGCCTCAACAAAATATTGATTCCCTTTGGAGGGCATCAGGCGAGTAATTGTACCGACAACTAATCCTTTTTCAGGAAGTCCGAGCTCTAAACGACTTGAGCGCACTTCATCAGAACTGCGCACACGGGAAAACTCTTCTAAGGGAGCTCCAAGATACACAACTCTCGTTCTTTCACTCGGAATCAAACGGGCATTAATGACAAAATCTGCCGTTGAGCGTGACACGGCGATCGCCAAATCGGTATATCTCACTAGCAACCAATCTGCGATCTTTTGAAACCAAGGTGTATCGGTAAGATTAGCGTGCTCATGTAAAACTGTCGGCAACCGAAGATATCTAGCGGCCAAGCGCCCAAAAGTAGTCGCGCCATAGCCATGCATATGCACAACATCCGCTTTACGTCGCTGAAGCTCTTGAATCAAAACCAGCAAAGTGGACGGATCAAATTTTGATTTCGACAAATATGTAACGTCTATTCCCTGTGATTCAAGAGTATCTTCCGAAGTGTCTGGTCCCCGGAGACTCACGAGAGATACTCGAAAACGACTACTATCGAACTTGGGAAGCATCCAACTAAATAGCCGTTTTACCCCATGCATCCTAGAACCGGGCCAGCCGAGATGATCACAAATGTGCACAACATGGATCCGGTGATTTTCCGTCATGCTAACAATCCCTGCGCTCGATACCAGGCAGCCGTCATATGAACTCCTGCTTTTAGGTCTACCTTTGGCATGTAACCTAGGTCGTTTTGTGCACGTGTGATATCAAAAGCCCGACTCTTCGTGAAGAATTCAACACGACGTCGATACAGTGGCGGCTCTAATCCCAGCGGGATACATATGGCTTCACAGAAAGCACCGGCTAACCAGACCGGCCATACCGGCAAATGTAACTGGGGCGGTGAAACGCCAAATTCTGACGCGATTACTGCCGTTAATTCTTTAAGTGTAGTAAACGATGGACCAGCCAGTATATACGTATTCCCCACAGCTTCCGGTAAGTCCCCACATAGGCGCAAACCTTCAATAAGATCGTCAATATACGTAAGGTGATAAAAAACCTCTCCGGATCCGAGTATTGGAAATGTCTGATTGTAGATTCCACGAAACATCTTCAGAAATCTAGTATCGCCTGGCCCATAGATACCGATCGGCCTAACAACTACAGTATCTATCTGTTCTCGCTGACCGATAGTCTTGACGAGAGATTCAGCTTCCAACTTCGTCTCCTGATAAATATCTCCTGGGGCAAAAGGCGCATCTTCATTTGCAGGAGGATTTTGAATATGACCATGTACTCCTCCAGTACTGCAGTGTACAAAACGCTTAACTCCTGCAGACACAGCCGCCTGAAGTAAAGACTCGGTACCCAGAACATTAACTTCGCGGTACACACGATCTGACTGACCCGCGGTACGATAACTTGCGGCAACGTGATACACAGTCTGCACATCTCGACAAGCGTCATCTAGAGAACGGCGGTCGGTGAGATCGCCCTGCACTAATTCCACATCACTCGACACAAGATAGTCTGATTTCTTAAGGCTCGACGGGCGCACAAGACCTCGAACACGTCCCCCTCGACCGGCCAGAAAACAAGCAAGATGGCCACCCGTAAATCCACTAACACCAGTGATCAAAGTGGTCATGATAATTTCGATTCCGCCGAGCTTTGCTGACGCGAAGATGTTCCACAATTGTCGCTTGAAGGCTGGGCAAACAACTGCTTGTAAGCAGCTGCTGTGCGACATACAAAAATCTCTCGACTATAACGCTCATCAGAAAGTAATCGAGCGGCTCGTGCAATTCTCTTGCCATCTGCCGGATGGTCAAGAAGATGTCCAATTGCTTTTGCAAATGCTTCAGGCTCGGGTTCCACCAAAATTGCAGCTTCGGGATTTAACACTTGTGTATGGGTCCGCAATTTAGTCGCGACAATTGGACGACCAGATCTCAGATAAGAATAGATCTTTAACGGCGTATTGGTACCTGAGATGCGAGGAGAGACAAGAATATCAGCGGCTTCGACAAAAGAAGGAATCTCTTCAGGTCGTCTCTGTCCGGTAAAAATAATCGTCTTGTTTTCAGAACCCACAAGACTCCGTGCCGCATCAACCTGTACAGGTTCTCCACCAACAATTAGACACCGTATCTGAGGATGAGTCCGCGCCAGTTGACCCGCCGCTTCAAGAAACATCTCCAGTCCTTGATAAGCCTCAAATGTCCCTGTATAAAGAATAATCGGCTGGCTCGGCTCAATATTAAAATTTGACCTTACATCCACCAAGTCCGTGACTGCCCCATCCATGTCGCCACCCATAGAGTTTTCAATCAGGTGGGCACGTTCACCAGCACCCGCAGCGACAACCGCGGCTTGCAATTCTTCACAAATCGTAATGACCACACGTGACTCCTTGATCATCTTAGACTCCAGCCACTCGAAAAGACGCTTGACACCTTTAGATTGTGCATAGCGAAAATTCGTGAGCTGCTGCGGCAAACTTGAGTGCATATCGTACAAGTGAGGAATTTTCAGCCAACGGGCTAGCCAGACACCTAAAAAACCAGCCTCTTCATGCGAGTGTATTGCGTCGTATTCTTGAAGCCTAGTACGTTGAAACGCAGTCGCACAAAGGAAGACATCAAGAATCACCTTCACCAAAGAAGGTCCGATAGACACTTTTCGAATAAAAGGCGGTTTACCGCATCGAAAAATTCTAAGATTCGGTAAGTCAACATCACGCCCGAAGGGATAGGTCACCAGATCAATCTGATAACCAAGTTCAGCCAAAACCTTAATCCGATGATATTCACTAAATGGAGTTCCCCGAGGTTGAAAAAACGGCTCGGGGGCCAACATGAGAATACGTAAAGGGTTTGTCACACTTGAAAGAATAGTTTATCGCAGTATTTATAGAGGGATCTAAACTAACTTAACGTAATGCCACAGTAATTACTTCATTACCATCGCCAACGTAATCCAGCACCAACCTGGAGTCCGCCAACGTCAAATCCACCAAGATCACCCATCACTGGAAAATCGATCTGACCGCCTGCGTACTTAACAAAAACACCAGCACCGTAATTTTTGTACAACATGTACGTTAAATCCGCCCCGACATTAAAACCTACACCAATTTTTGATATTGGTTCAGTAGTCAATGCAACATCAGCAAGGGTGTCATAAGGCCATACGCCTTCAGTGCGGTCAACACCCATCACTATTGGCTGTTTTACAGAGAGCCTTGTTGGCCCTCCTGTAAGTGTCAGTTCCATCTTCGAAAATAAAGGTAATTTGTAAACGGCCATAAAGTGGGCCATCGAGGTTGACCTTGACAGATCGAGTGACTCAATGTTCGAACGAGGCTGACTATAGAATAGTGGATGCGGCGATGAAACGTTCACCTCGACTGACGGAGTAGAAGTAGCTCGTGAATATCCGACCGCAAAACCAATGTTATTCCACACCAGTAGACCAGCACTAAAATTAAAAAGACCCCCTGATCGCTCGATGTCGTAGTTAGAGTCTACAGAACCATCTTCTCCATATAACGAAAAGGTGGTCTGATTAGCATAGCCAGATGACCCACTCTGATAACCACCATCTACATCAACAAAAAATTGATAGTCGAGCTGTCGCCATTGTGCCTGGACTTCTGGTGCCATCAACAACACGGCAACCAAACCAAGTAAAACAATCCGGGTTAACTGAATCATCGGGGTCTTAGACCTTTCATCGTTCAACGATCATAAGGTAAAACATATAACAGAATAAGCTAAAGAATCGTAGCACAGCACCAATAACCTCGCCACGATATGCTTCCAAGTTAGACGAAAACACTTAGATGCCCTATCATTTTAAGATACCACGCAATCAACACATACGGCACATTAACGCTTTGACCGATTAAAGAATACGAAAAAAAAATGAAAGACTTTAAGATCAACTATTTAAAAGCCCTGAACATGAGCCGCAACTTCCAAAAACCATTGGCGCTCCTTGCAATTCTAAGTGCGACCGCAGCGTGTAACTCTGGGCAATCTGGTCCGATTTCCCCAAGTGCTGTCCATAGCCCTAGTGCCAGCTATCGTGGCTTCGCTGGAACTGACGGACAATTTTCGGCAGTTGGGGATGTTGGTCTGCCCGCAGCTGATGTCACACTTAAAGTATCCGCACCAACACGGATCAGTCCCCAAGAAGGTGCTGTTATAAATGACATATCTGGTTTGACTCTCACAGTGGCTAATCCGCAAGGAACATTCATTAATGACCCGATTACTATGAACCTTGAGTTCGAGATTTGGCAAGCATCACCTTTGAACATGAAACATACCGGCACAGCAAGCTCTGGAGCATCTAACTCGAGTTTCACAGTACCGGCAAACATACTAGAGGATGGAACGATCTATGTCTGGCGGGCTCGAGGCGTAATTGACGGAGCAGTAGGCCCATGGTCAGGCCAATATTCCTTTGAAACACAACTCGTCTCGATAGGAATACCGGAACTTTCTTCTCCAAGCAATGGATCAACAGTAGTATCTTTACGGCCCACCTTCACACTTATTAATCCTGAAATTACTCCTGATGACGTAGAGTGCGTTCTCGTCCAAGTGCAGTTCTCAACAGATTCGACCTTTGCCACAAAACGGACCGCTATAACGGAAGTGAGAATCGCACAGGGACAAACAAACTTACCTTCAAGTGGAGCGCTTCTTGAAGCAGAAACAACGTACTACTGGAGAGCGCGCGCAACAAATGACGATTTAACTAACACGGCGGCGTTGCCAGAAACGTTTGAATATGTTGGGGCAGGAAGAAAGTGCACACCTGACACTGAAGTCACCAAAATTTATTCAGATTGGACAGAAACATGGAGTTTTACAACACCTTCTGAAGAAGAAGCGGAAGAACCTTCGTCAGGTGGGGGAGGCGGTAGCGGTGGCGGTAGCAGTGGAAATCCAGGTTCGAGCCCAGATGCTCCTTTTACAACCAACGGTGGAAACCCAGCCAACCTAATTTCTGTTATCCAGCAGGTGGCAATTGATAATCCTGGAACATTGCAAAACTCTTGCCAAGAAGGAAGTGGAAATTGGACCTTTATGGATCTTTCGGTTGAAGCACTCAGAAATATCGATGGAAGGTGGGGATATAACTGTAAACGGGGAAACTGTAATGATATCTCCCACGATGTTGTGGATTACTACAGAGGCAGTGGCACAACAAGAGATGACGCACAAAACAGTACATCAGTAACAATCATCGATATTATTCTCGGGCATTGCGGGGCTAATCCGCAGGTCGCGTGGATTGACCAGACCGAAGAAACTGCGAACGCGGGAACGGTAGGACGCTGGAAATACCCGCGATAATAATGTGCACAGATATCCTCTGCCCAAAGCCTTAGGATCATGCCAGGTACTTTTTATCAATGGTTTTCACAACGCCGTTTAACAAAGTTTGGTGCAGCCAGACGTAATCGCATTGAACGTGCAAGACTCGGCCTTCTCAGCACGCACATCTCCCCTCCGGGCGATTTTCTAGAAATTGGGCCGGGCGAAGGATCATTAGCAGCCGGAGCCGTCGCTGCCGGGTGGCGGTATAGAGGCATAGAAGCGAGTCCGACATTGGCCGAAACATTACGAAGTCAGGGTCTGGACATAACAGAAGCTTGGGCACCTCCGATACAAACACCAAATGCAAGCTGTGATGTTATCTATGCCGACCAAGTCCTCGAACATATGTCAGGAATAGATGCCGCACGAGAATTTGTATCAGAAGCTTGGCGTGGACTGCGGCCTGGCGGAATTTTCTTTGTCGTCGTACCTGATTATTTAAAAGAAAAAACCTTCTTTTGGGACGTCGACTACACACACAATTTTGTTACGACCGAACGACGGGTCCGACAGTTACTCACAGACGGAGGGTTCGAACTCACTCAAGTTGTTCGTCGAATCGGTGTTGCCACTGGCTGGCGTCGTGATCTACTGGCAGCCGGTGCGCTAGTCGTAAACATTCCAGGAACTGATGCCCTATCCCGGTACACGAGGACTGAGGATTTACTCTTTCGTATTCGCAAGAATCTTTTTGAAACTTTGACATTCGTGTCACAGAAACCGGTGGTATGAAGCGTCTCTTCAAGTCGCTATTCCTACGTGCACTGGTCACAGTCAGCATCCTTGGCTACTTAGTAACTCGGGTGGACCTCACTGATGTGTTCCTGGCCGCAAAACAAATTTCTCCGACCGTTTGGATCAGTTTAGTCCTAGTCTTAGTGCTAGACCGCCTAGTCGCTGCCAGTCGGTGGATAACACTTATTTGGGCCACTGGCACGCCACTAAAATTTTCTTATGGTCTTCGCCTTTTCATGACTTCTTCATTTTTGGGAAGTTTTTTTCCAGGTGGAGTCGGGGGCGACATTACCAGAACGTGGTTACTGGCAAGCAGTACGGACCGCACGGAGGAATCAATTGTGGTCGCGGTTGTGGATCGGTGGCTGGGACTTGCGTCTATTCTCACTCTCGGCGTTATCGGATTGTGGAACTGGCCCGGGATTGTAGACGAGAGGATCAGACTCGGAATGTACGGACTCTTCGTGATGGTGACGATCACGGGAACATTCGGGCTACTAGCCGACCTGATTGTTCCTCAACTATTTTCCAAAACTTGGAACAGGAATTCATTCTGGATACGCATAAGTAGTGTGTCCGTTGTAATCAGGCGTTTTCGTTACCAATGGACATCCCTAATACTCACCATTGGATATGCTTTCATTCTACAGTTCATTCGTATCTTACTAGCTTGGATCATAGGAACCGGTCTAGGAGTAGATGTCGCGCTCTCCTATTATTTCGTGGTCATGCCAGTTGCAATTGTAGTTATTCTTTTACCAATTTCCATCAGTGGCCTCGGACCCGCCCAAGGCATCATGATGTGGATGTTACAGCCACTCGATGTAGCCGATTCCACCTCATTTACAATGTCTACCATCTTTATTCTTTTGGGGTTTGTGGCAAACCTACCAGGAGCTGTTCTCTACCTACAAAATCGTCATAAACAATCAACATAACCTGAAAGTATGCATCTACATCTTTACCCAGCGTTAGAAGTCATGTACATTTAACTTTTAATGGCTCAAGTTTACGCCGCTCGATACCTAGCAAAAGCTGCTGCAAGTGCTCCTCGTGATCTAGTGAACACGTGCATATCGCAATTTTCTGCAATCCATCCAACTGTTTTAATTTTTCATTGCACTTTTGTCTGTGATGCCCGTTGTGAAATGTGTAACAACTGGACACGAGGGGATCGAAAATCCGATTTAAGTCTGGAAGAGATCAGCAAACTGTTTGACTCTGGTCTGTGGAAAAACATTGAAAACGCCAATGTTTCTGGCGGAGAACCAACGACCAGAAATGATTTGGTAGAAGTCTGCCAAATTATGTTGGAGAAACTTCCGAGGCTACGGAAATTCGGTATGAACACGACCGGTTTAACGCCACATCGAGCTATTCCGATGCTGACGAAAATCGTAGAAGCTACCAAGGACCGAGGTGTTATCTTCAGTGCACGAGTCTCTATTGACGGCGTAGGAGACGTTCACAATACCGTCCGGAAAGTAAATAGCGGCTTTGACAAAGCGAACGAAACAATCGTCGCCATGCAGGCACTACAAAAACAGTACCAACATTTTAATTTTGGCATCTCCACTACGATCTTCTCGCAGAACCTCAATGACGCAGATAACATTCTGAATTGGGCCCGTGAAAATGACTTAGATATCGTCTTTAACATGGTCCGTTTTACCGATCCGATGCTTGGCAATTCAGATCTCGCCGATAAATGTCAACCTATCGGTGAGGACGAAATTAAAATGCGTGAATTTTTTCTTGATCGCGTGCGTATCGACCCATTACTTGACGGACAAAACTACATCTACATGCACTATGCAGATATGATCGCGAATGGATATCACCGCCTAGCCCCATGTCCATTTCAGACTCAGGGTATTATGGTAAATCCAGATGGCGGACTGTTTTTTTGTGAAAACAGTGAGGTAGTGGGTAACGCTCGTGACGAAGACCCAGAAAAAATTTATTTCAGCAAAGCCAGTCAAGAACATCGCGATTTCATAAAAAACGAAAAATGTCCCTCATGCCTAAGCCCCTGCCAAATGAACGTCTCAGCTATTAAACAAATCGGCCCGTATGCGCGATTTCTTCTAAGGGCTACTCGAGAGAAAAGGAAACACAGTTCAGCACCTGCTGCCTCCTTTTAAGGATTTCTTAAACCGGGAAGTCTTTACTTTCTACAAAACGCCATTAGGTGCCACCCAAACGAACGAACCAGCGATCTCGGAAGCCTATTAAACACCCCTACAAACAATTTATTAAATGCTACTCCCTTCCACCCCTTATGTAAGCGCGATGGCACAGGAAATCGCTCAGGGACAATCCTGACTTCGCGAAACAATCCTAGAAGCCTATGGTATTCGCCAATGGAAAACTTTCGCAAAACCGGAGCATCTTCATGTTCTAATTCAACTCGCATAACCTTCGACAAAAAATTTAACCAAGAAATTCTGTTGTAGACCATGAATATCGCCTGGCCATGTGGTTTAAGCACGCGGTGACACTCAGCCAACATCTTAGCCGGGTGAGCCGTATACTGAATCACGCCGTGACAGTACACCAGATCAAACGACTCGTCAGAAAAAGGTAAAGCTTCTCCGTCAGCCGTTTTCAACGTTACTCTGTCAGTCACATCATGAATTTTGGTATTTAAAGCGGCTAACTCAATAGAACGCTCGGCAAGATCAACGCCGGTTACATAAGCACCGCCTCTTGCAAATCGAACGAGATCTGTTCCAATTCCACAGCCAATCTCTAGAATCTGCTGCTCAGCAAATCCATCGAACTGAACAATTTCCGGAAGATAAGAAAGCTTGTCAAATCGATATTCATCCAAATCAACAAAGAACTCACGTGAACCGACTGGATGATTCGTCATTTCAAGATCGTGAATTCTGGCATTCCAGTACCCTTGAATCCGCCCAATCAACGAGTCACTTTTCATTATCTAAATCATTTCTTCTAATAGCACAGACGTAAGGAAGTGTACTATATGCCCGTGGCAAGAAAACTTTGTGCTCTTACCAACTCTCAATTCGATCTTATTGTAATTGGAGGAGGAATTTACGGCACTACTATAGCTCTCGACGCGACACTCAGAGGACTATCCGTTGCAATTATTGACCAAGGAGACTTCGGTAGTGGAACTTCCTTCAACAGCGCGAAGACGGTCCACGGGGGGGTGCGATCTCTACAGCGGGGAAACCTTCGTGAAATGAACCAGTTCATTAACGAAAGACGAACGTTGTCTAGGTTGCTTCCACACCTTGTGACTCCTTTACCGTTCGTTATCCCCACTTATCAGACTTTAACCAGAAATAAATGGCTAATGCGACCGTATTTCGCGTTATACGATCAACTGTCCTCCACTCGCAACAATCAGATAGACCGTAGCTTACATTTGCCAGACAGTCGTTTCCTGTCTCGAAATGAATGTTTGGAACTTAATCCAATGATCTCGCCAAATAAAGTCACAGGAGGGATACAGTGGTTTGACTGTCAGATGTACAACAGCGACCGCGTTAATTTATCTTTTGTACTATCGGCCATGAAACACGGTGCTACAGCTGCGAACTACGTTGAGGCAAAAAATCTCATCTACCATAACAAACAGATTGTTGGTCTTCACGTTTTCGACCGTATTGGTAATTCTCACTTCGACTTGCGCGGAAGAATTGTCCTGAACTGCACTGGCCCCTGGACAAATCTCGTTCTAAAGAAACTTCTGCCAAAAAGAACGTGCGACTTGCCGTTTCACCTATCGAAGGCGATGAATTTCGTGACCAGCAAACCAGTGACTACTGCACATGCCTTGGGCAGTTGGAACAACGGTCGCCTCTTGTTTATTGCCCCTTGGCGAGGTCGCTCAATCATAGGCACCAGCCATCATCGATTTACTGGAGACGCTGATACACTGAAGCTTTGCGAACATGAAGTTGAAGATTTCTTGAGCGAAGTAAACAGTGCGTTTCCGAATGCTAAGTTACAAATGGACGACTTGCAGATGATCCATTGTGGACTTCTCCCGGCCGTGACAACTGTCAAGAATTGTGACTCCCTGCTAAAAACCAGCCTCATTCTTGACCATACCCGAGATGGGGTATCAGGACTTCTCAGTGTTATAGGCGTACGTTACACAACCGCACGAGATACAGCGGAACACGCTGTCGACACAGTTTTTAATTTGCTTAAACGTAAATCACCGATCTGCCAAACAGAGAGCACAACTCTTTTCGGCGGCGATATTCCTGACATCGAATCATTTTTCAAGAATGCCAGACAAAAATCGACATCTAACCTTTCGGAGGCAACATGCCTTCGTCTAGCGCGCTCATACGGCTCTAACTATACGAACTTACTTACTTCACTTCACAAAGATTCAGAAAGGGTTGCCAAAGTAGCAAGTAACTGTGAAATAACAGTCGCCGAAGTTCAGCATTCAATGGAACATGAAATGGCAATCAAATTGTCAGATGTCGTACTGAGACGCACCGAACTCGGGTCGGGAGGACATCCAGGAATGGAAACATTAAGGTCGACTGCCCGACTGATGGGAAGATACCTCGAATGGTCGTCGGAGCGAATAGAAAAAGAAATTTCTGAAGTGGAAAATTTGTACTCTTTTTAAACGCAGTGACCAACCAAATATGTTTCTAAAGATGAAAATTAGACGCCATCAATGTATTCTTGAGCCCACCGTTCCAACACCATCAAACTGAACAACAAATGAGCATTATTTTGACGCCCGTCTTTATGCGCTGTCACCGCTCTTTGCACAACGTCTGGCTCAAACCAACCTCTTCGTATAATTTGTTCAGAAGACAATAATTCATCCATGAGTGGTGCCAACTCGCTCCGGAGCCAGTTCTTCATTGGAATGCTGAATCCCTCTTTTGGACGCGTCAGCACCGAGCTCGGAAGCACATCTTCAAACGCTTTTTTTAAAACATATTTTCTTTGTCTACCTCGCAGCTTCAAATGGCCTGGCATTGAAAATGCCAACTCCATAACCTCAACATCGAGAAATGGCGCACGCGTTTCCAGTGAAGTTGCCATACTCATTCGATCCACTTTAACCAAAATGTCGTCAGCCAAATAAAGAGATAAATCAGTATATAGCTGTCGGTTTAACAGGTCATCCGTCTCCATTGATCCGAGACACTCTCTAACAGGCTTATAGACATCAGAATTTCTTAGTCGGTCTTGAAAGTCAGTTGAATACAACTCGCGTTTTCGAGCAGCGGAGAGAAAAGTCATCCATCTATAATGTTGAAGATCGTCTGGCCCTTCGACAAGCCCAGACATGAACCGCTTAAGTTTATTAATTAGCCCCTTCTTCTTCGAACTAGGTGGAACCATTGAAGTCAGGTTTGCCAATGCCGACAACGCACCTTTTGGGACCCTAAGAGCGAGACCTCTTGCCATTCTGTCGGCTTCGTACGTATCGTACCCACCAAATAATTCGTCACCTCCATCACCAGACAGAACGACCTTCACATGCTCTCGTGCACTCTGAGAAACCAAATATGTTGGAAAAAGCGATACGTCTGCGAACGGTTCATCTAGGTGAGATATTAGTTTGTGAAATAAATCTCCAATTCGAGGATCTACAATGCCTTCTCTATGATTCGTACCTAAAATATCTGCAACCTCACGTGCGTATGCTAATTCGTTATAACTTCCGTCTTTAAACCCCATACTGAATGTATTGATACCCACATTGTTCTTATGAGCTTCTTGAGCCATCAGCGCAACAATGGCACTCGAATCGATACCACCTGACAAAAAAGCACCAAAGGGCACATCAGACATCATTTGCCTGCTTACTGCACGTCCGAGTGTCTCGCGAACGGCAGTGGCAGCATTTTTGTCATTCCACGATTGAACTTGAATCTGGTTAGCACTCCAGTACCGCTTAACTGACACGTCTCCCTTGCGATAGCGAAGGTAATGCGCTGGTGGTAATTTATGAATACCCTGCAAAATAGTACGAGGTGCCATCACATACTCATATGTCAGAAATTGATCAAGGGCTTCCATGTCAATTTCACGACCGACATCTGAACGCACGAATAATGCTTTTAATTCAGACGCCAACAAAAACGCGTCCGCGGTGCGCGTATAGTAAAGTGGTTTTTCACCAGCTCGATCCCGTGCACAGATCAAGGTCTCGTTACGACGATCCCACAAGGCAAGAGCAAACATTCCTTGCACCCGTTGCAGAAAAGATTCATTCCATTCCTCATAAGCATGAACGAGAACCTCTATGTCCGAATGACTGCGGAATTGATGACCAGCCGAGATTAATTCAGCCCGAAGTTCCTTGAAATTGTAAATCTCACCATTCGCGACAAGATGGACGGCACCGTCTTCAGTAGTGAAGGGCTGTTGTCCACCTTCAACGTCAATAATGGAGAGCCGTCGCATGCCAAGACCCACACCTTGAACGACCACTGACCCGGAATCATCAGGACCTCGATGGCGAAGCGATTCAATCATATCGTTCAGTGATTTTTTCTCGACAGGGCGTGAGAAATCATTTTGTACGATCCCAACGATGCCACACATGAACAAAGACGTTACAATGACAGGTGCACTACCGACAACAGGATTATGAACTCTTACCCAAACATAACCACGTTCTGTCACCGTGGAACGCTTGCATTGGCCGCAATACTACTCACTGTTGGCTGCACCTCTGAGCAACAGGACGCGTCAGTTCACGCCATTCAAAATGTGCCCCTGGAGAAACTGTCGACACCCATAGCTCTAGACGATTCCCCTTCATGGTCTCGTGTGGTGTGGATAAGGGATACTGGTGACGGAACCGACATTCTCGGTTTTCAAGATCAATTAATTCTCGTGGGACGTGACGCACAAGAGGAAGGCCGTGAGCGAATTATTCTTGATACTCCGAGAAGCTATGCTCGCCCACTCATCACACCAACAGGCCAACAGGTCGTTTTTTCCGTGAGAACCGAACAAGCTGTTTACGTCGTAAACTGGGATGGTTCACAGCCTACACAAATCGCAAAAGGTTTTGGACTCGCCGTGTGGCAAGACCCAGCAACGAGCACAGAATGGGTATATGTAGGAACACAGAAGACTAACAGCGACCCTCCTTCATACCGTGCGATACGCCGATATCGACTGGACCGTCAAAGTAAAGGGCAACCTGTCTGGAATGCACAACGTGTTAGCGCAGACAATTTTCAACTTTCTGCTGATGGCCGGTATGCAGGTGGCCTATTCCCATGGCCTAAAGCCGGCATAGCCGACCTGGAAAATGGAACCTGGGAGGAGTTAGGAGAAGGTTGCTGGACATCGTTCTCTAATGATGGCCGAAATATTCTCTGGTACTTCGACGGATTGCATCGAAATCTAACCATGGTAGACCCTTCCAGTGAACAACGTTGGAAGGTGAACATAAACGGAGCCCCAGAACTAAATGGTTATGAGGTCTATCATCCTCGGTGGACGAATGATCCTTTACATCTCGTTCTCACTGGACCCTACACGGTCGGAGGTCGCGAAAATAAAATTAGAGGTGGCGGCCCACAAGTCGAAATATTCGTTGGTCGATTCGACCCAACACTTGAATCTGTTGAGCAATGGTTTCAAATTACTGATAATGAAAGTCCGGACTTTTATCCCGATGCGTGGGTCGACCCAAGTAATCGCTCGGCCAGTAATCTCCGAGCACGCGATATGTCCGCCCAGAACAATAGAAACCTCTCTACGCTCGTAGTGAGGGCCCGTGTCAAAAAAGACGCAGAAATACCTACCCCTTCATCAATAGCTCCTTATCGAGACGGGCTGCTCGCAATAGATTATGAAATAGTCGAAATTCTTGAAGGTCAGTACACCGAACCAAACATTGTCGTAGCCAATTGGGTGATCCGTGAAGAAAAAATTCTAAATGATGCGACGCGTCACAAAAATGAAATCTACCAGATGACACTGGCACCCTTCGACAGCCATCCTGAACTGGAGGGACAACGGTTGATCTTAGACACTGAACACCTAACACTTCCACTGTACTTTGCCACAAAAAGTGAAAATAATGATCAGTAGTTGACAGAACTTTTACGTTCTTAGTTCGTCACCTCATACTTAGCTTCGTACTGCATTAGCACAGATTTAATCGCAGTAGCCCAAATGCGATTTCCCTTATCGTTAAGATGAAGACCGTCATCAATAAATACGTCATCCATGACCGACCCATCTGAATTAAGAAGCGGCGTCGCGACATCGATAAAATAAAGTCGCCTATCAGTCCCTGCTAGGGCCTTATATAGCTCCGTTGTCTCTCGAGCCTCATCCCACACCCTAGTTCTAGCTAAACTCGGTTTAACCGAAAGAATGTAGATACGGCTTTCGGGAAGAGCGTCGTGTATTTTAGAAACAATTTCTTTCAGCTGCTCCACGATCGTTTCAGGAGCCACTCCATGAAAGGTATCATTGTCTCCCTCATAAATTACGACAGCTCGAGGCTTATAAGAAATCACCACACGGTCAACGTAATGGAGTACGTCAGCCATCGTGCTACCCCCGAACCCACGTGGAATCACAGTTAAAGGCTCTAAATCTTCTTCCATCGTTAGCCATCTTGCAAAACTGGAACTTCCTGTTAACACGATGGCATTCTGAGGCGCCAAATTAGCGCTCTTATCAAAAGAGGAAATAACTTCGTCCCACCGAGACGGGTCGTTCGCACGTTGGGCCACACTAGGCAGAACAAATACAACGGCGAATAGCATCGCCACTACAAAATGTGTGGATCGAAGTTTCATAACAGGCCTCCCAGTTTTACAACTCAATGTTTTAATCCTGAACGTCACGCCGATCACGAATACTTTTTGCAGGAATACCAGCCGCAATACAAAAAGGATCGATCTCACCGATCACTACAGCGCCTGCCCCAATGATTGCGTCACGGCCAACACGTGATCCATCAGCAATCACTACATGAGCACCGAGCCACACATTGTCATCGACCTCAATGCCACGAGCTGTTCTTCCTTGATTTAAAACAGGAATATCTGTCCTGTCGTATAAATGATCGCCACCAACTAAATAGGTATAGGCTGCGACCAAAGTCGATGCTCCAAGATACACACGAGACGCTGAAAATATTTCACAATTAAAGCCAATGTTTGCGTAATCGCCGATCACGATATCGCCGTTCTTACAACTCAGAATGGTATTGCGACCGATGAAAACCCCCGACCCAATGGTAATACCCTGATTGTCTGTTCCTTTTGCGTCTAACAAACACCCGTCATCAATAACAACATCATCACCGATCGAAATTTTATGAGGGTGCCTCAAAGTAACGTTCAGACCAAACGTAACATTTTTCCCCGTCCGACCCAACACGAGGGGATATAATTTTGCCCGTAAAAATAAGCCAAGCGCACCAGGCACCCAACTTGATAAAGTAACGACTAACTCGTACTTAAACAGTGACCAAAAATCAGTTTTTCCAATCACAAGTTCAGCATACCGTTGGACCTTTGAGCTCCCTGGTTTGAATAATTCTTTTTGAATTACTGTGATTCTTGGGTCGTGCTCACGACCTGCTTTAACGCGCTTGCGTAAATCGTCTGACACCACGGAAGTAATTTTGAAGCAAGAATTGGCGCTAGAATCTAAGACGAATTCCCGCGCCCGATTGGAATCCGCCAGCAGATATAGACACTATACCATCAGATGAGGGGATATCTACGGTCCCTTTCGAAAAACGCAGAACACCCCCAACCCCAAGGGTCGGAGTAAACATGTAAGTAAAATCAGCCCCAACATGCCCACCCCAACCACTTTTTGAATATTCGCCAATCGAGACAGCCGCAACACTGACTTCACTGAATGGAGGTCCTGTCGCCTCTACTAATCCAATATCAGCAACGAGACCTTGGGTAAGACTAAAATACGAAGGTCCACCGAAAACAGATATATCCATTTCCTGAAGTTGTCGGATCGGCCACTGATCGGTCGGAAGCCGCCACGAAACATAAATATGACCAGCCCGTTCCCGATGGGGCAAAGTTTGTCCGTCAACATCCAAGGTTCGACCAGAATCAAATAAAATCGGATGAGGTACTGAACCGACAATATACGTAATGTCCGCTTTTTTTAGGTCTGTGTATGCCCCACCAACTGCTAAATCTTCCCAGACGTTAACACTGCCTCCTAAATCAAGGATTGGACCACCGCGAATTTTGTGCTCTGCAGACAGATTCGTATCCTCACCATAGATACGCTTATTGAAGAGTTGCCGGAACTCATGAGATCCTGCCTGAAATGCCACGTTTGCGTGCAATGAAAAACGGCCTTCTATATTTTCCCACTGCGCCTCAACCGGCTGCGCAGAACCAATTATGATTCCCAAGACCACGATGCCCAAAAGACTCGACTGCCTTAACTTATCCATACGCTTCAACATTAAATATCATCACCACTTTGCGAACACTACCGCACTCTTTCAGAGCCAACTGGAACCGCTCCAGAGGACACTGGAACGTCATACTCATTCACAATTACATTGAAAAACCTGTTAGCGATCCTTTGATATCCTTCCTGCGTAGGATGAATACCATCTTCTCCCAAACACGGAATATTAGCAGAGGCACTCGCCGAACAGTCGCCACTGTTAATGACATCAAATACGTCAACCAGCGGAATCCCTCGACCTATCGCAATTGCCCGAATTAAAGTATTTAACTCACGTGCAGCCTGCGCATTATCTTCCTTGCCAGCAACCGATCGTATCGGCGGAATTGTCGCTAAAATAGGGGCAACACCTCGTCCCTGAGCATCAAGCACCATTGATTCGATAGCCTCGGAGGCGTAAATCGCTGCCTGACTCGGCGTAACAACATTACTTACTTTATTGACATCATTGGTTCCCGCCATTATCAGCACAACATCCGGCCCGACACGCAATATCTCAGATTGAAACCGAGAGGTTGCCTGTACAGCCTCTTCCCCCGACAAACCACTGTTTACCACGACAATTGATTGAACCGGATAAGCATTCCTTAACTTAAACCGGAGTTTGGTGGGATACGACAGGGACGGTGAAGGGAAGGCAAGTGGACCAGGCAGTGCAAGCGGAGAAGAAATTACGCCTGCAGTTAAACTGTCACCAAATGCCAGAAAACGCGTGACGGCTATCTCTGGAGGAGGAAGCACGGTTATCTGAAAACTACAACTAGCCACTTGACCCAAGTCATCCGACGTCGTACATTCCGAGATTGTCTCACCAATAGCAAAAGAGTTCCCAGACGGAGGAACACACTCTGTTGTAATGGGCTCTAACCCCCCCTCAACAGACGGACTCGGATAAGAAACAACGGCCGACGATTCGTTGAGAGACTGTACGGTCATATCGGTTGGGCAGGCGATGGTCAACCCCCCGACCTTGTCAGACGGCAAAGGAGTCGGTGCCGTAGGAGGCAACACCGACGATTCTTCACAGCCAGCACAAATAGCAAGAACTACAAGACAGGAACTAACTTTACTGATTCCCATTTTCAATACACCGACAAACCGTCAATGCTATCTGTCATTTGAATTTTGGTCAAATAGATTAATACGGAGGAATGCTACACTGGCACCATTCACACTTACTCATAAAAGATGGTTTTTAGTTCACAAGTTTTTCTATTCTTTTTTCTGCCCCTTACGCTGTGTCTGTACTACGCAACCCCATGGCGAGGCAAACACCTTGTACTGACGGTCCTCAGCTATGTCTTTTACAGCTGGGCAAATCCGTTATTTGTTGCACTTCTCTTCACATCAACACTAGTGGACTACGTCTGCGCCCTCAGGATAGCCAATAGTGGCCCTATCTGGCTTGCGCATCTAATCCGACGTGATGATTTGGTCGCTCAGTGGTCCCATCCCATTCGCGTTGTCACTCCAGCAACTCAACGCAATCGCACACAACGATGGGCTTGCATAATTTCTATATGCACTAATTTATCGTTGCTTGGTTTTTTTAAATATTTCAATTTTGCACTTGATAACCTCTCCGCTCTTTCAGAAATACTCAACTTGCCTTGGCGTGACATAGATCTCGCCCTCCGGATCACCCT
This sequence comes from uncultured Vicinamibacteraceae bacterium, assembly GCA_964342695.1. Lineage (GTDB taxonomy): Bacteria > Acidobacteriota > Vicinamibacteria > Vicinamibacterales > UBA8438 > CAYFFV01. The sequence goes on from CAYFFV010000012.1 coordinate 31,969, forward strand.
TCCACTTGGCATCAGTTTTTATACTTTTCAGTCCATGAGTTACACAATCGACATTTACCGAGGACGAGCGGCTGCATTGCGAAACTTTGTCGACTTTTCCTGTTATGTGTCCATGTTCCCGCAACTAGTAGCAGGCCCAATAATCAGGTTCACTGAAGTCGCCGACCAAATAAAACACCGAAGCCACACCTTGTCAAAAGCCTCTCGAGGTATTGCCTTGTTCAGCGTCGGGTTAGCTAAGAAAGTTCTAATAGCAAATCCTTGCGGGCGTATCGCAGATATCGTATTTGATGCAGGATCGATCACAGCAATTGATGCCTGGTACGGAACAATCGCGTATGCGTTCCAAATTTACTTTGACTTTAGCGCCTACTCCGACATGGCGATCGGTCTCGGTTTGATGTTAGGGTTCGTATTTCCAAAGAACTTCGATTCTCCCTATAAAGCAGTCTCGATAACAGATTTCTGGAGACGATGGCATATTTCTTTGTCTTCTTGGTTACGGGATTATTTGTACGTTCCTTTAGGGGGGAACCGACTGGGAGCACTCCGCACGTACCGCAACCTTTTCATGGTCATGATCTTGGGTGGATTGTGGCATGGAGCCGCATGGAACTTTTTAATTTGGGGCGCCCTCCACGGTGTGCTTCTTGTCATCGAACGTCTAAACAAACAAAACCCATTTTATGCCTCAGCACCAAAGCCACTTGCCATACTGCTAACTTTTCTGAGCGTTTTAATCACATGGGTATTCTTCCGCGCAACAGATGTGTCGCATGCGCTTAGTATTCTCAGCAGCATGTTCGGACTGACAAACCCTGAAGTTACGGCCACTTTGGTGAGTGGTGTTCTCTACCAACCCTATTACCTCTTGACCTTCACTTTGGCTGGAATCATCACTTGGGGCGCTCCACAGGCATGGGAATGGACGCAAAATATAACTCGCTCAAAGGGCATCATAGTGATTCTCCTTTTACTGATCTCGATTGCCCTGCTTTCCACACAAGCCTACAATCCATTCATCTACTTTATTTTCTAAGACTATGAGAACCAACCCTTCAGGAATGCACGATCCACTAAAACGCATAGAAACTGCACAGTCTCAGCTGGAAACAACAAGAATCGAAAACATTACTGCGCGGTTTTTGATCGCAATGTTTCTAGTAATCGTCACGATAGTCCCAATTACCCAGACAATCTTTGACCGAACAATCTTCTCTGCCATCTCGTTCACAACGATTTCTAGCGTGCATGAAAAATCCGGTGGACAGTGGAATAGTTTTTTTCAAACCCTTTTTCGCTTCAATCGTGCGACATTACAAACATTGCAGTCCATCGACGACACTATCTCGGAGCATTCACTCGTCACGAAACTCGGACGCCCGACGATACAGTTTCTACTTAGCTCGACACTTGGTTCTGAAACATCTCAAGTGCATGAAGGTTCTAGTGGCTGGTTGTTTTACGCCAAAGATGTTTCACATGTTACAGGTAAAGGTTTCTTAGAAAAAAATTATCTTTTAAAACGAAAATCTTCTGGGACCAGTCTAACACCGCAGCCTCAACCCGATCCTCGCCTAGCTCTGTACGACCTGCACGCACAACTATCCCGTCGGGGCATCACTTTAATTGTCATGCCAACTCCAGTGAAACCATCCATCCATACTGGAGAGTTGGCACGAGACAAACATGTCCGACAGCTAGTCCATAATGCATCCTATCAAGACTTCATCGCCGAATTACGGAGTCACAAGCTGCTTGTCTTTGATGTATCTAGCACTTTAAATCTCTCCTCTGATAAGCCTCTTTATCTTACGAGTGACACCCATTGGAGACCAGACACAGTAGGGCAAATAGCAGATGCTCTCGCAACATTTATTTCCCGACATATACCCCTGACCACCGACGACACTCGCACATATGAGAGTCAACCAATTACTATTACTAACGCAGGAGACACCAGCCGACTACTGGGGCTTGAACAGTATCGACCTGCTCTCTACCCCTCCGAAGAAATCACGATCCATCAAGTAACAACAACAAGCGGCCATCTATGGAAACCGACAACTAATGCTGAAGTGCTTTTACTGGGTGATAGCTTTACTAATATTTTTTCACTTGGATCTATGGGGTGGGGCACCAGTGCGGGACTGGCAGAACAATTAAGCCTTTCCCTACAGAAACCTCTCGATCGAATTTCCCAAAATAACAATGGGGCATTCGCGTCCAGAGCAGAATTAGCAAACCAAATCGCTCGCGATACCACTCGATTAGACAACACAAAAGTGGTTATTTTTCAGTTTGCCACCAGAGAACTCAGCCAAGGAGACTGGAAATTGATACATTTCAGGGATCATGAAAAAGAGGTTCCTAATACACTTGAAACGTTTATTCGCCCTTTCCGCGATCAACCTCTTCAGATCGTCGGAAGAATCCAAGAAATGGGCCGAGTTCCTACGCCGGGAATGGTGCCCTACAAAGATCACATTCTTGGAATCCATCTCAATGGTGTCACCTCTATTTCGGAGAGAACGGATTTCGACGGAACAGAATTAATGGTCTACGTGTGGAGCATGCAAGAAAATGAATTAACAGCAATTTCCGAATACTCCGCCGGGGACTCCATACAACTTCAAGTTGTACCTTGGACGAACGTTTACAACGAACTCGGTGGCATTAATCGAGGAGAACTCTCCAATCCCTCAACTAGACTTGCCGAACCGTGGTGGGGAGAATTAACGGAAGGGGAAAATCAATGACCCGACACCGTACTTTCCGAAAAGCAACTTTTTTTCTGCTCTTCCTACTCTCCGCGTGCCGGCAATCTGTACCGGAAAACTTGGTATATGATTTTCGCAACATTTCTGAAGCACATGCCACCGCGTCTGAACAAAATGCTTCGATCACCGTTTCCGGGCTAGATAACTGGCTGTTTTTTGGCCCCGAACTGCGTCACGTATCAGTTGGACCGTTCTGGAACGAACAGGCAGCCCTGGTAAGCCGTGCGCGTAATCTCAGCGATGCGGATCCACTACCGGCTATTCTGGATTTCAAACGGCAACTCGATAGCATGGGCGTAGAACTCTTAGTTGTTCCCGTTCCACCGAAAATAGTGATTTACCCCGATCAGTTAACTTCTTCCTTACCCGTTCCACTTCCGGTGCCGCGGCTTGACGTCGCACACCAAGAATTTTATCGCTTACTTCAAAGCAACGGCGTCAGCGTCCTTGACCTCACAGACGTCTTTATCAGAGAACGTTTTCATCCGGAAGGACCAATCTATTGCCGAACAGACACGCATTGGTCAGGAGTGGGATGTATGATCGCCGGACAGGTAATTGCATCGGTTATCCGGGAGAAAACTTGGTACCAAGGTCTAGACACACAACCTTTTATACCCCGCTGGTATACCACCTCAATCGAAGGCGATTTACAAACAGGCTTCGATAGCCCTGCGTCCAATCGTGAAGAATTACGTCTAAGAGGAATTGTAAATTACGGAGAGCGAGACACTATCTCCGCCATCTCAAGCGCGGATAGTCCGATAGTATTAGTAGGTGACAGCCATAATCTTATTTTTCACGTTGGTGGAGATATGCACGCGAGCGGCTCAGGACTGGCCGATCAATTAGCTTTTGAACTTGGAATCGCCGTTGATGTCATTGGTGTCCGCGGATCTGGAGCGACACCAGCGCGAGTGAATCTATTAAGACGAGCACAGCAGAATACGAACTATTGGGACAAGAAACGGCTTGTGGTGTGGTGCTTTAGCGCTAGAGAATTCACCGAAACTGATGGCTGGTCTCTTGTTCCAATTACACCCGAGATAGAATCCAATTGATAATTACAAGAGCTAATCACAGAGATTACGTTATCGAAGAGATTTTTGGAGACAACTGGTGAAACGACTTGCTGCGCATAAACCACACAAAAGATCGCCGTGGAGAAACAACCGTGATTCCATTTATTGATCTGAAAGCACAGTACGTCAGTATTCAAGACGATATAGAGTCTGCGGTTTCTCGGGTTCTTCGCAGTGGTCTTTACGTTCTTGGGCCAGAGGTCGAAGCCTTTGAACATGAATTTGCAGACTACTGTGATGCCATGCATGGGATCGGAGTAAATTCAGGAACCAGTGCTCTTTTCGTTGCCTTGAACGCCTGTGAAGTTGGTCCAGGCGATGAAGTGATTACTGTGCCATTTACTTTTCTGGCGACCGCATCGGCGATCCGACAGACTGGGGCCAGTGTCAAACTTGTTGACGTATCTCGTTCATCCTTCACGATGGATCCTGCACTAGTTGAACAGGCTGTAACGGAACATACGAAGGCAATCGTTCCCGTTCATTTATACGGACAACCTGCAGATATGGATCCGATCCTCAATATCGCAGAAAAATATCATCTCACAGTTATCGAAGATGCAGCCCAAGCTCATGGAGCAAAATATAAAACTCGTCGCGTTGGCAACCTTGGACATATTAGCTGTTTTAGTTTTTATCCAAGTAAAAATTTAAATGCGGTTGGCGAAGGTGGCATTATTGTTACCGACAACGATGAACTCGCAAATAACGCTCGCCAAATTAGAAACTGGGGTGAAATCCGGACTGCCCACGGTATCTTACGAGGTGGCAATTACCGCCTTGATGCGATTCAGGCAGCCGTGCTTCGCGTCAAATTATTACATTTAGACAACTGGACAAGAAGGCGACAAATCCTTGCAGAGCGATACGACAAAGCTTTGTCCAAGGAGGTCACTATACCAATAGCCATGCCATACGCCGAACATTCCTATCACACATACACCGTCCGGTCTATGAAACGCGACCTAATCAGAAAGGCTCTAATTGAAAAGGATATCCAGACAGGGATTTATTATTCCTTGCCAATTCACCTTCAACAAGGATTCAGTGAACTAGGGTATCGAGAGGGAGACTTTTTAGAATCCGAACAAGCGTCACGTGAGGTCCTGTCACTACCCTTATATCCAGAACTATCGCAAAGTAATCAAACAGTGATTATTGAAAATGTTCTGCAGATTTTTTCAGAAAAATAATTTCTGACATCCGAACATTAAGAAAATTCTATCTGAACGTAACATCCCAGCCACCGATGGTCCGAAGAGTCCACGTTATATTCTGACGGCTGAAATCCCCCTTCACAGGAAACATTAAGCGGCACAATCACTTGTCTGGGATCCAGTGAAATGGTGCGACTATAAGATTGTCTCCTGGATAGCGACATTTTCTCGGGAGGGAAATCGTCCAATTCCACGATTACTTCTCCGGATGCCTGTCCCTGCCTGACTGTGACAGTTAGCTGTGATGCCCCTCCCGGTGTTAAAAGGGTCCTCGCGGAACCACCACCCTGCACCCACCATCTTCCATTTTCAGGATATGCCTCTAAATCAAGATAAATTACATACTGACCTTCACTGGCATCAAGAGCCCCTACCATTGTAAGGTCACGCTCACCAATCAGCTTACGAGAGCCTGCAATGGAATAAGGAAGAATCTCTACAGCAACTCCTGCTTGCACGAGACGATCGTCAGTAGTGCCAACATAGAGGCTGTCTAATTCAACTGGCAATGCAATATCCAATATCACCGAGTTCTTATCTTGAGCAGACACTTGAGTTAAAACAGTAGGGCCGCGGTAATATCTAAGCCAGACGTCACCCGCGTCAGCAAAACTTTGATCAAATATAACTTTAATTTCGTAATGCCCAGCCGGCAATTCAAGTGGCCCTACTAATAAGCCCGTGCTTCTCCCCGACAACTCGACGGGTCGTCGATAACCCGTGCGATTATTGGTCTTAAGTTTTAGCCTTGTCTGGTCAAGCAATTCATCTTCTGACAACCGTCTTCTGATGGAAGGACTGACCGTTACTAGATGATCGGGTTTATATTCGTTGAGTAATTCGATTCTTCCCTTTTGCGCCACCGGAGTCTGTCCGCTTAGTTTCGCACCCGTACTTCCAAAGACGCTAACGATGAGACCTGCCGCTAGCACCCCAAACGTACCAGCCCAAAAAGAGTGCAACCATTGCTTTCTGGAAAAAGCAAGAGTAGCCGTCACAATAAACCCACCAAGCATCACAAAAACCCAAAATCCAACACGGGATAATTGGGTAACCCAATCTTCATTCACAAAGCTTGGAAGAAGCGAAGTCAAGCCGAGACCACCTTGCAGTAATTCAACGAAATGGCCTGTCCCGTCACGGTCGTTAAAGTTCAATCTCAACGTAGGATCAAATACAAGCACAGCCACCGAAGTAAGACTAAATACGACCGTCAGCCAAGTGAGCGCACTCCACGCGGAACCACGGCATCGCTCAAATCCCATTGCTACCATTGGACCGAAAAGAGGGATTACGGGAACAAGAAATCTGGCAGGACCACTATAACCACCCCACCACATGTAGAATGGTGTGACACTTCCTAGAAATATCACTATCGTCGCAATAATTCCAAGAGTCTGCCAACGCGTAGCGGGATCACGCAACATTACCCAACAACCTAAAGCGGCCAAAGCGTAGAGCGGACTGTATATTAATAACCCAAATTCTTGATCAACAAATAAACCAAAAAGTCCACGCGGAATATTTGACAGCTGCAATTCATTTGTTTGGGTGCCATACGCAGCGGTTGGATTAACAGTTCCATACATTACGTATGCCGCTAACAACCACAGTAATCCAGAAACCACCATCGGCAGCAGAAAACTCACTATCAGACGGATGCGCGGCCATAATCGGACAAGAAGACATAATGCCGCACACGCAAGAAGTAATGAATATTTCGTATGCAACCAAGGCAACAATGCAATTATCGTCCCTCTCCACCCCCACAAAACCAAACGTTCTGGCACATCATGCCATATCCACAGTGTTACCCAAGCCATTATCAAGGCTGCTGGAATTTCCGGATAAACAAGCCACCCTTGCAGTAGAAACGGAACACTAAACACTACGCCGAGCCAAGTCGCCACCGCGGACGATAAACTTGTTAAACGCTCAGCCAGCGAAAACACTGCAACGGCAATCAAACTAGCGAGTAACGCGATAAACAGTGTTCCTCCCCAGCGGCCTAGCAAAGCGTAAAATGGCAACATCAATGCAGGAAGCCCTGGCGCATGAACAGAATAGAGCTCACCATTGACCCCACGCGCCAAAACATGAGGCTGCATAACCCCCTCGTGAAAACTTTCATAGTGTCTTTCTGCATGGTTGTTTTCAATATTAAGGTCACCATCAACAAGCAGACTGTGACTAATAATGAGATAGTGCGGCTCATCGCCAGTTTCTCCTTGAGCTCGTTTTACGTGAATCCCAAGCGCAAGCACGACAAGCAGGGTCACCACAAATACGTTTAGGCGATTAAGACGTGGAACCAAATGCGTCGACCCGAACCTCTGGTGAGCCAAAAACATTCTGCAACACCCAAAGACAGCAAGAATGACGACTCCCCACCGGAAAGGTCCCGCCAAAGAAACCAAGAGAGGAAACTTGTCAGGTAGCAGGGGAAGATAAGGGACGGCCCACAGAAATAATAGAACAAGTGGTGACAGATTACTCGCTAATTCAGAAAGCTTATCTCGTTTGTGCGCAACCAATACGAAAAAAGTAATAACGAGAAGCGAAACAGAAACATACAGATACAAACGAGAAAAGGAAGCTAAAAACGCAATACGCTCTACTTCGTTTTCTTCCCACAGAACAATATGAACAGAAGCGGGTAAGAGCCAAGCAGCCACCGCAGTCGCTATCGACGCTAACACGAGAATAAGCACCGCTCGTGCTACGGCCACAGGGTTTGATGTCATGATCAGATTATTTTAGTTATCTTGAATAACCGTCCCTGAGGAAGAGGTCGAAACCCCCGAATGCTCGAGAACTTCACGTATTACATAAATTGGCTTACCCTGTGACTCATGATACGTCCTTGCTTGAAGCTCCGCTAAAAGCCCAAGAGTCACAAGTTGAACACCAGAGAAGATCATTAATATACCCAACAATAAAATAGGTCTATCACCAATAGCTTGTCCGCCGAATAGACGCACATAACCGAGATACGCCGTAATACCCCCACCTATTAAGCCAAGGAGCAAACCCACAGGCCCAAACATCTGTAGTGGTCGCGTAGAATAATTGAGAAGAAATTTTACTGTTACTAGATCAAACATCACCCGAATAGTCCTTGAGAGTCCATACTTCGATCGACCAAACCGTCTGGCTCGGTGATTGACGACTACCTCAGCAATATCGACACCCTGTTCACTCGCAATCGCAGGAATAAATCGATGCATCTCACCGTAAAGCCTGAGTGGCTTTACTACTTCTGCCCGAAATGCCTTCAAAGAACATCCGTAATCATGAAGTTTCACACCTGTCGTGACCGAAATCAACCAATTTGCTATCACCGATGGAAAGCGACGTGTAAGCCATGTATCTTGCCGATCTTTTCGCCATCCACACACAATATCGTTTCCATTAGCCAATTGATCTACCAAATGAGGGATGTCACTCGGATCGTTCTGCAAGTCACCGTCTGAAGTAACAATAATACGCCCGCGCGACCGGTCAAAACCGGCTACAAAGGCAGCCGTCTGACCAAAATTTTTTCTAAGACGAACAACCGAAACGCAAGAATCCTGCGAATGAATCGCCTCCAATTTCTGGCAGGTATCATCAGTGCTACCGTCGTCGACCAAAATGAGTTCATAGGAATATTCCTGCTTGCTAAGCACCTCTGTTAATTCTGCATGCAACGCCACGACATTGGCCGCTTCGTTGTATAAAGGAATAACAATAGAAATATCTGGTTTCATTTGGCTACTTACTCGTATTCAAATAATAGGGTCAAAAAACTGATCACCGTGACGGCTGTTATGAACTAAAAAGCTAAACACCCTCCCTGCCTCGTCGAATCCTGCTCCATATTAAATAAGTCACAACCATAAGGACAACCATTGATGCGATTCCAATAGACACAGACCTGCTATTCTCTTCCAAAAACTCTATAGCTTGTTCGCCGTATTGAACTGCCAGCCACCCTTCACCAAAATAGCGAACTCCACGCGCAAGACCAATCGCTGACACAAACTGTGTCAACGGTACATGTGCGACTCCCGCCAACAATACAAAAATCTTAAAGGGAGCCGGTGGCGGAAGTACTGCAGGCACGGCGACAGCAAGAATGCCATACCGTCTCGACAAGTCAAGAGCCCTTTCTAGACGAGGCCCTCCAAAACGTCGCTCCACTAGTCGCCGTCCACCCCGTCGCCCAATAAAATATAGAACTAGACAGCCAACCACTGAACCCAGCGTAGCCATAATCGCGTACAAAGGCATTAACGTCGGGTTCTCAATCACCATTAAAACAACCAATAGATCGTTAATCTCTGGAAGTGAAACAAAGGAAGAATCAAGAAACGCAATAAAAAAAAGACCTGGGGCTCCAATGGAAAGAGCAAAAGCTTGAAGCCAACTTACAAGACGTGCCATAGCGTGACGAAATTATACGAATCTATAAGCTCAAGTGACAGCTCGAAAGAGCGGGCAGGAGCCAATTCATGCTTTTTGACTCCTGCCTCGCCACGATTCCTGCAACTCAAAAACCAATCTGAAATGTAACTTCAGTGGTTAATCCTCCAAGATCAATACTTTCATCAAAAAATCCTTGATCAATACCAACGCGACCTGAAGCTATTTGGTAGCGCAGCTCAAGTCCAACAGTGAGATCAGACGTCAAGCGAGAACGCACTCCTCCAAGAATGAGTCCGCCAAAATCATGCCCATCCGCGACGTACTGTTCTCGAAAAATTTCGGCATCAGCTAAAAAATCAATAAACTCACCGGATTCACTGTATCGCCAATTAAATAAACCGAGTCCAGCGCCAACATAAGGTTGAATGTCTTCATGGTTTGTTAACGGAAAAAACCTCGCGACTAAAGTAAGAGGACTAATCCGCAGACGAAAATCTTGAGCGACTTCTGATCCATCAGAATTGACGAACTCAGCGTAGACACTAGGAACACTTCGGCTGTAATACCCCAAGCCAACCCCAGCCTCTAAATATTCGCCAATATCGATGTTCCATTCACCACTTATAGATACGCCATTAAAATCTTGTAGGTCAAAGTGAAACACTTCTAAGTTCTCGTTCAGCACATCATCAAATACTCGACCATCCTCACCCCGTATAGAAAAGACACCCAAATTAAATGAGAGCGATTGTTCTTGAGCCCATGCAGGCTCAGAAAACATAAATAGAACACCCGAAATAATAGTTATGAGTGTCGTTTTACGCATGCGCCACCTCCTTATAAAGAGCCATGAGTTCTCAGAACCTAAAATCCTGCGATCACCATTAACTAACTAAATTTAGAAGCAGGATTCATGCCAAGATATTTTCTTAAGAAAATAGGTGCTTTTACGGGGACAACAAGGAGAAATTGTCCAAAGGTGGGTGCAATCTGTCCGGTTTAGTGAACGCCGCTCACGAACACTCTTTCAATATACCTAGCATTTCTTGATGAAGTCTACCGTTGGACGCAAGCACACTCTCTCGTGTTGGACTAAAGGGGTCACCTAGCATATCCGTAACCATTCCTCCAGCCTCCTCAACTATCAGCGTGGCAGCCGCAGTATCCCAAGGTTTTAGCCGTTGCTCCCAAAATCCGTCGAGCCGGCCAGAAGCCACATAGCAAAGATCCATTGCGGCTGAACCCAAACGACGGATTGCCTGAGCTCGCCTGACGAACCCACCAAACACACGAACGAGCTCATCAACAGTTTCATGAAGATCGTAAGGAAAACCAGTGCACAGCATAGCATCTTGGACACGGGGAATCTTTGAAACACAAATCGGACATCCATTTAACCGAGCCCCGCTGCCCTTCTCAGCCACGAATAATTCCTGCCTCGATGGATCATAAACGGCACCAACTACAATCTCTCCATCTATGTCTAGCGCCAACGAAGAACAAAAGATTGGCATCCCGTGAGCGTAATTCACGGTGCCATCAATGGGGTCAAAAATCCACACATGACTCGCAGAACCGTCAGTCGCGGGAGACGAATTCGGTAGTTCCTCAGCTAAAACAACATGCGCAGGAAAATGTTTTGCCAGTCGTTCTCGACACATTTTTTCTATCTCTATATCCACCTGCGTTACCAAATCAATGGGACCTTTTTTTTCGATCTGGACGTTTTTCCCAATATTGTCCAATTGGATCTCACCAGCACGAAGAACAATATCGATAGCCATCTGAAGAAAAGCGGGATCAAGACTCATTGGCAACGCTCTCGTAACTTCTGGCGACGATTGCGAACGCACCGTCCGAACAACCTCATAGCACCACCACAAATGAACCGATAGATTTTAAACACATAGCAATAACTAATTGCACCTAGCGCAACAGCTCTTCTTTATTAAAAGTATACCCTCTGTTTTAGTCTGTAGAGAAAGCCCAACTATAGCCTGATGTTATAGTCTTCGTGGAGGAGCGAGAAACTAAACATGCCGATGGTCATACAACCGACTTCCCACGTAACTGGAAAATTAAGAGTGCCTGGCGACAAATCTATCTCGCACCGGTATGCCATTCTCGCAGCATTAGCAGAAGGAACTTCAACCATCACTAATTACGCCCCTGGGGCTGATTGCTCCTCTACACTTCGGTGTTTGGAAACGCTTGGCACAAGAATTGAGAGAACAGAATCAGCAGATAACAACATAACGGTAACCATAAAGGGAAAGGGACTTGGTGGCTTAAAGAAAACAACTTCCATTCTGGATGCCGGCAACTCCGGTACTACAATGAGACTTCTCGCAGGCGTACTCGCTGGACATCCATTCAAAAGCGTCATCACAGGTGATAACTCACTTAATAAGCGACCAATGAAACGCATTGTCTCACCGCTCGAAAAAATGGGAGCAAGAATCATCACAACTAATGGATGCGCTCCAATCACAATTCATGGAACGCATCTAAAAGCAATCTCTTTCACTCCTCCTGTCGCAAGCGCCCAAGTCAAGAGTGCCGTGCTATTAGCAGGACTTCATGCTGAGGGTATCACCAGTGTTAATGAAGGCCTACAAACACGAGACCACACTGAACGCGCGCTTCCAGCATTTGGAGTTAAGTTTGATGCATCGGATTCTGGCGTAAAAATTGAAAGTGGCCAACAAATTCAAGGTGCATCCCTGCAAGTCCCAGGAGATTTGTCATCAGCTGCGTTTTGGGCCGTCGCCGCTGCTGCTCTTCCAGGCTCAGATATTGAGCTCGTTGGCGTTGGTCTTAATCCAACACGCATCGCGTTCTTAAATATTTTGGGCGACGCCGGAGCAATCGTCAATATTCAGCGTTCTCAGGACATCTCTAATGAACCATTCGGTGATATCCGTATCAAACACGGACAATTACGCGCTATAAAGATCTCTCGCGAACAAGTTCCAAGCGTGATTGACGAACTTCCTGCACTTGCATCATTTGCGTGCTTTGGTGGGGGCCTCGAAGTTACTGGAGCGTCTGAACTTCGGTCTAAAGAAAGCGACCGAATTGCCGTTCTTACCAAGGGATTACGCAGTCTTGGTGGAAATGTTCACGAATCAAGTGACGGTTTTAAGGTATTTCCAAACACTCTAATCGGCGGAACAGCCGACGCAGCAGGAGACCATCGAATGGCAATGGCATTTGCTATTGCGGCTCTTGGTGCAAATGGCCCAACAACTATTACTGGACACGAGGCGGTCGACATATCATATCCAAGATTTTTTGAAACCCTGCAATCGATTTGTCAGTAGGTTACTAATCGTGACACAAACGAACATCTATCTCGTCGGATTCATGGGATCAGGAAAAACAACAATAGGGCGGAAACTTGCCATGCACGTAGGCAAGGATTTTCTGGACCTAGATAGAATGATCGAATCACGAGAAAATCGCACGATCAATAAAATTTTTTCGGAAGCTGGAGAAAACTACTTCCGACATATAGAACGGGTTGTTCTAAAGGACCTTGCGAAGAAAACAGATACAGTTATTGCTACTGGAGGAGGAACTTTTGTTGACATCGACAATCGTCAACTTATAGAAACCAGCGGAAGTTCTATCTGGCTGAATCTTTCATTCGAAGAAACTTTAAAACGGCTTACAAAAAGCACACATCGCCCACTAGCAGCTGACCAAACCAGACTAAAAGAACTTTTTCAAGAGCGGATATCGGCTTACCAACACGCCGATCTAAGGATCGACGCCAACGGTAAAACCATCAAACATCTTGTCAGCGAGATTACTTCTTGGATTCAAAAGCAGTAACCCTACTTCTTGTCGACCAACTTCCTGGCGGCCCGCTCATCTCGACGTTTCAACTCTACGGCATAAGCATCTGCAGCAGCACGCGACCCAAGAATCCAGCCCATTACGATGCCGAAAACCAATACGGCCGGAATGAAAATAAAATGCCCAGCCGTCATATCAAGCATCTAGGTCCCCCTTTGGGAGTCTCCAGACAATCTTTTTGATAAATCATGCAAATCATTCTCAACAAATACCAACCTTCGCCAGATGGACCAAAGATACCCAAAAATTACAATCCAAACAATCGCGTACGCCGTTATCAATAACGGAGCAGCCGGCAGCTGATCTTCTGGCGGAATTTGATCAAGAGGGACAAATTCCTCCTGCGGTTGTTCTGACGTGCCCAGTGCGACCAGTTCTCCAGAGCCAGTTGAAAGTAAAAATGCACCCACAAGACAAACAAGGCTTAATTGCGGTACTTTAATCCACTGTTTCTTAATGCAAGAAAATCTCCATGCCACGGTTCATCACCCTTCCTCAAGAACCAAATAGAGCCGTTCCACTTCTGCCCGTTGCGCCTCAAGGCGAACGCGCGCCACTAACATCACTACAAACAAAACCAAAAAGGCCACCATGCACCACATAAATGGCCCAAACATACCAGGTGCGGAGGTTGCTAACTGAGGCACGACGCTCGTGGTCGGATGAATCGTTCGCCACACATTCACGGAAATGTACACAAACGGTACATTTGCCAACCCAAACAACGCCAACCCAGCCGCCAGTTTATCGGAACCCGGACCGCCATAACGGCGCAACAACAGATAGGCACAAAAAATCATCTCTAAAATTAATGCCATGGTTAAACGAGCATCCCATTGCCACCAAACACCCCAAGCCTTCCGTGCCCAGAACGGTCCAGTAGTCAATCCGATAATGCCGAAAACAACCGCAAGCTCTGCGGCTGCTACAGCCAACCTATCAGCCACAGGTTTATGTCGAAAAAGATACACCGCACTCGATATTCCAGCTACAAAGACCGCTAAAAACATGACGATCCAACCCGGAACATGAAAATAAAATATTTTTTGAATTAACCCCATCGTTGACTCATAAGGTGCCCCGGCTATTTGCAAGGGAGCCAGAGCAAACATTACTAAGCCAATCAAAAGCATTAAATAAAATAATCGCTGATTCATTTCCACCTCATTCTGTCATGACAGGCTCAAATGTCCATAGGGCAAGTGTTAGAAAAATCGCGTCAAAAAACAACAATAGCGCCAGCCAAAAACGAGCAAGATCAAAATTCGGTTCAATCTGAATAACCGCTACGGTGCCCATTACCCCAGCAATTAATACTGGCATTGTAATCGGATACAGCAAAATCGGAAGTAACACCGCACGACTTCTCGTGCGGGCTAACATCGCAGCGAACAACGTTCCAACAGATGCGAATCCTAAATTGCCAAGCATTAGCAGGGCACCAATCCACCAAAAATATTGAATTAAAGGAGCCTGAAACAAGAGTGCTACCAATACTGCTACGACAACCTCTACAACAGACATCAACAACAGGACGCCCAAGAGCTTGCCAACAAACACCGCCGCACGTTCGACAGGCGCTAAAAGAAGCCCACGGAGTGCATCGTGATAGCGTTCCCGCTCAAACGTCGGACCAAGAGATAAAGTCCCAGAAAAAGCCACCGCGATCCACAGAATTCCCGCTGCAGCCCCTTCAATTGCGCGCCCCTCTCTCACGAAGGCAAACGAGAACACAAGAACGCATGAAACAGCAAAAAAGAGCGTCGTTGACATCATCTCCCAACTACGAGACTCGACCTTAAGATCTTTACGCATCACAAGCCAAGCCACTCTAAGAAAACTGTTCATATTTCTTTTATCATGCCTTCGAAATTAGCTGTAGAGTCCGCTGATACTGCTCTCTTAATGATCCGTGCATAGTTTTTTCAAACTCAACTATTTCACCAGAATGAAGCATTACTGTTCTATCCAAAAGGCCGTCTACTATTTCGAGATCATGGGTCGCAAGAAGAACAATACAATCCTCGTTTTTTAATTCACGGAGTCTGGCAATAAGCCTAGTTCCCGCTACTTCATCAAGACCCGTAAATGGCTCATCCAACAAAATAAGACGCGGTTTGTGAAGCAACACTCTTTCAAGAGCCAGTCTCTGCCGCATGCCACGAGAAAACCCCTGAACTAGGTCATCAGCACGATCCGCAAGCCCCGAATAATCCAGGGCATTTCTTGCATGCCACTCGGGGCGATCTAATCCATACAAACCCGCAAAAAATTCTAGATTCTCTCGAGCCGTCAAATCAGAATAGAGCTGCAGATCGTGAGATAAAAATCCGATATTCGCCCGAAGAGACGCACCAGCTTGACGTGGCGAATGATCTCCGTAATGCACTCCCCCTTTAGATGGCTGAATTAAAGTGGCCATCACACCTAATAATGTTGATTTTCCGGCTCCATTAGGACCGACTAGACCCACCAACTCACCAGATCGAAGAGTAAGTGTCACGTTACGCAACGCGGTTCGCCTGCCATAATACTTAAACAGCCCTGAGACAATTAACTCGTTGAATTCAAATACAGAGATCGGCTGTAATGACATTAGCGCCCTGTCGTCTAAGATTGATTTGCAGGCAACTGATCAATGGAAAGAAAATCTGGCATCTCATCCTGATCAAGAACTCGATAAATCTTTTCAATCGACGAAAACAATTCGCTCCGGCGAGTGCTGTACTTGGTCGAACCTATTTTACTATTTTGGTATTGCTTCTCAATCTTAACCAGTTCTGAAAACAAGTGTGTCCGCCTCGCCAACAACACTTGTCGCCTGTCTTCTGCCTCGGGCACACCATGAGGACCCACCAGACTTAACCAAACACCAACACCTAAGATAAAAAAGGCTGCGATCAGCGCTACCGATCGTCCGATAGTGCTCCTGTGAGGCAAACCAACTAGCTCAACGGAAAACTCACGCCCAGCTAAAAGTCTAGGACCTACTCCAATCACATAATCTACTCCGCCCGGAACCTCTGAAGGCACTTCCATCCGGCGTTCAATCTGAGAGGATGTAAAATCGAGCTGTGGCCAATCTTCGATAGAAAACAGCATCGATTCCATGTCCACTGGAAATATTTGAGAGAGAGATAAACTATCGCCACTATAGGGAAGAATAAAAGCAATCCGAAGCGGTGTTACGCCAGGGTCGAAGGGCCCAGCCAGTTCAATTCGTGGACCATCCGTAACTGTCCGAGGCGACGATCCAGGCAAGACTGTGACCCCCTGCGATCCACTCGGGAGATCAAACGCTACAATGGTCTCAGTTTCGACAGGCGAATCTTCGATATTTAAAACTTCAAACACATAGTAGACCTCAACACTCTCCTCAACTAATTCAATTTGGATAAAAGATTCTCCTCCAAAACTAACTTGCCCTCGTTTTGCAGGAAGCGGAGGATTTTCAGGATCGACACCAACAAGCATAACCCGTATTCCACCCCGGCCAGGCACGGCAAAAAACTGTGACTCAATTGTTTCACCGTCAAGCTCTGTCGAAGCCTGAACTCGTTGTCCTGGATTAAGAGTCAGAAAAGTGGCTCTACCCTCTGCATCAGTAAGAGCTGTCTCGACTATGTCACCTTGTCGAAGATCAACTGGATGACCCAGTACATTATTGGACAGGCTGCCGCGAATAACCCGAACAGATATCGTCCCATCTGGAAGACCTTGATCAGGAAGAGGCATTCCAGACATCTGACGGGGATCCGGTTGGATAGCCGCTAAAGTTGTTACACAAAAAAAGATAAAAACACAGGTGCTCTTTTTCACTGTGTGCTCTCCAAAGACACACCACATGATTTGCAGAACTTAGCGTCACGCTCATTGTCAGTCCCACAATCGTTACAGAGAAACCGCCCATCCGAATTTTTTCGGGTTTCTGTAAGCTCAAAACCCTCTGAATCCAAAAGGCGCTCGAGCTCACGTTCGATTAAACCACGGTAGTCAGATTTTTTAACATCCAATTGTTTCATGAGAGCTACGGCCCGAGATCTGAGCCGTGTATTCATTTCCTGAAAATCTTCTAACGAGACTTTGCTCATTGCTCGATCAAATTCCAACTCCTTAATCGAACGAAGTAATAGTGTTTTTTCTCTTTCAAGAGCAGCCCTGGTCTTACCTTGAATAACCTCAGTACGTTCGTTAAATTCTGAGTCAAACAATGGCCACAAAGTACGATAAATCATGAATCCTACATAGGCGGCAGACCCAATCGCGCTAACCAATAAGAACAGAACTGCAGGGTCGTTCGGTCGAACGACAAATACGGCTACTGTGGCAGCCAAAAGACCTATTAGAACGAAAAGATGCCAAGGTCGGAAATTACTACCCGTGTCAGTCGAGGTTTCTGAGTTCATCATCCAACCGCGCCTCTAGCGCATCATCAGAAGAAGTCGCCGATTCAGAAACTTTCTGACCTTTAGAATGTCGTCGGGACCATCGAACAGCAACAACACCAATTCCAACGAGGAAAGAACCACCAATTGCTAGCGGAAACATCCAAGCCAGCTGATTGAAGGCACCAATCGGAGCACCCAGAGGCTCCTGACTTCCATATGTATCGATAAAATACTGGTACACCTCGTCTCGATTTTTTCCCCGCGCTACCTGTTCATGAAGTTGACTGCGCATATTATCCGAAGTTCCACAGGTACAAACTGACAACTGTAAATGCGAACAACTTCCGCAGATACAAACCAACTCAGACTGTAACTCGGCTTCAAGAACACGTTGCTCCTCTGTCAAGGGAGCTCCTCCAGGAACCGCGACTTGGGCTCTCCCTGTTGCCATGAGTCCTCCCCATAAAAACAACAAGATAACCATAGAAGTCGTCGCGGCACCGGCAGGAACCTTTGCACTTAAAAAGGCAAAACTACTCTCAGGTAACAAGGCAATCCCTGTACCAAGAGCCATTACAGCGAAACCAAACCAAATCCAGTTAACAAGTGGGTTGACCGTCACTTGGAAAGCAGCGGATTGATCAGCTAAATCATAGGTGGCTAATGTGACATATAAATCTTCAGACGGTGCCCGTCGTATCGCAACTTCAGTAGTAGGCTCCGTCTCATGTTTGCGGAAAAACCATCGTGCCGGAAAAAGTTCTCCGACCTCTTCAGAGTCCTTGAATACGGTCATATGTGCAGTGATCATCTGTTTCTGACCATCATCGGATTCACTCAGACGATCATGACGAACCTCAAACCTCCCTATCTCAACTGACTCACCTGGACTAAGCAGTACTTGTCGTTCAAGTTTATAGCCGGCACCCGCAAAACCAAGAAACATTAAGACGATTCCAAGATGCACTACATACCCACCATAACGCCGACGAGAGCGCATCATTAAACCCACCATTGCCGTCACAATATCAGTACCAGTTGCCCCCCGTCGCACCTGTGCACCTCTAATAAATTCCTGACTAATCGTACCGACCACAAAGGCACAAAAAGCAAAAGCCAACCCTGAAACCCAAACTCGGAAACCGATGCCATAAAGACCGACAGCCGTCAATATTGCCAACCCAAGCGGCCAGATAAATTGATAAACCAAATTACTCGGGCTCGACTTTCGCCAAGCCAACAGAGGTCCAATACCTGTTAAAAACAACAACATTAATCCAATTGGAACCATCCAAGTGTTAAAGAATGGTGGTCCAACCGTAATTCGCTGTCCTGTAACGGCTTCACTAATCGTAGGAAATAACGTAGCAAAAAGAATAAAAAATGCCGAAAAGAGCAATATCCAATTATTTATAAGAAACGCTGCTTCTCTGGATATCCATGACTCAAATTCATTGCGTGCGCGTAAAAGAGGTAACCGGTAAATAACGAAACCGAAACCGAATAGAACAATCACCGCCATAAAAATACTGAATAGCATCGTGAGTTCAGGATCTTCACCAAACGCGTGAACAGATTGCACAATGCCACTGCGTGTCAAAAATGTTCCAACGATAGTGAGCAAAAAGGTGAGAATAACTAGAGTGACATTCCAGACACGCAACATATTCCGTCGTTCCTGAACCATCACTGAATGAAGAAATGCTGTCGCAGTAAACCACGGCAGAGCACCTGCATTCTCAACAGGGTCCCAGCCCCAAAAACCACCCCACCCAAGCTCCTCGTACGCCCAAATCATTCCAAGTGTGAGACCAAGGGAAAGAAACAACCAAGAGAACATTGTCCAACGACGCACCGCACGCAGCCACGAATCATCCAAATACCCTGTAATAAGAGCAGCCATCCCAAAAGCAAATGGAATGGTCATACCGACAAATCCAGTGTAGAGAGAGGGAGGATGAATCGCCATATAGGGATTCTGCAAAAGCGGGTTAAGGCCTCGGCCATCAACCGGAGATTCAGTCAGATACGTAGCAAACGGATCCTTATGAACAATCATAACGAACAGAAAAAACCATTGCACACCAGCAATAACCGCTACTACATAGGGAAGTAATTCTCGTTGCCGTTCGCGATTGCTATGAACCGCAATCGCACCAAATACAGAAAGCAAAAACACCCAGAACATAATCGAACCATCGAGTCCGCCCCAATAGGATGTAAGTTTATAAAACAGGGGCTGAACTGAATCAGAATACCGATCTACATAGCGAATACTGTAGTTCTCTGTAACAAATGCATGAACGATGATTGACGACGCTAACGTCATCAACGCAGTCACCAGATAGAACGCGCCGATGCCACTCTGAATGATGCGGGACGAACGCCGCCGAGCACCTGCAACTGATGCCACAATGGCATATGTACAAGCTAAGAAAGCGACAAGCAATGTATAAGAACCTAGTGTCGGCATGTCAGAAAACCTCTCGGTCGAAAAGTTTCAACAAAATAAAGTCACCGAGGAAAGAATGGAACAACGATCAGTTGGAGTTAGGGACATTACTCAGCGATGTTTCTGGTTCGCCGACTATATTTCCAATTGTTGGCTTCGCTTCGTATTTTGACGGGCATTTAGCCATAATCCCATCAGGTTCCACATGGAAGGTATTACCATCTAGACGTCCTGTTATGACGACCTCAGCATCATTCTTGAAGGTATCTGGTACGATGCCGATATATTCCGCCTGAATTACATATCCATTGTTTTCAACGTCAAATTGATATTCCATACTCTTCGGGCGAACACGAATATCCTGTGCGTAACCATGGACCTGAAGACGCTTTCCATACCAAGCAGAAGGGTCAACCATGACCTCGTCCACGTGCTGGTAGTAGGCAGTTCCATCTGCCATGGTGGTCCATAACAAACCTACCAACGCCCCTAATAAAACTGTTGCTGTTAAACCTATCTTCAATGCTTTACTTGGCATATATACCCCGGCACCTCCGCAGGACACCTAATTAGGATATCGTCCACGCCACAACTCAGTCAACGCGTCTTTTAATGTTTAGGAAACTCTCTAAACAAACGATCGACCTGAACTAGCGGTAATCCTACTACGTTTGAATACGAACCCCTTATTTCTTGGACAAAACGAGATCCGAGCCCTTGTATACCGTAACCACCGGCCTTGTCGGAAGGTTCCCCAGTACTCACGTACCATTTAATTGTTTCCTCATCCAGTTGAACCAACTGCACGAAGGTCATTACAACGGAGCTAGCAACTTCCTCGCCGCACCTTAAACTAACGCCTGTATAAACCTGATGAACATTCCCTGATAACTTACGTAACATCCTTTTCGCATCATCTGTATTCTTAGGCTTTCCAAGTATTTCGTGATTAATCACCACCGAAGTGTCCGCCCCGAGTACGAAACATTCAGGAAACTTCCTTCCTACTAACTCGGCCTTCTCCGCTGACAACCGTCTTACGTAATTTTCGGCCATTTCATTTTCAATCTGACTTTCGTCAATATCAGCTGGAACGATCTCAAACACATACCCGGCCCGGGTTAACAGCTCCGCTCGACGTGGCGATGAAGAAGCAAGAACAAAAGATGACTTCCAATGATACACTTGACGCACCGTGCCTTTTTAACGCAATAACGCGTTGTCAAAAATTAAATAATAGCTGACTTTTTAAATATTACTGAAACACTTCGTTAGGTAGGATTTATTTTGATCTCCGCCAAAAATATCGCTCCCCAGGCCATCGGTGCGATGCTAAAGAAACAGCCTCTCACGAAAGCTAAAATTCAGTTCGCGTGGAGCATCGCAGTCGGAGCATCAATCGCACGCGTCACTAAGATCAACTTGTCTTCGAGTGGAACACTATACGTTAAAGCGGATGCTAAATTGTGGCGCACTGAAATCAACAGGTCAAATCCACTAATAACAAGACGTCTTCAAGATCTTCTCGGCCGGGACGTTGTTAAGAATATTTTTGTTAAAGAGCGAGTGTAATTATGCGAGAGTCCGTCATTGTCAGTGCGACCAGATTGCCAACTGGAAAATTTTTGGGCGCACTTAAGAGCCTAAACGCAACAGACCTTGGCTCTCTCGTCATCAGAGAGGCCGTCAGCCGTTGTGGAATAGACCCTCACACAGTTGATGAATGCATTATGGGAAATGTTGTCTCAGCAGGTCTTGGACAAGCGCCCGCACGACAAGCAGCACTTCGTGGTGGACTATCAGATCGTGTTGCCGCTTTAACAATTAATAAAGTTTGCGGCTCAGGCCTTAAAGCAGTGATGCTAGCGACGCAAGGCATCGCAACAGGTGACATAGAAATCGCCGTTGGGGGCGGAATGGAATCAATGAGTAATTGTCCATATCTCATCCCAAAGGCCCGTGAGGGAAAACGTCTTGGTAACACAACAGCATCTGACTCCATGATTCGCGATGGGCTTTGGTGCTCATTAGAGAACTGGCCGATGGGCCTCGCTGGAGAAGCAGTGGCCAATAAATATGGTGTCACCCGTGAAGTTCAGGATCAATTTGCTTTCGAGAGTCACCAAAAAGCATCGAATGCAATGAACGAACGGTGGTTTGAAGATGAAATTTTACCCGTCGAAATCCAACAACGTCGAGGAGATTCAAAAATCCATCGACACGACGAATCAGTACGAAAGGACACATCTATTCAGTCGCTATCTAGGCTCAAACCGGCCTTTAAAGATAACGGATCCGTGACTGCCGGCAACGCTCCAGGAGTCAATGACGGCGCAGCAGCCCTAGTCTTAATGAGTGCAAGTAAGGCGTCTTCACTTAACATCTCCCCGTTGGCGCGTATCGTCGGACAATCCGTCAGTGGACTGTCACCAAAATGGTTGCTAATGACTCCAGTACAAGCCGTCAAGAAACTTCTTACAAAGGTCGGCTGGACTATGGAAAGCGTCGACCTAATCGAGATCAATGAAGCCTTTGCTGCTCAAGCTGTCGCTGTAATAAAAGAACTGGAGATCAATCCAGATAAAGTCAACATCTATGGTGGGGCTATTGCACTCGGTCATCCAATCGGTGCTAGTGGAGCTCGTATTCTAACAACTTTGGTTTACGCACTTCAGAGACGAAATTTAAAACGGGGAATCGCTACACTCTGCCTTGGGGGAGGTAATGGCGTTGCCCTTGCCATCGAACGATGAACGTAAAAAAACAAGGCTTCTTCAATCAATTGCCAACTCTATTGAACTTAGGACTCTAATTTCCAAAACGCTATTCCACCTGCCTGTTTCCCAACATTTACACTTCCCACCCGTTGGGCGTCATGAATCGTGTACGCTTCAACAACACCAGGGTCATCGCCCATACCTTCATTGGTAACAAAAGCATAGTGACCATCCGGAGAGAGGACGACTCCGTGCGGAATCGTACCCGTGGTGGACACCCGATTACGCTCTCTCCCCGATGAAATATCCCAAAAACCAACCGCATCTCCTTCTTTATACGTGACGACCAAGGTCATCCCATCCGGGGTAACTGCAGCATTATATGGGCCTCCAGGCGCGTCAAACACCCTGCTGATCTGCCAATTCTTTAGATCCACTTCAAAAATTTTACTGACATTATTTCCAGTAACAAACACTGTTCCATTTCGAGTCGGGCGCGTCACCCATGATGGGCGAACATGTTCCCCGAGAAATAATCGCCGTAACACTTCAAACCCAAGAGCATCTGTCTCAACCAATTCAGAATCCATCACATTGACAGAATAAAAGGAAGTTTCATCTTGACTTAATCTTCCTCCGTGCGGCCTGACGCCGCTGGAAACTCTTGCCACCTCTGTCATTGTGTTCGTTTCAATCACAGAAATATCCGTGGGCTCAAGTGGACCATGGAGATTAAAGTTCACCACGTATAGCAGCTGAGTAGATCCTGCCACATCAATGGTTGCAGGATACATTCCGACTTTTACATCACCTACCCAATCGTCACTTCCTGTCTTATATTTGTGCACCGAACCGTAGGGAAAACCATGCGCTAGAGAAACGTACCAATACTGGCCATCCGGAGAAATTTGA
The DNA here is from genome assembly GCA_964342695.1 of uncultured Vicinamibacteraceae bacterium. Taxonomy (GTDB): domain Bacteria; phylum Acidobacteriota; class Vicinamibacteria; order Vicinamibacterales; family UBA8438; genus CAYFFV01. The sequence goes on from CAYFFV010000012.1 coordinate 55,785, forward strand.
ATTCCATGGGGCCCTTCAATCTCGGCAGGAAAACTTCCGACTTCTACAGTTTTGACAATTTCGAGTCCCCTTGAGCTATGTTTAACGACAGATACTTGGTCATCAGATTCTGCACAGACATATACATAATAGGTCTGACCAACGACCTGGACTTCCGAGAGACAGAAAATAAACACAAAAAATAAAGCGGCAGAATACCTTTTCATAAACTATTGCGGTTCTCCAATCGTCTGACCTTGTTCTTCCTTGGGTCGGATTTTGACTGCCCATAAACCAGAATTCCAGTCAGTAAAGAAAACGTGTCCCTTAAAAGGTTGCGCTCCCCAAACAAATGGAGCATTTGCTATATATCCGTCAGGGTCGTACGGTATAAACCTTGCAATTTCTCGACCTTGTTTATAAAGATCCCCTAACAATTCTCCTGAAACGTCGACGACTCTTAATCCTCCATTGTAGTAGCCAACATAAAGAGTTTCATCTTCGACCCACAAATTGTGTGAACCCGCCTCTGGAACTTGATAACGTGCAACTTCTCGGGGATTATCCCAGTCACTCCACTCAATCACATGAATCCAGCCTGCAGCCATTGTCGGAATCGTACCCTTACGATTGTTCAAACTTCCATACGGAAAAGCTTCGTCGCCAGCAAATAAATAAAATTTTCCAGTAGACGCACTTCTATAGGGAAAAGCAGCGTGATTCCAACCATTAGGATACGAATATCGTCCTAATTCAACTGGACGCTCTGGTGTCCCACCCTTCCCTCCTCCTCCCACGTCAACAGCCACCACGCCATCCGCCCAATTCGAGGAAAATGCGATACCGTCACTAACCCATACATCGTGGATACTGTGACCGGGTGTATCTAATTCGAAACGTCCCACTCGGATTGGGTTGGTCGGGTCCTCAATACTAATAACGTCATAACGACGACTATCACTCAGCGCATAGACATGATCATCAGAAATAAAAACGTTGTGAACACCACCCGTCAGCTGATCCGTAAACTCTGACAAAATTGGCACACCCTCGGAAGGATTTCCTACCCCAAGAACGACAATACCGTTTTTTCGATCAGACGCTCCCTCCCGACTAATAACGGCAATCTCTCCATCTTCAGATACCTTTACGTCATTTACTGTGCGAGCGTCAACGTGAACCATTTGAATCTGTTCGATATCAGATGGATCACTCACATCCCAAATGTAAAGATCGCCGTTTGCGCCCCATGTGCCAGTAATCGCATAATCGCGACCATCAGTTCCTTCCCAAATCCATAAATCTGAACTGTGTGCTTCGCGCACCCTTCCACGTCCAATGACTTCAATATCCTGCCTAACATCACGGCTATTCACTCGAAGTTTTTGAATTGCCACATGATCACCTGCAGTCGCAACAACAGTAAATACTCCAGATCGTTCCGCGACGAACCGTCCCTCCGGAGTAATCAGGGCCGCAGCACCCGCAGCAATAATTTCAGAATGGGTTTTACCCGATACAGTAAACCGAACGGGGACATCATATATTCTCCTGCCTTGGCGATCTCGCGCAAGTGCAGTAAACGTGACAACATCTCCGGTTCTAACTTCATAGTCTGTCGCTTCAAGTGTGAGTGAATCAATTGGGTTTTCTTCAACCGTAATAGTGACAGTATTAGTAAGAGATTCTGTACTCGCTGACAGTCTAACTGTCCCAGGACGAAACAAATTTATTGTCCCATAGCTGTCAATTGAAGCTATGTCATCATTGCTGCTATTAAAAAATACTTCTACGTCCTGTCGTTCAATCCCAGTTTCATCAACAAGAGAAATCTGAAGTTCTGGATTAGTCCCAACGTAAAACTTGGTAGGCAACATACTGAACCGAATACGCTCAATTGGTGGAAGCGGAACCGTAACAGAAACTTCTACTCGCGCAATAGAATTTGGTCTACGGCTGGTGTCCTCTGGATTAGCCGGAACAAGGACTACCAAGGTAAATTCACCAGGTCGGTATGCTTCAACCATTCCTGTCCTAGTCACAGAAACGCTACGTCGAGCAAGAGAGTAGAAGACAAGCTTTGCATCAGAATCAACTGTGCCATTTTGGCCCGTAACGACGGCTTCAAGCTGAAACGTCTCACCGACTTCAAGCGTTAATTCCCCAGGTTCTACGCTCAGGCTTATCCCGTTCTGCGCACTGCTCATGCGAGTTTGTGAATACATCAATATTCCTACGACAAGCAGGCTACAAATGCACGGAATCTTGCGTCTAAGAAAGTTCACGGATAGGCACCCAGTTTATTATCGGTTCAAAATACTAAAAAATTTTTCTCGCACACTAATTTATAATTTAAAAATAAATCTCAAAGGGCGAAAGTCAATTTTCCTCTAAGTTATTGGAAAATATGATTATACGTTGATTATTTCACTTATTTTCGCTTGACACAGCATTGGCTCGCTTCTAATATTCTAATCTACATATGTTGCAAAATCGCGCAAGTAAGAGAAATAACAAAACTAACAACCCATCCAAGAAACTAAGCTCCAAACATTCGGACTTTTCTATGCCCACAGAATCTGACCGCACCAAAGCCGTTGACATTGCCGTCGGCCAAATCGAGAAACAATTCGGTAAAGGCTCTATTATGAGACTTGGCCAAAAGGGTGGGGTTTCATCCGTTCCAAAAATTTCCACAGGCTGCATCAGTATTGACTATGCATTGGGTATTGGCGGTGTACCGCGTGGACGCGTTGTAGAGATTTATGGGCCGGAAGCCTCCGGTAAAACAACCTTGGCTCTGCAGGTAGCAGCCCAAGCCCAAGCAAACGGCGGAAATGCAGCATTCGTTGATGCCGAACACGCGCTCGACCCAGCATACGCAACAAAACTCGGCGTAGACCTTGAAAATCTTCTTGTCTCCCAACCAGATCATGGCGAACAAGCGCTTGAGATCGTTGAGGTTCTCGTTCGGTCTGGCGGAATTGACGTTGTAGTAGTCGACTCGGTAGCAGCATTAGTGCCTCGATCTGAAATCGAGGGTGAGATGGGTGATGCCCAAGTCGGTTTACAGGCCCGGCTAATGTCTCAAGCCCTCAGGAAACTTACTGGTATTGTAGCCAAATCCAGCACTTGTCTTATTTTTATTAATCAATTGCGTGAAAAAATTGGAGTGATGTTTGGAAATCCTGAAACTACCACAGGTGGGCGCGCATTAAAATTTTATTCATCTATTCGTATTGATATCAGACGCATCGGTGCCATTAAAGATACAGACCGTGTCGTTGGTGGGCGCACACGAGTGAAAGTTGTCAAAAACAAACTGGCCCCCCCATTTCGCGAGGCTGAATTCGATGTCATGTACGGCGAAGGAATCTCAAAAGAAGGCGACTTACTCGACCTCGCGGTTGAGAAAAACATTATTGAGAAAAGTGGAACATGGTTTTCATATGGAAACGACCGTCTCGGACAAGGTCGTGAAAATGTGAAGCGCTTGCTTAAAGATAAACCAGACCTTTTTGCCAGCATTGAAAACCAAGTAAGGGTTGAACTTGGACTTAGCTCTGCGAAAAAAGATACGGAAGAGACACAGTCTTAAAAACTCATCAGCCCAACCAGAAATTCAACTATAAAAAAAACCAGCATGAGCCGAATTTTGCAGAACAGAACATATTAAAAATCTCAATCAATATTTAGACGTATTTTTAATAATAAACAGTTTTTCACCGGGTTGAATCAATCCCAACTCTTCTCTTGCTAGTTTTTCAATTGTGTTTTTCTCTTCGCGTAACTGCCGCATATCCTCTCGCAGCCATTCGTTCTCTTCCCGCAACTGAACAATAATTTTTTCGAGTGCCTCTGATTTGTCTGTCGCCCGAACCATCGCGACCAAGCCTCGCTCTCCAACAAGTGCATTACCAACCAATACCACTGCGACAAGCATAACGAGAAATCTTACTGGCTGTTGCCTAGAAGCTGCCAGGGGCAAGGATCTAGAAAGTTTTGATTTCATAATGACGCTATAAGGTTAACCAATATTAAGAAGAGAAGAAAACAAAATTTTACGAAAGAACTGCTTTCAAATCAGTCGAACTTTCCAAGACGACCCAACAAGTAAAGTGAGACAGAAGATTGACCTGTACAGGCGTTAAACGTATAAGAGCACCAGGGTTCTGTCCTCGCGTTTTGTAATGCGGAAAGTATTGCACAGGCCCTGATGGAACTGCCTGTCGGCCCGCTCCAACTATAGCTCGAACGTCTGACGACAATTCATTAACCCACGCTGAAACACTATCGTTATAAACCCAGCAAACTTGAGCAGTCCAGCCTCCACTGACACCCCACCACTGATTGTGAACCACCCGATGTCGGCGCCGCGAGACTAACGGACACCCTGCTCTCTTTGCATCTTGAAAATCGTGAATCAGTGGTTCAAAGTCTTCTTGAAGAAACACATGGTTTTGTGAAAACCTTGAGTCACCCAAACCGAATAACGGTGCTAAAAATGGATCGACGTGACGTTGTTTGTCATTATCTTCTTCGAACCAAATCTCAGAAAATTTGTCTAGCGACAGGGGCCACATAGTATTGATAAACACAACAATGGATACTATTTTTCGCCTAAGAACTGGAATTACACCATAGTTTTCGATATCTCCGCCATCACTGAGTCTTACTGTTGAAGCAACCTCATTTGACTCGCCACTAACTGGCCAATAGGTCAAACTCGGATAATGACTCGAATCTCGTTCTTTCGCACTGAATGCACTACTTGCACCTGTTACATCAGCTAAAGTTAAAACACGTTCAGGACAAGAAACCTTGACAACACCGCGTTCTCCTGGCCTCATAGATGGCGCAGCGGAGCCAATTCCAAAATTTTCTACAAATCCACCACCTACTCGACTTGGGACACTTTTCTGATTAGAAAACGTCAGCATCTCTGGACTTCCAGAGGCCAAGGGTGAGAACTCAAAACCTACTCGATGCACAGAACCATTTTCAGTGTCTGATGACTCCTCCATATTCAAGGTGGCATGTACAAGTAAATACGGACGCGTACGATCTTGAGAAACACAATGAATCAATCGTTTCTCTAACCAAGGATTTCTTTGATAAAAGTCGTGCTCGCTCAGACGGTTCCAAGTAAAACCAACCCGGAGATGTTCGTCGAACAATCCGTAGGGCTTGAGAAAAGTTTTACCCACAGCATGTGTCCAGACTTCATTCTCAGGAATACGTGAATCAATATGTGCGGCCTGTAAGACGCGGAAAAAATCTTGAGTTGGTGGAAGAGCGAAAGTGCCAACTTGCCTGCCTGACAAGTACTCAAGGGTCAGCAACCGAGGTTTCAACTGATTCCCTAATAAGTCTTGATCCTCTAAACCGTTATTTTTTTGGTAATAGGTATAGGGAACTGTTAGCCAAGCTGAGCCTGAAACCGAAGAAATATAATCAACCTTGGAAATTAGGCCCAGTTCCGTCAATCCACGCAATTGTCCTAATGCAGCAACATAGGCACGAGTGCTCCCACCAGAAAAACAAATAGCCGTTCGAGGCTTGGTTTCAAAGTACTCTAATTCTGGGTAGCCACAGGTCTTGTCCCCCGTCTGCCAGGTTCTAAGACAGATATCAGGAACCATACGAGTAATTTACTCCGGGTAAATCATTGTAAACGGATCTGGCAGTGGAATTTGTGAAAGAGAAGTCCCCGCGATTCCATCAAGAGAATATTGAGGGTAGTCTGGGTCTCCTTCGGTAATCGTGTCTAAATCTCCCACAATAAGAATTGCCAGATCCTCAGGACGAAGATATCGCTTCGCGACACGGAGCACATCTTCCGGTGTAACAGCACTTATTTTCGCCCTATAGTTCATGAGATACTCCGGATCTCTTCCGGTATATGCGTCTGTAGCAAACAGATTGGCAGTCGATACGGCGCTGGAAAAATTACGCGTGAAAGTTTCGACAAATGACGCCACAGAATTTGAAAGCTCTTCTTCAGAAACTAACTCTGATCTTATCTTTTCTATCTCTTCCAGGACGATGGATGCGGCGCGAGCTACCGTTTGACTTCTTGACTGAAATGCAACTCTGAAGATCCCATCATAATATGTTCCCATCCCGTATCTTGACCCTACACTGTAGGCCAACCCCTCATCCGATCTGATACGAGTCATTAAACGCGAGCTAAATCCTCCACCTCCAAGGATGTCATTCATAATGATCAAAGGATAGCGATCAGGATTGTCACGCGTCGTTCCTAAATGACCAATTGACACACGCCCCTGATTAACCTCAGCTTTGTCCACACCAAAAAGACCTCTTCGAATTTCAGAGGACGGTTTCGGCACATCTGCCACAGAACTCTTAGACGTTCTCCACCCTGACAACTCTTTGTTCAACATCTCGACTATCTGATCTGTATCAACATCCCCTGCTATGGCAAAAACAAAGTTTCCGGGATAAAAGTACCGTTGGTGAAAACCAATCAAATCATCGCGTTCAATTGATTCAATTGAACCTCTAGTGGTGAGCAGAGTAGAAAAATGCTCGTCGCCTCTCATCAAACGGTTCCATTCACGACTTTCTATACTGCGTGTGCTGTCGTTCCGACGCTCCATGGATTGGATCATCTGACTTTTAGCCAAATCAAGTCTTGATTCTTCGAAACGAGGTCTAGCGAGCATATCAAAGAACAGTGAAAGAGCAACATCGAGATCTTTCGTGAGACAGTTGACCGACGCCTGCCCTGATGTTCCCCCTATAGAGCTACTAATTTGAGCAGCGAGAAACGCTACTTCTTCATCAAAGTCCGCCGCAGATAATTCTAGGGTGCCACCCGCTCGCATCTGTGCTCCTGTCAAAGATGCCAATCCACGCTGTTCAACAGGATCAAGATACGAGCCAGTCCTTACAAAAACAGACACATTAACCAAAGGCAACGCGTGATCTTCGACTATAAACGCTAAGTCACCGCTGTCGAGTGTATGGCGATGATCATCTGCTATCGGTGGATCAAATTCTAACGAATCAAATCGCAGCTCTCGCGGATGCTCAGGAATTGATCTACTCTGGCCGTAAAGACTTCCCGAGAAAATTAATACCATAACAACACTTGCGGTAAATCTCTTCATTGAACACCTTCCGCATTAGAATTCTGTGAATCATCACGGTAATACACAGCAACAGCTCTGTTTTCTGGGATAAAATACTTTTCAGAAACTCGCATAATATCCTGAGCCGTCACAGAATCATATAGTTTTGGATCGCTATTAATCGTCTCCCAACCGCGATAAGTCTCACGAATTAAAAGTTGCATCATTAACTGATAATTTCCATTAAGATCACGGAAATTACTTGCTGCATTTTGATTCTTGACCTTTTGAAGTTCACGATCACCAACAGGTTCGGTCTTTAATCGTTCTAACTCCACGTAAAGCGCTTCTTCAACGTCTTCTGGCGTGTGCCCATCTTTCGCAACCCCACTTAATTCAAACATGCCCTCATATTTAAATCCTGCTTGTCCTCCTGACGCACTGGTAGCCACCTGCTGATCCTCAACAAGAGATTTATATAGCCTTCCCGTTCGACCATTCAAGATTTGACCCAAAACAACCAGAGAAGGCTCGTCGACGTGCCCATCAGGCACTGTGTGATAACGAACAGAAACCTGCGGATTTGTTTCCGCGTACGCCACCATTCTTTTCTCGGCTAGTTGGGGCATTTCACGGGTCCGTGGGGCAACTACGGACGATTTTCCTTCAGACAAACGCCCAAAGTATCTTTCCGCAAACTGTATAGCTTGATCGACATCAAAATCACCCACTAAAGCTGCTGCCAGATTGTTTGGAGCGTAATAAACATCAAAGAAACCCATCGCCTCTTCACGCGTAATACCCTGGAGATCAGATGGCCATCCTACAACCGGCCAACTATATGGTGAAGACTGCCAAAACATTGAGTCAAACTGCTCTTGAAATTTACCGGTCGGTGTACTGTCAGTACGTAACCTTCTCTCTTCGTGAACAACGTCACGTTCACTGTAGAACTCACGAAAAACTGGGTTGACCAGCCTATCAGATTCCATCCAGAACCATAGTTCCAGTTTATTGGCGGGCAGGTTAATAAAATAAATTGTAAAGTCGTAACTGGTTCCAGCGTTCATTCCGGATCCGCCCTGCCCAGTATAGGTTCGACTAAAATCCTCTTTGATAATTAATTCTTCCTGACGAGTCAGTAAACCTTCAAATTCTTCGATCAGAACTTTGTGACGTTGGGAACGGAGTTCTGGTGTGTTTGGATCATCGATCTCTCCCAATCGCGATCTTCCAAGAAGATTTTCTTCTTCGATCCGTATTTCAGCTTTCAATTCATCAAGTTGACGAATAATCGACAAATCTTCATCAATATCTCTAGTACCAATAACATGAGTACCCTTAAACATCATATGTTCAAATAAATGTGCAACTCCTGTCATGCCCGGCCTCTCATTGACGGACCCAACCTTTGCAATCCAGCCAGCCGCCACATTGGGATCGCCAGGCCGGGGCACAAGCAGCAAAGTCATCCCATTCTCAAGCTCATGCTCAATCACGGAAACTTCTTGCCCCTGGAGGGGGACTGAAATAAACAGAAAAATCACAAAGATACTTCGAAGTATTATTTTCGTCATAACGTCATCTCGATATTAGAAATGATGAATACTTTTGTTGAGATTGCTATTGAGTCAATCCAACGTCAAGTCTAATCATTCGTCAGAAACCTGAGTCGCCACCCACTCGTTGACGTCTCCTCCTAGCTCTACCATACCGCGAATTCTGCTCCCATTAATGCGGCCAGTATAGTGAGCCTCCCCCACACGAAAACCAATCTGATCCCCTCTCAATAAACCTTCAGAAATTGGAACCGACTCACCATTTGCTTCAAGAACACCAGTGATAGTTTGAAACTGCTGTTTTAGCGTCAGTGCATCACCATTAACATCCCACTCGCCTTCGACTTGTGCAGGAACGATCCATAAGTGTGCCATACAGAAACCGGGACACGGATCAAGAACAACCGTGTCATCAGCCTTCCACTCTTCAAGATCCCACGTATTTGATACAACACGAGTCCCCGCGCGCAGGCGAAGCAATTTAGGGCGTAATTTAACATTAAGATCCGGCAACAAAAACATTGTGACAACCGTTGCGTGCGACAAATCAATCTCAAAGAGATCTGCAACAATAAACTCTGTCTCAGCTGCTACACCTGCAGCATTAGCATACGCACGTGACAATTCAACCAAGTCAGAATCGTATTCAATTCCGACCGCCTTCGCACCACGTTGGGCTGCTGCAATCACAGTACGTCCATCTCCCGAACCAAGATCTATAACCACGTCATTTGCATTGACTTTCGCCAAATCGAGCATCGCCTCTACCAAGGACTGTGGCGAAGGAACCCACATGACATCTTTACCGGGACGCCCGACATCGAGTTTATCTTGTGAAACAACAATATCTTGGCCGTACGTTGCGGCGACCAACAAAACACAAATCCAGACCACAACTCGTCGGGGTGTAAAAAAAATAGTCACCGGCATCCTGTTCTCCTATTTAGCTACCGAATAGGCATCGAGATACCACCATCACGGTACGGCTCATGGCATTTTTCACATACCATGACAATCCGATCTCCTGCGGCTAATACTTCTTCAGTATTACGAGCTTCCACAGCCTTTACCGCGACAACACCAGCATCGACTAGTTCTTGAGACATTACCATCCACTCATCTGCATCGCGCGCACGTTCGCCGATCATCAGTAAATTACCTGATTCAGCCAGCATTAATGCATCGTTATGCAGCACGGTCCACTCATAATCAGAAGCAGGGGCCTCCCTACCTACGTTAAATAATGCATCTGACGATGCTGTTATAACCCCTTGACATAATTGTTTGACTGTCGCTACAGCAGTAATAGTTGGCCCCTGCCCGGTGGTGCTGACAGACAGGAAAGAAACAGCTAACAGCAAGAAAATCACCTTTGTTCGCATCGTGATTCCTTTCTTTAATTACCGAGTGAATAACAGAAAATATTTTCTGGGCTTTCTCTGTCCCCTAAAATCTAAAACGGGCTCCGAACTGCATCTCGCGAGCCAAACCTGCTCGAAATATGCGCCCAAAATTTGGTGTTCCAAAAAAACGGTTTGGAATACCAAAATTTGGAGCGTTCAAGACATTAAACACTTCCCAACGAAATTCGATAACGGAACCAGATTCGAGGTACCATGATTTCTGCAACGCAAGATCAATATTCGAAAAACTAGGCGCAAATACAATGTTGCGACCAGCGTCACCAAAAGTGAACCTATCCTGTAGCTGAAAAGCCTCTGTATTGAACCATCGTTCTGACGTCCGCAAATGTCCGGGCAAATTCGGATCGCCAACAAGATTAGGTCGCTGCGCAGGCCCAGAACCAACATTCGCCCAATCTTCAGTTAGATTGACAGTAAAAGGAGCTCCGGTCTGAAACATCACGATTGCGTTGATACGCCAATCTTTAAGTAACTGTCCTCTCCAGCCAGTATCCGTGCGAAAGAAAGGAAACTCATAACTACCACTGGCAACAAACTGGTGTCGATGATCAAAGCTTGACAATGCTTCTTCACCTGGAAAAATATTCCGAACATCCTGCGGAACGTTTGCCTCAAATGCAGTAGCTCCAGGACTTGAGGCATCGTCCTTGGAACGAGACAACGTATACGAAACATTAAAGGACATTAAATCCGTTAGACGACGTTCTGCCTTCAAAGTAACTGCATGAAAAATAGACTGCCCATCAAACCTAATAGCACGAATACCGGCTAATTCAGGAATCGCCCGTCGCTCGAGCAATGATCCTGGTCCAGGTTCAGGAACATTTCGAATGGTTGAGTTGTCGGCACCAACAGTGTAGGAACCCATATAAAACACATCGAAAATTGTCCCTTTTAATATCTCGGCTTGTACGCCACCACTCCATGTTTGCGTGTATTCCACTTGGTAATCATGATCCATGATAGATCCACCGATGTTTCCAGTAGCGCTTGCGGTGAGTATATCGCTTGTCCTTAAGGACGGAATTGCCTGCTCAGTGGGCACATCGACTTGTTTTAAAAAGAAAA
>CAYFFV010000013.1:0-64486 GCA_964342695.1 uncultured Vicinamibacteraceae bacterium
GCCGGCTCCTGAGCCACCACCACCACCACCACCACCACCACCACCGCCGCCACCACCACCGGAGCCGACGGAACAGGAGTTGTTTGACCGGATGTCTTTGGATGAGTTGAACGCGACATCGCCATTAGATGACGTGTTTTTTGATTACGATTCATCTGAGATAAGAGCTGATGCACGGTCTGCTTTGCAAGAGAATGCGAATTGGATGCGAAGGTGGACATCGACGAGTATTCGAGTTGCCGGTCACTGTGACGAGCGTGGGACGAACGAATACAATTTATCGCTTGGTGAAGAAAGAGCTGCAGCGGTAAAGGACTATTTGATAGGTCTTGGCATCGATGGTAGCCGTATCGCGACAGCTAGCAGAGGAGAAGAATCTCCTTTCTGCTCGACGTCGGATGAAAGTTGCTGGTCACAGAATCGACGCGGAAACTTTACTGTAACTGCGAAATAGTCTTGCTTTCTGGGTAGGCATGTCCTCCGTTAGGTGGGCATGCCTATTTAAGTCTTAGACTTCATCTGCAAGTGCCGCTGTTAATTCTTTTTCCAGGTTGTCTCTGCCAATCCTGTGTCTGGCGATTATCTTCTCGCCCAATAGAAGGACTGGTATCTCTGTATCCCAAAGCTGTATTAGTTTGATGTTTCCCGAGATGTCGATTTCTTCGAACTCCACACCTTTGTACTTTTTAAGGTTGAGGATAAGATTTTTCATGTCGTCACAAAGGTGACAACCCTTTCTTGTGAGCAAGGTCAGTTTCATTATCTGTCTTCAGAATGTGAACAAATAGCAGCGGCTGCTGCTTGAGGGTTTGGTGCTGCAATAATCGGACGTCCGACGACCAAGTAGTCAGAACCGGCGTTAAGGGCTTCCCTAGGTCCTACCGCTCGAACTTGATCGTCGTTGACTGTGTTGGTATCCCTTAATCGTATTCCAGGTGTGACAATTTTAAAGTTATTACCGCATTGAGAGCGAATCTGAGCGGCTTCCAAAGGAGACGCCACCACTCCATCAATGCCAGACTGTGCTGCAAGGGTTGCTAGATACTCTACCTGCTGGTTGATTGAACGAGTTATTCCAAGTTGTGATAGTGATTCTTCATCAAAACTTGTTAAGACTGTCACACCAACAAGCAGGGGTGATGCTGAGGTTTTGATTGCAGCTTCTTTAGCAGCGGTTAACATTTTGCTTCCACCCGAGGTATGGAGAGTAAGCATCCACACGCCCAAGTCGCTTGCTGCACGCACTGAGTCGGCCACTGTGTTTGGAATGTCGTGGTACTTGAGGTCTAGAAAAATTCGATGTCCGCGACCACTCATTTTCTGAACAAAATCAGGTCCTTCAGAAGTAAATAACCTGCTTCCTATTTTAAATCCACCAGCTAAGTGTGCTAGTTGTTCACTCAATTCTAGGGCTTTATCAGCAGTATCAACGTCTAGCGCAACCAACAATTGTTCCATTAGTGATCTCTTTTAATTCATTTACGTTCGGTGTTAACTGTGCCGACAAGCTCATCAATCTTATTGTGATTATGCTTTTTCATGTAATTCGTAAGGCCGTCTAGCAGCTTAGGCCAGATAAATGGATCTACGAAATTAGCTGTTCCAATTTGGACTGCATTTGCGCCGGCAATCAAGAATTCAACTGCATCGTTTGCAGTCATAATGCCACCCATGCCCATAATTGGTATTTTGATAGCTTGATGGCACTCGTACACCATTCGCACTGCAATTGGGCGGATTGCAGGACCACTAAGTCCGCCAACTGTGTTAGAAAGGTGTGGACGTTTTTTTTCGATGTCGATAGACATGGCAAGAAATGTGTTGACTAGTGAAACTCCATCTGCGCCGGCATTTTCTGCTGCCTGAGCGAATGAGGCAATGTCTGAGACGTTTGGAGTTAGTTTGGGAATTATAGGAAGATCGGTAACTTTACGAACAGCTTCTACAACGGAATGAGTTCCCCTTAAACTGCAACCGAAAGTGATGCCCCCTTCTTTAATGTTCGGGCAGGATATGTTCAGCTCCAACGCCGCAATATCAGGTTCTTCTGAAAGTATCCGTGCCAGTTCGGCGTATTCATTAACGGTTGATCCACAGATATTTACTATTACTACGCAGCGGCTTTTTCTTAGAAGAGGTAATTGTTCTTTAATGAACCGGTCTACGCCTATTCCTTGTAATCCGATAGCATTTAGCATGCCGCTCGGGGTTTCTATAATTCGAGGTGTTCGTTGACCTTCCCGCTCTTTTAGAAAAAGGCCTTTAACGACAACCGCACCCAAAGTTGAAAGATCGACCACGTCGGCATATTCCGTACCGTACCCGAAACAACCGCTTGCGGCGATCAAGGGGTTTTTCAGTTTTAATGGGCCGAAGGAAACCGCTAAATCAACAGGTGACATTGTTGTGATTTCTATAGTGTTCGATTCATCTAAGTTAATAAATTCCAGTTTACCTTGTTTCCTGGAAATACTGGGCCATGCAGACATGATCTGACTAAATGGTCTGATTCATCCTCGGCGTTGCCTTTTACGCTTACGACACAGCTGTAACAGCCTCCGAGACCGCATCCCATGACAGGTTCTAGGGAAACCTCTGTAGAGTAACCGTATTCGGTCCCAATTGTTGCTACTTCGCGCATCATTAGAGTGGGTCCACAAGCGTAAATTTTTAATTCGTTTTCACCCTGTGTTTTGAGCTCATGTTGAAGAGAACTGGTAACTAATCCTTTGTTTCCACGGCTGCCGTCTTCTGTGGTTAACACTACGCGCACGCCCAAACGTTCGAACCAGTCGATGTAGTAAAGGTCGCTAGAAGAACGCCCGCCGTAAAGTAAATGAGTGGGTATGGAAAATGTCTTCAAAGATTGAGCCAGAGAAGCAAATGGAGCCAAGCCGACTCCTCCCGCTATCATCAATGCTGAGGAGAGCTTTGGTGGTATTGTAAAAGGTTGTCCAAGAGGTCCTAGGCACTGGAGTCTGTCTCCAGCGACCAAGTTAAAAAGCGTGTTAGTAACTACGCCTATTCGTTTGTTAAGAATTGAGAAACCGACGGGTTCTTCTTGGCTGTCAAAGAGGGTCTCGAAGACCGAAAAAGGTCGACGAAGTAAAGCAGTTAAATCATGATTCTTGCGAACCATAACAAATTGGCCTGGTTTTGTAGTGCGAGCAATGTCTGGAGCGGACAGTTTAATAACGTTGTAAGAATCAGAAAGCCGATCGTTCGACAATACGAGCGCATCTATGTCGGTCGGCATAGGCGAAGTATAACCGATGGTTACATTTCATCTAGTTAGTAAATATAACGTAATACCTTAGTTTTAGCCTCTCGTAATTAGAATGGAAAGGTTTAGTGTTCGTAACGCATTAAATTACAAACCGTTTTTGAGGGGCTCGTTGACAGAGATAGATAGCGAAGGTACACTCTTGAGGTCTCTTTAAGCGTGATCCTGAGAGGTTACGAAGAGGAAGTGTGACTATTTACATTTTATCAAAGACGTCCGGTCTTCACTTTTGCCATAACCTGTTTTCTCTCAACAGGACTCTACCCTCTTTATTTTTTGAGATATTAAGGTTTCGTAATGGGCCATTATCATTGGTCTGGGGTGTCTCGTGCCTATAGTTATGGAAGCAACTCTCATTGATCGTGCTTTAATGCGAATCTCACATGAAATTGTTGAGAGGAATAGAAGAGTCGAGAAATTAGCACTTGTTGGTATTCGTACACGTGGAGTTCCAATTGCTCAGCGCATCGCCAAAAACCTACAAGGAATCGTGGATCAAAAGGTGGCATGTGGTTCACTGGATATAACGTTGTACAGAGATGATTTAATGCGTCAGACGATCGGACCGCAACCCGTGTTGCGCAAGACGGAAATTCCTTTTTCCATAGATGACCAAAAAATCCTACTTGTTGATGACGTTTTATATACAGGGCGAACTATTCGTGCGGCTCTAGATGCCCTCGTCGATTTTGGTCGTCCCCGCGCTATTCAACTTGTAGTTTTAGTGGACCGCGGACACCGAGAGTTACCTATCAAGGCGGATTATGTTGGAAAGAATTTTCCGACATCTATTCATCAAAGTATTCAAGTGCATCTTGTTGAAGTTGATGGCAAGGATGAGGTATTGATTCACGAAACCCCCAACGGTGAAGGCTTATGATGGTGCAGACCATCGGCAACACTTTCTCAGAAAACAAACCAGTTTCTCTGCCGTCTAGGTTACGGTCTCGCAATCTCTTGAGTGTCACAGATCTAACGCCGGAAGAAGTTGTGCTGATTCTTGATACCGCCGAAGCGATGAAAGAAGTTGGCACGCGAACAATAAAAAAAGTTCCGACGTTACGCGGGAAGACAGTTGTAAATTTATTTTATGAACCTAGCACTCGGACTCGCACTTCATTTGAAATTGCGGAGAAACGATTAAGCGCGGACACTCTCAGTATTAGTTCGGCGAATTCGAGTGTCGTTAAGGGTGAGACTTTAGGAGATACCGCTCGAAATTTGGAGGCGATGGCTCCTGATACAATCGTTGTTCGCCACGGTGCGTCCGGAGCGTGCCACCTGCTCGCAGACATATGTAGCGCAAGAATTGTGAATGCTGGTGATGGAACGCACGAACATCCTACCCAAGCGTTACTTGACGTCTTAACTATTCGAGAACACAAACAAAAAATGCAAGGTCTCAAGGTTGCAATTATCGGAGATCTTTTGCATAGCCGAGTATTACGGTCGAACTTATTGTTGCTGAAAATGCTTGGGGCTAATGTGTGTGTGTGTGGGCCTACTACTATGATGCCTGCGGGAATTGATAAGTTTGGTGTAGAGGCGACGGCGTCAATCGATTATGCCGTTGAAGATGCGGACGTTGTCATGCTTCTTCGAATTCAACTGGAACGAATGAGGGGACATTTTTTTCCGTCTTTACGAGAGTATTTCAATTTATTTGGTATGTCCGAGAAGCGTTTAAAACGCGCGAAATCTGATGTCATTATTATGCATCCTGGACCTTTGAATAGAGGTGTTGAAGTTGCGTCAGAAGTAGCCGATGGTCCTTACTCTGTTATTCTTGAGCAAGTGTCTAATGGGGTGGCAGTGCGTATGGCGGTTCTTTATTTGTTGGCTGGTATAGACGAAGAGGCTGGAGAATAATGGCTCGAGAGTTCGATGGAAAAACTCAATCAATTCTTTTAAAGGGCGGCCGGATAGTAGATCCAGGTCAAGGGATAGAT
The DNA here is from genome assembly GCA_964342695.1 of uncultured Vicinamibacteraceae bacterium. GTDB lineage: Bacteria > Acidobacteriota > Vicinamibacteria > Vicinamibacterales > UBA8438 > CAYFFV01. Next base: position 5,233 of record CAYFFV010000013.1, read on the forward strand.
GGCACGTCGGATTTACGAATCAAGTCTGGTGTAATAGAACAAGTTGAGCAAGATCTTCCTGTACAAGACAGTTCCGTGATAAATGTTCCGCCTGATTTTGTCGTTTGTCCTGGTTTTATCGATATGCACGTTCATTTACGTGAACCTGGGCAAGAGTATAAAGAGACTGTTGAAACGGGTGTCGCGGCAGCAGTCGCGGGAGGATTTGTTGGAGTCGCATGCATGCCAAACACGATTCCTGTAAATGATCATCCTGGTGTCACTGAAGTTATTCTTCGAAAGGCAAAAGAAGCGGGATTGGCACATGTTTACCCAGTTGGTGCAGTGACAATTGGTTCGGCGGGAAATGAGATGGCTGAGATTGGTCAACTACATGGCGCAGGTTGTGTGGCGATTTCTGATGATGGTCATCCTGTCGCTGATGCACTCGTTATGCGACGTGCTCTTGAGTACTCGTCAATGTTTAATATCCCCGTTATTAACCATTGCGAGGATCCATCACTGAAAGGAGATGGATCGGCTCATGAGGGACATTATGCTTCGATGCTTGGTCTCTCTGGAATTCCTTCAGCTGCAGAGGAAATCATGGTTGAGCGCGACGTTACATTGAGTGGCTTAACGAGTGGCCGGGTTCATGTGGCTCATATGAGTGCAGAGGGTTCGCTGCGTGCGGTACGGTCAGGTAAAGACCGGATGGTTCCGGTGACCTGTGAAGTCACACCTCACCATTTTATTCTTACTGATGAGCATCTGAGTTACGATACGAATTACAAAATGAATCCTCCGCTTCGTGATGTTCATGATCGTGACGCGATGATTGAAGGTCTTATAGACGGAAGTATCGACGTCATTGCTACCGATCATGCGCCGCATCACGCTGATGACAAAGCTGTAGAATTTTCTGAGGCTCCTTTTGGAATAATCGGTCTTGAAACAGCCATTCCTTTAGTGTTGGACAGGTTGCTTGACCGTGGTTTGGTTTCCCTGAAGCGCATCGTCGAGTTGTTGGCGACTAACCCAGCTAAGATTCTCAGTCTTCCAGGTGGAGATCTGACACCAGGTTCACCTGCTGACATCACGATACTTGCACCGGATGTGACGACCCATATCGACGCGGCAGCTTTTCGTTCGCGCGCACGAAATACTCCCTTTAACGGTTGGGATTTAAAAGGGGCTGTTGCAGCGGTAATAATTGGTGGAAGAACAGTTTACAGGAACGATAACGTGTCTAATGCTTCTGTTTTCTAGTTCACGCCGACCTCTTAATTTCGCCGCGGGTCATGTCTTCTAAAGATCCAAGAATCCTTCCAATGCGGTCTTCCCTCTCAATTAAAGCAGTTACACCAGTCTTACAGAGGTTATACAGACAATTTAATGTTGCTAACTCAGTTGCTGATCCCATCGATCTGGTCCGTCGCTACAGTGACGATAGAGACCGGGAGGTAGTTGGTTTTCTTTCAGCAGCGTTGGCATTTGGACGTGTTTCGAGTGTTTTAACTTCTATTGAACGATTGTTGGAGATCATGGGAATCTCACCGTTTGGCTATGTGAAAAACTTTGATCCTACTCGCCAAGGCGCAGCGTTTAAAAATTTCCGTCATCGGTGGACGACCGGTGACGATTTAGTGGGACTTCTTTTGATTTTAAGACAAATTGTGAAGCGATCGGGAACTATTGAGAAATTTTTTTTACGTGGTTATCGAGATGACGAGGATGATATTGGTGAAGCATTAGAATCATTTTGTTGTAGAGCACTTGATTTGGTAGGTTCAGATCGATCATCGGGAGTTGATTATTTTTTTTCGAAACCAAGTGGTGGAAGTGGTTGTAAGCGACTAAATTTGTTTCTGCGTTGGATGGTGAGGAAAGATCATATCGATTTAGGAGTGTGGAAAAACATCTCAACTGACAAATTAATAATACCGCTTGATACACACGTTGAACGTGTTGGCCGGTGTCTTCGGTTGACCGATTATAAGAGCCCTGGATGGGCGATGGCCCGTGATATTACCAACTCTTTGAGATACTTCGATCGCAACGATCCGGTTAAGTACGATTTCTCGTTGTGTCACATAGGCATGCAGGATTTGTGTGGATTTAATAGATCGGAAAATAACGAAAGGTGTCCACTTAAGCGTTGGTGTCAACCAGGTTCTTGTATGCCATAAGTGTTTCTTCAACCATGCGGGTGGCGCTGAATTTTTTCTCAGCTCGTTTTAGTCCCTGAAGACTGCATGACAGGCGAAAAGACTCATTTCTTAACATTTCAATAATTCCACTGGCTAACGCCTCTGCATTCTTAGCTGGAACCAGCAACCCACTCTGACCGTGAACGATTACTTCAGATAGTCCTCCAGCTCTGGTGGCTATTACAGGAGTTTCACAGGCCATTGCGTCCAGTGCCGATGTGCCTAACCCTTCTGTTGTCGAACTCATAACAAAAAGGTCGAAAGACTTAATCATAGAGAGAACGTCGTTGCGGAAACCTGTGAGAAAAACATGATTTTTAAGTCCTAAACGGCTTATCTGATTCTGTAAGGTGACCGCTAAAGATCCTTCACCTGCAATGAAAAAACGAGCATTAGGCACTTGACGAATAACTTGTGCAGCTGCGTCAACAAGATAGCGTTGACCCTTATGAGGGACTAAAGCAGCCACATTTCCCACAATTAAGGAATCTTCAGGCACACGGAATTCTGCGTGTATATTTAGTGGGTCCGTTTTCTGATTGCTTTTTATGTCAATTCCTTCATAAATCACGGTAATTTTATTTGTTGGAATTTTATTCGAAATAAGCAATGTACGAATAAATGATGAGGCGCATATAAATTGATCGACTTGTCTGTATTTCCATCGAGAAAAAACATTGGTTTTTAGATGGAAATCCACACGTCTCGAAGCAATCAATTTTGGTTTTAGATCGGTTCTTAAGAATCTAATTGCTACCGCCGCCAAGGCCAGTCCATGCGCATCATGCACATGGACTATCGCGGGTTTAATGTTTTGCAAGAAACTCGATAACTTCCAAGCAGCAAACAAGTCTCCTTCAGATCTCGCAGCAATTGGAAACAAGTCTTTGTCTGAGTTCATACGCCGGAAGAGTTCTCCTTGCGGATGGGCTAATAGCACGGTTTTGCATCCTGTTGCTCGAAGGCCGAGGACTGTCAACATGACTTGCTTTTGACCGCCACGCCAAGTTTTTGCGGTGTCAATATGGAGGGATAGCATGTTTTCGGTTCACGATTTATGATTACTTGAATTTTGTTCCCACAATTTTGCGAATTTTAGGAACACATAGTAAGAATTCATTAGAGAGACTATTAATCCTGGAAGTCCGTCACGAAATCCCCCGCGAAGTAGGTAGTTTCTAGCGAAGGCAAAGCCTGGATGGATGGCAAGGTCGGTCCATCGCGCACGTCGATTTTCGTCTAGCATCTGTTTTGCAGCTAGAGTTGAGTAGTGGTTAATCGTTGAGAGATGATCCGACATGTTGTCGTAAGCGTAGTGGCGAATTTCTGATCGTAGTGTTCCGATCGTTCCATTAACAGAAACGGACTCGTGAACATAACGCGAGTTCCATAGAGCGACTCTTCTATCGTAAAGACGAAGCTGATAATCAGGATACCAATCCGTTGACCGAATCCATCTTCCCAAATATCTTGTTGTTCGAGGGATGCGATAACCTGCCAAGGTTGAAGGCCGAGACATCACGTCACGAATTTCCTCAGCTAGTGCCTGAGATACGTGTTCGTCGGCGTCAAGAGAAAGCACCCAATCGTGTGCAGCTAATCCGGTTGCATAATTTTTTTGAGCACCATAGCCTTCCCAATCTCTTGTCAGTACTCGATCCGTATAGCGGCGGGCTATTTCAAGAGTGTCGTCTGTGCTGCCAGAATCGACGACTACTACATCCGTTGCCCATGAAACTGACTCAAGGGTTGCGGCGAGATGGTCAGCCTCGTTCTTCGTTATGATTACGACAGAAATATCCATAATGCCCATAGCGAGTCTATCACCGGTATACTGAGACTATGCAGTCAGATGAAATAATCAATATGTTTAAGCAGAATTCGGCTCTTCTTGAGGGCCATTTTATTTTGTCATCTGGCTTGCATACGTCCGGATATTTACAGTGCGCATTGGTGCTCCAACATCCTGAAAAGGCCGCTCAATTAGGTTCAGATCTTGCGTCCCGTGTTAAACAATTAGCGCCGACGTTGATTCTTTCTCCGGCACTAGGAGGTCTCATCATTGGTCACGAAGTGGCTCGTGCATGTGGAACACGAGCTATTTTTGCAGAAAGAAAAAACGGTGTTTTAACTCTACGGAGGGGTTTTACGATCGAAAAAGGTGAACGTGTCTTAGTTGTCGAGGATGTTGTGACAACCGGGGGATCCACGCGTGAGACAATTGCGGTAGCCAAGGAATTTGGTGTCCATGTGGTCGGAGCGGCGGCCGTGATTAATCGTGGTGATACGAAGAACAGGTTCGATGTTCCGTTTGAATTTCTTGCAAGTGTTTCTTGGCCGATTTATAGCCCACAGAGCTGTCCATTGTGTGAAGAAGGTTTACCTTTAGTGAAACCAGGTTCACGGAATATGCCTTCGACAGGCTAGTTGTGTGCGCGACTCAGCACTCGTAGGCTGGGTTCATCATATTCATGAGGACTCTTAAGATTACGCTCGCTTATGACGGAACTAACTATGCAGGTTGGCAACGACAGCATACCGCCCCAACCATTCAAGCGTTAGTAGAGGATGCCCTTTCTGAGGTTGAGGGGAGCTCTGTAAAATTATATGGCGCAGGGCGAACAGATGCCGGTGTTCATGCGCTCGGCCAAGTTGCGAGTGTTTGTTTGTCTCATTCAATTGATTCCATGGCTTTGTTACGCGCAGTTAATTCGAAGTTGCCAAATGATGTTCGTGTAATAGATGTGCAACAGGTTGCGGATACATTTCATGCGCGGTTTGATACTTCTGGTAAGTATTACCGGTACCGACTAGGAATTGGAAGAGTTCAAAATCCACTCGAGCAACGTTTCTTATGGTGGCTTTCAGAACCGATTAAACTGTCACCTATGCGAGAAGCGAGTGCTGTTTTATGTGGCCAGCATGATTTTGCGTCATTTCAGACAGCGACTGATGATTCCAGTCCTACATCGACTGTGCGTACGATTACAGCTATTACTATTGGAGTTGAAGAAGATCAAAATTGGAATGCACTAGGGGGAAATCGGGAAGCAAGAATCATTACAGTTGATATTCATGGAAACGGGTTTTTACGTCACATGGTAAGAACTATTGTCGGTACTCTTGTAGAAATTGGACGAGATCGTCGAACCCCTGAAAGTATGGCCAAGCTCTTGTCTTCTAGGGATCGGAGCCAGGCAGGACCCACTGCGCCAGCACGAGGTCTCTTTCTTGTTAGTGTTGAGTATCCTTGAACCTTCTGTGAGCAGCCCGTATTATCAGAGCTTAAGTTTCTCAACGGGATTAAGAATTTGTAACGAAAAATTTAGGCCACAAAAAATTTATTTCATGAGTCTTCAAAAAATATTAGCTTGGCTTCCCAAGCACTCAAGAGAAGAAGCTCTTGCCCGAGAAGTTGATTTTTCTCGTCTTCCAGAACACGTTGCGGTGATTATGGATGGTAATGGACGTTGGGCTGCAAAGAGACATTTACCCCGCGCGGAAGGTCACCGTGCCGGTATTGATGCGGTTCGTGAATCTGTCGAGGTTGCGGCGCGATTAGGTATATCCGTACTGACTTTATATGCGTTTTCGGTTGAAAATTGGAAAAGACCAAAGTCTGAAGTTGCGCTTCTTATGAGTTTATTGAAACGTTATCTCAGATTGGAACTGAGCACCTTACTGGAAAATGATATTCGTTTCCAAGTTATTGGCAGTAGCGATGAGTTGGGCGCTGATGTTCGTCATGAATTAAATATTGCGCAGGTGAAAACGGAAAAAAATTCTGGAATGCTTTTTAATATTGCTCTTAATTATGGAGGACGAGCTGAGATAGTATCAGCAGTGCGCCAAGCTTTGACCGATGGTATCAGACCTCAAGATCTCGATGAGGATCGATTTAGCGACTTACTATATACGTCTGGTCAACCAGATCCTGATCTCTTAATTCGTACTAGTGGTGAGATGCGTGTGAGTAATTTTTTGTTGTGGCAGATTGCCTACTCAGAGATATGGGTCACTGAGACATTGTGGCCAGATTTTCGTGCGAATCATCTTTTGGAAGCGATTCTCGATTTTCAGAAGCGTGATCGACGTTATGGAGGCATTAATACTCCAAACGTTGTTGTTGGGCAGTAGAAAAATGGTTTCAGATAACAACTAATGGCACGTCTTTTAAGCGCTTTGGCGCTACTTTTAATCGTTATTGGTGTAGTGTGGTTCCTACCTCCAGGTGCCACCTTGATTGTGTCAGAACTTCTATTGATTGTTGCGTTCTTTGAATATTTTGATCTGGTAAAACAAAATGAGACTCAATTTTCGAAGTTATTAGGAGTAACCGCGGCACTTGGGGTTTGTGCCGTGTGTGCGATGGCTCCATCGATGTTGCCCGTGATGTTAATGTCGGTGACGATTGGCATAACTACAGTTCAGCTTTCACAGCAATCAGTCAAGCGAGTACTTGTTTCCACAGCATTGTCAATATTTGGCGTGCTATATCTCGCTCTTCCAATTGGCTTAATGGTGTCACTTCGCTTTGATAACCAACCTCAGGTATTGTTTTTACTGTTGCTCACTATATTTGCGAGTGACACGGCACAGTACTACGGAGGACGACAATTTGGGCGACGCAGTCTTGCGAAAACTATCAGTCCAAATAAAACAATCGAGGGAGCAATTTTTGGAATTATCGCCGGGATTATGGTGATGTGGTTTCTTGGTGATTTATGGTTAAGTCAACTTTCAACAGGTTTTCTGATCCTGTTTGGTGCAACGATTACATGTTTGGGTATAGTGGGCGACCTGTTTGAGTCGACTCTCAAACGCGGTGCCGAAGTCAAGGATTCATCTCAACTTATTCCTGGGCATGGCGGTGTTTTGGATAGACTAGACGGTCTTTTGTTTGCTGCACCTGTTTATTACGCGGTTGTTTTTTTTGCGAGATAGGAAGTTGATGTGAAGCGGATCGCTATTCTCGGTTCGACCGGTTCGATTGGTCGTAGTGCACTCTCAGTTGTTCACTCTTATGAGGATAGACTTTCCGTTATCGGAATGGCGGCAGGCGAGAACGTCAATCTATTCGCTGAACAGATTATTGATTGCCGCCCGTGTAAGATTTCCATGGCAACCCCAGAGGCCCTGGCTGAGGTTCAGAGCAGATTAAAAGAAGCAAATATAGCGGTTGAATCCTGTGAAGCTGGTATTGACGGTTTGTTGGCGATTGCTACGGATCCAGATGTGGACATTGTTCTCTGTGCTACAGCAGGGACGGCGGCCCTTGATGCGACACTGGCGGCAATTGAAGCTGGAAAAACGATAGCCTTGGCAAACAAAGAAGTTTTGGTAATGGCCGGTGATCTTATGACACGCGCTGCAAAAAAACATGGAGCCAGTATTCTTCCTGTCGACAGTGAACACAATGCCATTCAACAGTGTTTGCATGGTCGTGGTGTTGATGAGGTAAGGCGGCTTGTCTTGACTGCGTCGGGAGGGCCATTTAGGGATGAAATTGATCGTGATTTGGAGAAAGTTACTCCTGAGGAAGCACTAAATCATCCTACTTGGAATATGGGTCCGAAGATTACAATTGACTCAGCTACGTTGATGAACAAGGGACTTGAAGTCATCGAGGCTTATTGGTTGTTTGGGTTGCGCGCAGATCAGATTGATGTGCTTGTGCATCCACAGTCTGTCATTCATTCGCTTGTAGAGCTGCGAGATGGCTCAATGATTGCGCAACTCGGAGTTACGGATATGCGATTACCTATTCAGTACACATTTTCTTATCCAGAACGCTGGGACTGTAAGGTAGAATTTCTAGATCTTACTCAATGTGGGTCACTCAGTTTCGCTTCGGTAGACCGGAAGAGATTTCCCTGTTTAGATCTTGCTTATCATGCTTTACGGGGTCCTGCTAGTCTTGCCACTATTTTGAATGCGGCAAACGAACGTGCGGTTGGTGCTTTTCTCAATGGAAATTTGACGTTTTCAGGAATTTCGACTGTCATTAATCAAACACTTGAAGCAGGAGAATTGCAATCGACGGGTGAATTGGATACGTTAGATAGGGTGCGAGAGGTTGATTCGTGGGCACGTCAATATACGGACAGGCTTATCGGTGGGTTAGGATCACAATGAAGCTTGTCAGTCAGATTAACAACGGAGTTTTTTAGTGGGTGGGTCTCTATTTACTATCGTCGTTTTCCTTTTTGTAATTTCAGTCTTGGTTTTTGTACACGAGCTCGGGCATTTTTTGGCAGCTAGACGTGTCGGTGTCCGTGTCCTAACTTTTTCTATTGGGTTCGGGCCGAAGCTTTTGAAGTTTACCCGGGGTGATACTGAGTACTGTGTGAGTGCAATTCCTCTTGGTGGTTACGTCAAAATGGCCGGGGAGCAACCTGACGATGATCGTACAGGTTCTGATGACGAGTTTCTTTCAAAGAATAAGTGGGAGCGTTTTCAGATCTTGATTATGGGACCGGCGATGAATTTTATCTTTGCAATTGTTGTTATGACTTTTGTTTTGTATCAAGGTGCTCAGGAACCAGTCTACCTTGACGAATTACCAATTGTTGAATCTGTTGTAAGCGGATCAAGTGCGGAACGGGCAGGAATAGAAATTGGCGATCAAGTTGTCAGCGTGATGGGGAATCCTGTGGACACGTGGGAGGAGTTATTGCAGGCGGTTGCGCCGCATGCTGATAAAGAAATCGATATCGGTGTTCGAAATACGCGTGGCTCTCGTACGCTAAACGTAATTCCAGATAGTGAGACAAGCAGTAGTTTTGAAATGGGAAATCTAGGAGTTTCTCCTAAGATGGAACCTCAGATTACTAGTGTTGCTCCGGGAGAGCCAGCTTCACTTGCCGGTATCAAGGTCGGTGATGTTATTGAGGCCTTAGAAGGAAAAACGGTATCAAGTAAAGAATTAGTTGAGCGAATTAACGCCAACCCTGGCTCTCCATTGCGGCTAGGTATCCGCCGCGATGGGGCCAGTCGAGAACTTACTGTGATTCCTGCTCTTAAGGGTGACGTCGGTTTAATTGGCGTTCAGATTAATCCCTTTGAGGAGAAGACCGTTCAACCAGCTGGTTTATTTGAAGCTTTTCAATTAAGTCTGATACGTAATTGGGAAATGACCACGCAGATAGGGACCGCACTTCAAGGACTATTTAGTGGTGGCGTGTCCCTTAACCAAATGGCAGGTCCGGTTGGTATCGCATCAATGTCTGGTAGTGCGGCTCAATTAGGCTGGGGTGTTCTTCTTAGTTTCATGTGTATGATTTCTCTTAATCTTGGGTTGCTTAATTTACTTCCGATACCTGTGCTCGATGGTGGGCACATCGCTATTCTCACATTGGAAGGAATTGCACGACATGATTTCAGTATGGTTGTGAAGGAGCGACTCATGTTTGGTGGTTTCGTTGCGCTTATGATGTTAATGGTTACTGTTATTTATAACGATCTGACGCGCGTTAGTTGGATTGAAGCCTTTATGCCATGGCGGTAAAATCGAGCTAGATTAGTTTTGAAACCACCTGTTTATTTAAAGCGAAAGCACGGATTGCATTAGCAAGCCCTCCGTTGTCATTGCTCTCAGTCAATTTCCATCCATACGATTTAAGTTCCTTTACAGCGTTGCCCATTATGATAGGTAAGCCCGCAAACATTAGCATATCTAGGTCATTAAGATTATCTCCGATGGCCATTACTTGATCGGCATTGATACCAAGTGAATTGCACCATGTTGCGAGACTGTTTCCCTTTGAGCAATTTTTTGCCGTAATATCAAGAAGAGAAAAATCCCGGTCTTTGTACTCAGTGATTGTAAGACAAAGCTCTGAAGTGTTTGGCTGTCGGTGCAGGTAATCGCGCAGGCGTCTCATTTCGTTGACGCTCCCATTGAAAGCGATTTGTAGTGGATCTTCTGTCAGACCTTTTTCTAAAGGTGAAATTTCGGTCATAAAGCGAGCGTTTTGTTTGAAGTAATCAAATCGATTGGGATGTTTCCAATCGATATTTTCAAAAAGATATTGCTGATTGCCAGTGCGATCGAAAACAAGCGCAGTACCCATTTGCAGAGATTTTGTAGAATTTATTACTTCTCGAGCAAGGTCACGTGAAAGCGTTGTGCTGTTTAGTGTGATGCCCTTACCTGTTTTAACGAGTGCCCCGTTATTTACGATCAAGGTAATTTTGTCTAGGAGAGTTTCCGAGACAGGCTTAGCATGATGAAAACAACGCCCAGTGGCCAAGATAATGTGGATACCTGTTACAGAAGCTTCTTTAATGATCTTTCGATTTTCATCCGGCATCTGTCCTTGACTGTCGAGCAAGGTTCCGTCGATATCGATTGCAATTACTCGGATCATCGTTCTTTAGGAAAATGTCTTGATAGAAAACTACGACGACGAAGAAATATTTTTTGAGTTAAAGTGATCATCGACGTACTCGTCAACAAGCTTTTGAAAAGCTTCAGCCAGTTCGTCGTAGGATCCTCTTAACGTATGGGTATGCTGCCCATCTATGAATACCGGACAATTCGGAGATTCCCCTGTTCCCGGCAAACTAATTCCGATGTTCGCAGCTTTCGATTCACCTGGTCCGTTGACTACGCATCCCATCACGGCCACTCGCATATCCTCAACTCCGACGTAAGCTGTTTTCCATTCAGGCATTTTTTGATGAACGTAATCTTGAATCCTAATGGTTAATTCCTGAAATGTAGTACTTGTAGTTCGTCCACATCCAGGACACGCGGTAATGCTTGGTGAAAAGGATCGTAAGTTTAAGGCTTGCAATAATTCGCACGCAGCAAATACTTCATCAGTCCTGTTACCCTGTGGTCGAGGTGTCAGTGAAACACGAATTGTGTCGCCAATCCCTTCGCTTAACAAAACACCCATAGCGGAAGCTGACCACACAAGGCCTTTGATACCCATGCCAGCTTCTGTAAGCCCGAGATGGAGAGGTTGTTGGGTTTTTGCAGATAATTCACGGTACACGCTTATCAAGTCTGTAGGTCGAGATACTTTGCAGGAAATGATAATTTGGTTTCTTTGAAGACCAGATTCTAAAGCCAGTTCGGTCGATTCAAGAGCAGAGATTACCATGCATTCGTTGATGATTTCTTCCGATGATCGGCCCAATTTCAGGTCGCTATTTTCCTTCATTTTTGCCATGACCAGTTCTTGATTAAGAGAGCCGCCATTGACCCCAATGCGCACTGGTTTTTGATGGTCGTGTGCGACCTGACAGATTGTAGAAAATTGTTTGTCTCGTCTTTGACCAGTACCTACATTTCCCGGATTGATTCTGTATTTATCGAGTGCGGCGGCACAGGCTGGTACTTTGGTTAGTAGTAAATGGCCGTTGTAATGAAAATCACCAATCAGAGGTGCTGTACATCCGGCGTCAAGAAGTCGTTTTTTTATTTCAGGCACAGCTTCGGCCGCGTCGATTTGATTTACGGTAATACGAACTAATTCAGAACCTGCATTAACAAGATCAAGACACTGAGCGGTAGTTTCCTTTACGTTTGCCGTATCAGTCATGGTCATAGATTGCACGGCAATTGGAGCACCACCGCCAATCTGTAATGGGCCGACACGAACTCCAAGGGTGCGATGTAATCGTGTGATGGACATTTTTAAGCGCAGTTCTATTTAAGAAAGATACTTACAATTTCATCTTATCATGCAGTTCTTTTAAGGCCTCTTCGGCTTTTTGTACTGTTTGTGCAATATCACGTTCTGTGTGGGCTGATGATAGAAACCATGCTTCAAATTGTGATGGAGGTGGGTAGACACCGCGATCAAGCATCCCTTGAAAGAAAGCCGCATAGGCATCTGTATGGGATGCTGTTGCGGACTCGTAATCAGTTACCTCGTTTGCCGTAAAAAAAGGTGTCAACATTGAACCTACCTGATTAACTTGCATTGCGATGTTAGTTTTCTTTGCGGCACTTCTTAATCCAGCGGCAAGTTTTGTTCCGAGACTGTTCAGATGACGATACAGGTCAGTTGATAGTTGGTCCAACGTCCATATTCCAGCAGCCATTGCTAGTGGGTTGCCCGACAACGTACCTGCTTGGTAAACGGCTCCAGAAGGTGCTACCTGATCCATTAAATCTGCTCGACCGCCGTATGCGCCAACCGGGAGTCCACCACCAATGACCTTACCTAAACATGTAAGGTCTGGCTTAATGTTAAAGGTTCCTTGAGCACCGGCCTTAGCTACGCGGAATCCACTGATAACTTCGTCAAAGATCAATAAAATTTTGTTTCGAGTACATAAGGCACGAAGAGATTCTAGGAACTCAGGTCTCGGCGGCACTACACCCATATTGCCAGCAATCGGTTCAACAATAATCGCTGCGATGGATTTTGAGTGGCGCTTGCACAATCTCTCAACTGAAGTGATGTCGTTATATTTTCCAATCAATGTATTTTTTGCAGTCGCACGAGAGACCCCCGGGCTTGTTGGAATACCCAGGGTGGTCGCCCCAGAACCTGCTTGCACGAGGAACTGATCTGAATGTCCGTGATAACAACCAGCAAACTTGATGATTTTGTCGCGTCCAGTAACGGCTCTTGCGATGCGAACTGCACTCATGGTGGCCTCTGTTCCAGAATTTACTAGGCGCACGCGCTCGATAGACGGAACCATTTTTCGTACACGCTGGCCGAGTTCAATTTCCAGACGAGTTGGGGCCCCGAAACTGGTGCCTTGCCGAACTGTTTGCGCAAGTGTTCGTGTTAGTTCTTTTGGAGTGTGCCCGTGAATTAATGGTCCCCAAGACATTACGTAATCGATGTAGCGGTTTCCGTCGACGTCCTCTATACGGCATCCGTGAGCACGTTGGATAAATAGGGGTGAACCGCCGACTGATCCGAATGCTCGGACAGGACTGTTTACACCGCCAGGCAGTGTAATTTGAGCGCGTTCAAACAGTTTTCTTGATTTTGGTCTTTTTATTCGCATAACTGGGAAAAGAAAGATATCACGAGTGCTATGATGCGCGCCGTGAAAGATTTAATTTCTATGCCGTGCGATGTTTGTGGAAAGGACAATCCTGAGCCGTATTGTGAGGTTAGCTTGGGAGAAGTTTTTGACCGATGTATATACCGGTGTAAGGCCTGTGGTTTCCGTCAAATAAGACCAAGGCTTGGTATGGATGAGTTGGTCCAACTTTATACTTCTGATTATTTTGATCCGAATGCTACTGTTGGGTACCGAGACTATGCTCGTGAGGCACAGCGCCGTGCAAGGGAGGCTTACTTTTTTACTCGAAAAATAACCAAGAGATCTGTTCCTGTACGTATTCTTGAGGTCGGATGTGCGTTGGGTTTTCTTTTAGATGCGTTGCGTCATCAAGGGTTTGAGGTTGAAGGAGTAGATGCCGCGCCCTTCTCTGCATATTATGCCAAGACACGACTGAATCTTAAAATTGCTTGTGGGACATTAGAGGACGCGCAGTTTCCTAACGAGCACTTCAATTATGTTATCCAGAAGGATTTGTTGGAACATGTTCCAGATCCTCGTCAACATCTGCATGAAACGGCTCGTGTGATGAAGTCCGGAGGTGAACTTTGGTTGATCACGCCAAATGGTGAAGCTAACCTAAGACCCTTTGTAAGCAAGAACCGCCAGAGAACCTCTCTCGACCATCAGCTCCCGTTGCTTAGTCAGGGGCATCTTTCTTTTTTTTCCTACTCGCATTTAAAGATTTTATTTAAACATTGCGGATTTGAGATTTTACGTTCAAGGTGTATTGGGGTCCGTAGAGGTCTTCGTGCTCTGGGTTTTCTTGGAAATCAAAAAAAATTTTTTCAGCGAGTGGATCGACGTGTGTCTCTTGCAACGAACACGCCATCAATTACCTGTGAGACAGAAGATGATTTTTCGCTTCGTGCTACCGAAATCGATGCAGCAATGAAACGACATCACCGGGGTTTACGTGAGTCGTTAATTTATTACTATTTTCACCGACTTGGAAAGTGGGCAGATACACTGCCGGCTGCCACAGAGTTGGGTTATGACTTCGAATTTTGGCTAAAGAAAAGATAGTCCTATGAGGTTTGTCTAAGCAACTGTGCTGCCTGACGTGCATAGTAAGTGATTATGATGTCGGCGCCGGCGCGTTTGATAGCGGTTAAAAGTTCGATTATGGCGCGTTTCTCGTCAATCCAGCCGTTCGCAACCGCGGCTTTCAGCATCGAGTATTCGCCGCTTACATGGTAAGCGGCAACTGGACAACTAAATTCATTTTTAACCTCCGCGATAACGTCAAGGTAATGCAATGCTGGTTTTACCATGATGATATCGGCTCCTTCTTCTAAATCAAGCGCCACTTCGCGCAGTGCCTCTTGAACGTTGGCGGGGTCCATTTGGTGTGTGCGCCTATCTCCGAATGATGGAGTAGAATCCGCAGCGTCCCTGAAAGGACCATAATAAGCAGAGCAATATTTTGCTGCGTAGGACATGATCACAGTGTCATGAAAACCCTCGTCGTCCAACGTTTGTCGAATCGCTTGCACGCGTCCGTCCATCATGTCTGATGGTGCGACGATATCGGCACCGGCTTCTGCATGTGAAAGTGCAGCGCGTGTCAGCTGTGTTACGGTAGCATCGTTTTTAATGGTATTCCCTTCAACGATGCCGCAATGACCATGTGATGTGTACTCGCACAAACAAACATCTGTTGCAATTAACAAATTTGGGATGCTTTTTTTGATTTTCCGAATTGTTGTTTGCACTGGAGCTGAGGCATCCCATGCTGAACTACCGAGTTCGTCTTTTTGATCTGGTAAACCAAACAGGATAATGGTTTGGATACCATCTTCGGCGGCTGCGATGGCCTCTCGTTCTGCTTCGTCAGTAGAGAGCTGAAAAACACCTGGCATAGACGAGACTTCTCGTCTAATTCCGCTCCCTGAACAAACAAAAAGTGGGTAAATAAAGCTCTGGGGGTGCAGTGTTGTTTCCCGGACTAAATCACGCATAGCTGGGGATGTTCTGAGTCGTCGCAAGCGATGAGTGAGGGGGGCAGCGTTAAAAAAATCTTGAGAGTTTGGTGTCCTAGTATCCTTTGTCATGTTTTGTTTCCAGTGTAATGGTTCACGATTGCGTCAACTAAGCTAGGGATTGTGTATTTTATCGGGGTAATAGTTGTTCTAATTCCAAGTTCGGCAGCTGCTTTTGCAGTAACTGGTCCAATGGAGGCAACACAGGCACTATTAAGAAAGTCTAAGGCGGATGGTTTTCCGAGAATTTCTACAAAATTCTTTACGGTGGAAGCACTCGTAAAAGTTACAATGTCGATGCCTTGTTGATTCAGAGTCTTATAGATATTTTCCCCACTAGAATCAGTGTGGTCGGCAAGCAAAGTTCGGTAACATGTGATTTCGGTAACGAGAGCCCCACATTTTTTTAGTTCTGTTGGTAGCATTTTGTTTGCGAGGTCTCCTCGTGGAAGTAGAACGTATTTACCTGTAAGACTATCTCTTTCCTGAAGTCCTGCCAGTACTGCTTCCGCTCGGTGCTCCTCTGGAATAAAATCGACGGCTACGTTGAAATTCTTAAGGCATTTTGCTGTGCTTGGGCCGATCGCACAAACTTGAGCAGGTAATCTCGCGTTTTCACCTTTAATTTTGACGTAATGCTTCATAAAAAATCCAACGCCATTTGATGACGTGAAGACAATCCAATCGAATTTATCTATCGAAGAACAGATGTCTTCGAGAGGTTCTGGGTTTCTTGGTCCAACAATCTGAATAGTAGGGGCTAGAATGGGGATGGCGCCTAGGGAAGACAATAGGTCGACCAATTCAATTGCTTGCGCTCGTGTTCGGGTCACCAGGACTCGTTTTCCCAATAAGGGGCTGTCTTTCGAGAGTTTCATGAAAGATTTTGAGTAAGAATTTCTGACGCACCATTTCGAATCAGATTAGATGCAAGAGTGAGGCCAAGTTCTTCAGCTTTTTCAACTGAGCCACAAAGTTCTTGTCGCAGTATGCGTGAGCCGTCCAACGATGCAACAACAGCGGCAAGTTTCAGCTTTGTTTTACTTAGTAAAGAAAGCGCTCCTATTGGTACACGGCAATCCCCCCCGAGTGCTTTCAAGGTCGCTCTTTCGGCTTTAAGGGACGCCATGGAATCATGATCACAAATCTTTTCAACTACTGAGTTTGTTTTGGAGTCATCTTTTCTAGTTTCAATTGCGACAATTCCTTGACAAGGGGCTGGAACACATAACTCAATAGGCAGGACGGATGAAATTCTGTCCGTTAGTCCCAATCGGATTAGTCCTGCGGAAGCCAACACCAAAATATCGTATTCTCCTCTATCTAATTTTTGAATTCGCGTGTCAATATTGCCCCGAACAGAAAGAAATGTAGCATTGGGCCACACAGGTTTAAGTTGTGCTATCCTGCGAACGCTATCAGTACCAATTCGTATTTTGGAACCAAGTTTAAATATTTGATCAGATATTGAATCTACCGAAGGCATAGATTTCCCTTTTGCCATAACCAGAGCATCTGTGGGGTCCCCTCTTTGAAGGGTAGAGCTTATTATCAGTCCTGTAGGCAATTCTGTCGGTAAGTCTTTTGCACTGTGGACAGCAAGATCGATAGTTTCACTGAGAAGGGCTTCCTCAATTTCTTTAACAAACAAATTCTTGCCACCAATTTCTGAAAGGGAAATATTTTTTTCGCGATCTCCAGTAGTTTTAATGATGACGGATTTACAGGGCGGACCTCCGAGTTTGATGATTTCGTTAGTTACAGCTTGAGCTTGCCAGAGAGCAAGGGGACTTCCGCGAGTACCTATGCGGAGAACTTTCAATTTTCCCGTCCTCTTAAAGAAGAGGTTGTCGTATCGTCAGTAATGGTGTCAGCCGTGTCTCTTTTATTAGCGTGGTCTTGATTTTTTAGTTCAAAAAGCTCGTTAAGGGCATCTGTGTAAGCCGTGACTGTTTGTTCATTAGTGGTGGCCTTTAAATTCTCCGTCGGACTTGAGAGTAGTTTCTCAACAAGAAGGCGGGTAATTTCTTCGATTTTTTTCCTGGTTTCTGGCGAGAGATCCGTTAGTTTTGTGTCTAGCCGGTCGAGTTCTTCTAAACGGATTGCATCAAATTTTTTTCGTAATGCTACGACGGTAGGTATTGCTGCTCGCGAGTTCACCCAGCTCATGAATTTTGTTACTTCTGCATTAACTAGTAGTTCGCCGAGGTCTACTTGCGACTGACGCCGTGCAAGGTTTTCCTGTACTATCGATCTCAGATCATCGATGTTGTAAAGAAATACTTGTTCCATCTCTCCCGAAGTCGCGTCTACGTCCCGCGGTACTCCTATATCAATAATAAATAATGGACGATCCCGCCTAGGTCGCATCGCCGTTTCGATATCTGTCTTACTGATAATAGGTGCTGTTGATCCCGTTGCAGTAACTACGATGTCTACTTTAGGAAGCTCGTTAGTGATCTTGTCCCAAGCGACCGAAACCCCATTTATTTTAGACGCCAGGTTAGAGGCGTGAGCAGCTGTTCTATTTGCAACCGCGATTCGTTTTACCCGCTGTGATCGAAGATGGTTAACGGTGAGTTCAGCCATTTCTCCAGCTCCGAGAACAAGGACACTCAGAGGGCTTAGGTCGCCAAATATTTTTCGAGCGAGCGAAACAGCAGCATAACTAACAGATACAGCACCTTCGCCCAGACCAGTTTCCGTTCTGACGCGTTTTCCGGCAGTAAAAGACCAATCAAAAAGTCTATTGAGAAAGGTGCCTGTGTAATGTTGCTCTGACGCTACCGAAAAAGCCTCTTTTACTTGGCCGAGTATCTGTGGTTCACCAACAACGAGAGAGTCCAGTCCAGAAGTGACTCGGAATAAGTGGCGGGCAACGTCGGCGTCAACTCGATAGTAAAGATGGGGCGCTAACTTGGCGTCCGGCATGTCGTGGAACGTTGACATAAAAGACGACACAGTTTCACGCACTCTTTGTGGATTTTCGCACGCTATGTAGATTTCTGAACGATTGCAAGTGGAAAGAATAACGGCTTCTCCAATATCTGGGAATTGAGATAACGTTTCGAGAGCTTCAGATAGACCGCGACGAGTAAAATCGATCTGTTCTCGAAGATCGATCGGCGCGCTATGGTGACTGGCTCCGAGGAGAAAAAAGTGCATCGAGGTAATAAGTTTTTAGTAAAAATTATGGCTTTGAGTTACAAAGTAGCCAATTGGCAAAAAATTCAGTAAAACAATCATAAATCCAATTGCTGAAAGCACGGCCGTCCGTCGTCCACTCCAGCCTATGGACCTTCTCGCGTAAATCGCAAACGAGTAGACGATCCAAATGACTGCCATCATTGAAATCTTCGGATCGAAAAATGACATAGCCTGCACCCTGGGATCTAAGGTGCTTGTTTGAACCTGGATTAGCCAAATTACGCCCACAGAGAGTCCAATTGTCAAAAATACCCATCCCACTGCAATAGCTCGACCGTTCATTACGTCTAGTACTTTAAGCGAGGGTAGTCTGGCGTAAAAGAATCCTAGATGCTTGGCTTTAAGTTCCTTAAAGAGCAATACGTATGTCAGACCGATTACAGAAGCTAGAGCAAAGCTGGCATAAGCAAAAAGTAAAGATGAAACATGCACCGCAAACCACGGGCTATCAAGAACGGGGGGGCGAGATGCCACAGTATCTGTGACTGATGGAATCGCTTGAAGCAGGGCCATCAGTGGCACGATAAAGACGCCCATTGCTCTTTCATTCGTCATTGTTTCTGTGTAGAGATATGCAACGGCTAGCAGGTAAACGAAAATAGAGACAGCGCCTGTCGTTCCAACTATGGGAAGATGGCCGACTTGCATCGTTTGCATACCTATTACAAAGGTATGGGTCAGTGTGCCGCCCACTAGAGTCAAGGTGGCCCATCGCCCGACTGTATCACTACGTTGAGCAAAGGCTACAGCGTATGTAATGGCTGCGGCGACATAGAAAACAAGAGGCATCAGGATCATAAAATGTTCCTATAAATTACTGGGAACTCGCCGGAGCGTAGTAACCGCGCTTAGTTCTTGCGATAACTTCCTCCCGGTTTATTCGAATAATAGTGTTTCGCCACTGGCCATTACGAAGAGGATTCCTCGAAATATATCCTAGGCTATATTGGCTCGACAGCTCATCTGATATCTGAGTATAGATTGCTCCAAGATCATTTACATCGTCCGGGAAAAACGATTGCCCACCAGTTTCATAGGCGAGTTGTCTTAGGATAAAATCTGATTCTCTAAATCCAGAACGATGGTCGTCTTTAGCTTTTAGTCCGATCGTGTAAATGGCAGTTTCAGAACGTTTGGCCAGTTCGAGTACTTCGTCAAAAGTTACGAGGCTCGATGTGTCTTCGCCGTCAGACAATACCACAATTGCCTGTCTATGTAATTCGGTTGTTTGAAGTGGGGTTTTTTCCAATCCTTTTAATGAGATGTATAACGCATTATATAGAGACGTTGAACCTCCTGCTGAGGTCAGACGGATCGCTTCCTCTAATTTTTCCTTATCACTGGTGAATTGAATTAGTACTTCGACACGGCTATCGAAATCGATAATTTCTGCAAGATCTTGGGGATTTAGACGGCGTGAAAATCCGATAGCCGCCTCCTGCGCAGTTGACATTCTTTCATCCATGCTGGCGCTGGTGTCCATGAGTAGTGATAATGCAATAGGCAGGTTGGAACGAGAAAAAAACGTAATTTCTTGTTGAATTCCATCTTCATAAACGGAAAATTCATTTTGGTCCAGATCGGTAATAAACGTATCTCGAGCGTCGGTTACGGTTACGTTAAGTGAGACAACGTCAACCCCAGTGCGAAAAGATGGTTCTTGTATAGTTGACTCGTTCTGTTTCAGTCTTTGATTTCTATGTTTTAAGTTAGTGAAATAGTTAAAATAAGTCACCTGAAGGTTGGACTTTCTTAAAATAGCGTCAGTGAGAACGCTGTGGCTAGCCGCTAGGGCCTTCTGACTATAGAACGTGTGTTGGACAATTAATAATGTCACTATGATCATTAATTGTTGCAGTTGATCTACCCGAAAGGCCATTATCGAAGTATAGGCTTCGCTCTTAAATACCGTCAAGACAACGAATTCTGTGAAACCCTTGTAAATAATAGAGTTTTTTAGATTTACTTAATCAACTACTAGTAAAAGGGGTCGTTGACACCCCCATAGTCGCATCTTATAATTAGCGCGGTTTTCGGCTCGCAGTGCAAACCACCCGTCACGGCCAACCTTCTTCAAGAGTGGGGAGAGTGTTTGAGCTGGTGCGAAGAGGACTACAGTTGAAGTCCTGTCGGTGCGGGATTATCCGGTGTCGATTCCATATTAAGCATGCTTGATACATACATACCGATATTTCTTTTTATTTTGGTCGCCATAGGTTTTGCAATATTTACCTTGATCGTGGCTGGATTAGTGCATCCGAAGCGTTATAACAAAGTGAAGCTACAACCTTACGAATGTGGAATTGAACCAGAGACTGACGCGCGTGATCGATACAGTGTTCGTTACTACTTGGTAGCGATGTTGTTCGTTATCTTCGATGTTGAAACGGTTTTTATGTTCCCGTGGGCTGTGATTATGGATGAGCTTGCGTTATTTGGTTTGATCGAAATGTTAGTTTTCTTGTTCATTTTAGTTGTGGGTTACATGTATGCATGGCGCAAAGGTGCTTTAGACTGGACGTAAATGGCAGACGAGATAAAACCTGATTCTCCTCCGTCGACTGAAACTCCCAAGGTAGCTCCTCCGAAGCCTCCTGCTTCGGTGGCACCTAAGAAACCAGCGGCTAAAGCCCCCCCGGAACCTCCATCTGGCCCGACAGATCCGGAACCACCAGAAGATCTTGAAATTCCTGGCTATGTGCAGGCGTTACAGGCAGGTGTGCCTGGTGCGGTCAACCAGGTTACTTACTGGGTTGGTGATTGGTCGGTCATTGTTTCTGCCGATCGCTTGTTGGAAGTAATGAATTTTTTAAGGAACGATGCGGCAACTGACTTCGATTACTGTTCCGATATAACGGCTACAGATTGGCCACCAAGACAGCAACGTTTTGATGTCATTTATTGCCTTTATTCGACGCGTTTGCGACACCGCCTTCGTGTGAAAGTGCGTGCTGCTGAAGGTGAAGCCGTTTCCTCTGTTACTGGTATATGGGCTGGAGCTAATTGGCTTGAGCGAGAGGTTTACGATCAATTTGGAGTCAATATTGTGAATCATCCTGATCTGCGGCGGATCTTAATGCCAGACGAGTGGCAGGGGCATCCCCAGCGAAAGGATTATCCGCTAGAGGGGCCGGGTGAATTTTTAATGGAAGATCCACAAGACTGGTTGAGTCTGTGGAATCTTCCAGATGAAGCAGGAGAAGCGGACATTGAATAGGATTGGTGTGATACGGCGATGACGACAGAAGCAAGTTCTAGACGTATTGGTCAGGCTTTTGACACTGACGAATTAGTCTTGAATATGGGTCCCCAACACCCAAGTACTCACGGGGTTCTTCGTGTGGTTTTGAGGTTGGATGGTGAGCGCGTTGTGGATTGTGATTGTGTGATTGGTTACATCCATCGTGGTGTTGAAAAGCTCTGTGAAAATAGAGACTGGACTCAAATTATATTGCTGACCGATCGTATGGATTATGTGGCGGCCGCTACCAGTAATTTAGGCTACGTGGAAACGGTCGAAAAATTAATGCAAATTGAAGTTCCAAGGCGAGCTCGGTATATCCGGACCATCTTGGCTGAACTGCAGCGGATTGCGAGTCATTGCTTATGGTTAGGAACACACGCGATGGATATAGGGGCAATGACAGTGCTCTTGTATTCTTTCAGAGAGCGAGAGCATGTCCTTGATTTGTTTGAAGAGTTCTGTGGTGCTCGCCTAACGTACAACTCAATGCGGGTAGGTGGCCTGCCTCTCGATATTCCCAGCGGATGGGATAAACGGGTGAGCGAATTTTGTGACTTGATGGAAACGAAGCTTGACGAATATGAGGAGCTTCTAACCAATAACAGAATCTGGGTGGGACGGACACGAGATGTTGGTGTGATTTCTGGTGAGGAGGCCACAGCACTCGGATTGTGCGGGCCACCCCTTCGCGGGTCTGGAGTTTTACGTGATCTGCGAAAAGATGAACCGAATGCGGCCTATGAAGAATTTGATTTTGATATCCCGTTAGGGACGCGTGGTGACACCTATGATCGATATCTGATTCGTCTTGAGGAGTTTAAGCAATCGATACGAATTATTCGTCAGGCTATCGCAGGACTTCCAGAAGGTCCCATTATGGGTAAAGTCCCCCGCTTGCTGAAACCGCCAGCTGGGGAAACCTACCATGCTATTGAATCTCCGAAGGGTGAGATAGGTTATTTCATTGCGAGTGACGGACGCTCCACTAATCCATATAGATTTCGTGTGCGCCCTCCATCATTTTGTAATTTGCAAGGTTTGCGCCGTTTGGTGAAAGGGCATCTAGTGGCAGATGTTGTGGCTCTGATAGGCACAATAGATATCGTCTTGGGAGAGGTGGATCGGTAGTTTTATGGTAGAAACTTTCCTGATACCTCTTTTGAAGATCGCAGTCTTGATCAATGCTCTGCTTGTATCAGTAACCTTTTTGGTTCTGATGGAGAGAAAAGTCATGGCTTGGGCTCAGAACAGGTTAGGACCGATGCGCGTTGGTCCGCATGGAATGCTTCAGGCCATTGTTGATCCAATTAAATTAATCCTCAAGGAAGATATTACGCCTGCTAAGGCCGACAAATGGGTGTTTACGCTTGCCCCAATAATGAGTCTCGCGCCGGCACTTGCCGTATTTTCCGTCGTGCCATTTGGATTTGATCCGCTTTACTACATTGCAGATATTAATGTTGGGCTGCTATTTATTATTTCGGTAACTTCGATCGGTGTGTATGGAATTATTCTTGGTGGTTGGGCGTCAAACAGTAAGTATCCTTTGCTGGCTAGCTTACGAGCTTCCGCTCAGTTAATCAGCTATGAAATTGCTGTAACGATGACCCTGGTCAGTGTCATTCTGACATCAGGGACACTAAGCATGATTGGCATTGTCCAGGCTCAGCAAGAGGCTGGTATCTGGTTTGGATTTATTCAGCCGGTCGCTTTCGTCTTGATGTTTATCGGGGGGTTGGCAGAAACGAATCGTGTGCCGTTTGATCTTCCCGAAGCCGAGACAGAGTTAACGGGTGGATTTCACACGGAATACAGTGGCATGCGTTTTGCCTTATTCTTTTTGGCAGAATACGCAAATATTATCGTAATTTCTGCCATTACGGCGATAATGTTTCTCGGTGGTTGGCTGCGGCCGTTCCCGAGTATTGAAGCCCTGTCTTTTCTTGATGTGATACCACCTTGGATTTGGCTAGTGTCTAAGATTTTTGTGTTTTTATATGTCTTTATTTGGATTCGGGCGACTCTTCCTAGGTATCGCTATGATCAGTTAATGAACCTCGGGTGGAAAGTTCTGATTCCTATAGCAATCGCAAATCTAGTGGTCACTGGGATTGTTAAAGTTTTGGTTTAATTCTAAGTAATGGTTGATTGGAATGCTTGAAGCAGTTGTTTTTTACACATTGGCGACGTTTATTCTAGGATTGGGGATTCTTGTCATTACGGCCAGAACCCCGGTTCATAGCGTTTTGTTTCTCGTACTTAATTTTTTGCTGGTGGCTGTGCTCTACGTGACTCTTGGTGCTCAATTTGTAGCCGTAATCCAAGTGTTAGTTTATGCTGGTGGAATTGTTGTTTTATACCTATTTGTTGTGATGCTCGTTAGTTTGAAACGCGCTCCTGAGGAACATGGAGACAATCGGCGACTAAATGTTCTCGGGGCTCTCTTAGGCGGGGCTGTTTTAGCTGAATTGATTGCTATTATTTTTGCATCTCGCAGAAATAATACGGTAGTCAATTCAACTTCTGACATGCCTGCAAGTCTTAGCGACCCTATGCTTAATACTGAACAATTAGGATGGGTGCTTTATACGGAATATTTAATACCTTTTGAACTGGCGTCGATGCTTCTTTTGGTTGCGATGATTGGCGCCATTGTGCTGGCTAAAAAGAATATATAGGAATTTAGAATTGTTAGAAATTACTCCACTTCACTACAGTATGTTATCAGCGGGTCTTTTTATGATCGGTGTGATAGGGGTGTTGGTCCGCAGGAATATCATCATCATCTTTATGTCGATCGAACTGATCCTTAATGCGGTTAATATCAATCTAATCGCGTACTCAAGTCAGGTGGAAAATCTAATTGGCCAGGTGTTTGTTGTATTTGTAATTGCGGTTGCTGCGGCCGAGGCTGCAGTGGGACTCGGTATTATTATCGCCTTCTACCGTAACAAGGAGACGATAAATATCGATGAAATGAGTTTGATGCGATGGTAGGTCTATGGGTTTAATTTGGCTGATTCCAATTTTGCCTGGTATCGGTGCTGCCCTGAATGGGTTGCTTGGTATTCGGTATTTTAGCAAGCGTACTGCCGCACTTGTTGCTTGCAGCTCGATGGCCGGAGCCTTAGTGCTTTCTCTGAATGCATTTTATCAACTCTTGTTGCTTCCGGCCGATCATCGCTTTCATTCGGTCACGTTATTTGACTGGATACCACCGATTCCTCTTCAGACTGCGACTGGCATGGGTTCGTTTGAAGTGCCGTGGGCATTCACTCTTGATCCGCTGTCTGGGATGATGATTTTAGTTGTCTCGGGCATTGGATTCCTGATCCACGTGTACTCGGTCGCATATATGGATCATGAGCCCCGCCCGGCTTTTTCGCGCTTCTTTTGTTACCTTAATTTGTTTTGTTTTTTCATGCTCATGTTGGTCTTGGGTAGTACGTTCCTGGTTATGTTCGTAGGCTGGGAAGGTGTTGGTCTTTGTTCATATTTACTTATAGGTTTCTGGTATCACAAGAAAAGTGCTGCAGACGCTGGTAAGAAAGCTTTTATTGTTAACCGAATTGGTGATTGGGGTTTTATTCTCGGCATATTCTTGATTTTCTTTACCTTCGGAACTTTAGATTTTCACCATGTCGCTGAGGCAGCGGCCGAAATGCCTGTAGAGGCAGGGGTATTTGGTGTTATATCACTGATTTGTATCTTGCTGTTTGTGGGCGCCATCGGTAAGAGTGCGCAAATACCCTTATATGTATGGTTACCGGACGCGATGGAGGGCCCTACTCCCGTTTCGGCACTGATTCATGCTGCAACAATGGTTACGGCAGGGGTCTATATGCTTGGGCGTAACGCGGTTCTGTTTTCTCACGCACCGATGGTCATGGAAATTGTGGCGGTCGTTGGGCTGCTCACCGCATTTTTAGCAGCTACTATCGCACTGGTTCAGACAGACATAAAAAAGGTGCTGGCATATTCTACGGTCTCTCAGTTGGGCTATATGTTTCTTGCGACGGGAGTCGGTGCTTTTGCTGTCGCTGCGTTTCATCTAATGACGCACGCATTTTTTAAGGCGCTTCTGTTTCTTGGAAGTGGATCCGTTATTCACGCCATGAATGAAGAGCAGGATATGAAACGCATGGGTGGCTTGAAACTCTATATGCCCGTTACCTTTGTGATGATGGCTATCGGAGCGCTGGCGATTGCTGGAATTCCCGGGTTGTCTGGATTTTTTAGTAAGGACGAAATTCTGGCTAAGACATTCATTCACAGTAAGTTGTTTTGGTCGATAGCGGTCGTGACTGCTGGCATGACGGCATTTTACATGTTTCGCTTGATTTTCATGACCTTTTACCGAGATTATCGAGGGCCGTCTTGGGAAAATCACTCGAGTACAGCTTCTGAAGACCATCAGGATGACGACGGGCACGGACATCAGTGGCATGGGCCACATGAATCTCCTCGACTTATGACGGTACCGCTGATGATATTGGCATTTGGAGCGATTGTCGTTGGGTATGTAGGGGTTCCTGCAGCACTCGGGGGCAGTAATGCCATTGAGCATTTCCTTGAACCGAGCTTTATTGCTCATTCGGGAGAGGGTGCGCATCACGGAGAAGGTGCGCATCATTTGTCGCACCCAACGGAATGGGCTTTAATGGCGTTTTCAGTGCTTGTCGCGTTGACTGGTATTTTTTTCGCGTACCGAAACTATATCAAGCAACCTGATGCGGCAGCGAGGTGGGCACAGCGCTGGTCTGGGGCTCATACCGTACTGACTAACAAGTATTATGTAGATGAGTTGTATGACTCGACAGTTGTGCGAGGGACCATGTCGGGCGCTCGGGGCCTTTGGGATGTTGACAGTCGCGTTGTTGACGGGGCAGTTAACGGAACGGGCTGGTTGACCTTAGTACTTTCTCGTATATCCCACGTACTGGATCGGTATGTGGTTGATGGTATCGTTAACTTGGTCGGCTGGATTTGTATGGAAGGCAGCTATGTCTTTCGAAGAGTTCAGACCGGTCTCATCCAGAACTATGCATTCGCCACGTTGGTTGGCGTTTTCGCGTTCGTAACTTGGTTCCTTATGGGACGCTAACCCAGATACAACACCATGAGTAATACTGCCGGCTATCCGTTGCTTTCACTTATTTTATTCACACCGCTTGTGGGGGTGTTAATTCTCCTGTTTATTAACCGCCAAAGCGAAAACCTGATTCGTTGGGTCGCGAATGCCACTGTGGCAATGGGATTTTTTGTCTCTCTGCCACTTTGGTTTTGGTATGACACCAAGGATGCTGGATGGCAGTTTGTCGAACAGCATGATTGGATCCCATCAATTGGAGCTAGTTATTTCCTAGGAGTTGATGGTTTTAGTGTTCTTTTAATTCTCTTGACGACCCTTATGGGTGTTATTGCGGTGTTGTCCTCTTGGACAGCGGTTACAATGCGTGTGAAAGAGTACTATATCTTTCTTCTCGCCCTGCAGTCTGGAATGCTGGGTGCGTTTATGGCTTTAGATTTCCTGCTGTTTTTTCTGTTTTGGGAAGTCATGCTCGTGCCCATGTATTTTTTAATTGGTATCTGGGGTAGTGACCGACGCTTGTATTCGGCAATCAAGTTTTTCCTATTCACGTTAGTGGGAAGCGTCATCATGCTGCTTGGTATTTTGGCGGTTTACTTTTACCAAGAGAGTGTCACGGGCGTATATACGTTTGATGTAACACAGTTTCATCAATTGAACATGCCGTTTGATTTGCAGTGGTGGGTTTTTCTGGCATTTTTTCTTGGTTTTGCGGTCAAAGTTCCGATGTTTCCGTTTCACACTTGGCTACCGGATGCACATACTGATGCTCCAACGGCTGGGTCTGTGATTCTCGCAGCTGTTCTCTTGAAGATGGGGACTTACGGGTTCATTCGATTTAGTCTTCCGATATTGCCTGAAGCTACTGTTGCGTTTGTTCCCTTGGTGGCGTGGCTTTCAATTATCGGCGTTGTTTATGGTGCATTTATTGCATTGTCTCAGAAAGATTGGAAACGGCTGGTCGCGTACTCAAGTGTGAGCCATATGGGTATGGTTATGTTGGGGATGTTTGCGCTCACCCCGGTTGGCCTTACGGGCAGTATTGTCCAACAGCTAAATCATGGAATTTCTACGGGCGCACTGTTCTTGATCGTGGGTATTGTTTATGAGCGACGGCACACACGTGAAATCTCCGAATATGGTGGGTTGTCTAAAATCATGCCAGTTTATGCGGCTATCTTCTTGATCATGACAATGTCATCAATTGGTTTGCCTACACTCAACGGCTTTATTGGAGAAGTCTTGATTTTACAGGGAATTTTTGTAGTGAATAAATTCTGGGCCTTTGTTGCGGCTAGCGGAATAGTTCTCGGCGCCGCTTACATGTTATGGCTCTATCAGCGAACTATGTTTGGTGACATAAAGAATCCGAAGAACGAAAACTTGCCAGATCTCAGTCTCAGAGAGATCTGTACTTTTGTTCCATTATTAATTTTGGCAGTATGGATTGGGTTGTATCCGAAGCCCTTCCTGGACCGACTTGAGACCTCTGTTGACAACGTTATGGTGCGTGTTAATAGTGACTATACTCCTCGATTAGCGGCCGATCTGTCGCATGACCAAGATGATGCTGAAGGCGGAGGTGCCCAGTAGATGGAGGCACTTGGCTTTTCTCCTCTCGACTTTTACTACATTTTGCCGGAGTTGCTCATCACCGGAGGAGCACTCCTAGTTTTAGTGGTGAATGTAATCATGCCGCAGCGTCAAAGTGCGCTACTGGCTATTTCTCTGTTGACCTTACTTGCTGGTGGCGTGGCTTTGCTTTCGCTGTCAGGTGTGGATGCGACAGCCTCGCAAGGGCTTCTAGCCATAGACGGGTTCGCGTTATTTTTTAAAGTTATATTTCTGGTTTCCGCTGCTTTGACAATATTAATGTCGGTCAAGTACCTGCAGGTAGAAGATGTCCGTGCAGGTGAATATTACTTTCTTATCCTTTGCGCAACACTCGGCATGATGTTCATGGCAAGTGGTGTTGACTTGATCACGTTGTTTATCGGGTTGGAAACAATGGCGATTTCTTTTTATATACTCGCCGGTTATCTGAAACCAAGCCAACGGTCTAATGAAGCGTCCGTGAAGTATTTCCTTTTAGGTGCATTTTCACTTGGAATTCTCTTATACGGCATGTCTATTCTGTACGGTGTGACTGGATCGACAAATCTTGGTGACATTTCAGCAGCTTTAATTGCGCAGGATCGAAGTGTCGCATTACTGTTGGCTGTAATACTTTTAGCCACAGGTATGGGGTTTAAGATTGCGGCAGTTCCTTTTCATATGTGGGCTCCTGATGTGTACGAAGGTGCTCCGACACCAGTGACGGCATTTCTGTCTGTAGGTTCAAAGGCTGCTTCTTTTGCGATGCTTTTCAGGATCTTCTTTGAAGGCCTTCCCGCCCTGACGCCTGATTGGCAGGTTGTTTTTTCCGTTTTGGCGGTTGTGACGATGACGGTAGGCAATGTTGCCGCAATTACTCAAACTAATATAAAACGGATGCTTGCCTATTCCTCTATAGCGCACGCTGGCTATGTGCTCATCGGTTTTATCGCGGCCAGCCCTCGGGGTGTGACGGCGGCACTTGTCTATTTGGGTGTTTATTTGTTTATGCAACTTGGAGCTTTTGCTGTTATCACAATGTTACGTCGGCGAGATGTTGTTGGTGATGAGCTGAAGGATTTAAGCGGTTTATATACCAGGGCGCCTGTTGCGGCAATAGCGATGCTCTTGTTTATGCTCTCATTGGGTGGAATACCCCCGACAGCAGGGTTTATGGGCAAGTTCTGGATCTTTGGGGCCGCAGTTGAAACAGGCTGGGTTTGGTTGGCGGTAGTCGGTGTATTAAATAGTGCGATTTCACTTTATTACTATATCCGTGTGGTTGTCTTTATGTGGATTAAAGAAGAAGTGGTAGGCTCGGACCTCTCCATTCAACCAGCGATGGCTGTTACTTTGATTGTGGCTGCTGTCGGCACAGTTCTTTTCGGAATTTACCCGCAACCACTTTTTGAACAGGCACAAGCGGTAACGGGTACGTTTACCGCGGTCGTAGGATCAATTTCACTTCGCTAATAACCGCAAGCAATTAAAAAATCTACATCCGTCAAACATTTACTTGTTTCAGTGCTTCCTCGATAATTTTCTCGTTGTCCTCTTTGGAAAGATTTCTTTGTATAAGTTTAGAAGCAACTGACAAGGATACGTCGACTGCTTCTTCTCTTATTTGTGACAAGGCACGGTCTCGTTCCTGTTGAATCTGTTGTTCTGCGTTGCTGACAATTGATTGTGCCTCGCTCTGCGCTTTTTCTCTAAGATCTTCCCGAAGTTTAGCGCCCTCGGAGCGGCTGGTCGCAATAATTGTTTCTGCCTCGCTTCTTGCTTGAGCAACAATTCTGTTGGATTCTAACTGGACTTCTTCAAGTTCTTGTTTTGCTCTTTCGGCATCATTGAGCGATTTTTTGATCATTTCCTGCCGACTTTCTAATGCCTGCAGAAGAGGTTTCCACGCGAATTTTGCTAGTAAGAATAATAAAACAAGAAATGTGGCTATCGTCCAGAAGAACAAGCCCGGATCTGGTTGTACAAGTGGATTATCCATAACAATTTTCGCTCGCCTCGAAGGGCGAGCGAGCCTAACCTAAATATTTTTAGTTTTATGAAAAGACAATAAGTAAAACAAAGACCTCCGCAAGAATTGTAGCGCCCTCGAGGAGGAACAATGGTAAGTTAACGGCACCAGTAATTTTGTCAGCAGCGCTTGGCTGCCTGGCAATACTTTCAGCTGCGGCAGCTGCAAATTTTCCAATTGCTAGGCCAGCGCCTATAACAATCATTCCTAGTCCGAGTGCGGCGCCAAATAGATGCAGGTTTTCCATTCATTTACTCCTTAGTGTGGTCGTGATGCTAGTGGTGAACATTAATAGCCATTCCTATAAAGACGGCTGTGAGCAGCGTAAATACATATGCCTGAACTACAATTACCAGAATTTCTAATGTCGAAATTCCAACAGCTAACGGAATTGAAAGGGCAACTCCTACTCCCATGCCTACTATGGCACTTTGAAATAACTCATAAAATAGAAATACAAAGGAAAGAATAGCAAGGATTGCTATGTGTCCGCCCATCATATTTGCGGCGAGTCTCATAGTTAGAGCAAAGGGTTTTACAATCATTCCCATTAATTCTATTGGGATCAAAATAACGTAAACAAACTTCGGCAAGCCTGACGGAACTAAGTTTTTCCAGTGTTGAATAAATCCGTGCGCTTTAGTGCCGGCAATAATAATTGCAAAAAACGTAATGACTGCCAGCGCAGCTGTGACGTTGTAATTTGCGGTGGCTGTTGTTCCGCCATGGATTACGCGTTTTATAAATGAATGATCGCCTGTATGTAAAACATAGTGGTCGATAAGACCGACAACTTCAAATATTGGGATAAGGCCTATTCCATTGGCTACAACAATAAAACAGAAGAACGTTAAGATTAATGGCGCCCACGTCCTGACGTATTTTTCTCCGACGTTCGGACGCACAATGGAATCTCGAACCGCCTGAACCAACCATTCGATCGCGATCATAAACCCTGTTGGGATTGGGCGTTTCTGTTTGAGATATCGACGCGTTGTCCAAGTAATTGCTGTAAATACAATGGTTGCTACGATCCAGAGCATCAAGACGTGTTTCGAGATAGATAGATCTACTCCGGCAATACTAGGAAGGTGGAGGATGGGGTGATCAGGACTGCTATTTGCAACGTGATCAATAATGACTTCACCTGCGTTGAATCCTTCTTCTCCGTGGGCTGCTCCGTGTTCTGTCCCGTGTTCTGAGTGTGCTTCTGGTTGTTGCATGGTTGTCTAGTTTCTCTTCAAGGACCTTATCCTGCCATACCAAGTATCCGACGTAAACGGATGGCTTCGAATAGATGTAATGCGACGAAATACACTGTAAAACTTGCGATAAAAGGTTTGGATTCGATTGTGAGTAGCGTTAGCACCGCTACGATATAGATTCCGAAAATAAGCATTTTTCCTGCAAAGGCAGTCACCATATATTGCGTCAACAGATTTGGATCCCGCCGAAATATTCTCTCTGACTGAACAAGCGACATGCTCGTGACCCCAAGGGGCATTGCCATTCCCAGTAATGTTTCTAGCCTGTAGTGAGGTAAAAAAAATGGGACGACGATTACCCAAGAAATGATGCACCAGAGATTCACCCATCCCAAATTGTTCATTCTTTCCATACTGCTTTGGCAAGTTCATAAAACCCTACTACCAATCCTCCAACCAAGCCTGCAAGAAGAAACCATGGAGACGCGTTCTGCCACTTATCGAGCAAATATCCGATGCCTCCCAAAAGTAGGATAGCTCCAATCAACGTATAGCTTGCCGTTGCTGCTGGTCCAGACCTGCGGATATTCTCCTGCAGAAACTGAAGAGACTTCCCTAAGAACGGATCAGGCTCGTCAGGCATAAACACATCCCAACGTAGGGTATCTCTTATCAGAGATTGAATTCGTGCTAACGAATTCAATCTCTGATGTGTCCCAAGCTTGGAGCATAATTACGTCTCCCAAGGCAACACAAACAGTAAATGATAACAAACGTCCACCGCGGCTGCAACGGTTTGGACAGGGTGTTTTTCGTTAAATTTTCCCAGAAAAACCGTTCGATCCTAAATCTTGCGAAAAGGAGACTTTTAGGTAATCATTCTTGGCTAGTAACGGGCCGTTTCAAGTATGGCTGCAAGAATATTTGAGGACTGCGGGAGAATCTCTTTTTCGAGTTCCGGGCTATAGGCAACAGGACAATCGAGTGCTCCAACTCTCTTCACT
Source organism: uncultured Vicinamibacteraceae bacterium (assembly GCA_964342695.1). GTDB lineage: Bacteria > Acidobacteriota > Vicinamibacteria > Vicinamibacterales > UBA8438 > CAYFFV01. The sequence goes on from CAYFFV010000013.1 coordinate 37,815, forward strand.
GGCGCATCAAGGTGGTCAAAAAGTTCACTAGCGATACGTGCTGCCAGTTCTGCACCAAATCCGCAGGTAAGCTGGTCCTCATGAGCAATTACCACACGATTTGTTTTTGTGATCGTCGTTTTAATTAAATTCCAATCATAAGGTGCAATTGTACGAAGATCGATGACTTCAACGGCTATTCCATCTTTTTTGGCTATCTCAGCTGCTAACATTGAACGTTGGACCAAGGCACCCCATGTGATGACAGTAACATCAGATCCTTCGCATTTTATGGTCCCTTGGGCGAAAGGGAGCATGTAATTAGCACCTGGATAGATGTCTTTGTTGTATGTTTGGCGATATAGATGCTTATGTTCTAAAAATAGCACGGGATCTTCACATCGGATAGAGGTTCTTAAGAGTCCGGATGCATCTTGAGCATTCGCAGGATAGGCAATTCTTATACCGGGACAGTGGGCAAAGATACTTTCGCCAGATTGTGAATGATAGAGGGAGCCACCGCGCAAATATCCACCAATCGGAACACGTATTACTAAAGGACAGGAAAAAGTATTGTTGGATCTGTACCGGAGCATAGTCAATTCGTCACGGATTTGCATCATTGCAGGCCAGATATAGTCAAAGAATTGAATTTCCACTATGGGTTTTAGTCCTCGGATGGCCATACCGATTGCTCGTCCTACAATGTTTGCCTCTGCAAGAGGCGAATTAAAGACTCGGTCGGTGCCATAGTTTCTCTGTAAGCCGAGGGTGGCTTTAAAAACGCCTCCTTTACCTGATAATTCAGAGAGTAATTCGTCCCGACTTACATCTGCAACATCTTCACCGAAAACAACAATTCTTTGATCGGACTTCATTTCGTCACTTAGAGTGCGATTAATGGCCGCAATCATTGTGTCTGGTTTTCCGTTTCGTTCAGCAGTGGTGCTAAATTTTGTTGATGTCGGATCGACAGTCGGTGAATATACGTAATTGACCGCAGTTGATGCTTCAGGTCTTGGAGCCTCGAGGGCGCTATCTACAGCGATTTGGATCTCACGATCCACCTCTGATGAAAGTTCTTTTATTTCATCCGTCGTCGCCAAGGACCTATTCACAAGAAGCTCAGAGCAGCGAACAAGAGGATCCCGCGACAATTCTGTTTCTCGTTCGGTCGCGCTTTTGTAGGCACTTTCATCATCTGACATCGAGTGGGAATATGGACGGGTGACCCTTGCATGCACGAGAGCTGGTCCTGATCTTTGCCGAGTGTACCTGACAGCCTGCTGCATCGCTAGGAGGCTCGCTGCAGCGTCTGTGCCATCGACAGAAATTACTTTGAGAGCTGGAAATGATTGGACAAGACGAGAAATGTCTCCACCCGGAGTTTGGGCTTCAACAGGGACGGATATTGCATATCCATTGTCTTGGATTACGTAGATAACAGGGAGTCGATTTGTACACGCAGTGTTTAGTGACTCCCAAAACTCGCCCTCGCTTGTTGAGCCATCTCCAAGTGCTACGTACATTACTTCATCGGTGTTCGCACCGAAGCTTTTCAATTTTGTGTTCTTGCTAAGGATTACTCCCGCTTCAGCGGATCCTACGGCATGGAGGCATTGGGTAGCGCAGGCACTCGATGGTGAGACGATGTGGAGTTCTGGAGAGCTCCAGTGAGATGGCATTTGTCGACCACCAGAAGACGTATCTGAAGCAGCGCCTACCGAACTAAGTAACATCTGTAAGGGAGTTATGCCAAGCATCAAACACAGAGCCTTATCCCGATAATAGGGGAAAAACCAGTCATAACCGGCACGAAGTGTTATGCCGGCAGCGACTTGGATTGCCTCATGCCCTGCACCGCTAATTTGAAAATAGGCCTTGCTTTGGTTGTTAAGTTGAATTTCTTTATCGTCAAGTCGTCTGGACATCAACATTGTTCGATAAAGATGCAACCACTCGTCACGAGACAGTCCTGCATAATCTTTGACGATGTCTGAAACGCCTGCCTGGCTGTCCGAAAAAGCTTTCATAGTGCAGAATCCTTAATTACTTTTTTGCAACGCAGTCTAGGCCTTCAAAATAGGGGGCTGCACGACTGACTATTATACCATGTGTCGAGTGTAATTAAATTATTGTTTTATGTCCGTAACTATAAGATAACAAAGAACTAGAGTGATTTTGGAGGGAATGGTTTTATGACTAATGGTTTAAGTTTAGACCGCTGGACAGATCTTCAACTTGAGAAAGTGACTTCAATGATTTCTAGGAAGGTTATTAAAGGCAGTTCGCAGGTGTTAACGCAGATTTATTTAAAGTCTGGAGCACAAATTCCGATGCGTACTTGCGAAAGTGAACAGATGATCTATGTATTGCAAGGACGACTTCGATGTTTTGTTAAGACTAAAAATTTTATTGTAAGCGAAGGTGAAGTGCTTACACTAAACTTAGGTACAGCGTATCAATTAGAGGCACTTGAAGATACATTTCAAATAGTTTTCATGGTAAATCTACAGGCCTGACAAGGAAACAACTAAAAACCTAATGAATTTTGTCAGTCCAGTCTTTTTTTCGGCCGCCTTCATAAATGTTGAACTTTTTTCGTAGACGATTCATTTGCCATTTCATGTAGCGGTATTTCAGATCTGTGAAAATTCTCAGTCTGCCTGTTTTAAAACTTTGCATTCGTTGAAGATAAAGGTAGCCCGTGAGAAAGCCACCTAAATGGGTAACATGAGCTATGCCATCACCACGTGGGGCGGAAATAAAAGCAATTCCAGCAAGGATCATCACAAAATATTTTGCGGGAACCGGAAAAAGTAAAAACATCAAGATCGGTGTTTCAGGATAGTACAATGCAAAAGCCATTAACAATCCGTAAATTGCTCCGGATGCTCCAATCGTGATGGTTGAATAGGTTGATTCACTAAAACCAAATGGAAGAAGTGATACTAGAAGTGTGATCATTGCGGCACCAAAGCCGGTCACAAAGAAGTACCTCAGAAAGAATCGTGTGCCCCAGATTTTCTCTAGTTGTACGCCAAACATCCAGAGAATCAGCATGTTAATTAAGATGTGACTGACACTACCGTGTAAGAACAGGTAGGTAAACGGTTGCCAAATCTTAAGTTCTGTTAGAAGACTAGAAGGTGTAAAACCTAAGAATTGACCTAACCAGATACGAACGTCTAAAGGAGCAAACGCAGTAACAAAAAATATTCCAGAATTCACAAAGATCAAACCCTTGACACCAGGTGTCATGAAGCCAGGCCCAAATGAATAACGAGTTGGATGCTGATAGTAGGTGCGACGCATTCTATCCTTAAAGATTCTTATTTAAAGCGTACCACAGAGGGAACTCTTTGAGGTTGTTGTCTCGGTGATATCATTTCCGTCCCGTTAAACGTTTAATTTGTAAAACAAAACGGTTGTGAGCCCCTTCCCATTCTTGGATATGAAGCACTCGAGCGAAACCTATCAGTACGATCAGGCCAGCGCAGATACTGATTCCAAGATTTATCATTTGTGATAATAGGCCAAGCTGCTGTGGCCACCAATTTTCGAGCAGCTGGTGTACAAATATTGTCGACGCTGCCATAAGAGCTGAGGCGATTGATATTTTTCCAAAAGCAATAGTGATTTGTTTTAGATCGAGGCCTTTTAATCTGTCCCTAAGTAGATATAACAAAATAGCGGCGTTGAAGAGTGCCGCAATTGATGTGCCAAGAGCTAAGCCTCGATATCCAAACCGTTGCACGAGCACGATATTCAAACAGATATTTAAGATTACGGAAACGATACTGACGTAGGTTGGTAAGAAGCTGTTTTTCAGTGCATAAAAACAAGGGACTATTATTCGTACCGCCGAATATCCGATAAGGCCAGGGGCATAGAAAATGAGAGCGGTCGCAGTAGCTGAGGTGTCTGTTGCTGTGAAACTTCCCCGCTCAAATATCAACTGGACGATAGGTTCTGCTAATGCAATCAAGCCAAAACAAGCTGGTATACCTAGCATGAGCATCATACGTAGAGCAGACGAAACTGCCGAACGTATGTTCTCTATATCATTTTTGGCGGCAGCTCGGGAAACAGTTGGAAGAGTTGCTGTCGCGATGGATACACCAAATAAACCAATCGGTAAATACATTATTCGAAAGGCGTAATTAAGCCATGAAACCGCACCCGTTCCTTCTCCCGTTGCCAAGATTGTGTTGACTAGCAAATTGATTTGAACAGCAGCGCCTGCGACAGTACCTGGACCCATGAGTAGAAGAATTTCTCGAAGTCCTGAATCTGATGGGTCAAGATGAAATCGATACCGATAGCCCTCTCGACTAAGAACAGGAATCTGGACAATAATTTGTCCAAGTCCTCCAATCATTGCGCCAATCGCAATGGCAATGATTGGCTCGATTCCGAATAGGGGAGCAATAGGAACAAACAGTAACGCACTGAGTATAACGCCGAGATTAAACATCGCCGGCGATAAAGCTGGCGTAAAAAAATGGTTAAGAGAGTTAAGCATTCCCATAAGTGCCGCAGCTATTGCGACCAGTGTAAGAAATGGCAGCATTATTCTCGTCAACGAAACTGTGAGATCTAGCTTTCCTGGTACGGAGGAATAATTTCCTGCAAGAAGTTCTACGAGTGGTAAAGCAAAGATCATTCCAAGAATTACTAAAAGTCCTGTAATAATAATCAGCGCGTTAATTAGTTGATTGCCTAGCCGCCACGCTGATTCTTTACCCTGCAGTGCTAGCCGTTTAGTAAATGTGGGAATAAACGCCGCGCTCATTGCTCCTTCTGCAAAAAGGTCGCGCATTAAATTGGGGATTCGAAAGGCAACATTAAATGCATCCATTGTGTTGCCGGCACCGAAGAGGTACGCTAAAACTTGGTCTCGGATTAAGCCAAGTACTCGGCTCACAAACGTTGCTGAACCCGTTGCTCCAGCGGAACTTGCAAGCTGGGTGGTTGCATCAGATCTACTGTCCTTCACAAGATCTGTGTCTGTGGTGGGCTCGGTGTGATCGGGCACGTTTCCTCTGGATATCATAAGAAGCAAATCATATGGTTCAGTTCTAAAAAAAGATCATAAGATTTGTGGTCTAGTAAGTTTTGTCATAACTTGAGATGTCCATTTGTTAGCTTAAGATAACAGGAAGTTCGGTGCCTACCAATTGCTTGGATAGAAAACCTTGGTCAACCATTTATTTTGATTCGGTGGCAACACCGATCGGACCTGTCTTTTTCGGTGTTTCTGAAATTGGTGTCTGTGATCTTATGTTAGGAGAAACGAGTGAATCCCGTTATCGTTCTCGGCTAAGTGATTTTGCCGTTAATGTTTGTCGAAGCCAAGCGTGCAGTGAGTATTTCTCAGGCCAGTTGGCTGAATATTTTTCAGATAGTCATTATCAGTTTACGGTTTTTGTCGATTTGAGTCGGGCGACATTGTTTACCAGGCGAGTGCTTAAGGAAGTTATGCAATTGCCACCTGGAATGTTGATAACTTACGGAGACATTGCGACGCGAATAGGTTCTCCACGAGCAGGGCAGGCTGTTGGTGCGGCTCTTGGTCGAAATCCGGTGCCAATCGTGATTCCCTGTCACCGGGTAATAAAGCGGGGAGGAGATCTAGGAGGATTTTCCCATGGGTTATCTGTAAAGCGCTTTCTTTTAGGTTTTGAAGGGTTCAAATTTAACGAAAAATTACGGATTGTCTTTACGCCGGATGAACTCTGTTCAAGGACGACGTCGACGGGGTCGTGAGGAGCCTTCCTCCGTATTTACGATTACTCCTGGTCGCGAAGAGAGTCTTGGTTGATTTTCAGCATCTTGGTTTGCGTTCATAGGAAGAAAAGTCGGAAAATCAAGGATATTTTCATTATAAACCCCTGAATTGTTGCGGCGATTGCTTAATTGTTCCAGTAATTCAAGGTCGTCAAATCCTTCTTGTTCTATATCTTCGACAGACTCAAGCTGAGCATTCGATGAAGACGGTTCCTCCGTGCTTTGGTCCTGCGGCGGGAAGCCTAATGTGCTCACATTGTCAGGAGACATGAGAAATACGCGGTCATAAATAGAGAGTCCTGTTTTTCTCAAAGGTCTCGGCGCAAATAAATAGCCAGCTACTTCACGGAGCAATACTTCGAGTGCTTTAGCTTCCTCGACGTCGATTAATGTGACTGAGATTAACCGACTAGAAATGCTATCGGCATTTATAAAGTTGGTATTTCCTAGACGCGCCCACTCAATCAATATTTTGTCTAGCGGAATTTCTGAAGTAATAATTGTTACTCGTCCTTTATCAAATGAGAGTTCTATGTTTTCCGCAGAAACAACATGTTCCATGCTGGTGAGACATATTACGATTGTGATGATTAACGATTTCAGCTCCATTGCTCTTAGTATATTCTGCTGTCTGTTGTAAGAAACCACGAATTATTTTGAAAAACGGAAATTGATAATATCTCCATCCTCAACCACGTATTCTTTGCCTTCAAGCCGAACTTCTCCATGCTCGCGGCACTCGTTAATTGAACCCCTTAAGAGAAGATCTTTGTATCGCACAACCTCTGCGCGGATAAACCCTTGTTGTATATCGCTGTGAATTTCTGCTGCCGCTTCCGGTGCCGAAGTTCCCTTCGGAATAGACCAGGCTCGGCATTCATCTTTTCCAACAGTAAAAAATGAAATATATCCAAGCAAGTCGTAGGTTGCTTGGATAACACGATCTAACCCAGTATCTTTTAAACCGAGATCTTCAAGAAAAAGCGGAGATTCATTAGGGTCCAGTTGAGATATTTCCAGTTCAATTTTTGCGAACACGGGGACCGCTTTTGTGGACTTCGAAGAAACTATTTCTGTGAGGTTTGTTAATTCGATAGCGTTGTCTGCTTGTTCGACGTCCGCTTCGTCTAGATTGATGATTAATAGTAGTGGTTTGGCAGACAGAAATTGAAAACCACGCAATGTTTTATATTCAAGTGTCTCGAATGATAATGTCCGGATAGGTTCTCCGTGTTCCAAGGCTTTTTTGCATTCACTGAGGATATTAAATTCCAGTTCTAAAGCTTTCGCTGCGCCTTTCTTTTTGTCCTTTTGGATTCTGTCGAGTCGACGTTCGGTGACAGCGAGATCGGCAAGTATAAGCTCGTCTTCCATGGTTCTGGCGTCGCGGTAGGGATCGATTGTTCCGGCAACATGGGGAACTTCCACTGCACGAAAGGCTCTCACCACATGCAGCAAGGCGTTCGCTTCTCGATAAGGTGTTACGTCGATTAGATTCTGTGGATTTGAAGCGCCAAGAATATCTGAAAATACAACTGTTGCGGGAACATTTTTTTCAGGGTTAAAAAGAGCATTTAAGCGGTCGAGTCTATTGTCTGGAACATCAGCAGTTCCTGTATTGGTTTCGTTTTTTCCGGATCTAGATTTTAGCGGTGCTCCAGATTTTCGAGAAAGCAGTTCAAATAAAGTTGTTTTTCCGGTACTCGGGAGTCCAATTAATCCTGCACTTAACATCAGTAATGTGCTCAGAACGGTTTAGGTTTAACACATCCTAGCATGCCATTTTCACAGAAACATTCGGCTCTGTAAGCTTTTAACGCCAAACATTTCAAGAATAGGCAGTTTTTGTCTAATTTTTGCGTTGACAAGTTGACTAAGCCAAGCCTAACATCGATGTGGACTATTGTGGGTTAATATGGAGTAAATAGGGTGCTTAGAGGAAATTTTGCCGCAAAGATAGATCAAAAGGGGCGACTTAAAATTCCTGCGGCTTTTCGTTCTGTGATCGACAAAAAATTTGGAGACTCAGTTTTTTTGACGAGTCTGACAGGGGAATCTGTACGCATTTATCCAATGTCTGTTTGGAATGATATCGAGGAAAAACTTACCAAGATTCCCTCTGCGCATCCGTCTCGAGCCAGATTCTTTGACCGTGTGAATTTTTTTGGTCAACCAGCACAGATTGACAAACAAGGGCGGGTTTCCGTGCACATTCTTTTACGTGAGACAGCCAGTATGGTAGGTGAGGTTTCTGTCTTTGGTCTCTACAACTATCTAGAGGTATGGAATTACGATCGAATTCGTGCCCGATTAGAACGTGATCCGTTTACCGATGAGGATGCACGTGCTTTAGCTGAGTTTGGTATTTAGAAATGTCTTTTGTAACGAACGGTTTAAAACATGAATCTGTCATGACGACTGAACTCGTGGCGATGTTTGATTTAAAACGTGGCGGACATTTTCTGGATTGCACAGTGGGAACCGGTGGTCATTCAAAGGCATTACTCAAAGCAGGAGCAAATCGAATTTTAGGGCTCGATCGTGACGAAGAGGTACTACCTTTAGCTGCGAGAACACTTGAGCATTGGAAAGACCATGTTGATCTAATTCATTCAGATTTTCGGAATTTTCAAACGGTGATGGACCAAAGACAATTATTGACCGTAGATGGCGCTCTCGCTGATTTAGGAATGTCATCTGTGCAATTGGACGCAGAAGGCCGTGGCTTTACTTTTCGTCGCGATGAGCCACTAGATATGAGAATGGATCGCTCGGTCGGCAAAACGGCCGCAGAGATCATTCAGGTGGCGTCAGAAAAAACTTTAGCGGATCTTATTTTCGAGTATGGCGAAGAAAGATATGCTCGCCGAATTGCTAGAGCGATAGTCGTTAACCGCGTTCGAGAGCCTCTTGTTTCAACAGGTCAGCTAGCAACACTAGTAAGAAAGGTAGTGCCGCGTCGTAAAGGCCAGAGGATTGATGCCGCGACACGTACATTTCAGGCTTTAAGAATCTGGGTCAATCAAGAATTAAGTGGACTGGACGTTTTTATCCGAGAGATTTTTCAAAAACTTCGTGTTGGGGCCAGATTGGTAGTTATTACTTTTCACTCTCTTGAAGATCGCATCATTAAACACACATTCCGTGATCTTGCGAAGTCAGGTGATGTTCCTTTAAGAATTCTAACCAAACGTCCTATTCGCCCAAGTTCTAATGAGGTGTCACAAAATCCAAGGGCAAGAAGCGCGAAATTGAGAGCTGCGGAGAAAGTTGCGTGAGTAATCAAAATTTTGAGAATGTCATAAAAAAGGACATTCGTAATAACCCAATTATTCGTGAGGTTGATCAAACCCGTCAACGTGAGATGTGGCGGTCTGTTGCCATTGGAGTATTTTTGGTTGTTGTTCTTATTTTTTCAGCTTGGCAACATTTTGAGTTACTTCAACACGGTTATTACATCGAAGAAATGCAGCAAGAGCGAGCTAGAGAACTGGAAATTAATCGTCATCTCCGGCTTGAGATCGAAACACTACAGTCCCTTGATCGGATCGAAAGAATTGCTACAGAACAACTTGATTTAGTTGCACCAACAGAGAGTGAAGCCATTGTTATAGAGCGTGTTGTTCCAGCCGCACAGCCGGATCAATCAATTGTTGCAATACGCCAGGAGAGTAATAGTGCTGATAGTCAGCGTCCCTAATCGTTGTTTAGGGAGTAAGAGTGATTAAGCGATTAAAGAACCGAGTTGCCGTGCCTCGACCTGGCCGGCAAAAAGTGACACGTCCGCAAGCGTGGCGTTCGACTATGCGGAGGAGGTTGTTAGTTGGAGGTGTGGTCTTTGCGGTATGGGCAATAGCAATTGAGGCGAGGTTGTCGTATCTCCAAATATCTCAGTACGACAAGTTGGTTTTAAGAGCAGAGCGGCAACAAAATAGGAGTGTTAAGACAGATCCCAAAAGAGGAGAAATTGTTGATAGAAAAGGTCGAGTTCTTGCTTATAGTGTTGACGCGGACACTATTTACGCTATTCCCACGGCTATAGACAATCCGACAACTGCTGCAATAGCGCTTTGTAAAGTTCTTATTGATTGTGATGAGACGAAAAAAAGCACGATTGAAAAACGGTTAGGACAGGAAAAGGCTTTTACCTACATTCAAAGGCGGGTAACTCCAGAAGAGGCTCGGCGTGTAGCGTCTTTAAATCTTGAAGGTGTGGGGTTTCTAAAAGAAAATCGTCGTTACTATCCTAACAAAGATTTGGCAGCTCATCTGCTCGGTTTCGTGGGAACTGATAATCAAGGTCTCAGTGGAATTGAGTTTAGATACGAAAAAGAAATTAGTGGTCGTCCTGGCAAGGTTCTAATTCAAACAGACGCAAAGCGTAGAGCCTTCGGACGGGTAGAACAGCCTCCTACAGCTGGAGCCGACGTTGAGCTAACTATAGATAAATATCTTCAACATATTGCTGAACGCGAATTAGCTTCTGCTGTACAGCTTCATAAGGCGTCTGGTGGAACCGTTGTCATGCTAGACCCTCATAGTGGTGACATATTAGCGATTGCTAACTCGCCAACATTTAATCCTAATGCCTTTGCAGAATCATCAAGTGTCGATCGGAGAAATCGTGCTGTCCAGGATGTCTATGAACCGGGTTCTACTTTTAAACTGGTCACCGCAGCCGCAGCATTTGAGGAAGGTTTAACAAATCGAAACGAGCTGTTTGATGTTAGTGCTGGAGAAATTCGTGTTGGCAATTCGATCACCAAGGACATGCACACCTATGGCGTAATTTCTTTTGAAGACGTGATAGTTTTATCGAGCAATGTAGGAGCTATCAAAGTAGGTTTACGTTTAGGATCTGAACGTTTTAGTAGATACGTAAGACGATTTGGTTTCGGGGAATCTATTTCTAGAGATTTGTCAGGAGAAAGTCCCGGCATTGTTCATAATCCAGCGAAAATTACAGAACTAGATCTCAAATCAATGTCAATGGGGTATGGAGTTTCTGTTACTCCTTTACAGATGGCTTCTGCCGCCAGTGCTGTGGCCAATGGAGGCGAACTGATCGAACCAAGAATCGTTCGTTCAATAATTAGCAACGGTATAAGAACTCCAGAAAGAAAACGCCGGGTCATTCGTCGTGCGATCACTCCAGAGACAGCCGCAGAATTAACTGAGATTATGGAAGCGGTTGTTGAGAGAGGAACGGCGAAACAGGCTCAGGTTTCTGGCTATACCGTAGCCGGGAAGACTGGCACTGCTGAAAAATTGGTAAATGGTCGTTACTCGAGCAGCCAACATTATGCGTCTTTCGTTGGTTTTGTTCCTTCGCGACAACCTGAACTAACAATCTTGGTTGTGATTGATGCTCCACAAAAGCCTTTGTATACAGGTGGTTCAGTGGCGGCGCCTGTTTTTCGACGAATTACTGAAGCGGCTCTTCGGCATTTGGCCATACCTCCAAGTATTGATGCCCCTTCTCCTCTTCTTGTTTCAACTGAGACTGCTAAGAATATTTCTCTCAGGCCAACAGGCACTCATCATATTTCAAAACCTTCTTCTGTAAACAATCAATCGTTCAAAAATGGACTTATGCCCGATTTGAAAGGTTTAAGCGCTCGTAAAGTTATCGAGGTACTTACGGAAGTTGGTCTAACGGCACGGTTAAACGGAAATGGTTTTGTGTTTAAACAAGATCCGAGCCCTGGGACAAGAGTAGAACGCGGTGAAGTGGCAGTAATTAATTTAATGCGATTTCAGCTAGAAAAATCCGGTGATGCACAGTAGCGATTTTATGACTATTACTGAACTATTTACTCGAGCTGGATTAGAAGATTGCTTAAGTTCGCATCTAAGTACTGTTAACGCCGAAGTTAGTCATGTTGCCTACGACTCACGAGAAATTAAATCTGGTGCAGTGTTTGTAGCGATTAAAGGTATTAAAAACGATGGCCTGAATTATGTTGGTGAGGCATTTGATCGTGGTGCCGTTGCCATTGTTTCTGAAGCACCAAGACCAAGAATATCCAATGTGCCATGGATTGAAGTTTCTAATGTTCGACAGATTCTTGCCAAACTTTCTGCAACCTTCTATGGAGATCCGAGTCAGAAACTGTTGATTGTTGGTACTACAGGAACGAATGGAAAAACTACGACCACATACTTGATCGAACAAGTTTTGGAAAGTGCTGGAATGAGCTGCGGGCGAATCAGTTCCGTTACGCATAGAGTGTCAAATCAAGAACAGGATGCGATACACACAACGCCAGAATCAAATGATTTACAGAGACTTTTAAGAGAGATGGTTGACCATAAGTGTAATGCTTGTGCGATGGAAGTGTCGTCGCATGCCTTGGCTCTCAGTCGTGTCGAAGCTGTGAAATTTAGTGCGGTTGCATTTACCAATCTGACAAGAGATCACCTTGATTTCCACGGAGATATGTCTAGTTACTTTTCTGTAAAAAAGCGTCTCTTTAAAATGATTGACGAGGAAGTTCCCGCTGTTATAAACGTTGATGATCCCTATGGCAAGCAACTCATAAGTGACGTCAATTCACCGGTTACTTATGGAATTAACACTTCAGCTGATGTAATGCCCTTACAAATGGAGTTGTCATCTGCAGGAATTGAACTTAACGTGAAGACACCCCGTGGTCCTCTCCAAATAAGTTCGAATCTCTTGGGTCAGGGAAACACTTACAATATCTTGGCAACCATAGCGCTAGGTTCTTCTCTTGGTATTCCTTTCCCTGCGATAAGAAAGGGAATTATGGGAGTCAAGAGTGTTCCAGGACGTATGCAGGTTGTCTCGTCAGAGAAAGATCCTGTAAAGGTCTTGGTTGACTTTGCCCATACTGATGATGCTTTGCGAAGTCTTCTCGAAACAGCCAGAAAACTTACGAACGGTCGGTTAATTACTGTTTTTGGTTGTGGTGGGGACAGGGATACTTCAAAACGCCCTTTGATGGGTGCAGTGGCTGGGCGCCTTTCAGATCTTGTTATTTTAACATCTGATAATCCTCGTTCAGAAGATCCGGGTTATATCACTAAAGAAGTTGAGCGGGGCTTGAGTGCTTGCTCGATTCCTTGGTTGATCATCTTGAGCCGGAGTGAAGCTATTCAACAATCAATTCAAGAGGCGAAACATGGAGATTTAGTTGTCATTGCCGGTAAGGGCCACGAGCGGCACCAAATAATAGGAGAAAAGTTTATGCCTTTTGATGATGCTTCTGTTGCTAGGGAGGCACTTGCGCTTCGAAGAGCTGGTGTTCGGGCAGGATGAGGGTCTATCTTGACGAAATTCAAGTCTTTGGTTTTCAGTGCAGCCGAGTTAGCAGAACAAAGCGAAGGGAGCTTAATACAAGGTCGCCCGGAAACAGTGATAGAGGGATTCTCTATAGACAGTCGGTCTGTCAAACAGGGAGATGTTTTTATTGCGATTAACGGGACACGATTCGATGGACACGAATTCGTCAACGAAAGCTTAAGGAGAGGAGCTGCGGGAATAATAATCAGCGATCAATCGGCAATACGAATCGACTGCAAAACATCGAAAGATTTTTTTGTGATTCTTGTGCGGGACACAACAAGGGCGTTACAAAAGCTGGGTAGGTATGTCAGACGTCGTTCGGGTTCGTGTGTCGTAGCTATTACGGGGAGTATGGGTAAGACAACAACAAAAGAGATGGCTGCCGCTCTTTTGGACGGTTCATGTCGAGTATTTCGTAGTGCTGGTAATTTAAATAATCACATAGGGGTGCCGTTGTCGCTTTTGGAATTGCGTAAGAAACCTGAGGTGGCAGTAATGGAATTGGGAATGAATCACGCGGGAGAAATTAGTGACCTTGTTTCAATTACTGAACCAGATTTTCGCGTTTGGACCAATGTCGCAGAGGTTCACTCAGCTTTTTTTAATTCGATAGAAGAGATTGCGGATGCAAAGGCAGAAATTCTTGAGGGGGCTTCATCAACAGGGCACCTTATTGCTAATGCAGGAGATTCTCGTGTGATGAATAGATCGAAGTCGTTTCCTGGGTCACTTACTACCTTTGGTGTTGAGCAATCTGCAGATGTATCAGCTCGTCAAGTACGTATGCTAGGTCTGGAAGGTATGGAGGCAAATATTGAGACTCCCGTTGGTTCACGTTTACTAAGGACGCCAATGGTGGGTTTTGGACATATGGACAATATTGTGGCGGCAATTGCTTTGGCACTGCAGTTTGATATTCCACTGGAGATACTCGTTAATCGAATTTCGAATTTCCTGCCTCAGGTAGGGAGAGGACAAATTATTAAGTTTGGAAAGGTGGCTGTTATTGATGACACTTACAACTCAAATCCTGTGGCTCTACAAGCTGCTCTCCAAGCAGTTGGATCTGACACAAAATGTTCTAGGCGGGTAGCGATTTTAGGAGAAATGTTGGAACTTGGAAAACGCTCTGAGTCTTTGCACGAAATGTGTGGAAGGACGGCAGTACGTTCTGGGTTTGAGAAGATTGTTTTGGTTGGCGGTGATTCAGTTCTCGCTTTAGCAAAAGGAGCTATTGCCGAAGGATTACCTCAAAAGAAGATTGAGATTTTTTCTACAAGCAAAGAAGCTGCCGAGTATGCGATGCAGATATTGCAGGATGGCGACGTGGTCCTTGTAAAGGGCTCAAGAGGTACGTCAATGGATCACATTGTCAATTGTATTACTAAAGCACAGGCGGAGTCATAAGTGTTCTATTACCTTCTTTATCCCCTGCGTGAACAGGTTTCATTACTCAATGTGATGCAGTACATCACGTTTCGTACTGCTGCCGCCAGCCTAACTGCGTTTGTGCTTATGTTGATGCTTGGACCTTGGGCGATTCGTGTTTTACGGAAGGCTCAAATAGGACAGATCATTAGGGACGATGGACCAGAAACTCATCATCCTAAAGCGGGAACTCCAACCATGGGTGGGGTTTTAATTTTAGGGGCTGCGTTGATACCTACACTTTGTTGGGTTGATTTGAGGAACTCATATGTTTGGGTTGCAATGTCTTCGACTCTGGCTTTTGGGGGAATTGGTTTTATAGATGATTATCTCAAAATCACTCGTGGGTCACATCACGGTCTTAAAGCGCGCTACAAACTTTTTTTACAGTTCGTGGTTGCTAGTGCAGTGGGTTTTTCCTTGCTTCTATTGACTGATTATGGACTTTACAACACACAGGTTGTGTTCCCGTTCTTTAAGGAATTACTGCCGGATATAGGTCTTCTATACGTACCATTTGCGATTTTGGTATTAGTCGGATCTTCAAACTCAGTCAATTTGACCGATGGTCTTGATGGTTTAGCCGTGAGCGTGTTTACGGTAGCAGCTGTTGCATTTACAGCTCTTGCCTATATCAGTGGACATGCTGTCTTTGCGGATTATCTTCTGCTGATTAGATTTCCTCCAGCAGCGGAGTTGACTGTATTTTGTGGCGCACTGGTTGGTGCAGGATTGGGTTTCCTCTGGTACAACTCCTACCCTGCAGATCTATTTATGGGAGATGTGGGTTCGTTGGCTTTAGGAGGGGCACTAGGAACCGTCGCTTTGTTAATCAAACAAGAGTTGTTGCTTCCTATTGTAGGTGCTGTATTTGTGATTGAGGCTATTTCAGTCATCATTCAGGTTGGTTATTTTAAATTGACCGGTCTTAGATTTTTTAAAATGGCGCCGCTTCATCATCACTGCGAACTGAGCGGTTGGAGCGAGCCTAAGGTAATAACACGATTTCTTATTCTTGCAGTTGTTTTTGCGCTGTTTAGTTTGACGACGTTGAAATTGAGATGAAAGAAGAAATTAATAGTCAGAATTTTTCGGTAGATAAAGTTCGTGCGTTAGTTCTTGGTGCTGGTCTTAGTGGATTAGCGGCCTCTGAATTACTCGCCAAGCGCGGAGCTTTTGTCACTCTCAGTGACACTCGAGAAACAATAGATGAATCAGGATTGATAGATGAGGTTGAAGTCGAAGTTGGGGGACATCGCCAAGAAACAGTAGAAGGCGCCGAACTTATTGTTCTAAGTCCAGGTATTTCACCGAAATTGTCTGTTTTGGATACTCCGAGAAAAAATGGTATTCCGATTATTAGTGAAGTGGAGCTTGCCTCACGGTGGATTCCTGGCCGCATTGTGGCTGTGACGGGAACCAAAGGAAAATCAACAACGAGTTACCTGATTGACAGAATTTTTAAAGAAGATGGAAAGTGCTCTGTTTTAGGCGGTAATGTAGGGGTTGCTCTCAGTAGTCAGGTTGAACAATCTAATTCAGACGTGATTCACGTTGTTGAAGTAAGTAGTTTTCAGCTCGAACTTACGACAGCATTTCATCCGTGGATTTCGGTTTTCTTGAATCTTTCCTGTGATCATTTAGATCGGCACGGCCATTTTGGTGAATATGCTGCGGCGAAAGCCAAAATTTTTTCTAACCAAACATCTAGTGACTCAATGGTCGTTAATGCAGACGATCCGAAAGTATTAGAACTTGCAAGTAAAGGTCAAGCCCGCACCGTCTTCTTTTCACTCAATTCTTCTATTAATGATGGTGTCAGTCTTCTAGAAAATTCAATTGTATATCGTTCAGGGGAAGAGACAGAAAAACTTTTACCTGCAGTTTCAATGAATTTACCGGGACGTCACATTCTTAATGACGTTTTGGCCGCTGCGGCTGTAGGAAAGATAGCTGGTGTTTCGCCTGATGCTCTTAAGAGAGCGGTTTCGTCATTTAGCGGTTTAGAGCACATTCTTGAACACGTTGGTCAATTTTTTGAAGTGCAATTTGTTAATGACTCAAAAGCTACAAACATAATGGCCGCGAAGGCGTCCATTGAATCATTTGACGAAAACCTCGTAGTGATTATGGGTGGACATTTTAAAGGCGGAAAACTGACGGATTTAGTTCCTGTACTCACATCTAAAGTAATAGCGCTAGTGGTCATTGGAGAATCTCGCGATCGTTTTGAATCTGAGTTAAGTGTCTTTGTTGATATTCGAAAGGCCCAAGATATGCACGAGGCTGTTCGGGTGGCGTTTAGTTTGATTAAACCAAAGGGTGTCGTATTGCTTGCACCTGCGTGCGCAAGCTTGGATATGTTCAGAGACTATCGAGAACGTGGGCGGATGTTTAAGGAGGAAGTGAAGTCGTTGTTAGAACAACTGTAAAGAGGTGAGTAGTGAACAGTCATCAGTTGAATCTTGAAGTTGTCAAGCTGGCCGCTGGGAGCGTAGGCCGCCCCGCCTACGAGGTTAGTGTGTTTACTTTTGAGACGACTGATGACTGTTCACTGCTCGCCAGTTCTATTGTTTATTTATCGGTTTGGAGTAGAGAAACCTTTAGTTAAAGATAATTCCTTTTTTTAGGAATAGAGACAAAGTATGGCTCGAAAATTAAAAGCGGACAAGTGGTTGTTTTTGTCCACGTTATTACTGGTTTGTTCAAGTGTAGTGATGGTTTACAGCGCCTCGGCGCCTCTTGCGATGGATCAATATTCCCAGCCGTATTTTTTCTTATTCAAACAGATAACTTGGGTAGGGCTAGGCGTTCTGCTTTTACTTTTGGCTTCCCAAGTCGACTACAGAAATCTTAAGCAGCCCGCTATCGTTTGGACGGTTCTAGGCATAGCTGTGTTGGCGCTGTTATTAGTTTTGACCCGGCCAGCAATAAATGGAACAAATCGCTGGTTCAATGTTGCCGGAATCGGTATTCAGCCTTCTGAGTTTGCGAAGCTCGCAGTGGTGTTTTTTGTCGCAGCGATGCTAGAGAAGCGGATGGATCGAATTAACGATGTTTCTTATACGCTTCTTCCGATTGCTGTGGCTGCTGGTGTTGTTACAGGTTTAATTTACTTGCAACCAGATTACGGGACTGCATTGACCCTCCTCTTGATCATCGGTGCGATGGTATTTGTGGCGGGTCTTAGCTATAGATACTTGGTTTGGGTTAGCGCGACGATGATTCCTTTGCTCTACATAGTCCTTATGAGTGCCGAATATAGACGTAGACGTTTATTGGCATTTTTGGATCCATGGGACGATCCGTTTGGAGATGGTTTTCAATTGATTCAATCACAGATCGCAGTTGGAACCGGCGGAGTGTTCGGAAAAGGTTTAATGGGAAGTGTTCAAAAATTGTCTTATCTTCCGTATCCGCATACTGACTTTATCTATGCTGTGATTTCTGAAGAGACAGGTTTAATCGGCGCGTCCGTCGTGCTTTTATGTTTTTGCGTCATCGCTTGGAGAGGTTTACGTGTCGCCGCACTTGCGCCGGATCGTTTTGGTTCACTAGTCGCAGTCGGGGTGACAACGATGGTGTCATTGCAAGCTTTTATAAATATCAGTGTAGTGCTTGGATTGATGCCTACAAAAGGGATCCCTTTACCTTTTGTAAGTATGGGGGGATCGTCTTTGTTAGTGAATCTACTTGGTATGGGTGTGTTGCTGAACATTTCACAACACGCCTCCTCAGATACTTGAGGATTAATAACGGTTGGGAGATTAATGCCAGAAATGGCAACAAAGAGAGTAAATGTAATGTTTGCAGGAGGTGGTACGGGCGGGCATCTGTTTCCTGGTATCGCTGTCGCACGTGAACTTACGAGACGTCATTCTCAAATAGAGGTGATTTTTGTTGGAAGTGGAAAACATTTGGAATCGAGAGTTTTGAGTAATGAGGGATTTATTGTGGAAAAGATTCGCACTTCTGGCTTGGTCGGAAAACGAATTTGGAATTTGATGCGAGGGCTAGTTTTAATTCCGGTAAGTTTTTTTGATTCGGCCGTTGTACTTTATCAGCGATGTCCAAAGATAGTGGTTGGACTAGGCGGATACAGTTCTGGACCTGTTTTAATGCTGGCCTCCTTGTGTGGGTTTCCTACGATATTGTTAGAACAAAACATTGTTCCTGGATTGACCAACCGATTGTTATCACGTCTGGTTAGTATTGCGGTAGTGTCATCAAAGTTCGCCTTACGATATTTTCCAAGAAACGGTTTAGTTTGCGGCAATCCCGTTAGGGATTCTTTTTTTAAGGCACCAAGATCAGAGTATTCGCCGTCCGTCGCTCGTATTTTGATTCTTGGAGGGTCGCAGGGTTCACACGCTATCAATAAGGCCATGCTTGAGGCTGCTTCAATATTAGCTAGATGTTCCAGGCCTATTCATGTCACCCACCAGACTGGAATAAAAGATGTCAATTTCGTCGCAGATGGATATCGGGCGGTCGGTTTAAATGCGCATGTAGATACATTCTTCGATGATGTTGATCGAAGGATGGCTGAAGCCGATCTTGTTGTTTGTAGAGCAGGTGCGATGACATTAGCTGAATTGGCGGCTTCTGGTAGGCCGGCAATTTTAATACCTTTACCTAATGCGACACATGATCATCAGTATCAGAACGCTGTTGCTGTTGTTAAAGAAGGAGGAGCAGAGCTGATAGAGCAAAAGAAACTTTCAGGCTCATTATTAGGGAATCGTATTGTGGCGCTTGCAACAGATGACGAGTACAGGTCGTCTCTCGCGACAGCCAGTCGAAACCTGGCAAGACCAGATGCGACTACGAATGTTGTTGATTGTATGGAGCAATATATTCCATTGGGGGATCAAGGGCTCCATGGCAAGGTACAAAAACGTTAAGTAGATGAAGTCCCAATCAATTTTTCCCGATTCGATAAAGCGGGTTCATTTTGTGGGTGTTGGAGGCATCGGTATGAGTGGGATAGCCGAAGTGGTTTTAGGTTTGGGTTATGAGGTCAGTGGTTCGGATCTCTGTGCTTCAAACTTAACTGATCGGCTGAAGACTTTAGGAATAAAATTTAACGAAGGACATGATGCCTGCAACGTCAACAACGCAGATCTTGTAGTGATTTCTGCAGCCGTGCCTTCTGATAACCCAGAGCGACTCGAAGCCGAAAATAGAGGAATTCCTATTGTTCCTCGCGGTGATATGCTGGCTGAACTTACGAAACTTAAGAGAAGTGTTGCGGTTGTCGGTTCACATGGAAAAACGACAACGGCCGCGATGATCGCTTGTATGCTTAATTTCGAGGGTTTAGATCCCACGTTCATTATTGGTGGAAAAATGCGTGCGTTCGGGAGCAATGCGAAATTAGGGGAAGGTCCTTTTATCGTGGTCGAAGCTGATGAAAGTGATCGTTCTTTTCTTCAACTATCTCCTGATATTGCTGTGTTGACAAATTTAGATGAAGAACATCTTGATGCTTACACGAGCATGGAAGATCTAGAAGCCTCGTTTCTGAAGTTTGCGTATTCTGTTAATTCAAAAGGTTGCTCAGTAATTTGTTGGGATGACCAACGGCTGCAAGCTATAGGCTCTGCGATGAGCGCAAAAATTTTAACTTATGGAATTGAAAATACTAAGTCAAAAATATTTGCCGATCAAATAGAGCTCGGTCCATTGAATTCTCGGGCACAGGTACGTATTCGCGATAAAGACGGACTAGATGAATTTGAACTCAAATTAGCTGTTCCGGGACGCCATAACATTCAAAATGCTTTGGCAGCGATTTGTGTTGGACATTATCTTGGTATTTCAACTGAAAATATAATCAGTGCTTTAGAAGAGTTTCATGGTGCTGATAGACGATTCGAAGTGATTGGTGAAGTTGATGGCATAACGATTATTGATGACTACGGGCATCACCCTACCGAGATTAAAGCCGTTATTGAGACGGCGCGTCTGCGATCTCCTTCCCGATTAAAAGTAGTCTTTCAGCCACATCGGTACAGTAGAACTGCACGTTTAACTGAACAATTTGGATCATCTCTTTCGCTAGCTGATGATGTGATATTGACAGAAATATATTCGGCAAGTGAAGAAACTATTCCAGGAGTGTCGGCGGAAATCATTGCTGCAGCGATTAGAAATACAGGGGCCGTGTCCGTCAATATTTTGGATAGCTTTGAGAAAATCATTGAGACCCTGGTGGTGGATTCCCATCCAGGAGATTTAATTATTACGCTTGGCGCAGGTTCGATTAGTTCGCTTCCAAGAGAGCTTCTAAAGGCATTGGTTGCCTCTAGGAAAGGAAAGCCTTGATGGCTGTTTACCTCCCGGCCGATCGCCGGTTTCGTCGTGCACAGATCAAGCCGGTGCGCCGCAAGCGAAACAAAGAATTAAGACGCAATGTTTTAAATGTTCTATTGCTTTTGATCTTAGTTATGGGTGGATTAAGAGCCGCACCGCTGATTGTGCATGATGTGTCTATGTTTAGGATTGATAATATTTCAATCTCAGGAAATCAGTACTTGTCGAATGGAGAGATTCTTTCATTAGTGAGTGAATTTCAAGATAAAAATATATTTAAGGTTAATTTAAATCTTGGACGAGAGCATCTGTTAGCTTCTAGTTGGGTGAAGACGGCAACGCTTAGACGAGTGTTTCCATCTACGATAGAAATTAATATTAAAGAAAGATTGCCCATTGGGCTCGCAAGATTCGATGCACTGCTTTATCTGATCGACTCGGAAGGAATTGTTATCGAAGAGTACGGTCCAGCATTTTCTTCTTTCAAGCTTCCAATTGTCGATGGATTACAAATAGGTGCGAAAAATAATGAAGTAGATTCAGGGCGAGCGAGTCTTCTTGTAGATGTCATTAAACAGTTAGAGTCAGAATCTGTCTTAGCGAATCGTGTTTCGCAGATAGACGTCAGTAATCCTCATAATGTGGTGGTTCTACTTAACGATGATTCAACATTTTTGCATTTAGGAACAGATAGGTATGCAGAGCGAATTGATGAGTATCTTGAACTGCTGCCGACAATTCGGGCTCGGGTAAATGATATTGACTATGTTGACATGAGATTTGACCAGCGTGTTTATGTTCGCCCGGCTGAATCTTTGAATTGAAAAGAAATGATCTAGACGGAGGATGCGTGGCGCGTAGGGAACAACATTTTGTGGGTCTCGATGTGGGCACTTCGAAGATTGTGGCTGTTGTTGGTGAGGTTTTGGATGAAGGAGGCCTTGCTATTATCGGTTTTGGTCATGCGGAGTCGAATGGTATTCGCAAAGGTATTGTCGTCAATTTAGAGGCAGCGGTCGAATCTATTAAAAAAGCAATTGAAGAGGCAGAAGTAACAGCTGGTGTAGAGATTGAGTCGGTGTACTTGGGTTTATCTGGAGCACATGTTAAAGCATTTAACAGTCGAGGAGTTGTAGCTGTTGCAGGAAAAGAAAGAGAAATTACTCGTGAAGATGTCCGGAGGGCGATTGATGCCGCCAAGGCGGTTTCATTACCTGCGGGACGAGAGATCATTCACGTGTTACCTCAAGATTTTGTTGTTGATGAACAGGATGAGATCGGTGCACCCATAGGAATGACCGGCGCGAGACTTGAGGTTAACGTACACGTTGTTACTGGCAGTGCATCTTCGACGCAAAATATTATTGCTTGTGTTAATCGTTCCGGGGTGTCGGTTATTGAAACTGTTCTTGAACAGTTGGCTGCTGCAGAGTCTGTCCTTACTGTTGATGAAAAAGAACTAGGTGTTGCCTTGGTCGACATAGGTGGAGGGACGACAGATTATGCAATTTTTGAACGTGGAAGTCTTTGGCATACTGGCGTGTTAGCTTTGGGAGGCGATCATTTTACAAACGACGTTGCTGTTAAATTACGAACGCCAATTCCAGATGCAGAGAAGACTAAGCGACGATTTGGATGTTCGCTTACATCATTAGTTGATGAACAAGAAACGATCGAAGTAGCAAGTGTTGGTGGACGACAGCCACGCGTCATACCGAAAAGGTTGTTGTCTGAGGTCCTTCAGCCAAGAGCGGAAGAAATATTTCATCAACTATGGGACGAGATTAGAAATGCTGGTTACGACCGTTCGCTTCATTCGGGAATTGTGCTTACTGGAGGCGGAGGGATTTTGGACGGGATGGAAGAGATTGCTGAGCAGATATTTGATCTTCCTGTCAGACGAGGGTGTCCATTAGGTGTGGGCGGGCTCTCAGATCATGTGAAAAATCCAGCTTTTGCGACTGCAGTTGGACTGGTGATGTACGCCCAACGAAATCAAATGAGTGAGCAAGAAAACTTTGAGGGCATCGGTGTCTTTAATCAAGTTAGTGCACGTGTCAGAAGCCTTTTTAAGGACTTCTTTTAAAGCAGAACCAGGAGGAAAATATTCATGGCCAAAACCAAAGATAAATCAACTAAAGAACATTACGCCATGGACAATAGTTTTCGGTTGACATTGGATAGTAATGTTCGTCCCGGTGCAAGGATCAAAGTTATTGGGGTTGGTGGAGGTGGGAGTAATGCTGTTAATCGTATGGTGACGGCAGGGCTTGACGGTATTGAGTTCATTGTTGCAAATACAGATATGCAAGCTTTGTCACAGAGTTCAGCCCCGGTTCGCTTACAAATTGGTGCGAAATTAACAAAAGGACTTGGTGCGGGTGCTGACCCTTCCATCGGTCGGCAGGCCGCCCTAGAAGATACAGAGCAATTGATTCTGGCGTTAGATGGTGCAGATATGGTTTTTGTCACCACTGGCTTAGGAGGTGGAACAGGAACCGGAGCTGCTCCTGTCATAGCCAATCTCGCGAGTGAATTAGGCGCCTTAACGGTTGGTGTTGTGACAAAGCCATTTGTATTTGAAGGCAAACGTCGAGGAGAACAGGCGACCCAAGGTCTTAAAGAGTTGAGAGAATGCGTTGATACAGTGATAACAATACCAAATGAACGCTTGCTTGTTAGTATCGATAAAACTACAAGTTTAACCAGCGCCTTCACTAAAGCTGACGATGTTTTGTATCAGGCTGTACAAGGCATTTCTGATCTTATCTTGATGCCTGGGCTAATCAATCTCGATTTCGCTGATGTGACTACCATTATGTCTGGAATGGGTTTGGCAATTATGGGAACTGGTACTGGTAGTGGAACAAGTCGAGCAATAGATGCAGCAAAACTTGCAATTTCGAGTCCGCTTCTAGAGGATGCGTCGGTTGATGGAGCTCGCGGGGTCGTCGTTAATATTACCGGTGGAAATGATTTAACTATGATAGAAGTAAGTGAGGCTACAACGGTAATTCAAGATGCGGCACATGAAGACGCTAATATTATATTTGGTGCAGTAGTCGATCCTTCTATGGATGGCCAAATAAAAATTACTGTAATAGCTACTGGATTTGATCAACGTCAGTCTCTAGAGAAATCAGTCTCTGAATTGTCAGGTTCTGCTAATACTCCCGTTGACCTTGAAACTTATGCTGGTTGGACGCATGATAAATCGATAGAAAAAGTGCCTTCTGTTGCTTTGGCCCGTCGGAGAGTTATCGAGCTCCCTTCCTCTACGGGTAGCCGGATTGCACAAACACTTGAAAAAAAAGAGGAAGCAAATAAACCAAGTTTTCTTAGACAAACTAGTAATTAAAAAAAGTCTAAGATGAATTGTCTGCAGGATTCTCTGAATCTGGAAAGCTTCTGATCTTTATTAAATTGTTAATGCAGCCCAAAATTGTCTAAGAGATAAAAATGACCTCAGCGAGAGCCCAATCTCCAGAGTGAGTGATACTCATTACAGAACGAGTCGCACCGATCGAACCAAATACTTCAAGAGCCTTTCCATGAAAAAATAAAGCAGGTGGTCCTGAGTCTCTGATGACCTCAATATCTCTCCAAAGAACGCCTTGTGAGCGACCAGTTCCTAATGCCTTCATTGCCGCTTCTTTAGCTGCAAACCTGCCAGCCAAATGTTGTGCGGGATGTTTTCTTTTAAGGCTATATGTTAGTTCCTCATTAGTAAAGATGCGCTTGCAAAATCGGTCTCCGTATTGTTTTAAGAGACTATCTATGCGACTTATTGATTCAATATCTATTCCTATTGACAAAACGGTTCCCTTTAAACCTTTTATCTGATCATCAACGATGGGTGTTGATGTTTCACTATGAGGTGAAGTATCAGAACCTAGCGGAAGACTTATTTCATCCATTGCTTCATTGGCCAATCGATCTGCAAAAGAATTTTTCTCCCGAGGAATGTGTTGAAATTCAACTAAATCTAGCTCGCCAACAAGAGTTATAGCTTTATCGTAAAGAGGTTTAAGATTGGGGTGCTTGACTTTAAAATGTCCTGTCATTTGTTTCACAAGCAACTGCGAATCAGATCTTACAATCACATTGGTGAAGTTGTTTTCCTGCAAATAACTTAATGCCGCTAACAGGCCTTCGTACTCCGCTACATTATTTGTGGCGATTCCGACCGCACCCTTAATTTCTTCGATTATTGAGCCATCTTGATTTTCAATTCTTGCGCCATAGCCAGATGGACCAGGGTTTCCTCTGGAACCACCGTCGATATAGGCCACGACAAGATTTTGTTTCACTTCGTTTCCTTAATATCAGAGACTACCTCTTGGTCTTCGAAGTAAAGAATCCTTTGACAACTTTCACATTGAATTAGTTGATTGTTTAATCGGATATCGTTAAAGAGTTGTGGGCGAAGCCTAACTTGACAACATGAGCAACGGCCCTCTCGAGCTTGAGCTACGGCTATGCCAGACCTACTTTTTGAGACTGTTTCAAACAATGAGACAACGCGGTGTTCTAGACTGCTAACTAGTTCGTTTCGTTCGTGTTCAAGAGCTTTCAGGTCTTTTTCAAATGCAGCTTTTTCTTTTTCAATCTTTTTTTGCTCGTTCTCGACGATGGTTTTCTCTTTGGTTAGAAGAATTTGAAATTGTTCGAGCTCAGAATTAAAAGTATCAGTTTCGAGCATGCGTTCCAGTAGATTGTCCTCAATACTTTTGACTTCTTTTTCAGCATTTGAAATTTCACCAAGCATGGCTTTATAAATGTCGTTGGTTTTAACTTCCATTAGTTGCTGTTTCAGGCGGGACAGGCGTGTGTTAACCTCGGCGAGTTCATTTTCTTCTTGTTGTCTAACTTTTTTGTGTTCTGTAAGTCGTCCTGTAGCTTCTTCGACCTTACTTGAACATTCGTGTAGACGGGAGACTAGGGCGGATTCCAAGTTTGGTAGTTCCGCAATGTTCGTCCGTATCAATTCTACTGAAGTTTCCAATTTTTGAAGGGCGATCAAATGTTGTAGTTCTAAAAGCATTTATTTTTCTTTATAAAATAAAAAACCCCGCGAACGCGGGGTTGATGAAAGAAACGTGCCTCAAGTAATTGAATAGGGTTTGAGAAGCCCATTTTCTTGCGTGAGGACGAATTAAGTAAGTCATAAAAAATGTGTTGATTTATAAAAGCATCAGATCCTAGCACGGTTCAGAAATCTTAGTGAAGTAACTTTGAAAAAGATTGGTGGGCCCACCAGGATTCGAACCTGGGACAAGCCGGTTATGAGCCGGCGGCTCTGACCGCTGAGCTATGGGCCCTGCATTTAAGCATTTCCTTCAAGAAATGTCTTGAGTTTTCGACTTCGCGACGGATGACGTAATTTCCGAAGAGCTTTAGCTTCTATTTGGCGAATTCTTTCTCTTGTTACGGCAAAATCCTGACCAACTTCTTCAAGTGTGTGCTCGCTGCCCTCTCCTACACCAAAACGCATCTTAATAACCTTTTCTTCCCGAGGAGTTAGCGTTTGAAGAACTGATTTCGTTTGTTCTTGAAGATCTAAAGTAATAAAGGCTTCTGCAGGTGATACTATTTGTTGATCTTCGATGAAATCTCCAAGATGGCTGTCTTCCTCTTCTCCAACAGGAGTTTCAAGAGAGATGGGTTCCTGTGCAATTTTTAAGACTTTTCTGACCTTGCCTACGGGAACTTCCATTCTTGCGGCTATTTCCTCAGATGTGGGTTCTCGTCCAATTTCCTGGACCAAGGCTCTAGAAGTTCGGACGAGTTTATTAATGGTTTCTATCATATGAACGGGTATTCTGATCGTCCTTGCCTGATCCGCGATTGC